>NZ_CP157794.1:3538500-4235500 GCF_040111675.1 Salinarimonas sp. | reverse complement strand
AGTCGTCGTGGCGTCCGATTCGGTCGGTCTGGAGGATGTCGCGCCAGATGGCGGCGAGGGTGTCCTCGACGGGGCCGAGGGGCGGTTCGAAGGCGGCGGCGCCGTGGGTGGGCTCGTCGTCGGGCTCGGGGAGTGCGTTTCGGTCGAGCTTTCCGTTGGGCGTGAGGGGGAGGGCGTCGACGGGGTGGAGGATCGGGGGGATCATGGCGGGGGGCAGGCGCGTGCGCAGGTGGTCGCGCACGGCGTCGCGGTCGAGGGCGGCCGCTCCGGTCTCCCCGACGAGGTAGCCGACGAGGCGGGTGGCGCCGGCGGGATCGGGGCGGGCGGCGACGGCGGCGGCGCGCACGCCGGGGGCGGCGGCGAGGGCGGCCTCGACCTCGCCGAGCTCGATGCGATGGCCGCGGATCTTCACCTGGTCGTCGTTGCGCCCGAGATAGTCGAGGGCGCCGTCGCGGCGCCAGCGCGCCAGGTCGCCGGTGCGGTAGAGGCGGCCGCCGGGGGGCCCGAACGGGTCCGGCAGGAAGCGCTCGGCGGTCTGTCCGGGACGGCCGAGATAGCCCTGGGCCAGGCCCACGCCGGCGATGTGGAGCTCGCCCACGACCCCGACCGGGCACGGCTCCCCGCCCGCGTCGAGCACGTAGAGGCGCATGTTGGCGATCGGCCGCCCGATCGGGACGGGGTCCTCGGCGTCGGCCCGCGCCTCGAAGACCGCGCAGCCGACGACGGTCTCGGTCGGGCCGTACTCGTTGACGAGGCGTGCGCGCGGGAAACGCGCCAGCGCCTGGCGCACGGTGGCGGCGGGGAGCGCCTCGCCGCCGACGACGAGGATCTCGGGTCCCGTGCCGTCGGACGCCGCGGGATGGGCGGCCAGCGCCGCGAGATGGGAGGGGGTCAGCTTGAGGAGGGCCGGCCAGCCCTGCGGCCCCGCGGCGTCCTCCAGGCGGGCGAGCGCCGCTCCGGCCGGCAGGATCGACAGGGTCCGCCCGGCGAGCAGCGGCAGGAACAGGCTCGTGACCGCCATGTCGAAGGCGAAGGCGCCGTGGAGGAGCGCGCCCTCCGCCCGGTGCGGCGCGCCCTCGAGATAGCTCCGGCAGGCCCATGCGAGGTAGTTCGCCAGGCCGGCATGGGGGACGACGACGCCCTTGGGGCGTCCGGTGGAGCCCGACGTGTAGATCACGTAGGCGGGATCGAGCGGCCCGCCGCCCGCGTCCGCGGGGCGGGGCGCGCGGGGATCGCTCTCCGGCTCGTCGAGGAGCAGGCGGGCGGCCTCTTCGGGGGCGGTCCCGGAGAGGGCGCGCGTGGTCACCACGGCCGCGCAGCCGGCGTCCCGCGCCATGAAGCGCAGCCGCTCGGGCGGCAGCTCCGGGTCGAGGGGCAGGTAGGCGGCGCCCGCGCGCAGGATGCCGAGCAGCGCCGCTGGCAGCTCCAGGCAGCGCTCCAGGCACACGCCCACCACCGCCCCGCGGCCGACCCCCGCCCGGGAGAGGCGCACCGCCAGGGCCTGCGCGGCCTCTTCCAGCTCGGCATAGGCGAGGCTGCGCGTCCCGCAGCGCACCGCCGTCGCCGCCGGGCTGCGCCGCGCCTGCGCCAGCACGAGATCGTCCACCCGCACCGCCGTCTCGATCGTCTCGTCGCGCGTGGCGTTGAACGTCGCCACCACGCGCCGACGCTCCCGCTCCGGCATCACCGCCAGCGAGCCCACCGGCGCCTCCGGCCGCGCCGCCGCCTCCCCGAGCAGCGCCGTCAGCCCCTCCGACAGGCGCTCCACCGTCTCACGGTCGAACAGGGCCGTGGCGTATTCCAGCCGCCCCGTCAGCTGCGTCCCGGCGTCGGTCACGAACAGGGTGAGGTCGAACTTGGTGGTGATCCTCGGCTGCGCCAGGAACCGGCTGCGCAGGCCCGGCAGCGCCTGCGTCTCGCTCGGCTGCTCCAGCGAGAGCATCGCCTGGAAAACGGGATGGCGATCGGTTCGGCGCTCGGGCGCCAGCGCCTCGACCAGCTGCTCGAAGGGGAGGTCCATGTTGGCGTAGGCGTCGAGGGTCTCGCGGCGGACCCGACGCAGCAGGTCGCGGAAGCTCGTGCGGCCGCTGAAGCGGGTGCGCAGGGCCAGGGTGTTGAGGAGCGGCCCGATCAGGCCGGCCGTCTCCGGCCGGCTGCGATTGGCCACCGGGCTGCCGATCACCACGTCCTCCTGGCCGGCATGGCGCCCGAGCAGCACCGAGAGCCCGCTCAGCAGCGCCATGAAGAGGGTGGCGCCCTCCTCGTGCGCCAGCCGCTTCAGCGCGCGCGTCGCGGGCTCGGGCAGGGTGAAGGCCAGCCGCGCACCGGTCGGGTCGAACCGTGGCGGGTGGGGCCTGTCCGTAGGCAGGGTGAGGCCGGGGGCGTTCTGGAGCCGCTGTGTCCACCATGCGAGCTGGCGCTGGAGCGTCGGGCCGTCGAGCCGTTCGCGCTGCCAGAGCGCGTAGTCGGCGTACTGGATCGGCAGGGCGGGCAGCGTGGCCGGCTCGCCGCGCGCCAGGGCCGTGTAGATCGCGCCGAACTCGCGGACCAGGACGTTCAGCGACCAGGCGTCCGATGCGACGTGATGGAGGGTGACGAGCAGGACGTGGTCCTGCTCGTCGAGGCGCAGCAGCGCCGCGCGCGCCGGCAGGCCGGCGGTGAGGTCGAAGGGTGTCTCGGCTTCCCGGCGCATGGCGTCGATGCGCGCGCGCTCCCGCGCGGGCTCGTCCAGGCTGCGCAGGTCATGCTCGACGAGGGGGATGGCGGCCTGCGGGTCGACGATCTGAACGGGCCGCCCCCCACCCTCGCGATAGCGCGTGCGCAGGATCTCGTGGCGTTGCGCCAACGCGGTCATGGCGCCGCGCAGGGCCGCGCGGTCGAGCGCGCCCTCCAGGCGCAGCGCGAGGGGAACGTTGTAGGCGCCGCCCGCTCCCGACAGCTGCTCGAGGAACCAGAGCCGCTCCTGGGCGAAGGACAGCGGCGCCGGGTCGCGGCTCGGCCGGGGCAGGATCGGCGCGAGCCGCTCCGCGCCGCGCGCCGCGGCCACCCGCTCGGCGAGGCCCGCGAGCGTCGGAGCCTCGAACAGGGCGGCCAGGGGGAGATCCGCGTCCAGGACGCGCGTGATCGCCGCCGCGAGCCTCATCGCCAGGAGCGAATGTCCGCCGCGGGCGAAGAAGTCGTCGTGGCGTCCGATTCGGTCGGTCTGGAGGATGTCGCGCCAGATGGCGGCGAGGGTGTCCTCGACGGGGCCGAGGGGCGGCTCGCAGGCGGCGGCGCCGTGGGTGGGCTCGTCGTCGGGCTCGGGGAGTGCGTTTCGGTCGAGCTTTCCGTTGGGCGTGAGGGGGAGGGCGTCGACGGGGTGGAGGATCGGGGGGATCATGGCGGGGGGCAGGCGCGTGCGCAGGTGGTCGCGCACGGCGTCGCGGTCGAGGGCGGCCGCTCCGGTCTCCCCGACGAGGTAGCCGACGAGGCGGGTGGCGCCGGCGGGATCGGGGCGGGCGGCGACGGCGGCGGCGCGCACGCCGGGGGCGGCGGCGAGGGCGGCCTCGACCTCGCCGAGCTCGATGCGATGGCCGCGGATCTTCACCTGGTCGTCGTTGCGCCCGAGATAGTCGAGGGCGCCGTCGCGGCGCCAGCGCGCCAGGTCGCCGGTGCGGTAGAGGCGGCCGCCGGGGGGCCCGAACGGGTCCGGCAGGAAGCGCTCGGCGGTCTGTCCGGGACGGCCGAGATAGCCCTGGGCCAGGCCCACGCCGGCGATGTGGAGCTCGCCCACGACCCCGACCGGGCACGGCTCCCCGCCCGCGTCGAGCACGTAGAGGCGCATGTTGGCGATCGGCCGCCCGATCGGGACGGGGTCCGTCGCAGCCGGGTCGCACGCCCACCAGCTCACCTCGATCGAGGCCTCCGTCGGGCCGTAGAGGTTGTGCACGGCCGCGTTCGGGAAGCAGCGCGCGGCGGCGGCGGGCTGGTCGGCGCCGAGCGCCTCGCCCGAGGCGACGACCAGGCGCACGCCGTCGCGGGCCGGCGCCGTGGCCGCGTACTGGCGCAGCATCGAGGGCACGAAATGCAGGACGGTGACGCCGGAGCGCGCGATCTCCTCGGCGAGGTAGCCCGGGTCGCGATGCCCGCCCGGGCGCGCCATCACCAGCTCGGCGCCGGCGATCAGCGGGGCGAAGAGCTCCCATACCGAGACGTCGAAGCCGAGGGGCGTCTTCTGCAGGACGCGGTCGTGGGGACCGAGGCCGTACTGGCGCTGCATCCAGACGAGGCGGTTGACGACGCCGGCATGAGGGACGACGACGCCCTTGGGGCGTCCGGTGGAGCCCGACGTGTAGATCACGTAGGCGGGATCGAGCGGCCCGCCGCCCGCGTCCGCGGGGCGGGGCGCGCGGGGATCGCTCTCCGGCTCGTCGAGGAGCAGGCGGGCGCCCTCTTCCGGGGCGGTCCCGGAGAGGGCGCGCGTGGTCACCACGGCCGCGCAGCCGGCGTCCCGCGCCATGAAGCGCAGCCGCTCGGGCGGCAGCTCCGGGTCGAGGGGCAGGTAGGCGGCGCCCGCGCGCAGGATGCCGAGCAGCGCCGCTGGCAGCTCCAGGCAGCGCTCCAGGCACACGCCCACCACCGCCCCGCGGCCGACCCCCGCCCGGGAGAGGCGCACCGCCAGGGCCTGCGCGGCCTCTTCCAGCTCGGCATAGGCGAGGCTGCGCGTCCCGCAGCGCACCGCCGTCGCCGCCGGGCTGCGCCGCGCCTGCGCCAGCACGAGATCGTCCACCCGCACCGCCGTCTCGATCGTCTCGTCGCGCGTGGCGTTGAACGTCGCCACCACGCGCCGACGCTCCTGCTCCGGCATCACCGCCAGCGAGCCCACCGGCGCCTCCGGCCGCGCCGCCGCCTCCCCGAGCAGCGCCGTCAGCCCCTCCGACAGGCGCTCCACCGTCTCACGGTCGAACAGGGCCGTGGCGTATTCCAGCCGCCCCGTCAGCTGCGTCCCGGCGTCGGTCACGAACAGGGTGAGGTCGAACTTGGTGGTGATCCTCGGCTGCGCCAGGAACCGGCTGCGCAGGCCCGGCAGCGCCTGCGTCTCGCTCGGCTGCTCCAGCGAGAGCATCGCCTGGAAAACGGGATGGCGATCGGTTCGGCGCTCGGGCGCCAGCGCCTCGACCAGCTGCTCGAAGGGGAGGTCCATGTTGGCGTAGGCGTCGAGGGTCTCGCGGCGGACCCGACGCAGCAGGTCGCGGAAGCTCGTGCGGCCGCTGAAGCGGGTGCGCAGGGCCAGGGTGTTGAGGAGCGGCCCGATCAGGCCGGCCGTCTCCGGCCGGCTGCGATTGGCCACCGGGCTGCCGATCACCACGTCCTCCTGGCCGGCATGGCGCCCGAGCAGCACCGAGAGCCCGCTCAGCAGCGCCATGAAGAGGGTGGCGCCCTCCTCGTGCGCCAGCCGCTTCAGCGCGCGCGTCGCGGGCTCGGGCAGGGTGAAGGCCAGCCGCGCACCGGTCGGGTCGAACCGTGGCGGGTGGGGCCTGTCCGTAGGCAGGGTGAGGCCGGGGGCGTTCTGGAGCCGCTGTGTCCACCATGCGAGCTGGCGCTGGAGCGTCGGGCCGTCGAGCCGTTCGCGCTGCCAGAGCGCGTAGTCGGCGTACTGGATCGGCAGGGCGGGCAGCGTGGCCGGCTCGCCGCGCGCCAGGGCCGTGTAGATCGCGCCGAACTCGCGGACCAGGACGTTCAGCGACCAGGCGTCCGATGCGACGTGATGGAGGGTGACGAGCAGGACGTGGTCCTGCTCGTCGAGGCGCAGCAGCGCCGCGCGCGCCGGCAGGCCGGCGGTGAGGTCGAAGGGTGTCTCGGCTTCCCGGCGCATGGCGTCGATGCGCGCGCGCTCCCGCGCGGGCTCGTCCAGGCTGCGCAGGTCATGCTCGACGAGGGGGATGGCGGCCTGCGGGTCGACGATCTGAACGGGCCGCCCCCCACCCTCGCGATAGCGCGTGCGCAGGATCTCGTGGCGTTGCGCCAACGCGGTCATGGCGCCGCGCAGGGCCGCGCGGTCGAGCGCGCCCTCCAGGCGCAGCGCGAGGGGAACGTTGTAGGCGCCGCCCGCTCCCGACAGCTGCTCGAGGAACCAGAGCCGCTCCTGGGCGAAGGACAGCGGCGCCGGGTCGCGGCTCGGCCGGGGCAGGATCGGCGCGAGCCGCTCCGCGCCGCGCGCCGCGGCCACCCGCTCGGCGAGGTCTGCGAGCGTCGGAGCCTCGAACAGGGCGGCCAGGGGGAGATCCGCGTCCAGGACGCGCGTGATCGCCGCCGCGAGCCTCATCGCCAGGAGCGAATGTCCGCCGCGGGCGAAGAAGTCGTCGTGGCGTCCGATTCGGTCGGTCTGGAGGATGTCGCGCCAGATGGCGGCGAGGGTGTCCTCGACGGGGCCGAGGGGCGGCTCGAAGGCGGCGGCGCCGTGGGTGGGCTCGTCGTCGGGCTCGGGGAGGGCGTTTCGGTCGAGCTTTCCGTTGGGCGTGAGGGGGAGGGCGTCGACGGGGTGGAGGATCGGGGGGATCATGGCGGGGGGCAGGCGCGTGCGCAGGTGGTCGCGCACGGCGTCGCGGTCGAGGGCGGCCGCTCCGGTCTCCCCGACGAGGTAGCCGACGAGGCGGGTGGCGCCGGCGGGATCGGGGCGGGCGGCGACGGCGGCGGCGCGCACGCCGGGGGCGGCGGCGAGGGCGGCCTCGACCTCGCCGAGCTCGATGCGATGGCCGCGGATCTTCACCTGGTCGTCGTTGCGCCCGAGATAGTCGAGGGCGCCGTCGCGGCGCCAGCGCGCCAGGTCGCCGGTGCGGTAGAGGCGGCCGCCGGGGGGCCCGAACGGGTCCGGCAGGAAGCGCTCGGCGGTCTGTCCGGGACGGCCGAGATAGCCCTGGGCCAGGCCCACGCCGGCGATGTGGAGCTCGCCCACGACCCCGACCGGGCACGGCTCCCCGCCCGCGTCGAGCACGTAGAGGCGCATGTTGGCGATCGGCCGCCCGATCGGGACGGGGTCCTCGGCGTCGGCCCGCGCCTCGAAGACCGCGCAGCCGACGACGGTCTCGGTCGGGCCGTACTCGTTGACGAGGCGTGCGCGCGGGAAGCGCGCCAGCGCCTGGCGCACCGTGGCGGCGGGGAGCGCCTCGCCGCCGACGACGAGGATCTCGGGTCCCGTGCCGTCGGACGCCTCGGGATGGGCGGCCAGCGCCGCGAGATGGGAGGGGGTCAGCTTGAGGAGGGCCGGCCAGCCCTGCGGCCCCGCGGCGTCCTCCAGGCGGGCGAGCGCCGCTCCGGCCGGCAGGATCGACAGGGTCCGCCCGGCGAGGAGCGGCAGGAACAGGCTCGTGACCGCCATGTCGAAGGCGAAGGCGCCGTGGAGGAGCGCGCCCTCCGCCCGGTGCGGCGCGCCCTCGAGATAGCTCCGGCAGGCCCATGCGAGGTAGTTCGCCAGGCCGGCATGGGGGACGACGACGCCCTTGGGGCGTCCGGTGGAGCCCGACGTGTAGATCACGTAGGCGGGATCGAGCGGCCCGCCGCCCGCGTCCGCGGGGCGGGGCGCGCGGGGATCGCTCTCCGGCTCGTCGAGGAGCAGGCGGGCGGCCTCTTCGGGGGCGGTCCCGGAGAGGGCGCGCGTGGTCACCACGGCCGCGCAGCCGGCGTCCCGCGCCATGAAGCGCAGCCGCTCGGGCGGCAGCTCCGGGTCGAGGGGCAGGTAGGCGGCGCCCGCGCGCAGGATGCCGAGCAGCGCCGCTGGCAGCTCCAGGCAGCGCTCCAGGCACACGCCCACCACCGCCCCGCGGCCGACCCCCGCCCGGGAGAGGCGCACCGCCAGGGCCTGCGCGGCCTCTTCCAGCTCGGCATAGGCGAGGCTGCGCGTCCCGCAGCGCACCGCCGTCGCCGCCGGGCTGCGCCGCGCCTGCGCCAGCACGAGATCGTCCACCCGCACCGCCGTCTCGATCGTCTCGTCGCGCGTGGCGTTGAACGCCTCCACCACGCGCCGACGCTCCCGCTCCGGCATCACCGCCAGCGAGCCCACCGGCGCCTCCGGCCGCGCCGCCGCCTCCCCGAGCAGCGCCGTGAACGCGGCCAGAAGATCGTCCACATCCGGCTCAGCGAGGCGCTGCGCATCGTACACGAGCCGCAACGACAAGACCTCGCCCGGCGTGACCGTCAGGACGAGCGGATAATGGGTGTCCTCCGAGTCGAAGCCGTCTCGCAGCCAGTCCGCTCCCTCTCCGCCACGCTCGCTTCGCCGCTGATTCTGCACGACGACGATGGTCTGGAAGAGCTCTCCCCTGGCGTGGCCGCCGATAGCTCGGCGGATATCCGCCAATCCGACGCCGTCCCACTCGCGCATGCGAGCGAATGTGCGCTGGAGCTGGCGAAGCCAGTCGGCGACGCCGCGGTTCTGCTCCACGTCGATCCGGAGCGGCAAGGACGAGACGTACATGCCGACCAGCCGGTCGGCTTCGGCGCCGGGCTGCCGACCGGCGGTCACGACCCCGTGAACGCTGGACGACGTGAAGCCGAACCGCGCGAGCGTCAGGCCCCAGACGCCGTTCACGAGCGTTGCCAAGGTGACGCCTCGAGCGCGGCAGAACGCGCGTAGCGTCTCGAGAGCCGGCCCCTGCAGGCGTCGACGCACATGCCGCTTCTCGCCCGGCTCGGCGTGAGCGCGCATCGGCAACGGAAACGGCGTGGGCAGATCCAGACCTTCGAGATGCCGGGCGAGGTTCCGCGCGGCTTCGGTCGGGGGAGGACGCAGAGGCAGGGTCGCTCGCAGCAGCGGCGGCGGCGCTGCGGAGAAGCGGATCGGACGTCCTTCCGAAAGGCAGCGGAAGGCTTCGGCTGCTTCGGCCGTGAGGACGTCGGTCGACCAGCCGTCCACCGCGAGATGATGGCTCATCAGCCCGAGCAGCAGGCGTCCCGGCTGGACCCGCACTGCCCGAAGCTTGACGAGAGGCGGCTCGGTCAGGTCGAAGCCCTCCTGGAGATGCTCGCGGAACGCCGCTCGCGCCGCACGCTCGGCCTCCGGAGGCGGGAGGTCGGAGAGATCGCGGAACGAGAATGGCACACGGGCGTCCGAGAGGATCGTCTGGACGGGGCGCGAGACCCGCCGCCAGTGGAAGGCGCTGCGGAGGGCCTCGTGGCGTGCGACGAGCGCATCGAAGACATCCCGCCAGATCTCGGGTCGGCCGTCGTCCGGGACCGGTGTGACGATCTGGCTGCAATAGGTCTCCTTCCTGCTCGTCAAATTGCATTGAAGCAGGATGCCCTCCTGCAGCGCGGTGAGCGGGAGTACGTCGACGACGCGGGGCTTCTGCGGCATTGGATCAGCCTCGCTCTATGGTGTCGATGAGATCTCGAAGCCCGGCGATCTCGTGCGGCAGCCCGCCGCGGGTGGGCGCGCGCAGCAATGCGTCGAGCGCGCTCTGCATGCTCGAGCCGACGCGTTCGATGGTCGACGGCAGGTGAAGGTTCCGGCAGTAGCCGAGCACGACGGTGAGTCGTCGGTGGCGGACGTAGGTGGTCACATCCAGCACGAACGGGCGCAGGTCGTCCCGGTGGCGCGTAGGGCTGGGATCGGCGAGCGCGTCCAGCAGGCCTTGCCCCGACCCGGAGCCGTCCAGCACGCCGAGATAGTTGAAGCTGACGTCTGAGGAGAACGCGATCGTCTCGCCGTCCGGCCGGAGCCAACGAGCGGGTGCGTAGCCGGCTCCTTGCGCCGGAAGCTCCTGCAGACGCTCGAGCACGCGATCCAGGAGATCGCCGCCGCCGGTAACATCGACGACGAGCGGGTAGATGGAGGTGAACCAGCCGACGGTCCGGCTGAGGTCGAGGTCGGCGAACGGGCCGAGCCGACCGTGACTTTCCATCGAGATGACGAGCTCGTCTCTTCCGAGCCATCCCCCGAGCGCGCGTGAGAGTGCGGCGACCTGAACGGCTTGCGCGTGCTGCCCGCCCAAATTGCGAAGCGCAGTCGTTTGATGCTCGTTCAGCGAGAAGCGGACGACGGCCACGTCGCGGTTGAGGTTGTCGGATCCCACGAGATCGCGAGGCAGGCGGGTGGCGACGTTCGGCAGGCGCGCGCGCCAGTACGCGATTTCGCGGTCGCCCGCATCGCTCGCGGCCCAGCGGACGAGCCGCCGCCGGGATTCCGCGAACGAAACCCGTTCCGAAGGCTGCGGTCGCTCCTGATCGCCGAGCGTGGCTTCCAGCTCGTCCCTGAGAATGGCGAGGCTCACGACGTCGCAGGCGAGATGATGGACGACCAATGCGATCCGCTGCGTGCCGTCCGCGAGGTCGAAGAGGCAGGCGGAGAGATTGCGGCCCGCCCGCGGAGCGAGATCCGCATGCATATCGGCCAGCGCACGGTGGAGCGCAGCCTCGTCCGTCACCCGTCGCAGCTCGATCCGCCGCCCCTGACACGGAGTGTTCGTCGCACCTCCCAGCGCGTAGCGCTCCGTCAGCGCCGGATGACGCGCGAGCAATCCCTCCACGGCGTCGGTGAACGCGTCGGGCGAGACAGGCCGCCGCGGCGAGAGGAGAAGCGAGAGGTTCCAGTGGTCCGGATGGCGCAGGTCGAGCGCGCCGAACCAGCGCTGAACAGGCGCGAGCGGCACGTTCTCGTCCGCCTCGCCGATCGCCGCGTCACTCACCGTCTCGTGGTCTCCGGCCGCCTGCGCCAACGCGGCGATCGTCGGGTTCTCGAAGACCATATGTGGCGCGAGGGCGATGCCGGCCGCATGCGCGCGGGAGACGATCATCAGGGCGAGGATGGAATCGCCGCCGCGGGCGAAGAAGTCGTCGTGGCGTCCGATTCGGTCGGTCTGGAGGATGTCGCGCCAGATGGCGGCGAGGGTGTCCTCGACGGGGCCGAGGGGCGGTTCGAAGGCGGCGGCGCCGTGGGTGGGCTCGTCGTCGGGCTCGGGGAGTGCGTTTCGGTCGAGCTTTCCGTTGGGCGTGAGGGGGAGGGCGTCGACGGGGTGGAGGATCGGGGGGATCATGGCGGGGGGCAGGCGCGTGCGCAGGTGGTCGCGCACGGCGTCGCGGTCGAGGGCGGCCGCTCCGGTCTCCCCGACGAGGTAGCCGACGAGGCGGGTGGCGCCGGCGGGATCGGGGCGGGCGGCGACGGCGGCGGCGCGCACGCCGGGGGCGGCGGCGAGGGCGGCCTCGACCTCGCCGAGCTCGATGCGATGGCCGCGGATCTTCACCTGGTCGTCGTTGCGCCCGAGATAGTCGAGGGCGCCGTCGCGGCGCCAGCGCGCCAGGTCGCCGGTGCGGTAGAGGCGGCCGCCGGGGGGCCCGAACGGGTCCGGCAGGAAGCGCTCGGCGGTCTGTCCGGGACGGCCGAGATAGCCCTGGGCCAGGCCCACGCCGGCGATGTGGAGCTCGCCCACGACCCCGACCGGGCACGGCTCCCCGCCCGCGTCGAGCACGTAGAGGCGCATGTTGGCGATCGGCCGCCCGATCGGGACGGGGTCCTCGGCGTCGGCCCGCGCCTCGAAGACCGCGCAGCCGACGACGGTCTCGGTCGGGCCGTACTCGTTGACGAGGCGTGCGCGCGGGAAACGCGCCAGCGCCTGGCGCACGGTGGCGGCGGGGAGCGCCTCGCCGCCGACGACGAGGATCTCGGGTCCCGTGCCGTCGGACGCCGCGGGATGGGCGGCCAGCGCCGCGAGATGGGAGGGGGTCAGCTTGAGGAGGGCCGGCCAGCCCTGCGGCCCCGCGGCGTCCTCCAGGCGGGCGAGCGCCGCTCCGGCCGGCAGGATCGACAGGGTCCGCCCGGCGAGCAGCGGCAGGAACAGGCTCGTGACCGCCATGTCGAAGGCGAAGGCGCCGTGGAGGAGCGCGCCCTCCGCCCGGTGCGGCGCGCCCTCGAGATAGCTCCGGCAGGCCCATGCGAGGTAGTTCGCCAGGCCGGCATGGGGGACGACGACGCCCTTGGGGCGTCCGGTGGAGCCCGACGTGTAGATCACGTAGGCGGGATCGAGCGGCCCGCCGCCCGCGTCCGCGGGGCGGGGCGCGCGGGGATCGCTCTCCGGCTCGTCGAGGAGCAGGCGGGCGGCCTCTTCGGGGGCGGTCCCGGAGAGGGCGCGCGTGGTCACCACGGCCGCGCAGCCGGCGTCCCGCGCCATGAAGCGCAGCCGCTCGGGCGGCAGCTCCGGGTCGAGGGGCAGGTAGGCGGCGCCCGCGCGCAGGATGCCGAGCAGCGCCGCTGGCAGCTCCAGGCAGCGCTCCAGGCACACGCCCACCACCGCCCCGCGGCCGACCCCCGCCCGGGAGAGGCGCACCGCCAGGGCCTGCGCGGCCTCTTCCAGCTCGGCATAGGCGAGGCTGCGCGTCCCGCAGCGCACCGCCGTCGCCGCCGGGCTGCGCCGCGCCTGCGCCAGCACGAGATCGTCCACCCGCACCGCCGTCTCGATCGTCTCGTCGCGCGTGGCGTTGAACGTCGCCACCACGCGCCGACGCTCCCGCTCCGGCATCACCGCCAGCGAGCCCACCGGCGCCTCCGGCCGCGCCGCCGCCTCCCCGAGCAGCGCCGTCAGCCCCTCCGACAGGCGCTCCACCGTCTCACGGTCGAACAGGGCCGTGGCGTATTCCAGCCGCCCCGTCAGCTGCGTCCCGGCGTCGGTCACGAACAGGGTGAGGTCGAACTTGGTGGTCGTCGCCTCGGGCGGCCTCGGAGTGATGCGCACGCCCTCGATGGCGGGCGATCGGGCCGCGATCACGTCCCTTTGCGCCAGCATGACCTGGAAGAGCGGATGGCGGGCCGGGTCGCGTTCCGGGCGGATGTCCTCCACGAGGCGCTCGAAGGGGAGATCCTGATGCGTGAAGGCTTCGAGGACGCGCTCTCGGGTCTCGCGCAGATGGTCGACGAAGCGCATGCCGGGTGCGAGACGGCCGCGCAGCGCGACGGTGTTGGAGAAGAACCCGATCAGGCCTTCGAGGCGCGCGTCGCGGCGGTTGGCCACGGGCGTCCCGACGCACAGGTCCCACTGGCCGCTCCAGCGCGCCAGGAGCGCCTGCAAGCCGGCCAGCAGCACCATGAAGACGGTCGCGTTCTCCCGCAGCGCGAGGGCCCGCACCGCGGCCGAAAGCTCCGGCCCGAGCGCCAGCGGAACGCTCGCTCCCGAATAGTCCTGCACGGCCGGGCGCGGCCGATCCGTCGGCAGCGCCAGGGTCCCCGGCGCGCCCGCCAGACGGGTGCGCCAATAGGCGAGCTGCTCCTCGAGAACCGGACCCGACAGCCAGCCGCGCTGCCAAGCCGCGAAGTCCCGGTACGACACCGGCAGCGGCGAAAGAGCGGCTTCCCGGCCGCTCGCCCGCGCGGCGTAGAACGCGCCAAGCTCGCGGAGAAGAATGTCGAGCGACCAACCGTCGATCGCGATGTGATGGACGACGAGCTCGAGCAGCCAGCCGTCGTCGCAGGGCGTGAGCGTCACCCGGAAAGGCGGCTCGCGGTCGAGCTGGAAGACGTGTGATCCGCTCTCGTCCTCACCCGGCCCGCCGGTCTCGCGGACCGTCACGCGAACGGAGTCGATCGGAAGCGTCTCCTGCCACCGCTCGCCGCGGTCGACGATGATGCTCGCCAGAACCGGATGACGGCGGACGAGGTCGTGCACCGCATCTGTGAGGACCCGAATGTCGATCGGACCCGCCCAATGCAGGCGGACGACGACGACGTAGGCCTCGTTCGCCGCCCCCAGGCGCTGGAGGGTCCACAATCGGTCTTGGCCGAACGAGAGAGGCGCCCGCGTGGATGCCCATTCGGGCCGTGAGTGCAGCGGGGGGAGCGATTCGGACCCGGCGCGGGCCTTCAGCGCACGCAGCCGATCGCAGTACGGCGCGAGCCGTCGCGCCTCGAAGATCAGCCGAACGGGCACCTCGCATCCGAGTCGCGCACGAACCTGCGTGGCCAGGCGCATCGCCAGAAGCGAATGCCCGCCGAGATCGAAGAAGTCCGCATCGTCGCCGACGCTCGCGACCCCGAGCAGATCCGTCCAGATCTCCGCGAGGGCGCGTCGAAGCGGATCGTCTCCGTCCCGCTCTCCGCTCGCGGGCCCTCTGGAGCGCTCGAGCAGCGCGCGCCGATCGATCTTTCCATTCGGATCGAGCGGAAAAGCGGGGACCGCCTCGACGACGTCCGGCATCATGAAGGCGGGGAGACGCGCGCGCAGGGCCTCGCGGACCGCAAAAACCGCCCCGCTCGCGTCGCGCGCCTCCACGAACAGGGCGAGCGACGCTTCGCCGGCCGAGGAGCGCCGGACCGCGAGCGCGCAGCGATCGCCCCATCCAGCGTCGGCGAGAGCCGCCTCGATCTCCCCCGGCTCGACCCGGTAGCCCCGGATCTTGACCTGATCGTCCATCCGCCCGACGAACTCGAGAACGCCGTCCTCGCGTCGGCGTGCGAGGTCGCCCGTGCGATAGACGCGCGCCCCAGGCGGGCCCGAGGGGTCCGGCACGAAGCGGGAGGCCGTCATCCCCGGCTGCGACGCATAGCCGTGCGCGAGGCCCGCGCCGCCGATGCAGACTTCGCCGATCTCGCCGAGCGGCGTCGGCCGCATCGCCTCGTCGAGGAGCTGCACGGTGCGTCCGCCGACGGCGCGACCGATGGGGATCGCCCCGTCGGGAGCCGCGTCGAAGGCGTGCATCGATGCGAACGTCGTGCATTCCGTAGGGCCGTAGCCGTTGGCGAAGGTCACGCCGGGGAGGGCGGCCATGAAAGCGGCGAGGCCGGACGTCGGAAAGACGTCGCCGCCCGATATCAGGAGGCGAAGGCCCTCGAAGCCCGCGGCGCCGTCGCGCAGGAACTCCCGCAGCAAGCCCGCCGTCAGCCACAGTACGGTGACCTTCGCATCGGCGAGGAACTTCCGCAGAGCGTCGGGATCGAACGGGCCGGGGGGCAGGAGCGCGAGACGCCCGCCGTTCAGCAACCCGCCCCAGATCTCGATCGTCGAGGCGTCGAAACCGAGCGGGGCCGCCACGGCGACGGTGTCGCTGCTCCCGAGGCGCAGCACCTCGGCGTCCGCGGCGAGCGACGTGACGGCCCGGTGGGGCACGAGGACCGCCTTCGGGCGCCCCGTCGAGCCGGAGGTGAACATGACGTAGGCCGTGGCCTCGGCCCCGCCTTTCGGGCCCGCATCGGGCAGCGGACCGACCACGGCGTCGGCGAGACCCGGGAAGAGCAGCGTCCGCCCCTCGATGTCGAGATCCGACGCGTCCTCGTCCGCGACGACGAGCTTCGCGCGCGCGTCCTCCAGCATCAGGCGAAGCCGTTCGCGGGGATAGTCCGGATCGAGCGGGAGGTAGCTCGCGCCGGCCTCCAGCGTCGCCAGCATCGCGACGACGACATCGGCGGAGCGGCGCATGGCGAGGCCGACCACGTCGCCCGGCTCGACGCCCGCCGCGATCAGCGCCCCCGCCACCGCGCGGGCGCGCGTCGTCAGCTCGCGGAAGCTCGTCTCACCCGCATCGGACACGATGGCCACGGCGTCCGGCGTCGCCTCCGCAACGGCCCGCACCCTCTCCTCGATCCTGGGCTCGGCGGCCTGCGCGCCGCGATCGGCGCGCGGCGCCTGCGGAGCCGGGAGGCGCGCATCGAGGACGCGGGCGTCCGGATCGAGATCGTCCAGAAGCCGACGAAGCTCGTCGGCCACGCGCGCCACCGTGGATTCGGCGTAGATGTCGGTCGCGTACTCGACGACGCCGACGATGGCGTCGTCGTGCTCGCCGAGCAGGAAGGCCATGTCGAACTTGCTCGTGGCGGTCCAGAGCGGCAGGCGTCGGGCCACGATCCCCGGGAGTGACAGCTCCGTGAGGCGCGGCGTGTCGAGCGTGAAAGCCACCTGGAACAGCGGATGCCGGCTCGGGTCGCCGTAGCCGCCCACGGCGTCGACAATCCGCTCGAACGGCACGTCTTGGTTGTCCAGGGCGTCGACCGAGGCGGCGCGCGCCGCGTCGATCACCTCGGCGAACGTGGCGGTCTCGGACAGCCGTGCGCGCAGCGGGAGCGTGTTGGCGAAGTATCCGACGAGCTTCTCGGAGCCGGCCCGATGCCGCCCCGCGACCGGGGTGCCGATGCAGAAGTCGCGCAGCCCGCTCCAGCGCGCCAGCACGACCTGGAGGGCGGCGAGCACGACGGCGAACGTGGTCGAGCCCGTCTGCGCCGCGAGCGCGCGCACCCGCGCGGTGGTTCTCTTCGGAAGGCGAAGGGAGTAGTGCGCGCCGTTCCCGCTGGCCGCGGGCGGGCGAGGACGATCGAGGGGGAACTCCGGCGCGAAGTCCGCGCCGGCGAGGCTCCGCGACCAGTAGCCCAGTTGCGCCTGCGCGCGCTCCGAGTCGAGGAACGCGCGCTCCGCCACGGCGAAGTCCGCGCATTGCAGGGGCAGCGTCGGAAGTGTCGCCGGCTCTCCGAGAGCCCTGGCGTAGAGCCGTGGCAGCTCCTCCGCCATGATCGCTGTCGACCATGCGTCGGAGACGATGTGGTGCATGACGACCAGGAGATAGGCGCAGCCGTCGGCGGCCTGCATGAGGACCACCCTGAGCGGCGGCTCTCGCTCGAAATCGAAGCGCCGAGCGATCACGAGAGCGGCGAGCCCGCGGGCGTCCGTCTCGTCGGCGACGCCGACGCGCACGAGGGGAACGTCGGGCTCGGGCGTGAAGACCTGCCGGGGGAAGTCCTCGCCCTCCAGGGTGACGAGCCGCTGGCGCAGGATCTCGTGCCTCTGCGCGAGGCCGTGGAAGGCCGCCTCCAGGGCGTCCGCGTCGAGGGCCCCCTCCAGGCGCAGGAACAGCGCCACGTGGTAAACAGCCGGGGTTTCCCCGAGCGTGTCCAGCAGCCAGAGCCGCTCCTGGCCGAACGACAGAGGCAGAGGCTGCCCGCGCGGCGCGGGCTCGACCTCGTCGCGCGCGGCGACCGGTGCTGCCGCACGCAACCAGTTCGCGAGAGCTCTGGGCGAGGGACGTTCGAAGACCGTCCGGAGCGAGATCTCGTGGCCGAGCTCGTCGCGCAGCGATCGGACGAGGCGCATGGCGAGGAGCGAGTGACCGCCGAGGGAGAAGAAGCTGTCCTCCACGCCGACGGCGTCCCGACCGAGGACCCGGCTGAACACGGCGACCAGTCGCTCCTCGATCGCGTCGGCGGGGGCCGCTCGCGAGACCGGCCCCGGGTCGGGCTCCGGCAGCGCTCGCTCGTCGATCTTCCCGTTCGCGTTGGTGGGAAGGGCGCCGAGGACGACGATGTCCGCCGGCACCATCGCCGCGGGCAGCGTCTCGCGCAGCCGCGCGGCGAGCGCGAGCGGCGTCGAACCGGCGCGACAGGCATCGGCGAGAACGCCCAGCTCCGACAGGCTGGAGAGAAGCGTCTCGTCGTCGATGCCGAAGTCGATCAGGCCCGCGATCTCGTCGACGCCCATCTCGAACAGCTCGGTGGCGCGCGTCGTCAGGGTGGCGGGCGAGCCGATGAAGGCCAGCTCGCCCACGTAGCGGTCGACGCTGAGGTCGATCAGGCGATCGAGATCGTCGTCCCCGTCGACCTCCAGGGTCATGCCCAGCGTCTCCACGACCTGGCGCCGGAGCGCCGTGTGGGCGCCGATGTATCGGCGCAGGGCGGGACGCGCGGTGGCGCGCGCGTGCGCGTCCGAGGGCGCGACGAAGCAGTGCATCATCAGCGTGATGATCCCCGCATCGGGGTCGTGCCCCGCCTCGGCGCGGGCCGTGCGGTAGGCCGCGATGTTCTCCGAGAGCTGGCGATAGGTTTGATTCTGGACGGAGGTCAGCACATTCGCGCCGGCGCGCCCCGCTTCCGCGAACATGGCCGGATTACGGCTCACGGTCAGCCAGACGGGCAGATCCGGCTGCACGGGGCGTGGGCTCGTCCGGTAGTCGCGCTCGGCCCCGGTTCCTGACCGGTAGCGGACGGCCTCGCCGCGCCAGAGCCTGCGGACCTCGTCGGCGAGACGAAGCATCGTCTCGTGGCGCCGACCGTAATCGTCCGGCGCGAAGACGAAATCGTCGGGCACCCATCCCGGTGCGAACGACACGCCGACCCGCCCGGACGAAAGATTGTCGACGACGGCCCATTCTTCGGCGACGCGCAGCGGATGATGGAGCGGCAGCACCACGCTGCCTGCCCGAAGGCCGATCCGTTCCGTGACCGTGGCGAGGGCCGCGTTCAGCACGGACGGATTGGGGAACGCGTCGGCCACCTCGGTAAAGTGACGTTCCGGCGTCCAGACGGCGTGCAGCCCCAGCGCATCGGCGCGCCGCGCGGCCTCCAGGTAGAGGCCGTAGCGCGCGTCGCCGTCGCCGGAGCGGCCGTCGGCGAAGAACAGGATGCTCAGCGCCGGAGCCCCGGCGCCTCGGCCGATCGGCCGCGAGGCGGACCGCCGGCGTTCGGGCGCGACGTAGGCCGTCAGTGCGGAGCGGCCCGCCCGCTGCACGACCCGGGCCTGCCCTACGCCGGGACACGCGACGAGCGCGCGCTCGACCTCCGCGAGCTCGACCCGTACGCCGTTCACCTTGGCCTGGCGGTCTCTGCGGCCGAGGAACTCGTACGCCCCATCGGGCAGGCGGCGCGCCAGATCTCCGGTGCGGTAGGTTCGTCGGCCGTCCGCGCGCACGCCGAAGCCGCGCGCCGTTCCTTCCGGGTCGCCCCAGTATCCGAGCGCCACATGAGGGCTGCAGATTTCGATCTCTCCGACGAACGCGTTCTCCGCCCCGGCCTCGTCGAGGAGCCGTATCTCCGTACCCGGCACCGGAAAGCCGACCGGAATTCGCGCCGCAGCCACCGCCGATCGCGCGTCGAGATGCATCTGCAGAGCCAGCGTCGACTCCGTCGGCCCGAGCCCGTTGACGAGGCGGCAGTCCGGACGGAAGTGCCGCCTCAGGCGCTCGATATCGTCCGACCTCGCTTCCTCGCCTCCCAGAACGACGACGCGCACCGACTCGATCGGTTCGCCGTCGAGCGTCTCGGCGATCGCGCGAAAGACCGTTGGCGTGACGTGCAGCACGGAGACGCGATCGCGTGCGAGCCAGTCGCCGATCGGGGCGAGCCCGTCGCGCCGCAGATCGTAGAGGCTCAGCTCGGCGCCGGTGAGCAGGGCGCCGAACAGATCCATCACCGCTGCGTCGAACGCGTAGCTCGCGAGCAGGGAGACGCTGTCCTCCTCTCCGAGGCCGATCGATGCGGCGTAGCCGATCGCGTGATGCAGGACGTTGCGGTCGTTCTGGAAGACGCCTTTCGGCGAGCCCGTGGTTCCGGACGTATAGAGAATGTACGTGACGCTGTCCGGCCGCCGCGGATCGACGCGAACGGACGACGCCTCGCACGCGAGCGCCGTCTCGAGGGACACGACGGGAGCCGTGAGCCCGGCGATCGCCGTCGCGCGCGCGGCGAGGCTCCCGCTCGCCAGAACGAGCGCGGCGCCGGCATGCCGAGCGACGGCCGCGAGACGCGCGTCGGGATGGGCCGGATCGAGAGGCACGTAAACCGCCCCCGCCCAAAGCGCGCCCAGGATCGCCGCCGGAAGCGCGCGGTCGTGCTCGAGCAGCAAGGCGACGCGATCCCCGGGGCCGAGGCCCTGTTCGATCAGCGCCGTGCGAATCCGGTCTGCGGCGTCGCGCAGCTCTCCGTAGGTCCACGCGTCGCCGTCCGGTCCCACGACGGCCCTGCGCGACGCCCGTCGGGCCGCGACGTCGAGAAAGCGCGACACGACGGTCTGCGTCCCCGTGACCTGCAGCGACGTCGATATGCGCGTCCCGTGCGCGGGAAATCCGAGATCGGGCCGCAGCTCGGAGAGCCGGGCCTCGGGCCTCGTGACGGCGGCCTCGAGCGTCGAGACGAACAGGCGGCTCAGCCAGGCGGCCGTCTCGGGGAGGAAGAGGTCGGCCGCGTACTCGACGAGGCCGATCAGCCCTTCCGAGGTTTCGGTGAGGTTCAGCGTGAGGTCGAACTTCGATCCCGTGCGCGGCTCCTCGCGATAGTGCAGGCGCGCGTCTCCGAGGCGGAGTTCTTCCAGCCCGACGTTGTTGAGCAGCAGCATGACCTGGAAGACGGGGTGTCGTGAGAGGTCCGGTACGAGCCCGAGCTCCCGCACGACGTGATGGAACGGCGTGCGGCGATGCGCGAAGGCGTCCAGCGCCGCGCCGCGCACGAGGGCGAGGAGGTCCGAAAAGCGCGGGTCCCCCTCCCAGCGCGAGCGGATCGCCACGGTATCAAGAAAGTAGCCGACCACGCCCTCGAGGTCCGGATGGTCGCGCCCGGCGACAGGTGTCCCCAGGCAGACGTCCCGGCTGCCTGTGAGCTTCGACAGCGTCAGGACGAGAGCGCTCGCGAGAACGGTGAAGGTCGACGCTCCTTGGGAGGCGGCGAGCGTGCGGACGCGCTGGAGCAGATCGGCGGAGATCGACAGGGGGACGCTGCCCCCGCGAAAGGTCGCGACCGCGGGACGGGGGAAGTCGGTGGGCAGGTCGAGACCATCGGAGAGCCCGTCGAGAGTGGCCTTCCAGAAGGCGAGATCGCCCGTGCGTGTGTCCGCGTCGCCACCGTCGAGCCAAAGCGCCGCATCCGGATAGCCGATCGCCGGAGGCGGCGGCTCGTCGCGGCTCGCGCCGCGCTCGAGGTCGTAGAAGGCGGAGAGGTCGCGGGCGATGATGCCGAGCGACCAGGCGTCCAGCACGACGTGGTGGAAGCTCACGACGAGCGTCGACCGCCCGTCCTCGCCCTCGAACCAGTCACCTCTGAAGAGGCCGCCGGCGAACACGTCCAGCGTCGGCGCGCGCCCGCGCCCGTCGGGCTCGCCGCGGCGATGCGCGACGAAGGGGGCCTCGGGGCGGTCGCAGAGCTCCTGATGAAAGGAGTCCCCCGAGGCGACGAACCGTGTTCTCAGGGCCTGGTGACGTCGCACCAGCCGGTCCCAGGCGCGAGCGAGCGCGTCCGCGTCGATCGCGCCCTCGATCTCGAGCGCGATCCGGCCGTGATACGCCCTGTCGGCCTCGCCGAGGCGGGCCAGGAACAGAAGGCTCTCCTGCGCGGGCAGGATCGGGAACGGCTCGCCGGGCGAATGGCGGCGTGCGACCGGGCCCGCGCTCCCGAACGCCGCCTCGACCGCGCGTGCGCACGCGCCGAGCGTTCTGCCGTCGAAGAGAGCCTTCAGGTCGAGACGGGCGTCGAGGCTCGCGCGAATGCGCGCGCCGATCCGTGCGGCGAGCAACGAGTTGCCGCCCAACGCGAAGAAGTCCGCGTCCGCACGATGGACGGCGACGCCGAGCACCTCCTCCCAGATCCGCGCGACCTCGGTCTCGACGCGCGTCAGCGTGGCGGGACGCTCCGCTGCACCCGCGCGGGCTTCTACGCCCTCGGGATCGGCGTCCGTCGCGGCCAGGGACGCGAGCGCCTTGCGATCGATCTTGCCGCTCGGGGTGACGGGCATCGTCGCGAGCTTCCTGACGAGGTCGGGGACAGCCTGCGAGGGGAGCCGCTCGCGAAGCGCGGCGCGCACGTCGGCCGCGTTCGCCACCCCCGTGTAGAAGCCCGCCAGCCGCAGCCCGCCCGCCCCGTCGGGCCAGGTCGCGGCCGCTCCGGCGCTTACGCCGGGACACGACGCGATCGCCGCATCGACCTCGCCGAGCTCGAGACGGTGGCCGCGGACCTTGACCTGATCGTCCCGCCGGCCGAGGCACTCGACGAGCCCCTCCCGCGTGATCCGCGCCAGATCGCCGCTTCGGTAGAGCCGAGCGCCGGGCATGGTTCCGAACGGATCGGGGACGAAGCGCTCGGCCGTGAGGGCCGGCCGGTCGCGATATCCGCGGGCGACGCCGCGTCCTCCGATGAAGAGCTCGCCGACGGCTCCCACCGGCAGCCGCTCCATGGCCGCGCTCAGGACGTAGAGACGCGTGTTCGCGATGGGGCGGCCGATCGGCTGGTTGGCCGCCGCGCGCTCGACGGGGTACGCCGCGGACCAGACGGTCGTCTCGGTGGGGCCGTAGAGATTCCAGACCCGATTGCCCGGGCCCAGCAGCGTGTCCGCGATCTCGGCAGGGAAGGCTTCCCCGCCGACGAGCATCGTCAGGGGCGGATCGGGTCGCCAGCCGCGCTCGACGAGCATCCTCCACGTCGTCGGGGTGGCCTGCACGACATCGATCTCTCGCGACCCGATGGTCTCGGCGAGGCGAGCCGGATCACGCGCCACCTCCCGGTCCGCGATCACGACCGTGCCGCCGAGCACGAGCGGCACGAACAGCTCCAGCACGGAGATGTCGAACGAGATCGGC
The DNA here is from genome assembly GCF_040111675.1 of Salinarimonas sp. Lineage (NCBI taxonomy): Bacteria > Pseudomonadati > Pseudomonadota > Alphaproteobacteria > Hyphomicrobiales > Salinarimonadaceae > Salinarimonas > Salinarimonas sp. The sequence goes on along the minus strand of NZ_CP157794.1, from coordinate 4,213,222 downwards.
GTGAGCGCGAGAAGGCGCAGGCCCCTCTCGAGCGCCAGGCCGTGACGCATGGCGAGGACGAAGTTGCTCAGCTGCGCGTGCTCGACCATGACCCCCTTGGGAACGCCCGTCGTGCCGGAGGTATAGATCAGGTACGCCAGGTCGGCGGGAGCGCGCGCCGTGACCTCGTCGGTTCCCGGCGCCGTCGCGATCGCGTCCGCGATGCGCAGCTCCGTCCTGCTCGGCAGGCGCAGCGTCGCCCCGGCGCCGTCGACCAGGACGACGGCGGCGCCGGCGTCCTCCACGATCGTCCGGAGCCGAGACGCAGGGTAGCCGGGGTCGAGCGGGACGTAGGCCGCGCCCGCCCGCAGCACGCCCAGGAGTGCGCAGACGAGGTCGACGCCGCGCTCCATGCAGACGCCGACGACGTCGCCGCGCCCGACGCCCGCCGAGCGCAGGGCCGCGCTCACGCGCGCCGCTCGCGCGACGAGGCCGCTATAGTCGAGGCTCACGTCGCCGTGCTCGACGGCGATCGCCTCCGGCGTGGCCCGAGCCTGCTCCAGGACGAGATGATCGATCGTTTTCATGGCGCTGCCTGGAAGTCGTCGAATCCGAGATCGGTGTCGTTCAGCTCGCGCAGGACGTCGTCGTCCCCGCCGTCGATTCCGGCGAGATCCGGCTTGGCGGCGTCGACGTCGGCGCGGAGGTGGTCCAGGCTGGCGACGAGCATTCGCTCGAGACGCTCCGCGAGGTCGTCGTCGATCAATCCTCGATCGTAATTCAGCTTGAGGACCAGCCGTCGACCGTCGGGATCTCGGGAGAACTGCACCTCGAGGGCGTAGTTCGTCTCCTCGACGAGGCCGTCGACACGGCTGTCCAGATCCTCGAAGGGCAGGTCGCGATAGGCCCGGAACTCGACGAAGTTGAAGAAGACGTCGAAGAGCTGCTGGCGCCCCGCCGCTTCCTGGATGCGCGCGAGGGAGAGCCTGCGGTGCCGAAGCATCGCGATCTCCGCCGCGAACGTCGCCTCGATCGCCTCACGCCAGGAGGCGGACCGGGTTTCGACCACGAGCGGGACGGTGTTGAGGAACAGGCCGACCATGCGCGCGCCGACCTCCGTCTCCGGTCGGATCGACGTGACGAGGCCCGTTGCGACGCGGCTGCGGCCGTACAGATGAGACATCGCGTGGAGGTGTGCCGCGAGCAGGAGCGTCTTGAGGGACATTCCCAGGTCGCGGGCCACCTCGGCGAGGCCGCGATGCAGGGCGTCGTCGACGACGCGCACGCGGCTTCGCGCCGTGGGGGCGGCCGAGCGCGTCAGCGGCAGGTCCGGCGGCGGCGCCTCGGCGAGCTGGTCTCGCCAGAACCGGCGCGTGGCGTCCCGGGCGATCGCGCGGCGCTCGAGCGCGATCTGGATCGCGTATCCCGGCGCCGCTTCGGGCAGGGGCGGCGTGGTCCCGCTCAGCGTCGCGACGTAAACCCGGGCCAGTTCCGTGAGCAGGACGGCCGCACTCCAACCGTCCGCGATCGCATGATGGAAGGAGAGCGAGAAGACGAACGTCTCGTCGCCGAGGCGATGGACGGCGACGCGCCACAGCCCCGGCTTCGTCAGCTCGAACGTCGCGAGGCGCTCCGCGTCGCGCCAGCGTCGGACGGCGTCCTCCTGCCGCGCGGGCGGCAGCTCTCGCAGGTCGGCGCAGGCCAGCTCCGGCTCGATGCGCGGCGCCACCAGCTGCAGCGGCTCGGAGAAGCCGGCGAGGTGGAACGACGTCCTCAGGAGGGAATGACGCGCCGCGATGCGCTCGAGAGAGGCGCGCAGCGCGGCCTCGTCGTACCGGAGGCGGAGCCGATAGGAAAAGACGTCGTGATACACCCCGCTGCCGCGCTGGTATTCCGTGTGGTAGATCATCCCGAGCTGCAGATCCGAAAGCGGATAGGCGTCCTCGACGCCGCCGGGCAGCGCAGCGCGATCGGTGGCGGACACCAGCGCGAACGGGGCCGGCGGCTCGATGCTCTGGTCGCGCAGCTCCGTGTAGCTCCGGGCCAGCGTCTCCGGGGTCTGGTGCTGGAACAGCTCCTCCAGGGTGAAATGCCAGCCGCGCTGCGCCAGCTGCGCGAGAACCTGGAGGCTCCTCAGCGAATCGCCGCCCAGGGCGAAGAAGTTGTCGCGTGCGCCGACGCGCAAGACGCCGAGAACCTCTCCCCAGACCTCGACGATGTCCTGCTCCAGCCGCGTCGAGGCGGGCACGTATCCCGATCGTTCCTCCGCCGGTGCGTCGAGACGCGCCAACGCCGCCCGATCGATCTTGCCGTTGCTGGTCGTCGGCAGGTCCGGCAGCACCACGAGCCGTGACGGGATCAGATAGGAGGGGCAGGTGCCGGCGAGATGCTGCCGCACGCGCGTCGGAAGGGCCTGCGCCGCGACGATCTCCAGAGGGTGCGTGACGCCCAGCGACGGGGCGGGCTCCGCGGACGGTGGGCAATCGTCGACGAGAGCGGCGCCGGCCGTGACGTCGAAGCAGCCCGGCCGGCTCTGCGACGGCGAGAGCCGCGCCGGCAGTCCCAGCGCGGCCATCGCTGCGCGGACGTCCTCGGGATGGATGCCGTACGGCGCCCGGGCGCTCGGATCGTGAAGGGTTCGCAGGTATGCGAGGTCGTCCGCGATCCTGAGGTCGGGGACACCCTGGATCCGGACGGGGCCCGCGCCGCGCGCCGCGCGCACGTGGGCCACGATCGCCTCGACGTCGTCGTCGCCCGCGGGAATCGATCGCGGCTCTGCGACCGCGCCCGGCATTCCCGATGCGCCCTCGCCGACATGAAGCACGGCGTCGTAGCGGAACTTGACGAGCTCGTTGGCCTCGCGGCCCGGCTTGAGCCGAAGCTCGACGGCGCACACGCGGGGCCAGGCCCGTCGCAGATGCCCGAAGACCGAAGGCGCGAGCATCAGCTCCAGGTGCTCCCGACGGCGACGGGCGACGCGGGCCTCGATCGTCTCGGGGGATTCCTCGCCCTCGAGGCGGCTGCGCACGACCGAGGCGTGGAGCGCATCGGCCAGATCGAAGTTGACGAGATCGGCGACCACGATCCGACCGCCGTCCGCCACCTTCTCGGCGAGCCCGGCGATGATGTCGGAGAAGTAGTCGACATCCGGGAAGTACTGGACGACGGAGTTCAGGATCGCGACGTCGAGGCTGCGATCGTCGATCCGGGACAGGTCGTGCGCCGGCCGGGCCAGGAGCCGCACCTTCTCGTCGAGGCCTCGCTCCTCCAGCGCCGTTCGCAGTCCGCGGAGCGCGACCGTCGAGATGTCGCTGCCGACGTAGGACGCGCAGAGCGGGGCGGCACGAAGCAGGACGAGGCCGTTCCCGCAGCCGACCTCGAGGACGTGCTCGTGCGACCCCAGGTCGAGGAGGTCGAGGAGGCCGTCGAGCCAGGCGCGCATCTCGTCGGGCGGGATGGGCTCGCCGCTGGCGCTGCTCGTCCAGCCGGCGAAATCGTTCAGCGGATCGTCGGCGGACCGGCCGTAGGTTTGATCGTAGATGGCCTTCCAGCGGTCGACGAGCAGCCTTCGGGTCTCGCCGACGTCGCGCGCTCCGGTCTCCCCGACGAGGTAGCCGACGAGGCGGGTGGCGCCGGCGGGATCGGGGCGGGCGGCGACGGCGGCGGCGCGCACGCCGGGGGCGGCGGCGAGGGCGGCCTCGACCTCGCCGAGCTCGATGCGATGGCCGCGGATCTTCACCTGGTCGTCGTTGCGCCCGAGATAGTCGAGGGCGCCGTCGCGGCGCCAGCGCGCCAGGTCGCCGGTGCGGTAGAGGCGGCCGCCGGGGGGCCCGAACGGGTCCGGCAGGAAGCGCTCGGCGGTCTGTCCGGGACGGCCGAGATAGCCCTGGGCCAGGCCCACGCCGGCGATGTGGAGCTCGCCCACGACCCCGACCGGGCACGGCTCCCCGCCCGCGTCGAGCACGTAGAGGCGCATGTTGGCGATCGGCCGCCCGATCGGGACGGGGTCCGTCGCAGCCGGGTCGCACGCCCACCAGCTCACGTCCACCGAGGCTTCCGTCGGGCCGTAGAGGTTGTGCACGGCCGCGTTCGGGAAGCAGCGCGCGGCGGCGGCGGGCTGGTCGGCGCCGAGCGCCTCGCCCGAGGCGACGACCAGGCGCACGCCGTCGCGGGCCGGCGCCGTGGCCGCGTACTGGCGCAGCATCGAGGGCACGAAATGCAGGACGGTGACGCCGGAGCGCGCGATCTCCTCGGCGAGGTAGCCCGGGTCGCGATGCCCGCCCGGGCGCGCCATCACCAGCTCGGCGCCGGCGATCAGCGGGGCGAAGAGCTCCCATACCGAGACGTCGAAGCCGAGGGGCGTCTTCTGCAGGACGCGGTCGTGGGGACCGAGGCCGTACTGGCGCTGCATCCAGACGAGGCGGTTGACCGCGCCGGCATGGGGGACGACGACGCCCTTGGGGCGTCCGGTGGAGCCCGACGTGTAGATCACGTAGGCGGGATCGAGCGGCCCGCCGCCCGCGTCCGCGGGGCGGGGCGCGCGGGGATCGCTCTCCGGCTCGTCGAGGAGCAGGCGGGCGCCCTCTTCCGGGGCGGTCCCGGAGAGGGCGCGCGTGGTCACCACGGCCGCACAGCCGGCGTCCCGCGCCATGAAGCGCAGCCGCTCGGGCGGCAGCTCCGGGTCGAGGGGCAGGTAGGCGGCGCCCGCGCGCAGGATGCCGAGCAGCGCCGCCGGCAGCTCCAGGCAGCGCTCCAGGCACACGCCCACCACCGCCCCGCGGCCGACCCCCGCCCGGGAGAGACGCACCGCCAGGGCCCGCGCGGCCTCTTCCAGCTCGGCATAGGCGAGGCTGCGCGTCCCGCAGCGCACCGCCGTCGCCGCCGGGCTGCGCCGCGCCTGCGCCAGCACGAGATCGTCCACCCGCACCGCCGTCTCGATCGTCTCGTCGCGCGTGGCGTTGAACGTCGCCACCACGCGCCGACGCTCCCGCTCCGGCATCACCGCCAGCGAGCCCACCGGCGCCTCCGGCCGCGCCGCCGCCTCCCCGAGCAGCGCCGTCAGCCCCTCCGACAGGCGCTCCACCGTCTCACGGTCGAACAGGGCCGTGGCGTATTCGACGAAACCCACGACATCGTCGCCCGCTTCACGCAGATCGATCCGGATGTCGAAGCGTGCGTAGTCGAAGGGGGCGGGACGATTCCTGATGACGAGACCTGCCACGCTCTCGCCGTCGAAGGGGACGTTCTGGAGGGCCAGCATGACCTGGAAGAGCGGATGGCGGGCGAGGTCGCGTTCCGGGCGGATGTCCTCCACGAGGCGCTCGAAGGGGAGATCCTGATGCGTGAAGGCTTCGAGGACGCGCTCTCGGGTCTCGCGCAGATGATCGACGAAGCGCATGCCGGGTGCGAGACGGCCGCGCAGCGCGACGGTGTTGGAGAAGAACCCGATCAGGCCTTCGAGGCGCGCGTCGCGGCGGTTGGCCACGGGCGTCCCGACGCACAGGTCCCACTGGCCGCTCCAGCGCGCCAGGAGCGCCTGCAAGCCGGCCAGCAGCACCATGAAGACGGTCGCGTTCTCCCGCAGCGCGAGGGCCCGCACCGCGGCCGAAAGCTCCGGCCCGAGCGCCAGCGGAACGCTCGCTCCCGAATAGTCCTGCACGGCCGGGCGCGGCCGATCCGTCGGCAGCGCCAGGGTCCCCGGCGCGCCCGCCAGACGGGTGCGCCAATAGGCGAGCTGCTCCTCGAGAACCGGACCCGACAGCCAGCCGCGCTGCCAAGCCGCGAAGTCCCGGTACGACACCGGCAACGGCGAAAGAGCGGCTTCCCGGCCGCTCGCCCGTGCGGCGTAGAACGCGCCCAGCTCGCGATAGAACACGCCGACCGACCAGGCATCCGCGGCGATATGGTGCAAGGTGGTGACCAGGACGTGCCGATCCGGACGAAGCCGAACGACGACGAACTCGCAGACATGGCCGTTCTCGACGTCCAGCCGGGCGTCTCCGGCCTGCCTCACGATCCGGTCGACCTCCTCCTCGGCCGCGGCGTCGTCGAGATCTGTGAGATCGACACGCCGGGCCGCGACCGGCCCGGGCGGCGCGACGGTCTGGACCGGCGTACCGGCCACGGCGATGATGCAGGTTCGCAGCGTCTCCTGCCGAACGACGATGTCCCCGAGCGCGGCATCGAGGGCGTCGAGATCGAGAGCGCCGTCCATCTCGACGGCGCTGAGCACGTTGTACGCCGCGCCGACGCTCTCCAGCTGGCCGAGGAACCAGAGCCGCGCCTGGGCCTGGGACAATGGAGAGGCGGCGTCGCGCGGCTCCGGAAGGGGGCGTAGCGCCAGCGCCGTTCGGGATGCGTCGGGCAGACCGCCGATGCGCGCGGCGAGATCGGCGAGAGTGCGCGCCTCGAAGATCGACTGGAGCGGCACCTCGACGCCGATGCGATCCCGTATGCGAGCGACGACGCGGGTCCCTTGCAGAGAATGGCCGCCGAGCGCGAAGAAGTCGTCCTCGCGGGACACGTCCTCGACGCCGAGAACCTCCCGCCAGATCTCGGCGACGGCGTGCTCGAGCCTCGTTCCCGGCGGCGTGCGCTCCGCCGGTTCGCTCCGCTCCGGAGTGGGCAGGGCGTCGATCTGGACCTTTCCGGAGGGAGTCAGAGGGAACCGGGCGACGACCGTCACGCTCGGCCGGATGGCCGGCGGCAAGCGCCGCGCGAGCAGCCGAGCGAGATCGTCCCGATCCGGCGCCGCACCCGGCCGCGGCGTGACGTACGCCGCGAGAAGGCGGCGCCGGGCGCCGTCCTCTCGCACCACGGCGACCGCGCGAGAGACGCCGGGCGCGTCCGAGAGCAGGCTCTCCACCTCTCCCAGCTCGAGGCGATGGCCCGCGATCTTCACCTGCCGGTCGGCCCGCCCGACGAACACGAGCGCGCCGTCCGCCCGCATGCGGGCGATGTCGCCGGTTCGGTAGAGCCTCGCGCCGGGCGCCTTGCCGCTCGGGTCGGGGACGAACCGGCTCGCCGTGAGCTTGGGCGAGCGGACGTATCCGCGGGCCAGTCCCCAGCCGCCCACATAGACCTCCGCGGGAACGCCGACGGGTACGGGCCGCATGTCCGCGTCGAGCAGCTGGATGCCGACGCCCCGGAGCGGGACGCCGATGCAATCCGCGTCCGACCCGTCGGCTTCGACGATGTCGGCCCAGGTCGCGTCCCAGAATTCCGAGGTGCCGTAGACGTTCAGAAGCCGGACCTCGGGAAGGACGCTTCTGAAGCGCTTCGCCAATCCCGACGGAAGCGGCTCTCCGCTGGAGACGACGTACTCGAGCCGACGCAGGACCGAGAGCTCGGGCTCCGGCAATTCCAGAAGCATCTCGAGGAAGGAGGGAACGAGGACGATCCGGGTCACGCCGTGCCTGGCGACGAGGCGTGCGAACGCGACCACGTCGCGCTGCGCGGCGCGGTCGACGAGCACCGTCCGATCGCCTCTGACCAGAGGCGCGAAGATCTCCCACAGACAATCGATGAAGTTCATCGTCGTCTTCACGGCGTAGACGGCGCCGATGCTCGCGCTGCCCGGAACGTCCCAGCACAGGCGCGTTCCGACGGCGCGGTGAGTTCCGGCCACCCCCTTGGGCGCCCCGGTCGACCCGGACGTGAAGATGACGTAGGCCGTATCGTCCGGGTGAAGGGCGATGCCCGGATCGTCGTCGGGCGCCGTCCGCAAGCCCGGATCGCTCGTCTCCACGACGTGGGCGACGTTCAGCACGCAGGGGCCGGTCTCGTCCCGGATGACGAAGCGAACGTCCGTGTCCGCGATCATCTGGACCAGTCGTTCTTCGGGGTAGGCGGGGTCCAACGGGAGAAAGGCCGCTCCCGCCTTGAACACGCCCAGCAACGCGACGACCATGTCGTCGCTCGGTGCGAGATGCAGGCCCACGAGGTCGCCGCGCTCGCAGCCCAGCGCCCTCAGGTGGTTCGCGAGCCGATTGGCCCGCCGCTCGAGATCGCCGTAGGTCGTCTCGACGTCGTCGTGCACCAAGGCCACGCGCGTCGGGTGCGCGCGCGCCACCGTCGAGACGGCCTCCGCGACGAGCGGGACGTCGACGAGCTCGGTGGCGGCGCGTTCCTCGACGAGGATCTTGTCCTCGCGCGCGATCGTCTCGAGGCGCGATACCGGCCGCTCGGGATCCGCCAGCAGATCCTCGACCATGACCTGGAAGCTCCGCCACAGGGCCCTGATCGCCGAGCGGTCGAAGAGATCGCAGCGATACTCGACGATCCCGGCGATCCTCGGTTCCGTAGCGCCGATTTCCAGGGTGATCGCGTGCTTGGCGCCGGCGCCGCGGGAGGGGAGCGGTTCGCAGCGGATTTCCGGGAGCGACAGCATGCTCACCGGCGCGTTCTGGACGACGAGCATGACACGGAAGAGATCCTCGCCGGCTCCCGCCCGCTCGGTCGCGAGCCGCTCCACGACCTGATCGTAGGGGACGTCCTGATGGGCGAGCGCCTCGAGGCACTGCTCGCGCACGTCGTGAAGAAGATCGAGGAACGCCGGATCCCGCGCGATCTCCACGCGGGCGGTCAGCGTATTCAGGAAAAGGCCGACACAGCTCTCGAGCTCGCGTCGCGTACGGCCGGCCACGGGGTATCCGATCGCGACCTCGGGCTGGCCCGACATGCGGGCGAGGAAGGCGCCGAATGCCGCGAGCAGGGCCATGTGCACCGTGACGCCCTCGCGGCGGCAGAGCTTCGCGAGCGCTGCGCTGATCCACGAGGGCAGCTCGACCGGCTCGCGAGCGCCGGCGTAGGATCGCTCGGACGAAGCCGGTGACTTGGCCATCGGCAGGGCGATGTCGCGCTCCAGACCGGCGAGCCGCCGCTCCCAGAAGGCGAGCTGGGCTTCGCGCTGCGCTCGCACCTCCGGGCGGGCCTCCCATATGGCGTAGTCGCCATAGTCGATCTCGGCGCGACGCGGCGGAAGCGAGGCTGCGCTCGCAGCCGCGGCGAGGTGCTCGCCGAGCTCGCCTGCCAGCACCGAGAGCGACCATCCGTCGGCGACGATATGGTGCATGCAGATCGCCAGCAGGTGCTCCTCGTCGCCCACGCGCACGAGACAGGCGCGGTGGAGCGGCCCCGCGCTCAGATCGAAGCGCTGCTCGAAGAAGGCCCGGATCCGGGCATCGACCGCCTCCGGGGCATCCGTCCGCGCATCGACGATCTCCAGGGGCCAGGACGCCCGGCCGTGCAAGTGGACCACCAGATCGCCGTCCTCCTCCACGTATCGCGTCCGGAAGGCTTGATGGCGGCGGGCGAGGCCGTCGAAGGCCGCAGCGAGCGCGGAGACGTCGAGGACGCCATGCAGGCGATGCAGGACGGGCACGTGAAAAGCGCTGCCGGGATCGTCCAGCTGATGCAGGAACCAGAGCCGCCGCTCGGCGTGGCTGGGCGGCCGTCGCGCGAGGTCGGCGACCGGCTCGATCGGCGGCAGGCGAGCGCCGTGCCGCGCGGCGAGCAGCTCCTCGACATGACGCGCGAAATCCCTGAGCCGGGGATACGCGAAGACGCTGCGGAGCGGGACCTCGATCTTGAAGCCGAAGCGCACTGCGGCGATCACGCGGGTCGCGCTGAGGGAATGCCCTCCCAGCGCGAAGAAGTCGTCCGACGAAGAGACGGGGCCGCGATCCAGCACTTCCGACCAGACGGCCGCTACGTAGGCCTCGACGCCTACATGAGGTGTGCCCTCGGCCGTTGCGGCGGCGCCGTGGGTGGGCTTGTCGTCGGGCTCGGGGAGGGCGTTTCGGTCGAGCTTTCCGTTGGGCGTGAGGGGGAGGGCGTCGACGGGGTGGAGGATCGGGGGGATCATGGCGGGGGGCAGGCGCGTGCGCAGGTGGTCGCGCACGGCGTCGCGGTCGAGGGCGGCCGCTCCGGTCTCCCCGACGAGGTAGCCGACGAGGCGGGTGGCGCCGGCGGGATCGGGGCGGGCGGCGACGGCGGCGGCGCGCACGCCGGGGGCGGCGGCGAGGGCGGCCTCGACCTCGCCGAGCTCGATGCGATGGCCGCGGATCTTCACCTGGTCGTCGTTGCGCCCGAGATAGTCGAGGGCGCCGTCGCGGCGCCAGCGCGCCAGGTCGCCGGTGCGGTAGAGGCGGCCGCCGGGGGGGCCGAACGGGTCCGGCAGGAAGCGCTCGGCGGTCTGCCCGGGACGGCCGAGATAGCCCTGGGCCAGGCCCACGCCGGCGATGTGGAGCTCGCCCACGACCCCGACCGGGCACGGCTCCCCGCCCGCGTCGAGCACGTAGAGGCGCATGTTGGCGATCGGCCGCCCGATCGGGACGGGATCCGTCGCAGCCGGGTCGCACGCCCACCAGCTCACCTCGATCGAGGCCTCCGTCGGGCCGTAGAGGTTGTGCACGGCCGCGTTCGGGAAGCAGCGCGCGGCGGCGGCGGGCTGGTCGGCGCCGAGCGCCTCGCCCGAGGCGACGACCAGGCGCACGCCGTCGCGGGCCGGCGCCGTGGCCGCGTACTGGCGCAGCATCGAGGGCACGAAATGCAGGACGGTGACGCCGGAGCGCGCGATCTCCTCGGCGAGGTAGCCCGGGTCGCGATGCCCGCCCGGGCGCGCCATCACCAGCTCGGCGCCGGCGATCAGCGGGGCGAAGAGCTCCCATACCGAGACGTCGAAGCCGAGGGGCGTCTTCTGCAGGACGCGGTCGTGGGGACCGAGGCCGTACTGGCGCTGCATCCAGACGAGGCGGTTGACCGCGCCGGCATGGGGGACGACGACGCCCTTGGGGCGTCCGGTGGAGCCCGACGTGTAGATCACGTAGGCGGGATCGAGCGGCCCGCCGCCCGCGTCCGCGGGGCGGGGCGCGCGGGGATCGCTCTCCGGCTGGTCGAGGAGCAGGCGGGCGCCCTCTTCCGGGGCGGTCCCGGAGAGGGCGCGCGTGGTCACCACGGCCGCACAGCCGGCGTCCCGCGCCATGAAGCGCAGCCGCTCGGGCGGCAGCTCCGGGTCGAGGGGCAGGTAGGCGGCGCCCGCGCGCAGGATGCCGAGCAGCGCCGCCGGCAGCTCCAGGCAGCGCTCCAGGCACACGCCCACCACCGCCCCGCGGCCGACCCCCGCCCGGGAGAGACGCACCGCCAGGGCCTGCGCGGCCTCTTCCAGCTCGGCATAGGCGAGGCTGCGCGTCCCGCAGCGCACCGCTGTCGCCGCCGGGCTGCGCCGCGCCTGCGCCAGCACGAGATCGTCCACCCGCACCGCCGTCTCGATCGTCTCGTCGCGCGTGGCGTTGAACGTCGCCACCACGCGCCGACGCTCCGCCTCCGGGAGCAGCACATGCTCCAACGGGCCTTCCATCGCGTCGCTCAGCATCTCGATCGTCGCGAGCAACCGCGACAGCAGATCTCGTGCGGCGTCGTCGTCGAGGATGCGACGATCGTGGACGATGCCGGCCTTGAGCCCCGATCGCATCGAGACGAGCACCGTCGCGGGATAATGCGTGCGCTCCGAGATCCGCAGATCCCGCGCCTGAAGGGCGTCGTCTCGCTCCGTCGTCGGAACGGGATAGTTCTCGAACACCAGTATCGAGTCGAACAGGGCGCTTCCGGGCGCGATTCCCAGATCGCGCTGCAGGCTCGGCAGCGACACCCACTCGTGCTCCCGATGGCGTGCGAGCTCGACCTGGAGCTCGAGCAGCCATTCGGCGGTCTTGCGGTTTCTCTGCGGTGTGATCCGAACGGGTATCGTCTTGATGAAGAGGCCGACCATGTCCTCGACGCCGGGGAGCGCGGGGGGGCGGCCGGAGATGGTCGCTCCATAGATCGAGCCCGCCGCAGGGTCGCCCAGCGCCAGCACGAGCCCCCAAGCCGCGCTGACGACGGTACTCGTCGTCAGGCCATGGGCGGCGCAGGCGCGCGAGAGACGGTCGAAGGCCGCCGGCGAGAGCACGCTTTCAACGCGACCGTAAATCGTGCCCTCATGCTCCACCGCGCCCCGGGCGGAAGGCGGCAGCCGGCGCGCGTGCTCGTGCCCTGCCAAGTATCGCATCCAGAAGCCGCGCGCTGCGGTCGTGTCGCGCTCCGCCTCGGCGCGAACGAAGGCTTCGTATCCGCCATCCTCCGCGACCTCGGCCGCCGAGCCGCGTTCGAGGCGCCGGTAGAGCTCCATCACGTCGCGCATGACGATGGCCAAGGACCAGCCGTCCACGACGAGATGGTGGAAGCTCGCGACCATGCGGCTCAGGTCGTTCGCGAAGCGCACGAGACGCACCTTCACGAGAGGTCCCGACTCGAGATCGAACGCCTCGGCCTCGGCGCGTTCGAGCGCGGTGCGCCACGCGTCTTCGGCCGTCTTGCGGTCGCGCGCGGACACGTCCTCGATCACGATCTCCGGGGTCTTGGACGCATCGATGACCTGAACCGGTTGCGGGAGACCCTCCCACATGAAGCGCGCCCGCAGCGCCGGGTGCCTGCGGAGCACGGCGCCCCAGGCCGCGACGAAGGCGTCGGTATCGAGCGATCCCTCGAGCTCCACGGACAGCGCGACGACATAGGCGCCGCTCTCGCCGGCGAGGCTCTGGTAGAGGATACCGAGCTGCGTCTCCGAGAGGGGGAGAACACGCGGAGGCGCGGCGTCGGCGTCCTGGTTCGCGGCGGCGCTCGCCGGGCTCGATGCGTTCGTCATGTCATCCCTCGCTTCTGAGACGGCGAGACAGGCGGCGGTCGGACAGATGCGGCGGCAGCGGCCCGGCGCTCGGTCCCGGTGGTCGCGCCGGAAGCTCGCCGACGCTGTCGGCGAAGCGGGCGAGGCCGTTCAAGACCGCTGTCGCGAGGTCCGCCATCGATCGCCGCTCGTGTATCGCGGCCGAGTAGACCAAGGCGACGTGGAGACCCTCCTCGTCCAGGTGGGTGACCACCTCGAGCAGGAACGCCCGTCGATTGACGCAGGAGCGCGTTCTCAGGTCGGGCTGCGTGCTCAGGTCGAAGACGCGTCCCGCATCGACTGCAGCCGCCCTCCGTCCGAGATAGTTGAAGCCGACCTCCGGCTCGACGGCGAAGCGGGCGCAGTCTGCATCGAGGTAGCGAAGGGCGCCGTAGCCGGCGGCTCCGCCGGGCGCCTCCTCGAGCTGGAGTAGCATCGCCTGCGCGGCGGGCACGGCGTCCGCGAGCGCGAGCGGCGTGAGCCGGACGGGGAGGAAGCTCGTGAACCAGCCGACGGTCGCCGAGAGATCGACGTCGATGAGGTCGTCCGTCCGACCCTGGCCCTCGCGCATGACGACGATTGCCGGCGCAGCGGCCCAACGCGTCAGCGCCTCGGCGAGGCTCGCGAGCTGGAGGGCCTCGAAACGTCGCGCACCCAGAGCGGCGAGGCGGGCGGCCTGCGCGGACGGCAGGACGAGACGTATCGATGCCGCGTCCCCCTCGCAATTGCGTCCGTTCTCGTGATCGCGCGGCAGTGCGGGGCATCCCTGCGCCGCGAACGCCGACCAGTAGCGCCGCGCCGCCTCGGACCCGCCGCCGGCGACCCAGTCCTCCAGGCGCCTCAGGTAGGCTGCCGTCGCGTCGGCGGCGCTCGGGGCGGCGCTCCCGCCTCCGAGAAGGGCGTCCAGCTCTCCCACGAGAACGTTCCAGGACACCACGTCGACCGCGAAGTGGTGCGCAACCAGGGAGACGCGCTGTCCCGCGCCGCCGAGATCGATCAGCGTCGCCCGGAAGACGAGGCCGGCGCCGAGATCGAGCTCTCGGTTCACCGCGTCGATGAAGCCTTGCAGCTGGTCTTCTCCGTCCAGGAAGGCGACGGCGGCGAGTGCGGGAATGCGATCCTCGGAAAGCGCCACCGGCGTCCCGCCGTCCAGGCAACCGGTTCGCAGGGCCTCGTGCCGTCCAACGAGGACGGTGACGGCCCGTCGGAACGCGTCGGCGTCGAGCGGCGACCGCGGCGCGAGCAGGACGGAGTGATTCCAATGGTCGCGTTCGGCGAGCGGCAGCGAGAGGAACCAGCGCTGGGCGGGGAGCCATCGGGACGTCGCCTGCTCGGAGCCGGGTGCGGTCGCCGGTGTTTCTGCCGCGGCCGCCTGCGCCAATGCGGCGATCGTCGGGTTCTCGAAGACCATGCGTGGCGCGAGGGCGATGCCGGCCGCATGCGCGCGGGAGACGATCATCAGGGCGAGGATGGAATCGCCGCCGCGGGCGAAGAAGTCGTCGTGGCGTCCGATTCGGTCGGTCTGGAGGATGTCGCGCCAGATGGCGGCGAGGGTGTCCTCGACGGGGCCGAGGGGCGGCTCGCAGGCGGCGGCGCCGTGGGTGGGCTCGTCGTCGGGCTCGGGGAGTGCGTTTCGGTCGAGCTTTCCGTTGGGCGTGAGGGGGAGGGCGTCGACGGGGTGGAGGATCGGGGGGATCATGGCGGGGGGCAGGCGCGTGCGCAGGTGGTCGCGCACGGCGTCGCGGTCGAGGGCGGCCGCTCCGGTCTCCCCGACGAGGTAGCCGACGAGGCGGGTGGCGCCGGCGGGATCGGGGCGGGCGGCGACGGCGGCGGCGCGCACGCCGGGGGCGGCGGCGAGGGCGGCCTCGACCTCGCCGAGCTCGATGCGATGGCCGCGGATCTTCACCTGGTCGTCGTTGCGCCCGAGATAGTCGAGGGCGCCGTCGCGGCGCCAGCGCGCCAGGTCGCCGGTGCGGTAGAGGCGGCCGCCGGGGGGCCCGAACGGGTCCGGCAGGAAGCGCTCGGCGGTCTGTCCGGGACGGCCGAGATAGCCCTGGGCCAGGCCCACGCCGGCGATGTGGAGCTCGCCCACGACCCCGACCGGGCACGGCTCCCCGCCCGCGTCGAGCACGTAGAGGCGCATGTTGGCGATCGGCCGCCCGATCGGGACGGGGTCCGTCGCAGCCGGGTCGCACGCCCACCAGCTCACGTCCACCGAGGCCTCCGTCGGGCCGTAGAGGTTGTGCACGGCCGCGTTCGGGAAGCAGCGCGCGGCGGCGGCGGGCTGGTCGGCGCCGAGCGCCTCGCCCGAGGCGACGACCAGGCGCACGCCGTCGCGGGCCGGCGCCGTGGCCGCGTACTGGCGCAGCATCGAGGGCACGAAATGCAGGACGGTGACGCCGGAGCGCGCGATCTCCTCGGCGAGGTAGCCCGGGTCGCGATGCCCGCCCGGGCGCGCCATCACCAGCTCGGCGCCGGCGATCAGCGGGGCGAAGAGCTCCCATACCGAGACGTCGAAGCCGAGGGGCGTCTTCTGCAGGACGCGGTCGTGGGGACCGAGGCCGTACTGGCGCTGCATCCAGACGAGGCGGTTGACGACGCCGGCATGGGGGACGACGACGCCCTTGGGGCGTCCGGTGGAGCCCGACGTGTAGATCACGTAGGCGGGATCGAGCGGCCCGCCGCCCGCGTCCGCGGGGCGGGGCGCGCGGGGATCGCTCTCCGGCTCGTCGAGGAGCAGGCGGGCGCCCTCTTCCGGGGCGGTCCCGGAGAGGGCGCGCGTGGTCACCACGGCCGCACAGCCGGCGTCCCGCGCCATGAAGCGCAGCCGCTCGGGCGGCAGCTCCGGGTCGAGGGGCAGGTAGGCGGCGCCCGCGCGCAGGATGCCGAGCAGCGCCGCCGGCAGCTCCAGGCAGCGCTCCAGGCACACGCCCACCACCGCCCCGCGGCCGACCCCCGCCCGGGAGAGGCGCACCGCCAGGGCCTGCGCGGCCTCTTCCAGCTCGGCATAGGCGAGGCTGCGCGTCCCGCAGCGCACCGCCGTCGCCGCCGGGCTGCGCCGCGCCTGCGCCAGCACGAGATCGTCCACCCGCACCGCCGTCTCGATCGTCTCGTCGCGCGTGGCGTTGAACGCCTCCACCACGCGCCGACGCTCCCGCTCCGGCATCACCGCCAGCGAGCCCACCGGCGCCTCCGGCCGCGCCGCCGCCTCCCCGAGCAGCGCCGTCAGCCCCTCCGACAGGCGCTCCACCGTCTCACGGTCGAACAGGGCCGTGGCGTATTCCCACGAGAGATGAAAGCGGCCGTCCTCTTCGCGCGTGGTGAGATGAAGGTCGCACTGGGCGAAACGCGCGGGCCAGCGCAGGAGGCGAGCGCCCGCACACCGCAGGGCACGGGCGTCCTCTCGCGCGGCGTGATGCACGAACATCACCTGGAACAGGGGGTGTCGGTCCAGGCTCCTCGGGCGACGGAGATTTCGTGCGAGCAGCTCCAGCGGCATCGTACGGTGGTCGAAGGACGCCGCCTGATCGGTCTGGACGCGGCGTACGAACGTGGCGAAGGACTCGCGAGCCGATGGGCGACCGCAGGAGACGACGGTGTTGACCAGATATCCGACGGCGTCGGCGAGCTCGGTTTCGTCCCGCAGCCCCACGGGTATGCCGACGCAGACCGAAGGCTGCGACGACCAGCGCGCCAGCAGGATCTGGAACGCGGCCAGGAACACCGTGTAGGGCGTCGCTCCCACGGTGCGGCAGAGTGCGCGGAATCCGTCCGAGAGCTCCTGGTCGAGCGCGATGCCGAGGCTCGCGCCCTCGAAGGACTGGACCGCGGGGCGCGGGCGATCCCAGGGAAGGATGCAGTCCGGCGTCGCGTCACGCAGATGGTTCGTCCAGAATTCGGACATTCGCTGCAGTCGATCGCCGGTCTCGACCGCCCGTTCGCGCACCGCGAACCGCCAGAACTGCGCCGGCTCCGCCGCATCGTCGAGGGTGCCGTCGTAGAAGCCGAGCAAGTCGCGCCACACGACCCTCAGGGAGGGCGCGTCCGAGACGATGTGATGCATCGCGATCGCCACGACGCAGCCCGGGCCGTCGATACGGTGCAGCGTCGCGCGCGCCAGGGGGGCGTCGAAGGTGAACGGGCGCGTGACGTCGTCTTCGGCCGCCCGGATGGCGGCAACGAGATCGGCGTGCCGCGCGTGCGCCATCGCCTCGCCGTGCTGCAGGACGATCTGCCGAACGGCTCCGTCCAGCTCCGCGACGGCCGTGCGCAGCGCGCCGTGCCGCTTCGTGACGCGGCTCCAGGCTTCGGCGAGACGCGCGCCGTCCAGGCCGCTCTCGAACCGGGCGGCGCCGCCGATCACGAACGCGCCCCCGAGATCCGCCGTCCGCTCCATGGCCCAGAGGCGCTCTTGCGCGAAGGCCGCCGGCTCGACGCGCTCGACGTGCTCCAGGATGGGCAGGATCTCGTCCCTTCGGCTCGCGATCTCGCGCCGCGTCGCCTCGTCGAGGGCGCCCTCGGGATAGCGTAGGCGCAGCCTGCCGCCGACATTCGCGATGCCGATCTCGCGCCGATCCAACTCGGCGACGAGCCGGCCGAAATCGAGCAGGCTCGCATGCGGAAGGCTCCGCCAGCCGGACGTGGTCATATCTCCTCCTCCGTCCACGCGCGTGCGCCTCGGTTCGTCGCGGCGGCGTCGCGGAACGCGGCGGCGCCGACGAGCGTGTGCATGAGCATGTGCCGATCCGTGAGCGCGAACGCGTCGCGATGCTCGTCCAGCGCGAGGGTCCCGATGTGGCACAGGCCGAGCTCGAGCCGCGCCGCCTGCATCTCCAGGACCTGCGTCATCGCACCGGTCTCGATCAGCGCGAACCGGAACGAATCGCGGCCGTAGGTCGGAGCGATCGCGTCGAGGTCGGCGACGAGGAGGATCGTGAAGGCCGCCGCGGCCGCCACGGTTCGGTTCAGGTCGCCGTAGCTCTCGACGGGAAGCGCGAAGCCCTCGGTCAGCAGGGAAAGCCGTGTCGTGCCCGGGTCGAAGCGGTACGTGCCCGGCCGCAGGTCCGGCACGCGGCTGCGCTCCCCGTCGCCGTGGACCGTGAGGAGGACGCCGACCGGATAGAGCCCTCCGGCGGAGGCGTATGCGAGCTTCGGCCGGCCCGCGGCGGGAACGGACCGGACGGCCGAGAGCAGGCCGGCCAGGTGCGCGACGGGGACGTCGTCGGGCGCGAAGACCCGGTGATTGCGACGCCCGAGGATCGCTGCCGCCTCGAAGGCGAGCCTCGCTTCCGCCACGCCGATGTCGATCTCGGGGCGCCCCGTGCCGGGCGTGACGGTCGCGCCGGCCGCGTCGCCCGCGCGCGCGCGCTGTGGCCGGGCCAGCTCGGAGACGATGGCGTCCCAGTCGCCCGCCCTGGCGGCGGGTTTCGTCTTGGTCTCGGGTTCGTGCTCGAGGGTGCGAGCGAGTGCCGCGGGTGTCGGGTTCTCGAAGAGGGTTCGGATGGAGATCGCGAGGCCGTGGTCCTCGCGCAGGCGCACGACGATGCGCGCGGCCAGGACGGAATCGCCGCCCAGCCGGAAGAAGTCGTCGTCTCGTCCGATCTCGGGCAGGCCGAGCACCTCGGCCCAGGCGGCGGCGATGCGCGCGGCCGCCGGGGACGGGCGCGCGCCCTCGGCGCCGCCGCTTCGCGCCGGCGCCGGCTCGGAGAGGTCCGGGAGGGCGTTGCGGTCGACCTTTCCGTTGGCGGTCAGCGGCAGGCGATCGAGGACGGCGATCCGGGCGGGGATCATGTGGGCGGGCAGGGTCTCGGCCAGATGCCGGCGCAGCTCGGCCTCGTCCGGGGGGGCGTTCGATCCGTCGGGGGTGACCCATGCGGCGAGCCGGCGCTGCCCGCGCGGCCCCGGCGCGGCGGCGACGGACCGGCCGACCCGGGGATGGCGGGCCAGGGCCGCCTCGATCTCGGCCAGCTCGATGCGATGCCCCTGGATCTTGACCTGGGTGTCGCGGCGCCCGAGGAACTCGATCTCGCCGTCGGGCAGGTAGCGCCCCATGTCGCCGGTGCGATAGAGCCGCTCGCCGGTGCGCGGATGCGGCACGAAGCGCTCCGCCGTGCGCGCCGGGTCGCGCCAATAGCCCCGGGCGAGGCCCGCCCCGCCGATGTGCAGCTCGCCCGGCACCCAGTCCGGCCGCGGGCGCCCGTGCGGATCGAGCACGTGGAAGGCCTGGTTGGCCAGGGGGCGGCCGTAGGGCACGCTGCGCTCGTCGCCGCGCAGGGCGCCCATGTCCTTGTAGTTCGACCAGATGGCGGCCTCGGTCGCCCCGCCCAGCGCGACCATGCGCACGTCGGGCGCGTGGCGCCGCAGCCGCTGCGCCAGGTCCACCGCGACCCAGTCCCCGCTCACCAGGGCCAGGCGCAGGCCCGCGAGGCCCGGCGCGTGGGCGCCGGCCTCGGCGAGGGTGATCTCGAGCAGCGCCGGCGCGCTGTTCCAGACGCTGACGCCGTGGGCCTGCATCCGTGCCAGCCAGTCGGCCGGGTCCGGCCGCTCGGAGGGGGCGGGCAGTACCACCGCGCCGCCGCAGGACAAGAGGCCGAAGACGTCCCAGACCGACAGGTCGAAGCTCAGGGCGGAGACCGACAGGACCCGATCCCGCTGCGTGACGCCGAAGCGGGCGTTCACGTCGGCGATGGTGTTCCAGGCGGCGGCGTGCGAGACGGCCACGCCCTTGGGGCGTCCGGTCGAGCCCGACGTGTAGATCACGTAGGCCAGCGCCTCGGCTCCGGCGCGCGCCTCCCCGGCGGCGAGAAGGCCGGGCGGATCGCCGTCCACGGGCGCGAGACGATCCACCGCGACGACCCGCACGCCCTCCGGCCAGCTCATCGCCTCCGCCAGCCAGGACTGCGTCAGCACCGTGCGCACGCCGCCGTCCGCGATCAGGCTCCCGAGCCGCGCCGTCGGCAGGTCGGGCGTGGCCGGAAGATAGGCGCGCCCCGCCCACAGCGCGCCCAGCAGGGCCGCCGGCTGCTCGCGACCGCGGTCCATGACCACGCCCACCACCTCGCCCGGCTCCCCGGCCAGAGCCGCCGCGACCGCCGCCGCCTGCGCCCGCAACGCGCCGTAGCTCACGCCGCCGCGAGGGTCCACCACCGCCAGGCGTTCCGGATCGCGCGCGCTCCACGCCAGGAACCCCGCCTCCAGCCGCCGGCTCTCCCGCGCCACCACCGTCGCGTTCGCCGCCGACCGCCGCTCCGCCTGCCCGGACGCAAGCCCCTCCACGAGCGCGACATCCCAGTCCGCGAGATCCGCCAGAGCCTCGAGACGAGACCGGAAAAGCTCCTGCATCCCAGCGATCAGGCCACACGGAAACAGGTCCGCGACCGTGTTCCAGACCGAGAGGAGGGCGCCGTCCTCCTCCACGACCATGTGGTCGATCCACGCTTGCGGCGTCTGCCCCTCGCGCTTCACCAGCGTGATCGGAAGCGAGGCCGGCGACAGGTCCCTGGCGAGGGTCTCGGAGCCGAACATGCTGGTGAAGACCAGCGGCGCCGCGTATCGTGCACCGCCCCGGCGCGCCGTCATCATCCGCATGACCTCGACGCCGCTGCACTGGCGGTTGTCGAGATCCCGCCACAACCGCTCCTGCACCGATCTGACCAGCGCGCCGAAGGTCCGCGTCGGCGCCGCATCGACCTCCACGAGAACGACGGAGGTGAAATCGCCCACCACACGATTGATGTCGGGATGCACCGGCACACGATTGAACAGTGTCAGGTTCAGCACGAAGCGCCCGGATTCCGCGTAGGATGCGAGCACTTCCGCATAGACGGCGAGCACCAGCGCCGACGGGGTGACCCGTTCCCGTGCCGCTCTCGCCTTCAGGCGGCTCCAAGTCGGAGCCTCCAGGCGCAGCCGGGTGCGCTCGAACCGCGGTTTCGTGATGGAGGCCGGGTCGCGCAGCATGGGCAGGAGCGCGGGACCCGGCAGGCTGTCTAGCCGTTCGCGCCAATAGTCACGCGCCCGCGCGGCGTCGAGACCGTCCTTCGCACGCTCCATGGCGAGGACGTAGTCGCGGAAGGTGAGAGGCAGCGGGCTCGCCTCTCGGTCCGGGTCCGCGTAGAAATCGGCCAGCTCGCGCGAGAGCACGATGAAGCTCCACGCGTCGCCGATGATGATATCGACGCTGAAGTGCAGCCGAACGCGGCCGCCGTCGAGGAGGACGGCCCGCACGTCGAAGAGCGGCCAGCGCGACAGGTCGAAGACTTCGCTCTCGAGCGACGCGCGCACGCCGTCGATGACGGCTTCGGCCTCCTCCGGCGCCGTGCCGCGGGCGTCGACGACGCCGATCTCGAAGGGCGGCGGCGCCTCGAGAACGCGCAGCTCTCCGCTCGGCAGGACGATTGCGCGGAGCATGTCGTGGCGCTCGATCACGCGCCTGAGCGCGCGCTCGAGCCGGGCGAGGTCGAGCTGCGTCGCGTCGTATTCCCAGTAGGCGTGTGCGGAGGTGTTCCCGAGCTCGAACTCACCCGTGCGTCCGATCCAGTACGCCTGCTGGATCTCGGTCAGGGGGAACGGCTCGAAGCGCCCCTCGGGATCCGGGTCGACGCGTTCGGCCCGCGCCGATGCGACGCCCTCGATCCTCGCCTCGGCGACGAGGCGGGCCAAACCCTCGACGCTCGGATTGCCGAAGAAGTCGGACATGCGGACAGCCACGCCCGTGCTGCGGCGCACGGCCGCGAGCAGCTGCATCGCCGACAAGGAGTGGCCGCCGAGCCGGAAGAAGTCGTCGTCGCGTCCCGGAACGGTGCCGAGCGCTTCCTCGAACAGGGCGGCGAGGAGGCGCTCCGTCTCGGTGCGTGGGCCGCGGTCCGCCGGACGATCGGCGGATGCCGGCGGCGGCAGCCGCAGCCGATCCACCTTGCCGTTGGGAAGGAGCGGGAGCGCGTCGAGGCTCACCAGGGCGCTGGGCACCATATAGCTCGGCAGCTGGTCCCGCAGGGCGGCGAGCGAGCCGGATTCCTCGTAGCCCTCGCCGTCGGGGACGACATAGGCGACGAAGAGCTCCTGCCCGCCGGATCGGAACAGGCGGGTGGTCGCCTGCCCGATGCCGGCGAGGCGACGCAGGCGCGCCTCGACCTCAGCGGGCTCGACGCGATAGCCGCGGATCTTGATCTGCGCGTCCGCGCGCCCGAGGAACTCGATCTCGCCGTCCGGTCGGACGCGGGCGAGGTCGCCGGTCCGGTAGATGCGTCGACCAGCGGCTTCGCCCGCCGCATCCGGCAGGAAGGCGCCGGCCGTCGCCGCCGGCTGCCCGCGATATCCGCGCGCGACGCCCGCCCCGCCGATGCACAGCTCGCCGACCGCGCCCACCGGCGCGGGGCGCAGGTGCTTATCGGCGACGAAGACGCGCGCGTGCGGCAATGGCCGCCCGAGCGGGACGCGGCGGCCGCGCGCGACCCGACGCAGGTCCGCCGTGATCGCTCCCACCGTCGTCTCCGTAGGCCCGTAATGATTGAGCAGCGTCAGATCGGGACGGAGCTCGAGGTAGCGGTCGACGGCGTCCCAGGACGTGCTCTCGCCGCCGAGCATGAGCACGGATGCCGGCATCAGGTCCGCCGGCTCGGGCGCGGCCTGGAGCAGCGCGTCGAGATGGCTCGGGGAAATCTTGAGCCCGCCGATGCGGTGCGCGGCCATGTAGTGGCCGAAGGCGACCGCATCGGAGGCGACATCGCGCATCAGATGCACGCAGACGCCGTTGGCGAGCCCGCCCCAGAACACGGTCAGGCCGAAGTCGACCGCGGCGGACTGCGCCACGGCGAACCCGTCGGTCTGGAGCTCGGGGTGCCGGAGCCAGAGCGCTTCGAGATAGGCGGCGAGCTGCCGGTGCTCCACCTCCACGCCCTTGGGGCGGCCCGTCGATCCCGACGTGTAGATCACGTAGGCGAGACCCGCCGGATCGATCGGGGTGGGCGACGGTGCGGGCTCCGGGTCCGGCGCCTCGCCGAGCAGCGCGTCGAGCGTGGTCACGGGCAGGCCGTCCGACGCCCATTGCGCCGCTGCGGCGTCGTCCGCGACGATCAGGAGCGACGCGCCCGCGGTCTCGAGAATCTCGGCGAGCCGCGCCTTCGGGAGATCCGGGTCGAGCGGCAGATAGGCGCCGCCGGCGCGCCACACGCCGAGAAGCACGGGGGCGAGCTCGATGCGGGACGGCATCAGCACGGCGACGAGGTTCTCGACCTCGCAGCCGAGGCGCTGGAGGCGGCCGGCCACACGCTCGGCGAGGCGCACGAGCTGCGCACGGCTGAGCGACCCGTCCGTGGATCGCACCGCGACGGCGTCGGGAAGGTGCTCGGCGATGGCGACGATACGCTCCGGCACGGTCCGGCCGTCGGCGCAGGCACGCGGCGGCGGCCGGCTCTGGTCGGTCGCGGGCGCAGGGGCGAGCGTGATCCGGCCGAGGGGGACGTCCGGCCGAACGGCGGCCTGCGCGAGCAGCTCCGCGAAGAGGCCGGCGATGGTTCGGGCGGCAGCCGGCGTGAACAGATGCTCGTCGTACTTCAGGCGCGCGGTCCAATCGTCGCGCGCAGGGGTCACCGAGAGGGTCAGGTCGTAGCGCGCCCTGCCCTCCCGCGTGGGAACCAGCTCGACGGCGCAGGGCCCGATGCGGTCGACGCCGTGGCTCGCGGGCTGCATGACGAAGCTCGTCTGCGCCAGGGGCGCGCGCCCGCCCGCCCGCTCGGCTCCCAGCGCTTCGAGGATGCGCTCCAGGGGAACGCCCCCGTGCTCGGCTGCGTCGAGGGCGCGCGCCGCGATGCGTGCGGCGAGCGTCGCGAGCGAGGGGTCGTCCTCCAGCGGCGCCCTGACCAGAACCGTGTTGACGAAGCAGCCGACGACGTCCTGAAGCTCGGGATCGTCGCGGCCGGAGACCGGCACGGCAACCGCGAGATCGTCGACGCCGCCGATCCGCGCGAGCGTAGCCGACCAGGCGGCCAGCAGCACCGCGAACAGGCTGTGGCCGTGCTCGGCGGCGAAGCGGCGCACGGCCGCCGCCGTCGCCGCGTCGACGGGGCAGTCGATCCAATGCGCGGCATGGCCGGCGCCGATCCGTTCCGGGCGATCGACCGGGAGCTCCAGGCGCGGCGGCAGTCCCGACAGGGACGTGGTCCAGTACGCGATCTCGCGGGGCAGGCGTTCCGCGCGCTCCGCCGATCTCTGCCAGTCGGCGAAATCGGCGAGCTGGACGTCCGGCGCCGGCGGCGGCTCGGCGTCGCCCGTCGTGATCATTCGGTAGAACGCATCGAGATCCCGCAGGAGGACCTGGAACGAGAGGGCGTCGGCGATCAGGTGATGGAACGTCGCGACGAGGACGGCTCGCTCGGGAGCCGTCCGGATCAGGCGGAAGCGCACGAGCGGCAGCGCGCCGGGATCGAACGTCGCCGCACTCTCGGCCTCGATCACGCGCCACACGC
This sequence comes from Salinarimonas sp., assembly GCF_040111675.1. Taxonomy (NCBI): domain Bacteria; kingdom Pseudomonadati; phylum Pseudomonadota; class Alphaproteobacteria; order Hyphomicrobiales; family Salinarimonadaceae; genus Salinarimonas; species Salinarimonas sp. The sequence continues at coordinate 4,189,075 of NZ_CP157794.1, read as the reverse complement.
GGTCCTCTTCGTCGTCGGACGATCGCGGATCGATCTCGTCGACGACGAAGGCGGGCTGCGCCGTGGCGGCCACCGTCTGGACGAGCCGATCGTCTCGCCATGCGAAGGAGGTGCGCAGCGGCTCGTGCCGGTGCACGAGCCGGCGGACGGCGTCCTGCAGGGCCTCGACGTCGAGCGCGCCGTGGATGCGTATCGCCATCGGGAGCAGATAGAGCGACGGGTCGCCTGCGACCTGCTCGGCGACGAAGATCGATTCCTGCGCGAGCGAAGCCTGGAAGACGCCCGCACGGGGCGACCGGGGAATGCGCCGCGCCGCCCTGGCGGCGGGTTTCGTCTTGGTCTCGGGTTCGTGCTCGAGGGTGCGAGCGAGTGCCGCGGGTGTCGGGTTCTCGAAGAGGGTTCGGATGGAGATCGCGAGGCCGTGGTCCTCGCGCAGGCGCACGACGATGCGCGCGGCCAGGACGGAATCGCCGCCCAGCCGGAAGAAGTCGTCGTCTCGTCCGATCTCGGGCAGGCCGAGCACCTCGGCCCAGGCGGCGGCGATGCGCGCGGCCGCCGGGGACGGGCGCGCGCCCTCGGCGCCGCCGCTTCGCGCCGGCGCCGGCTCGGAGAGGTCCGGGAGGGCGTTGCGGTCGACCTTTCCGTTGGCGGTCAGCGGCAGGCGATCGAGGACGGCGATCCGGGCGGGGATCATGTGGGCGGGCAGGGTCTCGGCCAGATGCCGGCGCAGCTCGGCCTCGTCCGGGGGGGCGTTCGATCCGTCGGGGGTGACCCATGCGGCGAGCCGGCGCTGCCCGCGCGGCCCCGGCGCGGCGGCGACGGACCGGCCGACCCGGGGATGGCGGGCCAGGGCCGCCTCGATCTCGGCCAGCTCGATGCGATGCCCCTGGATCTTGACCTGGGTGTCGCGGCGCCCGAGGAACTCGATCTCGCCGTCGGGCAGGTAGCGCCCCATGTCGCCGGTGCGATAGAGCCGCTCGCCGGTGCGCGGATGCGGCACGAAGCGCTCCGCCGTGCGCGCCGGGTCGCGCCAATAGCCCCGGGCGAGGCCCGCCCCGCCGATGTGCAGCTCGCCCGGCACCCAGTCCGGCCGCGGGCGCCCGTGCGGATCGAGCACGTGGAAGGCCTGGTTGGCCAGGGGGCGGCCGTAGGGCACGCTGCGCTCGTCGCCGCGCAGGGCGCCCATGTCCTTGTAGTTCGACCAGATGGCGGCCTCGGTCGCCCCGCCCAGCGCGACCATGCGCACGTCGGGCGCGTGGCGCCGCAGCCGCTGCGCCAGGTCCACCGCGACCCAGTCCCCGCTCACCAGGGCCAGGCGCAGGCCCGCGAGGCCCGGCGCGTGGGCGCCGGCCTCGGCGAGGGTGATCTCGAGCAGCGCCGGCGCGCTGTTCCAGACGCTGACGCCGTGGGCCTGCATCCGCGCCAGCCAGTCGGCCGGGTCCGGCCGCTCGGAGGGGGCGGGCAGTACCACCGCGCCGCCGCAGGACAAGAGGCCGAAGACGTCCCAGACCGACAGGTCGAAGCTCAGGGCGGAGACCGACAGGACCCGATCCCGCTGCGTGACGCCGAAGCGGGCGTTCACGTCGGCGATGGTGTTCCAGGCGGCGGCGTGCGAGACGGCCACGCCCTTGGGGCGTCCGGTCGAGCCCGACGTGTAGATCACGTAGGCCAGCGCCTCGGCTCCGGCGCGCGCCTCCCCGGCGGCGAGAAGGCCGGGCGGATCGCCGTCCACGGGCGCGAGACGATCCACCGCGACGACCCGCACGCCCTCCGGCCAGCTCATCGCCTCCGCCAGCCAGGACTGCGTCAGCACCGTGCGCACGCCGCCGTCCGCGATCAGGCTCCCGAGCCGCGCCGTCGGCAGGTCGGGCGTGGCCGGAAGATAGGCGCGCCCCGCCCACAGCGCGCCCAGCAGGGCCGCCGGCTGCTCGCGACCGCGGTCCATGACCACGCCCACCACCTCGCCCGGCTCCCCGGCCAGAGCCGCCGCGACCGCCGCCGCCTGCGCCCGCAACGCGCCGTAGCTCACGCCGCCGCGAGGGTCCACCACCGCCAGGCGTTCCGGATCGCGCGCGCTCCACGCCAGGAACCCCGCCTCCAGCCGCCGGCTCTCCCGCGCCACCACCGTCGCGTTCGCCGCCGACCGCCGCTCCGCCTGCCCGGACGCAAGCCCCTCCACGAGCGCGACATCCCAGTCCGCGAGATCCGCCAGAGCCTCGAGACGAGACCGGAAAAGCTCCTGCATCCCAGCGATCAGGCCACACGGAAACAGGTCCGCGACCGTGTTCCACTCGATGGCGAGCCCGCCGTCCTGCTCGTGCACGATGCAGTCGAGCGAGACCTGCGGGGTCTGCCCGGAACGGTAGACCACTGCGCCCGGCAGGCGTCGACCGCGAGCCTCCTCGAGGCCGAGGAGGCTCGTGAAGACCACGGGCGCGGCCGCTCGCGCGCCGCCACGGCGTCGCGTCAGCTCGCGCAGCACCTCGATCCCGTTGAAGGCGCGATTGTCGAGGTCGGTCCAGAGGCGTTCCTGAACCGTGCGGGCCAGCTCCTCGAAGCTCCCGGCGCCGCACGGCGCCTCGAAGACCGAGACCGAGGTGAAGTCGCCGACGATGTCGGCGATGCGCGGGTGGCGCGGCTCGCGGTTGAACAGGGTCAGCGTCAGCAGGAAACGGTCGTCGGCGGCATGCAGGCCGAGGATCTCGACGAAGGCCGCGAGCACGAGCCCGGTCGGCGTCAGGCCGCGCGTGCGGCATGCGCGTTTCAGGGCCTCCCATGCGCGGGCGTCGACCGAGACGCGCGAGCGCTCGAAGCGCGTGCGAGCGACCGCCCCCGGCTCGGCGAGGATCGGCAGCTCGGGGCCGGCGGGCAGGGCATCCATCCTGGCGGTCCAGTAGGCCCGCGCCTTCAGGTACGCTGGCTGCCCGACCCGGGCGGCCTCCGCGACGGCGAAGTCGCGAAACCCGATCGGCAACGGGGGCAACGGCGCGTCGGGATCGGCGTAGAAGGTCGCCAGATCGCGCTCGAGCACCCCGATGCTCCAGGCGTCGCAGATCAGGAGGCTGATCCCGATGTGAAGCCGAAAGGACGGGCCCGGCAGCTTCGAGATCGCGACGTCGAACAAGGGCCATCGAGCCGGGTCGTGCACGCGCGTCTCGATCCGCGTTCGCAGCGCCTCGACCCGCGCGATCGCTTCAGCGTCCGTCAGGTCTGCGAGGTCGTGCACCGGGATCTCGTGTACGGGCGGGTCGCGCAGGACCTGCTGCCGCCCGGTCTCCAGCACGATCGCACGCAGCATGTCGTGGCGCTCGACCACCCGCGACCAGGCTTTCCGGAACCGGTCGACGTCGAGATCGCTCATCTCGATCTCGACGTAGGTGCGGGCTCCGGCGCCGCTGATTTCGAAGTCGCCGCTGCGGCCGATCCAGTACGCCGCCTGCAGGTCCGTGAGCGGAAAGGGCTCGTGGCGGCGCTCGGGGTCGTGGGTGGTCACCGAGGCGGCGTGCCCTCCCGAGGAGCCCTCCGCCTGCCGACGAGCGATCGTGGCGGCCAGGCCGCCGACGCTCGGATCGCGGAAGAGGTCGAGCAGTCCGATCTCGACCCCGAAGGCGCGCTCCAGCTCCGCGCACAAGCGCGGCGCCAGGAGAGAATGTCCGCCGAGCTGGAAGAAGTCGTCCTGCGCGCCGAGACCGTCCACCCCCAGGGTCCGGGCCATCGCACCCGCCACCCGGGCCTCGATGGCGCCGGAAGCGGGGCGCTCGCGGACGGGGGCGCGCGCGGCGAGGAGCGCGCGTCGATCGACCTTGCCGCCGGGCAGTCGCGGGAGATCGTCGCAGACGAGGAAACGGCCCGGGCGCAGATGCGACGGCATCGTCTCGCGGGCGTGTCGCGCGAGCTGCGTCTCGTCGACGCCGGCCGAGCTCGGCATGATCCAGGCGGTGAGGACGGGCTCGCCGCCATGCCCGCTCTGCGCGGTCACGAAGGCGTCGCGGATGCCGGGAAGCCGAAGGAGGCACGCCGTGACCTCGGCGGGGTGGATCCGATGTCCCCTGATGTTGAGCTCGTCGTCGAGCCTGCCGAGAACGGTGAGCGCGCCGTCGGGCCCGATGCGACCGAGATCGCCTGTCCGGTAGGCGCGGCCGCCGGGTGCCGGGAGGAAGCGTTCCGCGGTTCCCCGAACGTCGTTCGCGTATCCGAGCGCAAGGCTCGCGCCGAGGGCGCAGATCTCGGCGACCTCGCCGACGCCTGCAGGACGCCCGTCGGGCGTGAGCAGCGCGATGGCGCTGCCGGGGGCGACGTCGGTCAGCGGGCAATCCCGCGCCGTCGTCGCGCGCAGCTCTCCGTACGCGACGATCTGCGGCGTCTCCGTCGTCCCGTAGACGTTGAGCACCCGCAGGTCCGGGCGCTCGGCGAGGAGCGGCCCGACGGCGGCGACCTCCAAGCGCTCGCCGCCGAGAAGCAACATCCGCAACGCCGTCGCCCGGCGCATGTGATTCGGCGCGAGCGTGCGCAGGCGCGACACGCTCGTGTTCGCCACCGTGACGGAGCTGGAGGCGAGCCACTCCCCGAGTCGCTCGCCCAGGGTCGAGCCGGCGTCGGGGAAGCAGATCATGGCGCCTGCCGCCAGGGGAATCAACGCGTCGCGCAGGAAGGGATCGTGACCGACCGCCGACAGCGCCGCGCAGCGATCCCGGGCCGCGATCCCGAGCTCGTCGAGATACCCTATCGAGAACGCGTCGAGGGCGCTCAGCGGCGAGGCGACGAGCTTCGGCTCTCCGGTCGAGCCGGAGGTGAAGGCGAGATAGGCGACGCGCTCGCTCTCGGCCTCGGCCGGCGCGGGTGACGGTCGCACCGGCCCGGAACCTTCCGCCGCGCGCCGCGTCACGCGCTCGAGCGGCCAGACGGGCAGGCCGCCGACGTCGGCCGCCGCATGCGCCTGCTTGGCGAGGACGACCGAGGGCCTCGCCGAGCGTATCCGGCTCTCGAGGTAGGGCCGGGGCAGCTCGGCGTCCAAGAGGCAGAACGGCCGCGCCGCGCGCAGGCACGCGAGCATCGCGACGGTCGCGCTCGGCTCGCGTCCGCAGATCACAGCGACGGGCGCGCGGGTCGCGTCCTGCTCGGTCAGGGCCTGCGCCAGCGCCTGCGCCCGCGCGTCGACCTCGGCGTAGCTCCAGGTCGCATCGGGCGAGACGAGCGCCGTGCGCGCGGCATGCGCCGTCAGCGCCGCCTCGAGACGGGCGAGGAACCCAACGGGCGGCCGCGCGTCTCGCCGGTCGAGCCGCGCGGGGGTCGTGGCAGGCAGCGCGTAGGCCTGCAGGGCGCGGCTCGGATCCGCGGCGGCGGCTTCGAGCAGACCCCGGAGCTGGTCGCCGAACGCCGTCATGCGCTCGCGGACGAAGAGCTGTGCGTTGTAGACGATCTGCAGATCCACACGACCGTCGGGCTCGACGACGTAGAGCGTCAGATCCACCTTGGACGTCGTCTCCGGGACGGGCACGAGCTCGGCGTGGAGCTCGCCCGAGCGGGCGGAGGTCGCACGCGCGCCGAGCCCGTTGAAGACGACCTGATACAGCGGATGCATGCGCGGATCGCGGGGCGGCGCGAGATCGGCGATGATCCGCTCGAGCGCGTAGCGCTGGTTCTCGACCGCACCGAGCACGGTGTCGCGAACGTCGCCGACGAATTCCTCGAAACGTGCTTCAGGCCGCGGGCGCACGCGTATCGGAGCCATGGCGACGTAGAGCCCGACCGACCGCAGGTCGCGCGCGTCCTCGCGTCCCGCGCAGGGAAGGCCGATGCAGAAATCGCTCTGGCCGCTCAGGCGCGCGAGCAGCAGCGAGAAGGCCGCCAGGACGACGACGTTCAGCGTCGTCCCGCGCGCGTCCGCGACACGACGCAAGCCGTCCACGACATCGTCCGCGAGGCGCATGGCGACGCTCTCGCCCGCGAACGACCGCACCTCCGGTCTCGGCGCGTCGGTCGGCATGTCGAGGATGGTCGGGACGCCCTCGAGCGTCCGTTTCCAGTAGCGCGCGCTCGCCGCGTCGCTTTCGCTCGAGGCGTCGTCCGCGGCGCAGTCGAAGAAGGATCGCCCCGGCGCCGGCAACGCGACCTCGCGGCCGTCGAGGGCCGCGGCGCATTCCTCGAGCAGCTCCTCCAGGAGGATCGCCACCGACCATCCGTCGGTCACGATGTGGTGCATCGTCAGGAGGACGAGATGCTGGTCCGGCGCGATGCGACGCGCCGTCACTCGCCAGAGCGGACCTCGTGTGAGCGTGAAGGGCTCCGCGATGCGCTCGCGCAGCCACGCGGTCCGTGCGGCCTCGTCCGCGAAAGGCGCATCCTCCATGCGCAGCGGCAGCGGGCGGTTCCCGATCTCGAAGGCGATGTCGTCGTCTCCGACCGGCGCGACGACCGCATCGAGGATCTCGTGGCGTGCCCGCAACCGCGACAGCGCGTCCGCGAGCGTCCCGCGGTCGAGCGCGCCTCGAATCAGCAGGCAGGCGGAAACGTGATGGCTCGTGTCGTCGGGGAACATGCGCGCCTGGAGCCAGAGCCGCTTCTGGGCCGACGACGCCGGACGATGCGTCGCATGCGAGACCGGGCCGTCGAGGGGCGTGACCTGCCCGCCGACATCTCCCGCACGCGACGACGCCAGGTCGGCCGCGAGCCCGCGCGGGGTTCGCCGATCGAACACCTGGCGAAGCCGGAGATCGGGGTAGGCCTCGCGAAGCACGGCGAAGGCGCGAACGGCGCTGATGGAGTCCGCGCCCAGCCGGAAGACGTCCGCATCGGGGGCGACCGCCCCCCGGCCGAGAGCCTTCGCCCAGGCCTGCGCGACAGCTGCGACGATCGAGGGGTCGGCGGGGACCGGCATCGCGTCGCGTGCGCCGCCGTCGGGATCGGCGTCGGCCGAGACCGGCGCCTCTCGTTCCAGCGCGCCGATGTCAAGCTTGCCGCCTCGCGTCAGAGGAAGCCGGTCGCGGATCACGACCGCCGAGGGGATCATGGCACGCGGAAGGCGCTGCGCGAGATGCGACCTGAGCATCTCCTCGCCGACGCCCTCGGCGGCGACCCACGCCACCAGCGTCCGGCGTCCGTCCTGCGCCGGCCGGGCGGCGACATGGGTCGCCGTGACGGCCGGGTGGGAGAGCAGGCAGGCCTCGATCTCCGCCGGCTCGATGCGGACCCCGTTGACCTTCAGCTGGCGGTCGGCGCGACCGCAGAATTCGAGCGCTCCGTCGGACAGACGCCGCACGACGTCGCCGGTGTCGTAGAGCCGGCCGCCGCCGCCGCGCGGGTCCGGACGGAAGGCCTCGGCGGTGAGGCCCGGCCGTCCGAGATAGCCCCAGGCCAGCCCCGCGCCACCGATCGTCAGCCGCCCCGTGCCGCCCGCCGGAACCGTCTCGCCGTCCGCGTCGACGACATGCATCGTGATCGCGTCCATGGGACCGCCGATCGGCACGGTGCCGGAGGGACCGCATCGGACATCGTCCTCCGGCGTGCGCATGTCGATCGCGAAGAAGGAGCACCCGACCGTCGTCTCGGTGGGACCGTACTCGTTGACCACCCGGGTCGGCCCGCAGCATCGCACCCAGGCGCGAACGTCCTCGGGATGGACGGCCTCCGCACCGAGCACGAGAATCCGCGCGCCGCCTGAAGCCGGCCTCTCGCCGATCAGCGCGGTCAACATCCTCAGATGGCTGGTCGTCAGGCTGAGAAACCCGTAGCGCCGCCCGTCGAGGAGGCGGCTCGCGAGTTCCGCGACGCCGTCGGCCAGGATCTCGCAGCACCCGCCGGCGACAAGCGGCGCGAACATGTTCGTGAGGGCTAGATCGAAGGCGGGGGACGAGACGTGAGCGCCTCCGCCCCGGGCGTCGAAGCGGGCCGCGGCGTTCGCGAGATAGTTGGCCAGCGCCGAATGAGGGATCGCCACGCCCTTGGGGCGTCCCGTCGTGCCGGAGGTGAACGTCACGTAGGCGAGGTCGCAGATCTCGTGTCGGGCCGATGCGGGCGGCTCGCAATCCGCGAGGTCGTCGTCCGACCAGCACAGCGCCGGCACGCCGTCGCGACCGTCGGGCGACGGCCGGTCTTCGACGACGAGCCGCGCGCCGCTGTCGCGGAGCATGCCCGCGACGCGATCGCTCGGGCTGTCCGGATCGATCGCCGTCCACGCCGCGCCGCAACGCCATGCCGCCAGCATCGTGACGAGCTGCGCGATGGAGCGCTCCATCCGGATCGCGACGACGTCGCCGCGCGCTACGCCTCGCCGGGCCAGGAGACCCGCGAGCCGGCCGGACCTGTCGGCCAGCTCGGCGAACGTGAGGGCGAAGGAGCCCTGCCGAAGCGCCACGCGGCGCGGCTCGAGGCGCGCGCGCTCGAGCACCGAGTCCACGACGGAGGTCGGCGCGGCGGTCGGCCGGCCGAGCTCGCTCGCGATCAGGCGCGCGCGGTCCGGCCCGACCACGAGCGGCAGGCGCGACAAAGGCAGGGCCGGATCGGCGGCGACCGCCTCGAGAACGGCGCACAGGGCCTTGCCGAACCCCTCCATGCCGCGCGGCTCGAACAGGTCCGCGGCGTATTCGAGCGTGAGGTGGAGCGCGTCTCCTCGCTCGAGCACGTCGATCGTGAGGTCGTATTTCGCGCCCGCCGTCGGGTGCCATACCTCCTCGGCTGCGATCCCGGGAAGGCTCAAGGCCCCGCGCGGCACGCTCTGGAGGTTCAGCATGACCTGGAAGAGCGGCTGGCGGGATGCGTCCCGCGCGATTCCGAGCGCTTCGACGACGCGGCCGAAGGGGACGTCGTCACGCGCCAGCGCGTCGAGCGTGATCGTGCGGGCGCGGCGAACGAGCTGTCCGAAGGAGGGATCGCCACCGAGATCGGCTCGCAGTGCGAGGGTGTTGAGGAAATAGCCGATGAGATCCCGCGACGCAGGGTGTGATCGCCCCGCGACGGGTGTTCCGACGACGAGATCCTCGGCTCCGCCGAGACGGCGCAAGGTCGCCTGAAGACCAGCCAGGAGGACGTGGAACAACGTCGCGCCCTCCATGGACGCGAGGCCGCGCAACGCGGTCGTCGTCGTGCCGCTCAGCTCCAGGCGCACGTTCGCGCCGCGGAAGCTCTGGCGAGGCGGACGGGGCCGCTCGTAGGGCAGGGCCGCGTCCGAGGAGGTCCCGGCCAGGCGCTCGACCCATGTGGCGAGGCGATCGCCGTGGAGCTTCTCCTGCCTGCGCTGCCAGGCGGCGTAGTCGGCGTACTGGATCGCCGCGGCGGCTGGCGAGGCGGCGGTCCCGTCTGCGGCGTACTCGGCCGAGAGGTGCTCGAGCAGGATCTTGTAGGACCAGAAGTCGATCAGGATGTGGTGCATGACCACGAGGAGAGCGTGCCGCTCGGGAGCGAGCTCGAACAGGAACCAGCGCGCCGGGACAGCCTCTTGGATGTCGAACGGCTTCGCGATCTCGGCGCCGACGCGCTCGAGGAGGCCGCTCTCCGCGACGGCGTCGATCACGAGCGGCGGGCCGCTCTCCTCGATGTGCTGGATCGGTCCGGAGGCGGAGAGGGGGAAGCGCGTGCGCAGGATCTCGTGCCTGCGCGCCAGCGCCGAAACGGCTCGCGACAACCTGTCTGCGTCGAGGGGGCCGGTGAGCCGATGCAGGGAGTGCACGGTGTAGGCCGCGCCCGAGCCGCTGACCTCGTGCAGATGCCAGAGCGCCTCCTGCCCGGGTGACAGGAGGAGGGGCTCGTCGCGATCGACGGGACGCAGCGGATCGCCGACCGTGACGTCCAGCCTGTCCCGGGCCTGGCGCAGCAGGGCGAATGCCGATTGAGGCGCTGTCATGGTTCGTCCGTGCCCCCGCGAGAGATGCTGCTCGTGTCAATCGAAGAGGCCGCGGCCGCGCAGAGACTCGAGCATCTCGGAGACCTTCTCGTGGTCCGCTCGCGGCAGCCGCTGCCGCAGCGTTGCGGCGAGCTGGTCGGCCACGTCGTCGAGCGTGACGTCGCCGAGCAGGGTCGCGATGTTGACCGAGACGCCGAACAGCTCGGCGACCCGCGACGCCATGAGCGTGGCCGAGACCGAATCGACGCCGATTTCGGCCACCGTCCTGCCGGGCGAGAGTTCGCTGGCCGACGGCTGGACTTCCCGGACGAGGTCCACGATCAGCGCCAGGAGCGGCGCCGCCCACGGATCCCGATCGGCCGCACGCTCGTTCGGCGCGCGATCCGGCGTTCGGCTCGCGCGACGCGCGTGCGTTCCCGTGAGCACGGCCCGCCGCGCTTCGCCGCGCTGGACCTTCCCGCTCGTCGTCTTGGGGAGCTGATTGCGCCGCAGCCAGACGATGCGGGCGATCGGGAGCTCATGCGCCTCGAGCACGGCCCGGCGCAGCGCACCTTCGAGCCGTTCGCGCTCCGCTGCCTGTTCCGCTGCGCCCTCGATCGCCACGACGGCGACCTCCTCGTCGTGCTCCTCGACGCCGAACACCGCCAGCCGCGCGTCCGCCAGCAGAGGATCGGCCGCGGCGACGGTGGCCTCCACGTCCTCCGAGAAGTGCTTCTCGCCCGACCGGATGAGCACGTCCTTCTCGCGCCCGATCACGAAGAGCTCGCCTCCGTCGAGGCAGCCGATATCGCCTGTCCGAACGAACGAGACGCCGTCCGATCGGAAGAAGGACGCGGCCGTCGCGTCCGTATCGCGCCAGTACCCGGAGGAGACGCTCGGCCCGCCGACCACGATCTCGCCCGGCCCGGTCTCGTCGAGCCGCCCGTCCGCGCGCGCGAACCTCAGAAGCGCGCCGCGGGCCGCGCGGCCGCAGCCGACGACGGCGTTCGTGCCGAGGCTCTCGACCACGCGCGTCCTTCGCTCCGGCAGGCCGCTTCGATCGCCGCTCGCCATGAGTGTCGATTCGGCGAGCCCGAAGCACGGAAAGAACGCCTCCGGCGAGAAGCCCCGGGGCGCGAAGGTCCGGGCGAAGCGCTCGAGAGTGGACGCACGCACGGGCTCGGCGCCGACGACCGCGTAGCGCCAGGACGAGAGATCGAGCGGTCGTGCGCCGTCGCCCTCGCTCCGGCAGCACGTCTGGTAGACGAAATCCGGAGCGCCGCTGTGCGTCGCCCGCGCCGCGCTGATCGCCTCGAGCCACAGACGCGGGCGCCGCCCCACCTGCGACGGATCCAGGACGACGACCCGCGCGCCTTCGGCCAGGGGGGCGAGCAGGCCGAACACGAGACCGAAATCGTGGTAGTGCGGCATCCAGTTGACGGCGGTCGAGCTCTCGTCGAAGGCGAAGGTCGCCTGTATCGCGGCGACGTTCGCTCGTATGTTGCCGTGGGAGATCATTACGCCCTTGGGGCGCCCCGTCGAGCCGGACGTATATTGAAGGTAGAAGACGCTTTGCGCGTCCGCCGTCTCGAGCCAGCGGCCGTTCTCGTCGGCGACGAGAGCCCGGGCGTCGCCCTGCGGCACGTCCGGGGGCTGATCCTCGCCATCGTGCAGCAGGGTCGCGGGCTCGCAGTCTCGGGCGACGGCGTTCTGGAGAGCGGCGCGGCGCTTCGACGAGGCGGCGAACAGCGGAACGGCGATCACGCCCGCCCGCCCGCAGGCCATCAGGGCGGCGACGAAGAGGGCCGGATCCCGTATCGTCAGGAGAACGCGATCCCCCTGTCCGGTACGGCCGGAGAGCCAGGACGCGATCGCTCTCGTGCGGCGCTCCAGCTCGCCGTAGGAGACGGCGCGCCCGTCTTCGGATCCGTCGTAGGCGCAGACGGCGACACGCGACGGCTCGGCTGCCGCTCGCTGAGCGATCCTGTCGAGGATGGAGGCCGACGATGTGATCATGCTGGCGGTTTCCTGCGCAAGAGGTCTCCGTTCCCGCGCGGGCGCCCGCGCGGGTCGGTTCTTGTCGCGAATGGGTCGGCGAACGGCGCGCGAAGGTCTCGCGGCCGCTGGTTCAGGCGCTTCCTTCCATCGAGCGACGCAGGCTGAGCGGCCTCATGTCCGTCCAGACGGTCTCGATGTGGGCGAGACATTCCTCCTTGGTGCCGGCCTTGCCCTCGGCGCGCCAGCCGGCGGGTATTTCCCTCTCGTCCGGCCAGATCGAGTACTGCTCTTCGTCGTTCATCACGACCTTGTACGTCTGTTCTTCCGACATCGGTGGAACTCCAGAGGCATTGTCCGAGTGGGCGAGAGGTCGCTGGGCTTGCGGTCGTTCGATCAGCCCGGGTCGACCCTGGCGCGGCCCACGCCGTAGGCGGGGCCGTCCGTGCGTCCCGAAAGCCGAAGGCTGCGCGCGCGCGCGCTGGCCTCCGCGAGATCTGCGAGGAGGGGAGCGATCGCGCCGGTATGGAGCGGGTTGAGCGCCAGATGAATCGCCGCCGGTCGCAGGCTGCGTCCGAGATACCAGCCGCGCTCGAGCATCAGGTCGGAGACGGCGAAGACATCGAGGTCGGGGTCCGCCGACTTGATCAGGACGATCGAGAGTTCCGACGGCTCGTGAACGCACAGGCCATCGATGTCGGCGATGCCGCGAACGAGCCTTCGCTTGCTGTCGACGATCTGGCGCGCGATCTCGAGGTAGCCGGACTCGCCCAGCGCCTGCATCGCGGCCCAGGCGGCGGCCACGGCGCCCGCGGGCCGCGAGCCGGTGACGGTTCGTGTGCCGTAGGCGCCCCGTGGCCAGCTCGAGAACGAGAACTCGAGATGACGAAGCGCGGCTTCGTCGCGCAGGAGAAGGACCGACGCCCCGCGAGCGGCCATGCCGTACTTGTGGAGGTCGACCGAGATCGATCGAACCCCGCGAACCGAGAAGTCGAAATCCGGGATCGGGTGTCCGAGCCGACGAACGAACGGCGCCAGCATTCCACCGACGCACGCGTCGACGTGGAGCCACACGCCCGCCCGCGCGGCGATCTCCCCGAGGTCCTCGACCGGATCGAAGACCCCGTGCGGATATTGCGGCGCGGACGCCACCATCGCTGCGGTGAGCGGGTCCAGCGCGTCGGCCATGGCGCTCGGCACGGCACGCCCGCTCGCATCGACCGCGGTGCGCCGCACCGTCATTCCGAGATAGGCGCACGCCTTGTCGAACGCCGGATGCGCCGTCTCCGGAACGACGACGTTGAGCGCCGCGGGTGCGCCCTCCTTCGCGTCGCGGGCGGTCTTCAGCGCGAGGAAGATGCTCTCGCTACCGCCGGACGTGAAGGCGCCGGCCGCGTCGGACGGCGCCTGCATCAGCGCCGCGACCATCGCGACGACCTCGTCCTCCAGCTCCGCGACGCTGGGGAAGGCGTCGCCGCCGAGCGCATTCTCGACGAAGAACTCGCGATACGCCTCGGCGAGGAAATCCGTGAACTGCGGATCCTTCTCGTACACGTAGAAGCCGACGCGCCCGCGACGCCAGTCGTAGTCGGCGCGCTTGCGCGTCCGCAGCATCTCGAGAACCCGAGATGCCGGGACGCCCTCGGCGGGCATGCCTGACGGGCGGATCATGTGGATCGCTCCCGCGTCACCGCCGAGACTGCGATGCCGATCGCCACACGTCCGGGCTGGTTCGCCCGCCCGCGCGATCCGCGCCTGGAAGCTTTTTCGGAGTGCATGGGGCGGCACCGACCCATGGATGAGAACAGACGCATTGCAAACACGTCAAAGCTGTGTCGTTCAAGTTTGGCCATGACCGTGAGTGACTCAACGTCTCGAAATGCCTATTCAGGGTAAGCGTCTGGTGCGAGTGGGTCAAGCGTTTTTTGTAACGCGAGGTCGCTTTGATCCCGGGTCTTAATAGCTCCAGATCGTGTACTATGAACACCTCAGATCGCGTTTGGTCACGTTCGTCGAACCCTCGCGCGTTGCGCGATCGCGCCGGCGACCGTTACCCGTAAAAGTTGTGATCGTCTCGTCGCCGATCGGTGATGCGGCGCGCGACGTAACGGACCACGAGCGACATTTGCTCATTGATGAAGAAATGACCGCCCGCAAACATCTGCAGCCGAAACTCCGCGCTGGTGTGCCGACGCCACGCAGCGAGCGTCTCCTCGGGCGCCTCGGCGTCGCCCATGCCTCCGAGCGCATCGACCGGGATCTGCAGCGGCGCGCCGGGCGCAAATCGGTATGTGGCGCAGGCCTTGAAGTCTCTACGGAGGCGGGGGCGGACGATCTTCATCATCTCGTCGTTCTCCAGGACCTCCCGCGGCGTGCCGCTGAGCCGGCGCAGCTCGGCGTCGAACTCGGCGGCGGGCAGGTCGTGCCGAACGGCGCCGCTCGACTCGAGGTGAGGAGCGCCGTGTGCGCAAACGAACAGATGACGGGCGGAGCGCCGTCCGTCCCGCTGAAGGATCCGGGCGGTCTCGAAAGCGACGAGCGCGCCCATGCTGTGGCCGAGGAGGGCGAACGGCTCGTCCGGCGACCGGGCGATGGCGGCCGCGGCGCTTTCGGCCATGTCGAGGATGCTCAGGTCCGGGGGATCGAGATACCCGCCGGGAACCTCGATCGGCGACAGCGCGAGCCAGCCGGGTACGAGCGGCCCCCATTCGCCGAAGACGGACGGCGAGCCGCCCGCGTACGGGAAGAGGAACAGGCGCAGACGTTCGCTGCTCATGGCGCGACGTCCGCGGCGACGTCCCTTCGCGAGACGTCCGATTCGATCGCGCCGTAGCGAAACGTCACGATCCGATCGGCGGTGTGGAAGTAGTCGTCATCGTGCGTGATCGCGATCACGACCTTGCCCCGTGTCGCGAGCTCGGGCAGGATCTGCCGATAGAAGACGTCCCGGAACGCAGGGTCCTGGTCGGCCGCCCATTCGTCGAAGATGTAGACCGGCTTGTCCTCGAGCAGGGCGACCAGCAGCGCCAGGCGCTTGCGTTGTCCGGTCGAGAGGGCGGTCACGGTCGAGATCGCGCCGTTCTCGAAGCGCACCGCCCGCTCGATCTGGAGCCGGCGAAGCAGGTCGTCGATCTCGGCTGCGTCGCGCCCGTCGTCGTCCTCCGTGCGTCGATACTTGTCGAAGACGTGGAAGTCGTTGAAAACGGCGGCGAAATGTTGGGAGTACCAGACGAGGTCGCCGTCCGCCACCGGGGCGCCGTTGAGGACCATGCTGCCTTTCGCAGGCCTGTAGAGGCCGCTCAAGACCTTGGCGACCGTCGTCTTCCCCGAGCCGTTTCCCCCGACGAAGAAGACGACCTCGCCGGGCGTCAGCTCCAGGCTGACGGGGCCGGCTTCGAAGCCGGTCGCGCCCTCGTCGCCTCCATAGGCGTACACGACGTCGCGAAGCCCCAGCATGTGCACCGGGCCGTGACGCGCGACCATCGGAAAGTCCCGCTTCCGGTGCAGATCCTCGCCCAGCACGTCGAGCTGGTTCAGGCGCTCGATCGAGACCTGCGCCATCGTCAGCGTGCTGATGAACAGGACGATGCCTTCGATCGGCGCGGGGAGGTAGAGCACGACGACGGCGAACTTGGTGAGGACCTCCCGGTCCATCTCGACGAAGACGGGAACGAGAAAGACGACCACGCCGAGGCAGAGGAAGTAGAGTACCTGGCTGAGGGTCAAGCCGGAGGTGCTGTAGAGGGCGCCGATGAAGGAATAGCGGAAGTGTCGCCGCAGAAGGGTCTCGAACACCTCCTCGAAGATGAAGTGCTTCCGGCGGCGGTTGAGGGTCAGCTCCTTCACGCCGCGCACCATGCCCCCGGCGACGTCGTAGAGGTCGTCGCGCACCTCGCGCCCCCGGCGCTGGACGACGGCCGCACGGGCGAGGAGCCAGCGATAGATCGCGATGCCGATGCCGAGCACGACGAGCAGCGCCAGCAGGCCTTTCACCGAGACGAAGCCGAGATAGACGAAGGCGCCCGCGAGGACGATCACATTGCCGAACATGGTCGGCAGGCCGCTCAACCCCGCACCGATCCTGACGATGTCGTCGAAGATGAGGGCCATGATCTTGGGGGCGCCGAGCGCCTCGATACGCTCGAGCGGCAGTTGCAGAAGATTGCGCGCGAGGTTGTGGCGGATGCGCGAGATGGCGCGCATGGCGAGCCAATCGAGCAGGCTGCGGGAGGCGATTCGCGCCGCGATCAGGACCACGCACGCCGCCGCGAACCAGAGGCCGGTGGAGGAGAGCGAGACCTCGTCGCTGGACAGTGCCTCGCCGATCAGCTGGAGCGCGAACACCGTCGCCGCCGCCCCGAGCATGACGAGGGCGGTCGCCGGCACCAGAAGGGGCCCGCAGATGCGCGCCAGGAGGTTCACGACGTTCATGGATGGCTCGCGGATGGCGGCGGGGAAGACGTTCGCCGTGCGCCGCATCGGGCGCGGCGCCGTCGACGACGCCAACCTAGAGTTCCTTTCGGACAATGGCAACCTCTGCGAAAGCCGATCCGCGGCGATCGTGTCCGAGCGGGCTCGCCCCGCAGCCTCGAAACCGGCTGCGGCGACGCTGCTCGGCGCCGCCGCAGCCCGACCCGCGCGGGGTCGCGGGCGCCGGCGCGAGCCTCTCTCGGCGCGCGTGAGAAACGCAGATGCGGGCCGCCGCTCGCCGATAGACTGGAATTCGTACGGAGGTGAACGCCTGGAGATCCGTCGTCTGACTCGAGGGTCGCTGATAGAGACATGCGATTGCAAATTCTTGTACGATGTGTTATTGTTTCACTATAATTGTTTTCGTTCGAAAGGGTCGTCGGTGAGAAAAAACGTACTAGTCATTGGCTGCGGCACCGAAATATACCGCGGGTATATCATCAAATCAGTGAGCGAAAGATACAATGTCTTCATAATAAGCGCCACGGATGCGACCTGGGCCGAGCCGTACGCTGCGCAAATCCTTTACGTCGATGAGAATTCTCCGACGAGTCTCTTCGAATGCGTCAAAGAGCTGCGAGGCCGTCACCCCATAGACGGCGTGATGACCTGCGAGGAGCGTTACGTCGAGCTGACGACGGCCGTGGCGCTCGACCTCGAGCTTCCATGCAATTCGCTCGAAAGTGCATTCCTGTGCCGAGACAAGTACGGCATGCGCAGCGCATTCGCCCGCAACGGCGTTGCAACCGCATCGTGCGTATTGGTCCACGACGCGGACGGGGCCAGGAAGGCGGCCGAGGAAATCGGCTTTCCCTTCGTCGTCAAGCCGCGGGACATGAGCGGGAGCATCGGCGTGCGGCGGGTCGACGACCTCCGCTCACTCGAGGAGCACCTCGAATCGTTGTCGAAGGTGCTCTCCTCGGGCGCGACGCGGAGGAAGGGCTTCCTCGTCGAGGAGTTCCTCGAGGGGCCGGAGGTGAGCGTCGAGTGCGTCGTGCTCGACGGCCGGCCGGAGGTCGTCGCCATCACCCGCAAGACCGTCGGCTTCGATCCGTTCTTCGAGGAGCTCGGTCACGTGGTCGCTCCGCGGGAGCCGCTCGCGGAGACCCGCGCCATCGTCGAGGTGGTGCGCGCCGCGCACGAAGCCCTCGAGATTCGTCGAGGCGTCACGCATGCCGAGCTGAGGCTCACGCCGCAGGGCCCGCGCATGATCGAGATCGCTCAACGTCTCGGAGGCGATCGCATTCCCGAGCTCGTGCATCTCGCGACGGGCGTCGATCTGGCGATGGCCGCGGCCGACGTCGCCGTCGGCGGCGTGCCCGATCTCGCGCCGCGATCCGGGCGTGCCGCCGCGGTTCGTTTCGTCTATCCGCCCTACGACTGCCGGATGCGCGGCTTGCCTCCCAACGAGGCGCTCATGGCCATCCCCGGCATACGCGAACTCGGCTGGATCGCCGAAGCCGGGAGCGTCCACCGGCTCCCCCCAGGCGGGTATCTGGCCCGCCTCGCGCTCGTCGTCGCCGAGGGCGCGACCGGCGAGGACTGCCTGCGGACGCTGGATGCGGCCGAGCGCATGCTCGAGCTCGACCTCCTGCCGGCCTAGCTCCCCGCCGTCGCGCTCGTCGAGCGACGCCGCCGCTTCGCGATCTGCGATGGGGCGCGAACTGCCTCGCCGCGGGGTCGCGTACTGTGTCTTCTGCAAAAATCCGATGCTAAGATCGGCGGTCATGGCACGCTGGTGATGTCTGAAGTCACCGACCCCTGGAGGGTGCATGCCATGACCGGAGAGAAGGGTAAGTCCGTCACGTTGGATGTCCAGGCGCTGCTGTCGCGGGACGAGGATTATCTGCCGCGGATGGTTCAAGCGATCGTGGAGGCGACGCTGGAGGCGGAGATGACGGCGGTGCTGAACGCGGAGAAGAGCGAGCGGACGGAGGGGCGCCGGGGCTACCGTGCGGGCTACTACACGCGCTCGCTGGTGACGCGGGTCGGGACGCTGGAGCTGCGGGTGCCGCAGGATCGGCACGGGCTGTTCTCGACGCAGCTGTTCGAGCGCTACCAGCGCTCGGAGAAGGCGCTGGTGGGCGCGCTGGCGCAGATGTACGTGCAGGGGGTCTCGACGCGCAAGGTCAAGGCGATCACCGAGGAGCTGTGCGGACACTCCTTCTCGGCCTCGGCGATCAGCGCGATCAACAAGCGTATGGACGCGGAGCTGGAGGCGTTCGCGCGCCGGCCGCTGACGGAGGCCTATCCCTACCTGATCCTGGACGCGCGCTACGAGAAGGTCCGCGAGATCGGGATCCAGAGCCGGGCCGTGCTGGTCGCGATCGGGATCGACGGGGAGGGGCGGCGCAACGTGCTGGGCGTCGAGCTCGCCAACCGGGAGAGCCGCTCGAGCTGGCGGGACTTCCTGCTCGGGCTGAAGGCGCGGGGGCTGTCGGGCGTGGAGTTCGTGGTCTCGGACGATCACGAGGGGCTCAAGCGCGCGGTGACGGAGACGCTCACCGACGCGGCCTGGCAACGCTGCTACGTGCACTTCCTGCGTAACGCTCTCGACCACGTGCCGCGCAAGCACGACGACGACTGCCTGCAGGAGCTGCGCTGGTTCTACGACCGGCGCGACCTCGCCGAGGTCCGCCAGGATCTCGCCCGCTGGCTGAACAAGTGGCAGGACAAGTACCCGAAGCTGACGCAGTGGGTCGAGGACAACGTCGAGGAGACGCTGACCTTCTACCGGCTGCCGCGCCAGCACCATAAGCATCTGAAGTCCACGAACATGCTCGAGCGCTTCAACCAGGAGATCAAGCGCCGCACGACGGTGGTGCGCATCTTCCCCGACGACGCGGCCTGCCTGCGCCTCGTCCGCGCGCTGGCGGTCGAGATCCACGAAAACTGGCTGGAGGGCACGCGCTACCTCAACATGAGCCACCTGGCCGAGCACAAGAAGGAACAGATGCGGCAGCTGGACCGCGCAGAAGCCGCCTAACGGCGGCTGGGGCGGGGCGAGCGCCCTGCTATTGAGGAGCCAGCGCTCGCCCCGCCCCCGAACCCCACCGGCGCGCCAAACCGCCACGCTTTTGCAGAAAACACTGGACGTAACTCGCCGCGGCCGGCCCCGCGGCGAGCCTGCGCCGCCCGTTGCCGATCTCGTCGCTGCGCTCGGGACGGCTGGGCGAGGATGCCGAGTGGACGGTCGCGGGCCCCCTGTGCGCGCCCGGGTGACGGTGAGACCGTCGAGGGAGCGGAGGCGCACCGTGCTCTTCTTCGCTTTCGGGGATCAGGTCGCTCCGCGCGTCGTCGCGCGCAGGGCCAGCGCCGCGCCGACGGCGTCCGCAGAGGTCGAGGTCGGCGCCGGGGATCTCGCCCGAGCGCATCGGCATCCGCGCCCGGACGAGCCGCTCCGACGTCGGCCTCCGCCGCTCGCGCTCGTCGCCGGCAAACTGCTTCCTCGCCCTCGACAGGGCTGGACGCCTCGATTCCCAACGGCTTGACAAAGCGAGAGTGGAGCGGGCGATCGGGATCGAACCGACGACATTCAGCTTGGGAAGCTGACGTTCTACCACTGAACTACGCCCGCGTCGGCCTCATAGATAGCCGCGCCCGGCGCGGCTCGCAAGCGGGATTTCGCGCGGTGCGCAGGGCGCTCAGGCGAAGTGCTTGGAGAGCTTCAGCCCCTGGGCCTGGTAGTTCGAGCCCGCGCCCGCGCCGTAGAGCGTGCCGGGGCGCGCGGCCATGCGCTCGTAGACGAGGCGGCCGACCGTCTGGCCGTCTTCCAGGATGAAGGGCACGTCGCGCGAGCGGACCTCGAGCACGGCGCGGGCGCCCGCGCCGTCCGCGCCCGCATGGCCGAAGCCGGGGTCGAAGAAGCCGGCGTAGTGCACGCGGAACTCGCCCACCAGCGGATCGAACGGCACCATCTCGGCGGCGTAGTCCGGCGGCACGTGCACCGCTTCCTTGGAGGCGAGGATGTAGAACTGCCCCGGATCGAGAATCAGCTCGCCCGCGCCGTCGGCGTGGAGCGGCTCCCAATAGTCGGCCGTGCGGTGCGCGCCCACCGCGTCGACGTCGACGAGGGCGGTGTGGCGGCGCGCGCGGTAGCCGACGAGACGCCCCTCGCCGAAGCCGGAGAGGTCGACGGAGACCGCGATGCCGTTCTGGAAGGAGGGCGTGGCGGAGGTCACCAGGGTCTGGCTGGCGTGGAGCGCGGCGAGCTCCTCGTCGGAGAGCCGCACCTCGCCCTTGCGCAGGCGCAGCTGCGACAGCCGCGCGCCCTCGCGCACCAGGACGGGGAAGGTGCGCGGCGAGATCTCGGCGTAGAGCGGGCCGCGATAGCCGGCCTCGACGATGTCGAACTCCCGCGCCCGGTCGGCGATGACGCGGGTGAAGACGTCGATGCGCCCCGTCGAGCTCTTCGGGTTGGCGGAGGCGGAGAGGTCGGCGGGGAGCGCGAGGCTCTCCTGGATCTCGGCGATGTAGACGCAGCCCGTCTCCAGCACGACGGGCTTGGTCAGGTCGATCTCGTGGAGCGCGATTCCGTCGAGCCGGTCGCGCACGGCGCGGCGCGGGCCCGGCAGGAAGCTCGCGCGCACGCGCCAGGCGCGCGCGCCGAGCCGCAGGTCGAGGCTCGCCGGCTGCACCTGGTCGGCCGCGAAGGGACGCGGGCTCGCGATGGCGCCCGCCTGCGCCAGGGCGCGGATCGTCTCCGCGGGCTGGATGCCGATTGCTGTCTGGCTCATCTCGTCTCGTCGTCTCCTCGCGGTCGACCTAAGCACCAGGTCCCGGTGGCAGGCAAGCGCGACGCGCGCGCCTCGCCGCGCCGTCTCGGCGATCGTCTCGGGAATGCGCTCGGCGATACGCCCGCCGATCCGCTTGGCGAAGAACCGGTGAACGCCGCCCCCCGGCCGCTCTCGATACCATTTAACGCAAAGGTGACGGGTCCTCGCCTAGGCTGGCCGCCGCGCCCGAGAACGGGCTCCAGGGAGATCGACCGTGGACGCAGAAACCCGTGCCGCGATCAAGAAGCTCGCCAACGCCATCGACGGCGTCGCCGGAATGGCCGCGGGCTGCGCCGCCTACATCGCCGCCATGGAGAACGCCACGCATGCCGACAGGCGCAAGGCGGTGGGCGTCTCGCGCACCTTCGCGCCCGAAGGGCTCGCGGGCGAGGCGGGCATCCCGCCGGCGCGCGTCGCGCAGGCGATGATCGAGCAGATCGCCACGGTGGCGCGCCAGATGGAGCAGCTCAGGCAGCGCATCGACATTCCCCCCCGCCTGCCGCCCCAGCGCGACCGCGACGAGCCGACGCCCGCCGCGTCGGCCGGGGAGGGCGGAGGCGAGACTTCCGGGAAGAAGGCCGCCAAGGGCGGGCCGACCACGGCCGTGCGCGCCGCCGCCGCGGTGGAGAGCCTGTTGCGCCGTCGCGCCTGAGGCCGCGCGCCGCATCGGCTTTTCGCAGTGCGGGACAAGCGTCGCAGGAGCGGTTCCAGGCGCTTGCGCCCCCCGAAAACCCATGGTATCGCACCCACGCCTCGCGGGGGTCGGGTGCATCGCACACTCGCGGCCGAGCCAATCCACACCTCAACGGGCGCTCGCCCGACCGCGGGACGGCGGACGAGCGCTCCTATTCGGGAAGAGAATTTCGGTGGCTGAGCCCAATCAAAAAGGCGGGTCGTTCGTGTCGGGCGTCGCCGGCCGATACGCCTCCGCCCTGTTCGAGCTCGCGCAGGAGCAGAAGTCGGTCGACGCCGTGGAGGCGGACCTCGTGCGCATCGAGGCGCTCGCCGCCGAGAGCGCGGATCTGCGCCGCCTGCTCGAGAGCCCCGTCTACACCGCCGACGAGCAGAAGGCCGCCATGGGCGCCGTGCTCGACAAGGCCGGAATCGGCGGGCTCGCCGCCAACTTCACGCGGCTGGTCGCCTCCAAGCGCCGGCTCTTCCTGCTTCTCCAGATGATCCGGGGCTACAAGGCCCTGAACGCGCAGGCCAAGGGCATCGTGCCCGCCGAGGTCCGCGTCGCGGAGGCGCCGTCCGACGCGCTTCTCGCGGAGATCCGCGCCGTGGTGCGCGAACTCGCGCAGTCGGACGACGTCGACCTCGACGTGAAGGTCGATCCCGCGCTGATCGGCGGCCTCGTCGTCAAGGTCGGCTCGCGCATGATCGACGCGTCCCTGCGCACCAAGCTCAACGCAATTCGCCTTAGCCTGAAAGAGGCCCGCTGATGGACATTCGTGCAGCCGAGATCTCCGCGATCCTCAAGGAGCAGATCAAGAACTTCGGCCAGGAGGCCGAGGTCAGCGAAGTCGGCCAGGTGCTGTCCATCGGTGACGGCATCGCGCGCTGCTACGGCCTCGACAAGGTCCAGTACGGCGAGATGGTCGAGTTCGAGTCGGGCGTGCGCGGCATGGCGCTCAACCTCGAGACCGACAATGTCGGCGTCGTGGTGTTCGGCTCCGACCGCGAGATCTCCGAGGGCCAGACGGTCAAGCGCACCGGCGCCATCGTGGACGTGCCCGTCGGCAAGGGCCTGCTCGGCCGCGTCGTCGACGCGCTCGGCAACCCGATCGACGGCAAGGGCCCGATCGCGTCCGACGAGCGCGCCCGCGTGGACGTGAAGGCGCCGGGCATCATCCCGCGCAAGTCCGTGCACGAGCCGATGGCGACGGGCCTCAAGGCCATCGACGCGCTGATCCCGATCGGCCGCGGCCAGCGCGAGCTGATCATCGGCGACCGCCAGACCGGCAAGACCGCGATCGCGCTCGACACGATCCTCAACCAGAAGCCGCTCAACGCCGAGGGCGCGCCCGAGGCGCAGAAGCTCTACTGCGTCTACGTCGCCGTGGGCCAGAAGCGCTCCACCGTCGCGCAGTTCGTGAAGGCGCTGGAAGAGAACGGCGCGCTCGAGTACTCGATCGTCATCGCCGCCACCGCCTCCGACCCGGCGCCGATGCAGTTCATCGCGCCCTTCGCCGGCTGCGCCATGGGCGAGTATTTCCGCGACAACGGCATGCACGCGGTCATCATCTACGACGACCTGTCGAAGCAGGCCGTCGCCTACCGCCAGATGTCGCTGCTGCTGCGCCGCCCGCCGGGCCGCGAGGCCTTCCCGGGCGACGTGTTCTACCTGCACTCCCGCCTGCTCGAGCGCGCCGCCAAGATGGGCGACGCCGCCGGCAACGGCTCGCTCACCGCGCTGCCGGTGATCGAGACGCAGGCGAACGACGTCTCGGCCTACATCCCGACCAACGTGATCTCGATCACCGACGGCCAGATCTTCCTCGAGACCGACCTGTTCTACCAGGGCATCCGGCCTGCGGTGAACGTCGGCCTCTCGGTGTCGCGCGTGGGCTCCGCCGCGCAGACCAAGGCGATGAAGAAGGTCGCCGGCAAGATCAAGGGCGAGCTGGCGCAGTACCGCGAGATGGCGGCCTTCGCTCAGTTCGGCTCGGATCTCGACGCCACGACGCAGCGCCTCCTGAACCGCGGCGCGCGCCTCACCGAGCTCCTGAAGCAGCCCCAGTTCTCGCCGCTGAAGATGGAGGAGCAGGTCTGCGTCATCTACGCCGGCGTGAACGGCTATCTCGACGCGCTGCCGGTGGCGAAGGTCCGCGCCTTCGAGGACGGGCTCCTCGCGCTGCTCCGCCAGAAGCATCCGGAGATCCTCGACTCGATCCGCGAGACCAAGGACCTCAAGGACGACACCGCCGAGAAGCTCAAGGCGGTCGTGACGGACTTCCAGAAGACCTTCACGGCCTGATCGAGGCCCGCGGTCACCCGCGTCGCCGCCTCCGGGCGGCGACGTCCCGTAACGGAACGAGAAGAGGTCGGGGCGCTCGATGCCGTCTCTGAAGGATCTGCGCAACCGCATCGCCTCCGTGAAGGCGACGCAGAAGATCACCAAGGCCATGCAGATGGTCGCGGCGGCCAAGCTCCGTCGCGCCCAGGCGCAGGCGGAGGCGGCCCGTCCCTATGCCGAGCGCATGGCGAAGGTGCTCGGCAACGTCGCCGCCGGCGTCCAGATCGGCCCGGAGACGCCCAAGCTCCTCTCCGGCACCGGCAAGACCGACACGCATCTGCTCGTCGTCTGCACCGCCGAGCGCGGCCTGTGCGGCGCCTTCAACGCCTCCATCGCCCGTCTCGCCCGCGAGACGGCGAACCGGCTGCTGGCCCAGGGCAAGACGGTCAAGATCATCTGCGTGGGCCGCAAGGGCTACGACATCCTGCGCCGCACCCACGGCAAGCTGATCATGGAGCTGATCGAGCTGCGCTCGGTGAAGGTGCTCGGCTTCGAGAACGCCGAGGAGATCGGCCGCAAGGTGCTCAACCTCTACGCCGAGGGCGAGTTCGACGTCGCGACGCTGTTCTACTCGCGCTTCCGCTCGGTGATCCAGCAGATCCCGACCGCGCAGCAGCTGATCCCGGCCGAGATCCCGCAGGCCGAGGAGGCCGGCGCCGGCGCCATCTACGAGTACGAGCCCTCCGAGGAGGAGATCCTCGAGAAGCTCCTGCCGCGGAACGTCTCGGTGCAGATCTTCTCGGCGCTGCTCGAGAACGGCGCCTCCGAGCAGGGCGCGCGCATGTCGGCCATGGACTCGGCCACGCGCAACGCCGGCGAGATGATCAAGAAGCAGACGCTGACCTACAACCGGACGCGTCAGGCTCAGATCACCAAGGAACTCATCGAAATCATCTCGGGCGCCGAGGCGCTCTGAGCTTAGTCAAGCAAGGACGAGACCCATGGCTGAACCCACCGGACGCATCTCGCAGGTCATCGGCGCCGTCGTCGACGTGACGTTCGACGGCCACCTGCCCGAGATCCTCAACGCGCTCGAGACCGACAACCAGGGCTCCCGGCTCGTCCTCGAGGTCGCCCAGCAGCTCGGCGAGAGCACCGTGCGCTGCATCGCCATGGACACGACCGAGGGCCTGACCCGCGGCCAGCCGGTCACCGACACCGGCGCGCCGATCCGCGTGCCCGTGGGCGTCGGCTGCCTCGGGCGCATCGTCAACGTCGTCGGCGAGCCGATCGACGAGGCGGGCCCCGTCCCGGCCGAGGACACGCGCCCGATCCACGCCGAGGCGCCGAGCTACGCCGACCAGTCGACCGAGGCGCAGATCCTCGTCACCGGCATCAAGGTCATCGACCTGCTCGCGCCCTACGCCCGCGGCGGCAAGATCGGCCTGTTCGGCGGCGCCGGCGTCGGCAAGACGGTGCTGATCCAGGAGCTGATCAACAACGTCGCCAAGGCCCACGGCGGCTTCTCGGTCTTCGCCGGCGTCGGCGAGCGCACCCGCGAGGGCAACGATCTCTACCACGAGATGATCGAGTCCGGCGTGAACAAGGACCCGAAGGAGCACGGCGGCTCCACCGAGGGCTCGAAGTGCGCGCTGGTCTACGGCCAGATGAACGAGCCGCCCGGCGCCCGCGCCCGCGTCGGCCTCACCGGCCTGACCATCGCGGAGCACTTCCGCGACCAGGGCCAGGACGTGCTGTTCTTCGTCGACAACATCTTCCGCTTCACCCAGGCGGGCTCCGAGGTGTCGGCGCTCCTCGGCCGCATCCCCTCCGCGGTGGGCTACCAGCCGACCCTGTCGACCGACATGGGCCAGCTGCAGGAGCGCATCACCACGACGACCAAGGGCTCGATCACGTCCGTGCAGGCGATCTACGTGCCCGCCGACGACCTGACCGACCCGGCCCCGGCGACCTCCTTCGCCCACCTCGACGCGACGACGGTGCTCAACCGCTCCATCGCCGAGAAGGGCATCTACCCGGCGGTGGACCCGCTCGACTCGACCTCGCGCATGCTCGACCCGCGCATCGTCGGCGACGAGCACTACCAGGTCGCCCGCCAGGTCCAGCAGGTGCTCCAGCGCTACAAGTCGCTGCAGGACATCATCGCGATCCTGGGCATGGACGAGCTCTCCGAGGAGGACAAGCTCACCGTCGCCCGCGCCCGCAAGATCGAGCGCTTCCTGTCGCAGCCGTTCTTCGTCGCCGAGGTGTTCACCGGCTCGCCGGGCCAGCTCGTCGCCCTCGAGGACACGATCAAGGGCTTCCAGGGCCTCGTCGCCGGCGAGTACGACCACCTGCCGGAGGCCGCCTTCTACATGGTCGGCTCCATCGACCAGGCGGTCGAGAAGGCCGAGCGTCTCGCCCAGGCGGCCTGATCAGGGCCGACGACCATCGCGGGCGCGCCGGGACGGCGCGCCCGGCTTCCCTTCCGACGAGGATACAATGGCCAGCTTTCCCTTCGAGCTCGTCTCCCCGGAGCGCATCATCTTCTCGGGCGAGGTCGAGGAGGTGGTGATCCCCGCCGCCGAGGGCGAGATGACGCTGCTCTCCGACCACGCCCCGATGATGACCTCGCTGAAGACGGGCTTCCTCGTCGTCGGCGGCGCCAAGGGGCAGGAGCGCATCCTGGTCCAGGGCGGCTTCCTCGACGTCGCCCCCGGCGGCGCCACCGTGCTCGCCGAGCGCGCCATGCCGGTCTCCGAGCTCAATTCCGAGATCCTCTCGCGCGAGATCGCCCGCGCCGAGGAGCTGCATGAGAAGGCCGAGGACCCGGTCCTCAAGGCCGCCGCCGCCGACACCGTCTCCCAGCTCAACGACGCCCGCGCCCAGCTCGGCATGTGAGCGCCGCGCACCGTCGCGAGGTTCGAAAAAGCCGCCCCTCGGGGCGGCTTTTTTCTTGGCGTGCAGTGTCGTGGGATGCGCCGGCGGAAAACTGCGCCGCCTGCGTTCGCCCTATTCCGGCCGACGGGGCGGCAGGGGCGGGCCTTCGCCGCCGGCGGGGGCCGGGGCGGCCTCGGCGCCCTCCGGGAGCGGCGCGCCGTCCTCGCCGAGCGGCTGAAGCTCTGGGACGGTCTGGGCGTTGGTCAGGTCGAAGGTCGTGTTCGCCAGAGGATCGAGGGGCGTGCCCTCCACGGCGTCGGCCGCGTCCGCCGGCCGCGTCGCGGCGGCTGCGGGGGCCGCGGCGGGGGTCGCGGAGGAGCGCTCCGGCGCCTCCTCCGGCACGTCCGCGGGGTCGACCTGGTCGGCCTCGCCGGCGCCCCGGGCGGCCTCGATCTGGCGCCAGCGGGCGACGTTGCGGCGGTGCTGGTCGTAGGTCTCCGCGAAGGCGTGCCCGCCGGTGCCGTCGGCCACGAAGAACAGGTCGTCCGTGCGCGAGGGGGTCGCCACCGCCTCCATGGCCGCGCGGCCGGGATTGGCGATCGGCGTCGGCGGCAGGCCGTCGATGACGTAGGTGTTGTAGGGCGTCGGCTCGCGGATCTCGGTGCGCAGGATGCCCCGCCCCAGCGTGCCGCGCCCGCCGACGAGGCCGTAGACGATGGTCGGGTCGGATTGCAGCTTCATGCCCTGGCGCAGGCGGTTGATGAACACGCCCGCCACCCGCGGCCGCTCGTCGGCGCGCCCCGTCTCCTTCTCGACGATGGAGGCGAGGATGACGAGCTCCTCGGGGGTCGCCAGAGGCAGGTCCTCGTCGCGGCGCGCCCAGATCTCGGCAAGCGCGCTGTCCTGCGCCCGTTTCATGATGTCGATCACCTGCGCGCGCGTGGTGCCGCGCTCGAACTTGTAGGTGTCGGGCATCAGCGAGCCCTCCGCCGGCACCGTCTCGATCTCGCCGGTGAGAACGGCGTCCTCGCGCAGGCGCTCGACGATCTGGAGGCTGGTGAGGCCCTCCGGGATCGTCACCGTGTGCAGCACCGCCCGGCCTTCGGTGAGCGTGTCGACCGCGTCGGCGACGGAGACGTTGGCGCGAAACAGGAACTCGCCGGCCTTCAGGTTCGCCTGCTCGCGATTGAGCACGGCGTAGAGCTGAAAGAGCAGCGGCTGCTCGATCACGCCCTCGCGCTCGAGGATGCGGGAGATCTCGCTCATGCCCGTGGCGCGCGGGATGGTGACGACGGTGTCCGCCGGCAGGGGGCCCGGCTGGTTCGCCTGCTGGGCCAGCACCATCAGCGCCACGAGGGCGGCGAGCGCCACCACGGCGAGGAGGCTGAACAGGCCCGAGAGGGTGGCGAGCAGGCCGCCGCGGGGGCGTCCCACGCGCCGGGGCGGCGGAGGAGGGGCCATCTCGGGCTTGATCGCCTCGTGCGGGCTGCGCGGGGCGAGGCGCGGGGCTTCCGGAGCGCTCCCGTTCGGGGCGTGCTCCGGGGGCGCGGGCGGGGGCGTCGTGTCTCTGTTGCGACCGAACATGGCTCACGTCTGGCGAGGAAGGCGGCGGAGCCTCGCGGCGCCCGCCGCCCGAACTGACCCAGCAATGTGGCGAAAACGCAGCCGATCACCCGTCGCCGCGCGCCCCTCAGGACACGCGGGCGAAGACCAGCGATGCGTTCGTGCCGCCGAAGCCGAAGGAGTTCGAGAGAGCCACGTCGATGCGCTTCTCCTTGGCCGTGTGCGGCACGAGGTCGATCTGCGTCTCGACGGACGGATTGTCCAGGTTGAGCGTCGGCGGGGCCTTGCCGTCGCGCATGGCGAGGATCGAGAAGATCGCCTCGATGGCGCCGGCCGCCCCGAGCAGGTGCCCGGTGGCCGACTTCGTCGAGGACATGGCGAGCCGTGCGCCGTCGTTGCCGAGAAGACGCTCCACCGCCCCGAGCTCGATCTCGTCGCCGAGCGGCGTCGAGGTGCCGTGGGCGTTGACGTAGTCGATATCGGACGCCTGCAGGCCGGCGCGCTTCAAGGCCGCGCGCATGCAGCGATAGGCGCCGTCGCCGTCCTCGGAGGGCGAGGTGATGTGGAAGGCGTCGCCCGAGAGGCCGTAGCCCACGACCTCGGCGTAGATCTTCGCGCCGCGCGCTCTCGCGTGCTCGTACTCCTCCAGCACCACGATCCCCGCGCCCTCGCCCATGACGAAGCCGTCGCGGTCCTTGTCGTAGGGGCGCGAGGCGCGGGTGGGCTCGTCGTTGTAGTGGGTCGACAGCGCCCGGCAGGCCGCGAAGCCCGCCACCGAGATGCGGCTGATCGGCGATTCGGTGCCGCCGGCCACCATCACGTCCGCATCCCCGAGCGCGATCAGCCGGGCGGCGTCGCCGATGGCGTGCGCGCCGGTGGAGCAGGCGGTGACGACGGAATGGTTCGGGCCCTTGAGGCCGTGCTCGATCGAGACGTAGCCCGAGGCGAGATTGATCAGGCGGCCCGGGATGAAGAACGGCGAGATGCGGCGGGGACCCTTGTCGCGCAGGATCAAGGCCGAATCCGCGATGCCCTCGATGCCGCCGATGCCGGACCCGATCAGCACGCCCGAGGCGGCCTGCTCGTCGTACGTCGTCGGGCGCCAGCCGGAATCGTCCAGCGCCTGCTTGGCGGCCGCCATGGCGAAGACGATGAACTCGTCGACCTTGCGCTGATCCTTGGGATCCATCCACCGATCGGGATCGAACGTCCCGTCGGACCCGTCGCCGCGCGGCACCTGGCAGGCGATGCGGCAGGGCAGGTCGGAGGTTTCGAACTTCTCGATGCGGGAGGCACCGCTCCGGCCGGCGAGAAGGCGAGCCCAGGTCTCTTCGACGCCGCAGGCGAGCGGCGTGACCATTCCCAGGCCCGTGACGACGACGCGACGCATCATCTAGCTTTCGAGCTGCGCGGCGCGCCCGCGGAACCGACGAACGGCCCCGCCGGCGCGCACGTCCTCAGCTCGACGCCTTCTCGAGGAACTTGATGGCGTCGCCGACCGTGACGATCGTCTCGGCGGCGTCGTCCGGGATCTCGACGTTGAACTCCTCCTCGAACGCCATCACGAGCTCGACGGTGTCGAGGCTGTCGGCGCCGAGGTCATCGATGAAGTTCGCGTTCTCGGTCACCTTGTCGGCCTCGACGCCCAGGTGCTCGACCACGATCTTCTTCACGCGCTCAGCGATGTCACTCATCGTTCGTGTCCTCGTATCACTCGTCGATCTGCGGACGTTCGTCTGTCGCGACGACCCCGCCGGGATGTCCGTTCGCGCGGCGCGAGGTCGGGAGGCATGGCCGACCCGGACGCGTGCTGCAAAAGCCTTATTCGCGCCCGCGGTCAAGCCCCCTCTCGGAGCCGACGACGAAATTTCGCGGTTTCCTAACACACGGCATCGGCCGTGGCGAGAGCCGCCGCACGGCGGCCCCCAGATTTCGGAGGACACAGCCTCCGCGGGCGTCAGAGCATCGCCATGCCGCCGTTGACGTGCAGGGTGGCGCCCGTCACGTAGCCGGCTTCGTCGGAGGCGAGGTAGACCACCGCCGCGCCGATGTCCGATCCGGTGCCGAGCCGGCCCGCCGGGACGCTGTCGAGGATCGCCGCGCGCTGCTTCTCGTTCAGCGCCTCCGTCATCGGCGATTCGATGAAGCCCGGCGCCACCGCGTTCACCGTGACGCCGCGGCTCGCGACCTCGGCGGCGAGCGCCTTCGACATGCCCACCAGGCCCGCCTTCGAGGCGGCGTAGTTGCCCTGGCCGGCATTGCCCGTGGCGCCGACGACCGAGGAGATGTTGACGATGCGCCCGAAGCGTCGGCGCATCATGCCCTTCACCGCCGCGCGCGAGAGCCGGAAGGCAGCGGTGAGGTTCACCGCGATCACCGTGTCCCAGTCCTCGTCCTTGAGGCGCATGAACAGGTTGTCCTTGGTGATCCCGGCATTGTTGACGAGGATGTCGAGCCCGCCCATGGCGGCCTCGGCCGCCGGCACGAGCGCCTCCACCGACTCCTTGTCGGCGAGGTTCGCCACCTCGACGTGGACCCGCTCGCCGAGCTCGCCCGCGAGCGCGTCGAGCGCCGGGCGGCGCGTCCCCGAGAGGGTGACGGTGGCGCCGCGGGCGTGCAGCGCGCGGGCGATGTCGCCCCCGAGCCCGCCGGTCGCGCCGGTGACGAGGGCCTTGCGCCCGGTCAGGTCGAACATGATCGCTTATCCTCGCTGAAAGGCGGCCTGGAACGCGCCGACGTCGTCGGGCGTGCCGACGGCCTGCGTCGCCGAGCCGGCCGCGATGCGCTTGACGAGGCCGGACAGGACCTTGCCGGCCCCGACCTCGACGAAGGCGTCGACGCCCTCTCCCGCCATATGGGCGACGCTCTCGCGCCAGCGAACGGTTCCCGTGACCTGCGCGACGAGCGCCTCGCGGATGGCGTGGGGATCGCTCGCCGGCGCGGCGGTCACGTTGGCGACGACGGGGGCCTTGGGCGCGGAGATCGTCACCTCGGCGAGAGCGGCGCGCATGGCCTCCGCGGCGGGCGCCATCAGGGCGCAATGGAACGGGGCGGAGACCGGCAGCATCACCGCGCGCTTGACGCCGCGCGCCTGCGCGATCGCCACGGCGCGCTCCACGGCCGGCTTGTGGCCCGACACGACGACCTGGCCGCCGCCGTTGTCGTTGGCGACGTCGCAGACGTCGCCCTCGGCCGCCTCGGCGGCGATCTCCCGCGCGCCCTCGATCTCGATCCCGATCAGGGCCGCCATGGCGCCCGCGCCGACGGGGACCGCCTCCTGCATGGCGTTCCCGCGGATGCGCAGGAGCCGCGCCGTGTCGGTGATCGAGAGCGCGCCGCCGGCGGCGAGCGCCGAATATTCGCCGAGCGAATGGCCGGCGAGGAAGGCGACGTCGCGGGCGACGTCGAGGCCGGCCTCGGCCTCGAGCACGCGCAGAGCCGCGAGCGAGGTCGCCATCAGGGCGGGCTGGGCGTTCGACGTCAGCGTGAGCGGCTCCAGCGGACCCTCGAACATCAGCTCGGAGAGCGCCTGCGAGAGCGCGTCGTCGACCTCTTCGAACACGGCGCGCGCCTGCGGATAGGCGGCGGCGAGCGCCTTGCCCATGCCCACGGCCTGGCTGCCCTGGCCCGGAAACACCAATGCGCGGCTCATGACCTCTCCCTCGTGCGGCGACGCGGCCGTCGATCGACCGGCAGGCGGCTTCGCAAAGGGCGGGGGGGAAGTCAAGCGACGGGCGCGGACGCCGGCCGGCGTCCGCGCGCGCCGTCAGCGCATCGCGGCGACGCGCTGCTTGGCCTCGGCCTCGGGGGTGAGGGCGTTCATCAGGTAGGGCCGACGCAGGCCGTAGATCTTGTGGAAGACCTTCTCGACGTCGCGGATGTAGAAGGGCTTCTTCAAGAGCGCCTCGACGCCGAAATGCTTCAGCGCGCCGGGCAGGCTGTCGCCGGACGAGACGGTCATCATCAGGAGGCGCGTGTCGGGCGCCACCTCGCGGGCCTGGCAGGCGGTCTCGAGCCCGTCGACGCCCGAGAGGTTCATGTCGATCAGCGCCAGATCGTAGCTCGTCATCTGCAGGAGCTTGAGGGCATGGCGGCCCGAATCGGTCTCGTCGATCTCGAAGGAGAACCGGCTGCGCTCGAAGATCTTGCGCACCGTGCCCCGGGCCTGGTCCGATTCGTCGACGAGGAGGAGCCGCAGCGGCTCGCGCATGCGCCGCAGGTTCTTGAGGAGCGCCGTGACGTGATCGGCGTCGAAGGGCTTCTTCAGGAACTCGTAGGCGTCGAGCTCGACGGAAAGGTCGACCCAGTGCTTCATCACGCCGTCGGCCATGAGGATGGTGAGCGGCCGTGCGCCCTGGTGGCGCGCGATCGCCACCGCCTCGGCGCCGGACATGCCGGTCATGTGCACGTTGACGAAGGCGAGGTCCGGCTTGCGCTTGAGAAGGGCGGCGTTGGTCTCGCGGCCGTCCGTCGTCTCGACGATCTCCATCGTCGGATCGAAGCCCTTGAGGGTGACGGCGAGGCTCAGGCGCGCGCCGTCCGCGGGATCGGCGACGAGCACGCGCAGGTGACGGCGCTCCTCGGCTCCGACGCGTGCGGCTCGATCGACCATGAAATCCCCTTTGCGGCTTCCGGAAGACGGCGCAACGGTAAGCAAGAATGCTTTTCAGAACGTTACGGCGATGGGAAAACGGTCGAGCTTCCGCAGCGGCGTCAACCCCGGCGCGCGCGCGGATGAGCGGCCTCGACGGCGGCGAGGAGGCTCTGCGCGTCGACCCTCGTGTAGACCTGCGTCGTCGAGAGGGAGGCGTGGCCGAGCAGCTCCTGGATGGCGCGCAGGTCGCCGCCGCGGGCGAGGAGATGCGTCGCGAAGGAATGGCGCAGCGCATGCGGCGTCGCGCTCTCCGGCAGGCCGAGCCCGCCGCGCAGCTGCGCCATCACGCCCTGCACGATGCGCGGGCTCAGCGGCCCGCCCTTCTCGCCGCGGAAGAGCGGCGCGTCCGCGGGCAGCGGGTGAGGGCAGGACCCGACATAGACGCGAACGGCCTGGGCCACCGCCGGAATGATCGGCACCGCGCGCGTGCGACCGCCCTTGCCGACGACGGTGAGGCGCCCCCCGGCCTCGAGCGGCGCGTCGCGACGCGCGATGCCGAGCGCCTCCGAGATGCGCAGGCCCGCGCCGTAGAGCAGGGCGAGCACCGCCGCGTCCCGGGCGAGCACCCAGTCCGGCTTGTCCTCGTCGGCGCGTGTGGCCGGGTCGGCGAGCGCCACGGCGGCCGGGGCGGGGAGGGGCCGCGGCAGGTCGCGCCTGCGTTTGGGGCCTCGCACGGCCGCGATCCCGGACATCTCGACGCCTGCGTCGCGCGCGAGCCGCCGCGCGAAGCCGCGCACGGCGGCGAGCTTGCGCGAGAGCGTGGCGTCGACGGCGCCCTCCCGTCGTCTGGCGGCGAGGAAGGCGCGCAGATCCCGCGCCGGCAGAGCCGCGATCGCGGCCGCATCCGGAGGCGCGCCGAGATGCTCGGCGAGGAAGGCGAGGAATTGCCGGATGTCGCGTCCATAGGCCTCGATCGTGTTCGGCGCGTAGCGCCTCTCGGTCGCGAGGGCGACGAGATGGGCGCGCAGGGCGGCGTCGACGTCGGGGGCGATCATCACGGGGCTCGACCGTAGCGCCGGCTGGCGCGATGGCGTAAGTCTCGTCGCGCAGGCTCACCAAAGCGTCAACGCGCAACCGATCTCATGTCCCAGACGCTGGCGGACGTCCTCGTCCCGCTGCCCCTCGACACCCTGTTCAGCTACCGCCTGCCGGAGGGCTATCGCCCGCGGGTCGGGGAGACCGTGCGCGCGCCCTTCGGCCAGCGCGAGGTGGCCGGCGTGGTCTGGGGCCTGCGCGAGGGGGCGGGCGACAATCTCAAGACCCTGTCGGGACCGCTGGAGGGGCCGCACTTCGCCGAGCCGCTGCGGAAGCTGATCGACTTCGTCGCCCGCTGGACCCTGGCGCCCCGCGGGGCCGTGCTCGCCATGGCCCTCAAGCTCCCCGACGAGAGCCGCCCCGAGGCGCCGCGCGTCGGCGTGCGCGCCACGGGCGCGCTGCCCAGGCGGATGACGCCGGCTCGCGAGCGCGTGCTCGCCGCCGCCGCCGACGGCCTGGCGCGGCCCAAGCGCGAGCTCGCCCTCGCCGCGGGGGTGAGCGCCGGCGTCGTCGACGGGCTCGTCGACGAGGGCGCGCTCGAGGCGCTCGCGCTCGCGGAGCCGCCGCGCCCCGCGCCGGATCCGGCCCACGCCGCCCCGCGCCTGTCGCCGGCCCAGGCCGACGCCGCCGCCGCCCTCGCCGCTGCCGTGCGCGCGACGGGGGAGGGGCCGCCGCCGCCGGTCCTGCTCGAGGGCGTCACCGGCGCGGGCAAGACGGAGGTCTATTTCGAGGCCATCGCCGAGGCCCTGCGGCAGGGCGGGCAGAGCCTGATCCTGATGCCGGAGATCGCGCTCACGGGCCAGTTCCTCGAGCGCTTCGCCCGCCGCTTCGGCGTGCGCCCCGCCGCCTGGCACTCCGCCGTCACCGGCCGGCGGCGCGAGCGGCTCTACGCCGACGTCGCCTCCGGCGCGGCGACGGTCGTCGTCGGCGCGCGCTCGGCGCTCTTCCTGCCCTATGCCGACCTCAAGCTCGTCGTCGTCGACGAGGAGCACGACGCTGGCTACAAGCAGGAGGACGGCGTCCATTACCACGCCCGCGACATGGCGGTGATCCGCGCCCGGCTCGAGCCCGCCGCGATCGTGCTCGCCTCCGCGACCCCCTCGCTCGAGAGCCGGGTCAACGCCGAGCGCGGGCGCTACGCCCATATCCGCCTGCCCGAGCGCTTCGGCGGGCGCACGCTGCCCGACATCGCGGCGATCGACATGCGCGCCAACGGCCCGCCGCAGGGGCGCTGGATCGCGCCGCCGCTCGCGGCGGCGGTGGAGGCCGCGACGGCGCGCGGCGAGCAGGCGCTGCTCTTCCTCAACCGCCGGGGCTTCGCGCCGCTCACGCTCTGCCGCGCCTGCGGGCATCGCTACGAGTGCCCGAACTGCACCGCCTGGCTCGTCGAGCACCGTTTCCGCCGGGCGCTCGTCTGCCATCATTGCGGCCATGTCGAGCGCCGGCCGGACCATTGCCCGTCCTGCGGCGGGGTCGACACGATCACGCCCTGCGGGCCCGGCGTCGAGCGCATCGCCGAGGAGGCGGCGACCCTCTTTCCGGGCAAGCGTGTCATCACGCTTTCCTCCGACTTCCCCGGCGGCGCCGAGCGCATGCGCGCGGAGCTCGACGCCGTCGCCGAGGGCGCCTGCGACATCGTCATCGGCACGCAGCTCGTGGCCAAGGGCCACAACTTCCCGCTCCTGTCGGTGGTGGGCGTCGTCGACGCCGATCTCGGCCTCACCTCCGGCGACCCCCGCGCGGCGGAGCGGACCTTCCAGCTGCTCCAGCAGGTGACCGGCCGCGCCGGGCGCGGCGACAAGCCCGGGCGCGCGCTGCTCCAGACCTACCAGCCCGGCCATCCCGTGATCGCGGCGCTGCTCTCGGGCGACGCCGAGCGCTTCTATTCCGAGGAGCAGGCGGCCCGCGAGGCGGCGCGCCTGCCGCCCTTCGGGCGTCTCGCGGCGCTCGTGATCGCAGGCGCCGACAAGGACGCGACCCACGCCTACGCCCGCGAGCTCGTCCGCGCGGCGCACGGCATGGGCGTTCTCGACGCCGACCTCTCCGTGCTCGGCCCGGCCGAGGCCCCGCTCGCCATGATCCGCGGCCGCCACCGCGTGCGCATCCTGGTCCGCGCCGCCCGCGATCGCGACCTCCAGGGCTTCCTGCGCGACTGGCTCGCCGCCGGGCCGAAGCCGAAGGGCGGGATCCGGGTCACCGTGGACGTGGACCCGCAGAGCTTCCTGTGAGAGAGAGCATGTCATCCCCGGCCGGAGCGCCGAAGGCGCGCAGGGGAAGGGGACCCAGCACGACTCTTCGCCGCGAAGCGGCGGCATTCGGCGGCGACCAGCCGCCTGGCCGGCGGCCGAAGGAGCGCCTTCGGCGCGACATTCCGCGCTGGGTCCCCTTCCCCTGCGCCGGCTGACGCCGGCTTCGGCCGGGGATGACACCCTCACACGAACAGCACCCGCTCCCGCACCGTGAACCGGCCGCCGTCCACCTGCTCGACCAGCGCCACCTGGTCGACCAGCATCCCCGGTTCCGGCACGCGCTCGGCGTAGAGGGCGGCGAGCTCGGCCTCCAGCGTCGCGACCTGCGCGGCGGGGGCGCGGCCGGCGAGCGTCAGGTGGAAGCGGAAGAGGTCGAGGACGCCGGGATAGCCGTAGGTCATCAGGTTCTCGCGCTGGCGCTCGCTGAGGCGCTCCGGATCGCGGCGCGCGATCTCGGCGTCGGTGAGGGGCGCGCGAAAGGGCTCGAAGCCGAGCACCAGGTCGCGCTCGAGCGCGATCAGCTCCGGCGTCGGCGCGGGCTCGACGAGGGCGATGAAGGCGTCGCCGGCGGCGTTCGCGCCCACCGCCTTCACCGCGAGCCGCGGCAGCCGGAAGGCCGCGCGATCCGCGCAGAAATCGGCCAGCGCCGCGCTCAGCTGCTCCACGGTCCGGCCCTCGGCGAGACGGAAGGGCGCTTTCATCGTGGCGTGGAAGCCGTAGCGGCGCGGGTCCTCGGTGAGCCGGTGGAAGTCGCCCGGATCCTGCGAGGGCGGCACGATCTGGGGCACGTCCGCGCCGCTCTCGGCGTCGTAGCCGAGCACGCCGCAGCCGAAGGCCCACAGGTCCGAGAGCGCCTGGGGGACGAGGTAGAGACCGTAGCGGATCGTCATAGGCCGAGCGCGCCTCCGTCGGATCGCGGGTCGTGGACGGCCTCGACGCGGCCGTCGCGGGGGTGCTTCACCAGCATGCCGGCATGGCCGAGCGTATCGGAATAGGGCGCGTCGAGCACCTCGACCGGATGGCCGAGGCGCTCGAGCCCGGCGATCACGCTCTCGTCGAAGCGGCTCTCGAGCTTCAGGGTGGTCGAGCTCTCGCCCCAGGTGCGCCCGAGCAGCCAGCGCGGCGCGTCCACCGCTTCGGCCGGGGAGAGCCCGGCGCGGTAGCGCGTCAGCACCTGCGCCTGCGTCTGCGGCTGGCCGTCGCCGCCCATGCAGCCGTAGGGCACGACCCGCCCGTCGGCGAAGCGGGCCAGCGCGGGATTGAGCGTGTGGAAGGGCTTGGCCCCCGGCGCGAGCGGGTTCGCGGCGCGGGCGTCGAGCGGGAAGGCGGTGCCGCGGTTCTGCATCGTGATCCCGGTCGCCGGCAGCACGCAGCCGGAGCCGTATTCCCAGTAGACCGACTGGATGAACGACACGGCGAGCCCGTCATCGTCGATGGCGCCCATCCAGACCGTGTCCGCCTCCGAGCCCGGATGCGGATAGGGCGCGGCGCGGGACATCGAGATCTCGGCGGCGGCGCGGGCGAAGCGCTCCTCGGACAGGTGATCCTGCGCGTCCCGCGCGAGCCGCGCCGGGTCGACGGCGACGCGATCGCGCAGGCGGAACGCCTGCTTCACGGCCTCGACGAGCCCGTGATGCCAGGCCGCGTCGTCGACGCGCCCGAGCGCCAGCCGCTCGGCGATGCCGAGGATGGCGAGCGCCGCGACGCCCTGGCTCGGCGGGGGCAGGTTGTAGACGTCGAGGCCGGGCAGGCGGATCGAGAGCGGCCGCACGACGCGGGCCTCGTAGCGGCGCAGGTCCGCGCGCGTCACCGGCGCGCCGAGGCGCTCGAGGTCGGCGGCGATCTCGCGGGAGACGTCGCCCTCGTAGAAGTCCCGCAGGCCCGCCTCGGCGAGGTAGGCCAGCGTGTCGGCGAGCTTCGTCAGCCGCCGCGGCGCGCCGGCGGCGGGCGGCTCGCCGTCGAGGAAGTAGCTCTCGACGAAGCCCGGCGCCGCCCTCAGGTCGGCGTGCGCGGTGGGGAGATCCGTGCGCGCCCAGTAGCGCGCCTCGCTCGGCGAGACGGGCGTCCCCTCGCGGGCCCGACGGATGGCGTCGGCGAGCAGCGTCGCGAGCGGGAGGCGCCCGCCGCGCGCGCGCGCCAGCTCGCCCGCGAGCCGCCAGCCGTCGATCGTGCCGGGCACGGTCAGCGCCGCGAGGGGGCCGCGGGAGGGAATGGTCTCGTGCCCGCGGTCGAGATAGAAGGCCGGCGTCGCGCGCGCGCCCGCGAAGCCGGCGGCGTCGATGGCGTGGACGCGCCCGTTCGGCTCGGAGACGCACCAGAAGGCGTCGCCGCCGATGCCGTTCATGTGCGGGTAGACGACGGCGATCGTCGCCGCCATGGCGATCATCGCCTCGACCGCGTTGCCGCCCTCGATCAGGATCGCGCGCCCCGCTTCGGCGGCGGCCCGGTGCGGCGCGGCGACGGCGGCGGAGGCGAAGGTGGGGGTCTCGAGGCGGGGCATCGGGCTCTCGCGGGCTCGCGGTCGGTGGCGTCGACCGCGTTCCTAGCGCGGGCGAGCCGCGCTGGCGAGGGGGATGGCGCGACATCGACCATGCGAAAGCCTCCCCGAAGCGGGCGCTTCGGAGAGGCTTTCGTCTGCCGGCGGTGCGGGAGGCGGGTGCGGGCGCGGCCGCCCTCAGCGGAAGGCGACGCTCGTCACCTCGTAGGACTTGCCGCCGCCCGGCGTGTGGACCTCCACCGTGTCGCCGACGGTCTTGCCGATCAGGGCGCGCGCGATGGGAGAGCCGATCGAGACCCGGCCGGAATGCACGTCCGCCTCCGGCTCGCCGACGATCTGGTAGACCTTCTCCTCCTCGGTGTCCTCGTCGATCAGCGTGACGGTCGCGCCGAACTTGACGCGGTCCCCGTTGAGCTTCGACGGCTCGATCACCTCGGCGCGGGAGATCAGGCTCTCGAGCTCGAGGATGCGGCCCTCGTTGTGGGACTGGGCTTCCTTGGCGGCGTGATACTCGGCGTTCTCGGACAGGTCGCCCAGCGCGCGCGCTTCCGAGATCGCCTGGATGATCCGTTGGCGCTCGACCTGCTGGCGGTGCTTGAGCTCCTCCTCCAGCTTCCTGAAGCCCGGGGCCGTGATCGGAACCTTGTCCATGTTCTTGGCTCACTGACGAAAAAACCGCGCGCGGAGCGTCGTCGCGCTCCGCGCCGCGGCGGGTGGCGGGGGTGGGCGGGAGCCGCGCGCGGGGGGCGCGCGTCGCGCCTCAGGCGAAATAGTCCTGAAGCGCCCGCACTTCGAGATCGCCGCCGAGATAGGCCTCGATGCCTTCCGCGGCCGCGATCGCTCCTGCGAGAGTGGTGTAGTACGGCACCTTATGCAAGAGGGCCGCCCGGCGGAGCGACCGGGAATCGGAGAGCGCGCTCGCGCCCGCCGTGGTGTTGAAGACGAGATGCACGTCCCCGTTCTTGATTGCGTCGACGATGTGCGGTCGGCCTTCCAGCACCTTGTTGATCTTCTTGGCCTTGACGCCCTCGGCCTCGAGGAAGCGCTGCGTGCCGCTCGTCGCCAGGATGCGGAAGCCCTGGTCGGCGAGCATGCGCACCGCGGGCAGGATGCCGGCCTTGTCCTCGTCGCGCACGGAGACGAACACCGTGCCGGCCTTCGGCAGCATCGTGCCCGAGCCGAGCTGGCTCTTCAGGAAGGCGATGCCGAAGGAGCGGTCGAGGCCGATCACCTCGCCGGTGGAGCGCATCTCGGGTCCCAGCAGCACGTCGACCCCGGGGAAGCGCGCGAAGGGGAACACCGCCTCCTTCACCGCGATGTGGTCGAGGGCGACCTTGCGCTCGGCGAGGCCGAAGCTGTCCAGCGCTTCGCCCGCCATGATCCGCGAGGCGATCTTGGCGATGGGCTCGCCGATCACCTTGGCGACGAAGGGCACCGTGCGCGAGGCGCGCGGGTTGACCTCGAGCACGTAGATCGCGCCGTCCTTGATGGCGTACTGCACGTTCATCAGGCCGCCGACGTCGAGAGCCAGCGCCAGCGCCCTGGTCTGGCGCTCGAGCTCCGCGATCGTCTCCTCGGAGAGCGTGCGCGGGGGCAGCGAGCAGGCCGAGTCGCCCGAATGGATGCCCGCCTCCTCGATGTGCTCCATGATGCCGGCGACGAACACGCCCTTGCCGTCGCACAGGGCGTCGACGTCGATCTCGGTCGCGTCGGTCAGGTAGCGGTCGAACAGGAGCGGGTTCTTGCCCAGCACCGTGTTGATCTGCCCCGTCTTGTCGTTGGGGTAGCGCGCCTTGACGTCGGAGGGGATCAGCGAGGGCAGGGTGCCGAGCAGGTAGTCCTCGAACTGCGTCTCGTCGCGGATGATCGCCATCGCGCGCCCGCCGAGCACGTAGGAGGGGCGCACCACGAAGGGCAGGCCGAGATCCTGCGCCACGAGCCGGGCCTGCTCCACCGAATAGGCGATGCCGTTCTTGGGCTGCTTGAGGCCGAGCTTGTCGAGCAGGCGCTTGAAGCGGTCGCGGTCCTCGGCGAGGTCGATCATGTCCGGCGAGGTGCCGAGGATCGGCACGTCCGCGTCCTCGAGCGCGCGCGCGAGCTTGAGCGGCGTCTGGCCGCCGAACTGCACGATCACGCCGTGGAGCGTGCCCTTCGTGCGCTCGGTGTCGATGATCTCGAGCACGTCCTCGGCGGTGAGCGGCTCGAAATAGAGCCGATCGGAGGTGTCGTAGTCGGTCGAGACGGTCTCGGGATTGCAATTGATCATGATCGTCTCGTACCCGGCGTCGCCGAGCGCGAAACAGGCATGGCAGCAGCAATAGTCGAACTCGATGCCCTGGCCGATCCGGTTCGGCCCGCCGCCGAGGATGACGACCTTCTTCGCGTCGCTCGGCTGCGCCTCGTCGGCCGGGGCCGCGCCGAAGGGCTGCTCGTAGGTCGCGTACATGTAGGCGGTGGGCGAGGCGAACTCGGCCGCGCAGGTGTCGATGCGCTTGAAGACCGGGCGCACGTCGAGCGCCCGGCGCTTCGCCTTGACCTCGGCCTCCTCCAGGTTCGCGAGCACCGCGAGGCGCGCGTCGGAGAAGCCCATGGCCTTGAGCCGGCGGAAGGCGCCGGGCGTGGTCGGCAGGCCGAGCGTGCGGACCTTCGCCTCGGTGTCGACGATGTCCTTCAGGTGCTCGAGGAACCACGTGTCGATCATGCACGAGGCGTGCACGTCCTCGACCGAGGTCCCGAGCCGCAGCGCCTGGGCGACCTTGAGGATGCGGTCCGGCGTCGGCGTGCCCAGCGCGGCCTTGATGGCGTTCTCGTCGTCGCCCTTGCCGAGGCCCTCGATCTCGATCTCGTCGAGGCCGGTGAGCCCGGTCTCGAGCGAGCGCAGCGCCTTCTGCAGGCTCTCGGGGAAGGAGCGGCCGATCGCCATCGCCTCGCCCACCGACTTCATCGAGGTTGTGAGCGTCGGCTCGGCGCCGGGGAACTTCTCGAAGGCGAAGCGCGGGATCTTGGTGACGACGTAGTCGATCGTCGGCTCGAACGAGGCCGGCGTCGCGCCGCCGGTGATGTCGTTGGCGATCTCGTCGAGCGTGTAGCCCACCGCGAGCTTCGCCGCGACCTTGGCGATGGGAAAGCCCGTCGCCTTCGAGGCGAGGGCGGAGGAGCGCGACACGCGCGGGTTCATCTCGATCACGACCATGCGGCCGTTCGCCGGGTTGATGGCGAACTGCACGTTCGACCCGCCGGTCTCGACGCCGATCTCGCGGAGCACCGCGATCGAGGCGTCGCGCATGATCTGGTATTCCTTGTCGGTGAGCGTCAGCGCCGGCGCCACCGTGATCGAATCGCCCGTGTGCACGCCCATCGGGTCGAAGTTCTCGATGGAGCAGATGATGATGCAATTGTCCGCGCGGTCGCGGACCACCTCCATCTCGTATTCCTTCCAGCCGAGCACGCTCTCCTCGATCAGCACCTCGCCGGTGGGCGAGGCGTCGAGCCCGCGCTCGACGATGTCGAGGAACTCCTCACGGTTGTAGGCGATGCCGCCGCCGGTGCCGCCCAGCGTGAAGGAGGGACGGATGATCGCGGGCAGGCCCACCTCGGCGAGCGCCATCAGGGCCTCGCCCAGCGCGTACTCGATGGTGCGCTTGCGCCGCTCGATCTCGCCCGCGGCCCAGCTGCGCTCGAACTCCGCGGCGAGGCGCGCCTTCTCGTCGGCGGCGACGTCCATCGCCTCGAGGCGCGCGATCTCGGCCTTGTACTGGTCCTTGTGCTTCTTCTTCAGGGCCGAGGCGTTGGCGAGGCGCGAGGCGGGCGTCTCGAGCCCGATCTTGGCCATGGCCTCGCGGAAGAGCTGGCGATCCTCGGCCTTGTCGATGGCCTCGGCCTTCGCGCCGATCATCTCCACGCCGAACTTGTCGAGCACGCCCATCTGCTGGAGCGAGAGCGCGCAATTGAGCGCCGTCTGCCCGCCCATCGTCGGCAGGAGCGCGTCGGGGCGCTCCTTCTCGATGATCTTGGCGACGACCTCGGGGGTGATCGGCTCGACGTAGGTCCGGTCGGCGAGCTCCGGATCGGTCATGATCGTGGCCGGGTTGGAGTTCACCAGCACGATCCTGTAGCCCTCCTCCTTGAGGGCCTTCACCGCCTGCGTGCCGGAATAGTCGAACTCGCAGGCCTGGCCGATGACGATCGGCCCCGCGCCGATGATGAGGATCGTGGAGATATCGGTGCGTTTGGGCATGTCGGTCTCGTGTTCGGGGCCCCTCGGCGCATGAAAAAAGAGGCCCGCGCGCGAACACATGAGCCCCATGCCGAGCGGCCCGGCCGCTCGG
Source organism: Salinarimonas sp. (assembly GCF_040111675.1). Classification (NCBI taxonomy): domain Bacteria; kingdom Pseudomonadati; phylum Pseudomonadota; class Alphaproteobacteria; order Hyphomicrobiales; family Salinarimonadaceae; genus Salinarimonas; species Salinarimonas sp. The sequence goes on along the minus strand of NZ_CP157794.1, from coordinate 4,145,856 downwards.
CGCGGCCGGGATCGCGATGTCGGGGGCGTCTATAGACCGATCCGCGACGCGAGGGAAGGGCGCGAGACCCGAAACCGCGCCGGCAAAGCGCGCGCGCTCAGGCCGGCGCCGTCCGCATGCCCCGGCGGATCAGGAGCAGCGCGACGATGCCGAGATTGAGCAGGTTCCAGGCCACGCCGTTGAGGAAGGCCATGGCGTAGCTTCCCGTGAGATCGAAGATCAGGCCCGACAGCCAGCCGCCGAAGGCCATGCCGACGATGGTCGCCATCAGCACGATCCCGACCCGCACGCCCGCCTCGCCCGGCGCGAAATACTCGCGCACGACGATGGCGTAGCTCGGCACGATGCCGCCCTGGAACAGGCCGAACAGGGCGGAGACGAGGTAGAGCGCCGCGAGACCGTCGACGAGCATGTAGAGGACGAGGGCGAAGGCCTGGAGCGTCGAGCCGATGAGGAGCGTCGCGAGCCCGCCGATCCGGTCCGCGATGAAGCCCGAGGCGATGCGGCTGACGATGCCGAGGCCCAGCATCAGCGAGAGCATCTGCGCGCCCGCCGCCGCGCCGTAGCCGAGCTCGCCGCAATAGGCGACGATGTGCACCTGCGGCATCGCCATGGCGACGCAGCAGGCGACGCCGGCGATCATCAGGAGCGCGGTCAGCGCGTTCGTCGACAGCCCGAGCGCGGCGCGCCCGGGGGGCGCGACATGGGCCTCCCCGGCCGCGGCCACGGGCGCGCGCCGGCGCATCGTGAGCGCGAGCGGGACCATGGCCACGACCAGCACGATCGCCATGGTCAGGTGCGCCTGGCGCCACCCGACGGTCTCGATCAGGTGCTGGACGAAGGGCGGCCAGATCGCGCCCGCCACGTAGTTGCCCGAGGCGCAGATCGCCACCGCGATGCCGCGCCGGCGTTGGAACCAATGGGAGATCTCGGCGAGGAGCGGCCCGAACGCCGCTGAGGCGCCGACGCCGATGAGGAGCCCGTGCGCGAGCGCGAACACGGTGAGGTTCGGCGCGAGGGACGCGATGGCGTAGCCCGCCGACAGGAGCAGCGCGCCGATGACGAGCGGCGGCACGATGCCCACCCGGTCGGCGATGCGGCCCATCACGATCCCGCCGCCGGCGAAGCCCATCATCAGGAGCGTGTAGGCGAAGGACGCGCCGGCCCGGCTCGCCTCGAACGCCGTCTCCACCGCCGGGATCGCGACGACGACGGACCACATGCCCGCGCCGCCGAAGGCCGAGAGCGCGACCGCGATCGCGAGCCGCGCCCAGGCGGCCCGCGTGTCGATCACCTCGCGCCCGGCGGGGGCGAGGGGGCTGGCGCGAAAGAGCGTCATGCGCGAGCGATAGCACGGGAGCGCATTCGTCCGCCACGGCGGCCGGGGCGCGCGAATGCGAGGCCGGGGTTGCGCTCCCGCGCGCCGGCGACCGGCTCAGGGCTCGAGCCGGTAGGCTTCCTCGGGTTCCTCCGGCGGGGAGAGGATCTCGACGAGCTTGCTCAGGCGCCCGCCCGAGGGGATGTGCCGGCCCTCGTTGAGCACGGCCTCGTCGTTCTCGACCCAGGCCCGGGCCTCGACGAGCTCCTCCTCGGTCGCGCCCGTGCCGATGATCTCGGCCACCGTGATGTCGTCCACGGGCCCGACGATGGCCCGCACCTCCTCGCGCGTGAGCTTGTCCGCCATCGGATGCGCTCCCTCAATAGGCCGTGGCCCAGGGCCAGGCGAAGACGATCCAGCCGAGCCACACGAAGATGATGAACAGGATGATGAAGCCGACGAGCGCGCCGGCCGGGGTGTAGCCCCAGCCGCGGCTGTAGGGCCAGGCCGGCGCCACCGCGACGAGGATCAATAGGAGGAGAAGCAGAATCCAGAAGCCGTACACGGCGCCCTCCCTTACGCTGCACCCTGGTCCCCGTCGAACGGGAGGGGGAAGGATTTCGTTCCCGGCGAGACGACGAGACGACGAGACGGCGAGACGGCGAGACGGCGAGACGGCGAGCGGAGGAGGAGAGGCGTGCGCATCGTGGTGGACACCAACGCCTTCGTGGCGGCGGGCTTCAATCCCGGCAGCGCCTCGGCGCGCGTCCTGGCCGCCGTCCGCGAGGGCCGGCTCGCGCTCGTCTGGGACGAGGCGACCCGGGCCGAGACGAAGCACGTCCTCTCCCGCATCCCGCGCCTGCTCTGGGAGGATGCCGAGAGCCTGTTCCGCGAGGAGAACCGGTTCGGCGGCGAGACCGACCCGGAGGCGTTCGGGATGGTGGAGGACCCGGCGGATCGCAAGTTCGCGGCGCTCGCCGCCGCCGCCGACGCGGTGCTGATCACGAGCGACGATCACCTCCTCGCCCATGCGGGCGCCCTGCCTTGCCGCGTCGAGACGCCGGGCGCCTTCGCGCGCGCCGAGGATCTCTGACCCGCGGGACCCTTCCGCCGCGCGCCGGGTTGTCTCCCGATCCGGTAGCGGTGCGGGGAAGACGTCTGCGCGTCCTCGCGGCGTGCTCTATGCTGCGCCCCGGGGACAGGCGCGCATCGAACCAGCCGCGGGCCGGGACCGACTGCTGGATGGATCGCTTCGGATGCGCTCCGGACAGGAGGACACGCCATGACAACGACCGCCCTCGTCACGCCGCCGACGCTCCCCGCGCGGCTTCGCGCGCTCCTCGTCGCCGCCCTGGCGATCGTCGCTTCGGGCGTCGCCCTGCCGGCCGCGGCCCAGCCCGCGCCGGCGATCGGCCAGATCCGCGTCGACGTCTCGCCCCTGCGCGCCAAGGGCGTCGGCAACTACGCCGACCTCCTGCAGGTCGCGCTCGGTCGGGCGCTGGAAGCGCAGTTCGCCGGGCGCCGCGCGCGGGGCGGCGCGACGCTCACCGTGGTGCTCGACCGGTTCGAGCTGCGCGGCTACGGCTCGGGCGGGCAGGACGACTGGATCTTCGGCTTCGGCGCGCCCGGCGGCATGTCGGCGGACGAGCTCGCGGGGGACGCCTTCCTCACCGTCGACGGGCAGGTGATCGCCTCGACGCCGTTGCGCGTCGCGCTGCCGCCGGGCCAGTCCGGCCCCTGGTACGCCGAGAGCTTCGAGCAGCGCCGGGCGGTGAACCTCGCCGAGGCCTATGCGAGCTGGCTGGCGCGGCGGCTGTGAGCCGCCGCGTCCTCAGGGCGTCGTCTCGGTGTCGATCTGCTCGAGCGGGACGAGCGGCTCGTCCTTGACCTGGTCGAGGCTGAGCGCCGTGCGCACGTTGCGTACGTTGGGCAGGCTGACGAGATCGCCGACGAAGGCCTGGAAGGCCGAGAGGTTGGGCGCGACGCACTTCAGGATGAAGTCGATGTCGCCGGAGAGCGTCCAGCACTCGCGCACCGACGGCCAGTCCTTGATGTGCGCCTGGAAGGCGACGAGGTCGCTCTGCTTCTGGCTCTGAAGCTGCACCATGGCGAAGCAGACGACCTCGATGCCGACCGCCTTGGGGTCGACCATGGCGCGGTAGCCCTTGATGACGCCGGCCTCCTCGAGGGCGCGCACGCGCCTGAGGCAGGGCGGCGCGGACAGGCCGACGCGCCGGGCGAGCTCGACGTTCGTGATGCTGCCGTCCGCCTGCAGCTCGCGAAGGATCGCGAGGTCTATGGAGTCGAGACGTCCACGCACGTATGAAGAGCTCCTGGCCATTGCGCCAGGACAGAGGTAGACCGCCCGTCGCCTCCGCACAAGCGGCGGGGACGCATTCACCCGGGGTATCGCCCGAGAAGGTCCAGGTGGTCGAGACGTTGGACGAGACGGTGGACGAGACGCTGGACGAGACTGGGGCGCTCCTCCCCACCCGCGCGGTGGTCCTCACCGACGGCAAGGCCGGCGACGAGCTGCAATGCCTCGGCGTGGCCGAGGCGCTGGGGCTCGCCCCCGAGATCCGTCGCGTGCGCCCGCGCCGGCCCTTCGCCTGGCTCGCCCCGCGCGGGCCGATCGACCCGCGCGAGCGTCCCGGCCGGCCGGAGGGGCCGCTGCCCGAGCCCTATCCCGATCTCGTGATCGCCTCCGGCCGGCGCGCGGTGCCCTACCTCCCCGCCTTGAAGCGGGCGAGCGACGGACGAACCTTCACGGCGTTTCTCAAGGATCCGCGCACCGGGCCCTCCGCCGCGGATTTCGTCTGGGTTTCGGAGCACGACCGGCTGCGGGGCGAGACCGTCCTCGCCACGCTCACCGCGCCGCATCGCGTGACGCCCGCGCGTCTCGCCGCCGCCCGCGCCGCGCCCGATCCGCGGCTCGCCGGCCTGCCCGGCCCGCGCGTCGCGGTGCTCGCCGGCGGCGACAGCCGGCACCACCGCTTCACCGACGCGGATCAGGCGCGCCTCCTCGCCGATCTCGCCCGTCTCGCCCGGGAGGACGGGGCGCGGCCGATGATCACGGCTTCGCGGCGCACGCCGCACGCCCTGCGCGCGGGCCTCGCCCGCCTGGCGGCCGAGACCGGCGGCTTCTTCTGGGACGGGAGCGGCGAGAACCCCTACGTCGCCCTCCTCGCGCTGGCGGATGCGATCGTCGTCACGGCCGATTCGACCAACATGCTGGGGGAAGCCGCCGCCTCCGGCGCGCCGGTGCTTGTGTTCGCGCCGACGGGCGGGCATCGAAAGTTCGAGACGCTCGTCTCGGGCCTCGAGAGGCAGGGGGTGGCGCGGCCCTTTCGCGGACGCCTTGAAGGAACCCGGTACGAGCCCCTAGATTCGACGCCCGTCGTCGCCGCCGCCCTGGCGCGCGCCTATCGCGCCCATCGCGCGGCGCTCGGGCTGCCGCAGACCGCGCTCGGCGAACCCGCCGAGACGCGAGGAGAGTAGGACCATGGCCACCACGAACGCGAAGCTCGTCATCCTCGGCTCCGGCCCCGCCGGCTACACCGCCGCCATCTACGCCGCGCGCGCCATGCTGGAGCCGGTCCTGATCTCCGGCATCCAGCCCGGCGGCCAGCTCACCATCACGACCGACGTCGAGAACTATCCGGGCTTCGCCGACGTGATCCAGGGCCCCTGGCTGATGGACCAGATGCGCGCCCAGGCCGAGCACGTCGGCACCAAGCTCGTCTCGGACCACATCGCCAAGGTCGACCTGTCGCAGCGCCCGTTCCGGCTGGAAGGCTCCTCCGGCGACGTCTACCTCGCGGATGCTCTGATCGTCTCCACGGGCGCGCAGGCGAAGTGGCTGGGCCTGCCCTCGGAGGAGAAGTACCAGGGCGCGGGCGTCTCGGCCTGCGCCACCTGCGACGGCTTCTTCTTCCGCGGCAAGGAGGTCGTCGTGGTCGGCGGCGGCAACACCGCGGTCGAGGAGGCGCTCTATCTCGCCAATCTCGCCTCCAAGGTGACCCTGGTGCACCGGCGCGACAGCCTGCGCGCCGAGAAGATCCTGCAGGACCGGCTGTTCGCCAACCCGAAGATCGAGGTGCGCTGGAACGCGGCGGTCGACGAGATCTGCGGCGGCGGCATGCCCGCCGGCGTGACGCATGTCCGGCTGAAGGACACCGTGAGCGGCGCGATCGAGGAGGTGAGGACCGACGGCGTCTTCATCGCCATCGGCCACAAGCCCGCGACCGAGCTGTTCGAGGGCCAGCTGCCGATGAAGGCCGGCAACTACCTCGTCGTCGAGCCGGGCACGGCGCGCACGGGGGTGCCGGGCGTCTTCGCCGCCGGCGACGTCGCCGACGACGTCTACCGCCAGGCCGTGACGGCGGCGGGCATGGGCTGCATGGCCGCGCTCGAGGCCGAGAAGTTCCTCGCCGAGCATTCCGCCGACCCCGCCGTGCGCGCCGAGGAGAAGCAGCACGACCAGATGCTCGCCGCCTGGGAGTAGACGAGTCGCACATCGTCCCGCGCCGTTGGAGGCCCTCACCGAGCGGCGTCAGCCGCTCGTCCTTCGTTCTTGGAGAAGGTGCCCCCGAAGGGGGCGGATGGGGGTCGTGATGAAGCGCGAGCCCAAGCAGAACGAGCTCGACGCTGCTGGTTCGCGCGGCATCGCGGTCGCGATAGTCCTGCACGACCCACACCCCCGACCCCTCGCCACGAGGGCGAGGGGAGAGCCTGCATCGATGGCTCGCGAGCGCTCGACCGCTTGCTCGGTCTGCACCAAACCGAAGAGCCCCCGCCGCGCTACCGCCGCCCGCCGCCGAAGCTCTCGGAGATGGCGCGCAGGTGGTTGACGCCGCCGCGCTGGCCGGGGCTGCCGACCTGCGGCGGCGGGGGCGGCTCCGAGCCGTCCGCGAGGCGCAGGCCCACGTATTCGCGCCGCCCGTCGGGGTGCATGCGGTAGGCGCGGTAGAGCAGCTGGCCGTCGTGGGCGCGCTCCTCCGCGTCGCTGGGCCGCATCAGCATGAAGCCGCCGGCGCGCTGGAACTCGAGCTCCGGCCCGGGCGGGACCGAGGCGGTCGACAGCGGCGGGTCCGGCGCGAGAACGCGGGCGAGGCCGAGGGCCAGCGCCAGCGCGAGCGCCGCGGCGAGGCCGCCGCCGGCGAGGAGCCGGATGCGCGAGCGCGGCTTCGCGCGTGGGCGCACGGCCTTGCCCTTCGGGCCGCGCCCGCGCTCCTTCGGGCGCCGGGCGAGGATCGCGCTCCAGTATTCGGTCATCGCCGCCGCGAAGGCGTCGCGCACGGCGGGCGCGGTGCGCTCGACGGCGGCGAGGCTCTCGGCGAGCGCCTTGTCGCCGTAGATCTCGACGAGCCGCGGCCGGGCGTCCGGCGCCTCCGGCTCCTCGACCACGGCGACCGCGCCGCCGCCGCTCTCGACGAAGCTCGCGATCAGGCGCGCGCCGTCGCGCGCCCGCCAGTCCTCGGCGTGCGTCTCGATCAGCGTCCAGGCTCCGGGCGCGATGCCGGCGACCGGCGGCGTCTCGTAGCGCACGGCGACGAGATAGGCCGGCGCGCGGCGCCCGCTGTCCTTCTGCGACGTCGGCTGTGCCATCGGCGCACCTCTCCAAAGCTGGAGACTAGAGCAGATCGCTTCCTGATGGAATCGCGCGGGGGATTCCCTTCGAGGCCAGTTCGTGATTCACGGTAGAGGCTGGCGGAGGAGGCCAGCCGCCATGACGAAGCCCCTCTCGATGGATCTGAGGCAGCGCGTCCTCGCTGCGGTCGATGCCGGCATGAGCCGCCGGGCCGCGGCGGACCGCTTCGGGATCGCGCCGTCCGCGGCGGTGAAGTGGTTCAACCTTCGGCGCGAGACGGGCTCGGTCGCGCCGCGGGCGCAAGGCGGCGACACGCGGTCCGGGCGGATCGAGGCGCTCGGCCCGGTCATCCTCGCGATGGTGGAGGAGGCGCCGGATCTCACCCTCGTCGAGATCGCCGAGCGGCTCGAGCGCGAGCACGGCGAGCGCTTCGCGCCCTCGACGGTGCACCGCTTCTTCGGCCGCCACGGCCTGACGTTCAAAAAAAGTCCGGCCACGCCAGCGAGCAGGACCGCGCCGACGTCGCCGCGGCCCGCGAGGCCTGGTTCGAGGAGCAGCCCGAGCTCGACCCGCAGCGGCTGATCTTCATCGACGAGACCTGGCTCAACACCAAGATGGCGCGGTTGCGGGGCCGCGCCCCCGAAGGCGAGCGCCTGCGCGCCGGCATCCCTCACGGCCATTGGCGCACCACGACCTTCGTGGCCGGGCTCAGGATCGGCGGGATCGACGCGCCGATGCTGATCGACGGCGCGATCAACGCGGCGAGCTTCCTCGCCTACGTCCAGCAGGTCCTGGTTCCGACGCTGAGCCCCGGCGACGTGGTGATCATGGACAACCTCGCCAGCCACAAGACCCCCGCCGTGCGCGAGGCCATCGAGGCGGCCGGAGCCGAGCTGCGCTTCCTGCCGCCCTACAGCCCGGACTTCAACCCCATCGAGAACGCCTTCGCCAAGCTGAAGGCCCTGCTCAGGAAGGTCGCCGCCCGGACGCGCGACGCCCTCTGGAGCGCCGTCGCCGACGCCATCGAAGCCTTCCCGCCAGAGGAATGCGCGAACTTCTTCACCGCAGCAGGATATGAACCCGAGTGGTGAGAATCTGCTCTAGCGCGCAAACCTTGCGCGGAGGTTGCTCGCCGGTGCTCAAACCATCACGGCCCGGCGCACCGCCTCGCGATCGAGCGCCGTCGCCTCGCCGGAGAGCACGACCTCGCCGCGGTCCATCACCACGATCGAATCGGCCAGCGCCGCGGCGAAGTCGAAATATTGCTCGACGAGCACGATCGCCATGTCGCCGCGCGCCCTGAGCGTCTCGATGGCGCGGCCGATGTCCTGGATGATCGAGGGCTGGATGCCCTCCGTCGGCTCGTCGAGGATGAGGAGCGCGGGGCGGGTCACCAGGGCCCGGGCGATGGCGAGCTGCTGCTGCTGGCCGCCGGAAAGGTCGCCGCCGCGCCGGCGCAGCATGGATTTCAAGACGGGGAAGAGGGTGAAGACCTCGTCCGGCACGGTCTTCGCCGCCTTCCCCGCGAGCGCGGCGAAGCCGGTGCGCAGGTTCTCCTCCACCGTGAGCAGCGGGAAGATCTCGCGCCCCTGCGGCACGTAGGCGATGCCGCGCCGCGCGCGGGCGTAGGGCTCGAGCCGCGTCACGTCCTCGCCGCGCCACAGGATCGCCCCGGCGGAGACCCGCACCTGGCCCACGAGGGCGCGCATCAGCGAGGTCTTGCCGACGCCGTTGCGGCCCATGACGCAGGTCACGCGCCCGGGCTCCGCCGTGAGCCCGACGCCGCGCAGGGCCTGGGCCGCGCCGTAATGCAGATCGATGTCTCGCGCGTCCAGCATGATCTCACCGCCCCAGATAGACCTCGATCACCCGCCGGTCCGCCGAGACCTGGTCGAGCGAGCCCTCCGCGATGACCGAGCCCTCGTGCAGGACGGAGACCTTCACGTCGAGCGCGCGCACGAAGCTCATGTCGTGCTCCACCACGATCACCGTGTGGTCGGCGGCGATGCGGCGCAGGAGGTCGGCGGTCGTCTCGGTCTCGGCGTCTGTCATGCCGGCGACGGGCTCGTCGACGAGGAGGATCTTCGGGTCCTGCGCCAGCAGCATGCCGATCTCGAGCCATTGCTTCTGGCCGTGCGAGAGCGCGCCGGCGAGCTCGAAGCGCCGCTCCTCGAGCTTGACGATCTCGAGGATCTCGGCGAGGCGCCGCGCCTCCTGGGCCGAGCGGCGGTGGAAGAGGCTCGCGCGCACCCCGCGCGGGCCGGCGAGCGCGAGAACGAGGTTCTCCTCCACGCTCACCATCTCGAACACGGTGGGCTTCTGGAACTTGCGGCCGATCCCGAGCTCGGCGATCGCCGCCTCGTCGAGGCGGGTGAGATCGTGCGCGCCGTCGAGGAGAACGGTGCCCGTGTCGGGCCGGGTCTTGCCGGTGATGACGTCCATCATCGTGGTCTTGCCCGCGCCGTTGGGGCCGATGATGGCGCGCATCTCGCCGGGCTCGAGCACGAGGGAGAGGCTGTTGAGCGCCCGGAATCCGTCGAAGGAGACGCTGACGGCGTCGAGATAGAGGAGCGCCTCCGTCGTGCGCGGGGCGGGCGCGCGGGGCGGCGCGGGGGCGGGCCGGGGCTCGAGGGTGGTGGTCATCGCGTGCTCCTCACTCGGCCTTACTCAGCCGGCTGGGCGCTGGCGGCCTGCGCCTGCCGCGCGCGCTTGCCGAGCCGGATCGCGCGCAGGGCGCCGAGGATGCCCTTGGGCAGGTAGAGCGTCACGGCGACGAACAGGAAGCCGAGGACGAAGAGCCAGGCCTCCGGATAGGCGCCCGTGAGGAAGCTCTTCGCCCAGTTGACCAGCACCGCGCCCAAAGCCGCGCCCGACAGGGTCCCGCGTCCGCCGACCGCGACCCAGACCACGGCCTCGATCGAGTTGGCCGGGGAGAATTCCGAGGGGTTGATGATGCCGACCTGCGGCACGTAGAGGGCGCCGGCGAGCCCCGCCATCATCGCCGAGACCACGAAGACGAACAGCTTGAAGCGCTCCACCCGGTAGCCGAGAAAGCGCGTGCGCGCCTCCGCGTCGCGGATGGCGACGAGGACGAGGCCGAATTTCGAGGTGACGATCGCCTGGGCGAGCAGCAGCCCGCCGGCCAGCGCCAGCGCGGAGAGGGCGAACAGGCCCGCACGGGTCTCGCTCGCCTGCAGCGAAAAGCCGAGCACGTCCTTGAAGTCGGTGAGCCCGTTGTTGCCGCCGAAGCCGAGCTCGTTGCGGAAGAAGGCGAGCATCAGGGCGTAGGTGCCGGCCTGGGTGATGATCGAGAGATAGACGCCGGTCACCCGCGAGCGGAAGGCGAGCCAGCCGAAGACGAAGGCCAGCAGCCCCGGCACGAACAGCGCCATGAAGGCCGCGTAGGCGAAGACGTCGAAGCCCCACCACGCGACCGGCAGCGCGTCCCAGTTCAGGAACACCATGAAGTCCGGCAGGACCGGGTGGCCGTAGACGCCCCGCGGGCCGATCTCGCGCATGAGGTGCATGCCCATGGCGTAGCCGCCGAGCGCGAAGAAGGCGCCGTGGCCCAGCGAGAGGATGCCGCAATAGCCCCAGACGAGATCGAGCGCGACCGCGAGGAGCGCGAAGGTGAGCCATTTGCCCATCAGCACCACGGTCGCGGTGGGGACATGGAGCGCGTGATCCGGCGGGAAGGCGAGGTTGGCGATCGGCACCAGCGCCGCGACCGCGACGAGGAGCGCGATCGCCGGCGCGATGTGCGGCGCCATCAGCCGGAAGAGGATGGGCTTGCGGGTCATGGGCGCGCCTCTCGCTTCAGCTCTCGACCGCCCGCCCCTTGAGGGCGAACAGGCCCCTCGGGCGCTTCTGGATGAAGAGGATGACCGCGACGAGGATCAGGATCTTGGCGAGCACCGCCCCGGCGAGGGGCTCGACCAGCTTGTTCGCGACCCCGAGCGACAAGGCCGCCACGAGCGCGCCCCATAGGCTCCCCACACCGCCGAAGACGACGACGAGGAAGCTGTCGATGATGTAGCTCTGCCCGAGATTGGGCGAGACGTTGTCGATCTGCGAGAGCGCCACGCCCGCGACGCCGGCGATGCCGGAGCCGAGCCCGAAGGTGAGCGCGTCGATCCAGGGCGTGCGGATGCCCATCGAGGCGGCCATCCGCCGGTTCTGCACGACGGCGCGCATGCGCAGCCCGAAGGAGGTCGCCTTCATCGCGACGAGCAGCGCCAGGAAGACCGCGAGCGCGAACACGATGATCCACACCCGGCTCCAGGTCAGCGCGATGCCGAAGAGCTCGAGCGAGCCGGACATGAAGGAGGGGTTCATCACCTCGCGGTTGGTCGGCCCGAAGAGCGAGCGCACCGCCTGCTGGAGGATCAGCGAGACGCCCCAGGTGGCGAGCAGCGTCTCCAGCGGCCGGCCGTAGAGGTGGCGGATGACGAGCCGCTCCAGCGCGATGCCGACGAGGCCCGCCGTCGCGAAGGCCAGCGGCAGCGCCACGAGCAGCGAGAGGTCGAGAAGGTTCGGCGCGAAGGTGCGCATCAGCTCCTGCACCACGAAGGTGGCGTAGGCGCCGAGCATCACCATCTCGCCGTGGGCCATGTTGATGACGCCCATCACCCCGAAGGTGATGGCGAGCCCGATGGCGGCGAGCAGCAGCACCGATCCCAGGGAGAGCCCGAAGAAGACGTTCTGCACGTGCCCCTGGATCGCGAGCCGCCGGTCGATGGCGGCGATCCCCTCCGCCGCGGCCGCCGTCACCGCCTCGGACGCGTCGGCGGGCACGGACAGGAGCAGCGCGCGGGCGGAGGCGTCGCCCTTGGCCGAGAGCCGCGCGATCGCCGCGAGACGCTCCTCTTCGGAGGCGGAGGCGTCGGAGATCGCGAGGGCGGCGAGCGTGTCGTCGAAGGCGGCCTGGACGGCGGGATCGGTCTCGTCGGCACGGGCGGCGGCGAGCGCCTCCCTCTGCGAGAGGTCGCGGGCGCGCAGGATGTTGGCGGCGGCCTCGATGCGGGTGCGCGGATCGGGCGCGCGCAGCGTCAGCCCGGCCATGGCCGTCTGCACCGCGCGGCGCACGGCGTTCGAGACGCGCACGTCGGTGGTGGCGCCGGGCGCGGCCACCGGCTCGCCGGTGAGGGCGTCGTAGGCGGTCCCGGCCCGGTCCGTCCACAGCACGCGCCGGGAGCCCGTCTCGAAGACGAGCCTTCGGTCGGCGAGCGCCTCCAGGATCGGCGCGGCGTGGGGATGGCCGGAGGCCGCGAGCGCGTCGACCGCCGCGAGGGTCGCGGGGAACTGGCCGCTCGTGAAGCCCGCGAGGATGGTCGCCACCTCGTCCCGAGAGGCCTGGGCCTGCGCGGGAGCGCTCGCCCAGAACGGCGCGGCGAGCGCGAGGAGAACGAGCGCGAGCCGCAACAGGCGCGAGAGCCGCGCCGCGGGCCGGAGGAGATGCGCCATGGGCCGAGTGCCTCTGCGGACTGCCGAGTGAACCGACGGCGCGCCCGCGGGGAGCGCGCCGTCGCCCGTCATGCAAGGATCACGCCCCGCCGCACTGGCCGGTGACGACGTTGAAGTTCCCGCAATTCATCGGCGCCTGCCAGTCGGACATCAGGTCCTTCGAGCCCTCGAGATGGTCCGACCAGGCGTCGCCCGGCACGAGGCCGGCGGTCTCCCACACCACCGCGAACTGGCCGTCGTCCTGGATCTCGCCGACGAGGACGGGCTTGGTGATGTGGTGGTTCGGCATCATCGCGGCGTAGCCGCCGGTGAGGTTCGGCACGGCGACGCCGACCATGGCGTCGATCACCGCGTCCGGATCGGTGGTGCCGGCCTTCTCCACCGCCTTCAGCCACATGTTGAAGCCGATGTAGTGCGCCTCCATCGGGTCGTTGGTGACGCGGTCGGTGTTGCCGGTGAAGGCGTGCCATTGCTCGATGAAGGCGCGGTTCTCCGGCGTGTCGACGGACATGAAGTAGTTCCACGCCGCGAGATGGCCCACTAGCGGGCCGGTGTCGATGCCGGCGAGCTCCTCCTCGCCCACCGAGAAGGCGACGACCGGAATGTCGATGGCGCTGACGCCCTGGTTGGCGAGCTCGCGGTAGAAGGGCACGTTGGCGTCGCCGTTGATGGTGGAGACCACCGCCGTGCGCTTGCCCTCCGAGCCGAAGCTCTTGATGCCCGACACGATGGTCTGCCAGTCGGAATGGCTGAAGGGCGTGTAGTTGACGCGGATGTCCTCGGGCGCGACGCCCTTCGAGAGCAGGTAGGCCTCGAGGATCTTGTTCGTCGTGCGCGGATAGACGTAGTCGGTGCCCTCGAGCACCCAGCGCTCGACCCCCTCGACCTCCATCAGGTAGTCGACGGCGGGGATCGCCTGCTGGTTCGGCGCGGCGCCGGTGTAGAAGACGTTGCGCGAGCTCTCCTCGCCCTCGTACTGGACGGGATAGAACAGGATCGAGTTCAGCTCCTCGTAGACCGGCAGCACGGACTTGCGCGACACCGAGGTCCAGCAGCCGAAGGTCGCCGCGCAGCCGCCGGTGATCAGCTCGCGCGCCTTCTCGGCGAAGAGCGGCCAGTCGGACGCCGGGTCCACGACCACCGCCTCGAGCGGGCGCCCGAGCAGGCCGCCCTTGGCGTTCTGCGCCTCGATCAGCATCAGCATGACGTCCTTCAGCGTCGTCTCGGAGATCGCCATCGTCCCCGAGAGCGAGTGGAGCACGCCCACCTTGATCGGCTCGCCCTGGGCGAGGGCGGGAACGCCGCGGAACATGGAGGCGCCGGCGAGCGCCGCGCCGAGGCCGAGCACGTGTCTACGCGTGAAAGTCATGGAAGCCGTCCCCTGTCGTTTGCGCGCCGATGACGTCGCGGCGCCCTGCGGGGATGACGCGGTGCAAGAGGGGGGCCAGACGCGCCCGGGCGGATCGCATCCGGAGGACTGCGTATTGAGCCTGTTTCATGAGCAGAGCCGTGTGCACACTGCGCGCGACGGGCGCGACTGCACACTGGATTGGCTCTTGTATACCATTATGCGGCGGTCAGCCGTACGTATGATCGCGGTAGGCGTGCTGCTCGCGCGGAGCGTGCAGCGGCCAGTCGGGCCTGGCCTGGCGCACCATCATCACCTCGGCGAGGTTCTCGCGCGTGAGCAGGCCCACCAGCCGGTCGGAGGCGTCGAGCACGAAGAGCGCCGGGGCGCGGCTCGCGGAAAGCACCCGCATGCCCTCCGACAGGGGCGCGTCGGCGCTGATCTCGGGAATGTCGCGGGTCATGATCTCGAGGATCGGGCTCGACGGGTCGCCCTGGCGCAGGGCCGGGATCAGCGCGTCGCGGGTGAGGAGCCCCCGCGGGCGCCCGGCGCCGTCGAGGACGGGGAATTCCTTCTGCGAGGTGCGGATCAGGCACTCCACGGCGTCGTCGAGATTGGCGTTCGGCGAGAGCGTCTCCACCACGCTGACCATGGCTTCGCCCACGCTGGTATGCTCGGCCGCGCCCTTCATGGCGGACTGCTCCACCTCCGCCGAGGCGGCGAGATAGACGAAGATGGCGATGACGAGCAGGATCGGGTTGTAGAACAGGCCGATCACCGCGAAGACCACCGCCGCCGCCTGGCCGATCCGCCCGGCGATGGCGGTCGCCTGGGCGTGCGGGCGACGCATGGCGATCAGCGCGCGCAGCACCCGCCCGCCGTCCATCGGGAAGGCCGGGATCAGGTTGAACACGACGAGGATGACGTTCACCGCCGCGAGCCGTGCGAGGAGCGAGAGGCCCGGGTTCTCGATCTCCATGAAGTTCGTCGTGTCGAGCGTCGCGCCCAGGATGAGGAGGAGCACCGCCGCGATGACCACGTTCACCGCCGGGCCGGCGAGCGCCACGACCAGCTCCTGCTTGGGATCGTCGGGGATGCGCTCCAGGCTCGCGATGCCGCCGATGGGCGAGAGGATCACGGACGGCGTGCGGATGCCGTAGCGCCGCGCCGCGAAGATGTGGCCGAACTCGTGCGCGAGCACGCAGGCGAAGAGCAGCACGACAAAGGCCGTCGTCACGAGCGCCGCCTCGAAGCCCCCCGCCCGCCAGGCCGCGCCCGCGATCCAGACCAGGAACAGCACGAAGGTGACGTGGATCTTGATGACGGTGCCGGCGATGACGCCGATGGGGAAGGACCAGATCATGAAAGACGCTCCAGCGGGGCGCGGCCGCTCGATCGCCTCGCCGCGCCGGACGCCAACGTCATCCTACCAGCCCCGGTTCGCGGGCGCGACGGCAAGGCGCGGGTCAGGCATAGCGGAACGCGCGCTTCAGGGCGAAAGCGAGGAATGGTGGCCACGCCAAAAAATTGAGCACCATCATCAACATGCCGTAATCCTCAGGTCTCGGGCGCAAACCTGGGAACGGGAGCGGGCCGATCTCCTGGCCAGCGATGTAGAGGGAGCGCCCGAATCCGTCCGCGAGCTGCCAATTGGATCGGAGCGCCCAGCCTACAAGCGGGACATGGTTGCGCACGCCAATCGCAAGAGCGTCGAATACTCCCCACTCGGGCGGTGACTGCGAAGTCGCATCGATCATGGTGTACTGTATAGTCGGCCCGATGTTGCGCGGATCGCTGTAAACTAGGGTCACAGACGTGGCGAACAGGAGTATGATAAGGATTCCGATGCGTAAAGGGGCGGTTCCGTAACCCAGAAGCCCATCCCATAGGATCTTGCGCGTAAATGCATGGATGATACTAACCGAAACGAAAAGCGCAGCCGAAATCGATGGTACCAGAATGATTGCCAAAAACCATGGCGGATGCGCGATGTACACCATCAATGCAGCAATCGCCAAGAACACCACAGTTTCGATCAACGAAGGTCGACGCAAAATCGCAGCCTCGCGATCAACGCGCCTATTCATTGCCCGGTAAATGGCGTCAGCGTCCCGTTCGAAGCCACGGTTTCTGAGAAATCGCTCGATTGCGATGTAGCTCGAACGCCTCGGGCGCACATCCGCCTCCAAGAGATCGATGAACCGTGAGTAACGGGTCTTGTCCTCCTGGTGGAGATTCCAACGCCGCACCTCGATGTCTCCGAGATTGATCGGAACCGGAAACGGATGCGGGCTCTCACCCGGGTATACTTCCAACTCCCCGATCTGCGCAGCGGTCAAGATCAATCCGCGTTGCAGCTCTTCTTTTTCGACGTCCCCCGGACTTGTCACCGCCTCCCGGAAGCTCTTGTTGGAGAGGACCAGATGCTCGATCTGGGCGTGCGAGAGATCCAGGCAGCCAGGAATCGCAGCTTCTGCAGGAGGCATGTCAAGTTCAGATCCATGCCCTGATCGAGCAACAAAATCCTTCCATTTCGCGTCGTCGAGCTGGTATTTGAGGCGGAAGGTTCCCGTGACGCGCACGCGTTTCGCGGTGACGTTCCCGCTGGCCTTGCGTCCCGGCTCAAGAAAGGCCCTGAGTTGCAGCCCCGAGAGATCAACATCACCGGCGCAAACCAACAGACTCATGTCGAGGTGATCAGCCACGGCATAAAAGTCTCCACCAATCGCGGCTCCGATCACCATGAGCTCTCGACCGATTACATCTTGCTCGACATAAGAAGCGCATGACTCCATCTTTACATTGCCGGATAGATCAGTGAAGCTGAGATCGATCGCACCATCTACGGCGATTTTGGTAAGGATGCAATTGCCTCCGACTTTCATTCGAGAAAGATTCATGCCACCGACAATGACGCAGCCTCCCACGGGCGCCTGCTCGGCCTCGGAGGGCTCGTTCCGGTTCTGCTGTGTAGACCAGAACCTCACGTCGCCATCGACGATGGCATGGGCCAGGTTGAAGGCCGAGTCGGGCGGACGCTGTCCGGTACCCGTCACTCGGAGGCGCGTGAACGTAGCCGGCCCGCGAACCCGTAGCCCGTGTGCAGATAAGGCGCCGACGCGCGGGTCACAGCGTGCCTCGGCCTCTCGAAGCTCCGGCTCGAGCCAAAGAGATCCGACGTCGGCCGAGAAAAGCAGAAGATCGCCCGCGACGAGGATCCCAATGAGATGGAGGCTCACGCCGACCTTGATGCCGGCCAGATGGAGATCGCGGCCGAACGCGGGCTGAATCCAAACCGAACTGGAACTCATCGTCGGGGACATTCGCATCAGTCCACCGATCTCGGAAGACCAGAAATGCGCATCTCCCGTGACCTGGGTTCCGGCAATCATGAAATTGCCTCCAATGGTCATATTGCTCCCAAGTAAATTTCCTTCTATATAGCTTGGTGAAATATCCTGTTCGTTTAAAGACTGATAAATTTCGAGATCTCCACGTATATTTGTCCTCGTCATTATCAAATCACCGAAAATTTCCAAGCCTCGAAAAGAAATCATTCCATCAACAACGCTATTTGGTATGAGCATAGATCCGATTACTGCCAATGAAGATGCGATCACGTTGCCTTTAACTTTAATATTGCTTGCGGAAATTGCGGCTCCAATTTTTGTAACGTCAAAAGCAGCAGCGACAGGAGATCTATTCTCGCCACGGATGACGTCCGGGCGTCGTGCCGCTGCCTCGACAGTTACGGAGTTCAATATCAAGTTACCAGTCAGTTGAACGTTCGATATGTCGAGAGTTCTTATAAATCTACTCCCGGTCAAATCTAAGCTGCCTTCGAGAAAACAGTCGGACAAGTCAACACTTGAACTAAATGTCATATATGTCAATCTTATACCAGAATCAAGGCGGACGCCTCTAAGGCTAAAATTTCCCGATACGTATGTCTTTTCAAAGCTTCGCTCTCCAGCTTCTATTCTTGCATAGAGCTCACTAGCTTTTATCGTCTTCATCGGGGTCGATCTCCTTCCGTTGAATGTAAACGTAGTGGCTTGGAAAGGAAATCTTCTCGGGGACAATAGGTAAGCTATCTGATATTTCATCATCCGTCGTCATTTCGATAAAACCACTCTGATCAACTATGAAAGTCGATATGAACAGAGCGCGTGCATAAACGACAGTAGCCCGAATAAGGCACCATCTGTTTCGTAACCGAGCTTGCCAATTAGAAGATGCTGGGTCATGTCGACGAATTTCGAACTCGACGAATTTATCATGGTAAACCTCGATGTTGTGAATATGTTCAGAAGCAGCTCTTTTGATCGCGTCAGCCTCTCCTAGCCAATTGAGATCGTCAGGATTTTGTATGATCTTGAAATATCCGAATTTCCCTTCAACAGATTGACAGAAAAAGTCGACATAAGCGGGTATCTCGTTAATCGTTAGGTTGAGATCGAACTTTTCATTCAAGTCGTGTAATAATTGACCGGACCAATTGATTGCGATCAGTTCGGCATACTCGACTCCAGAGGTCGAATCTCCAGTTCTCCCCACGTACCGGCTTAGCTGGGCAATTCCCGTCCGCCGATCTTCCAATTCGAAGAAGTCGGCGTCACTATAAAAGGAGAGGCGGCACATCTTGAGTGTGACAGGGTCATTCGGCTGGAAGGCTTCGAAGCCGATCAGGTCGCGGCAGGCTGCAAGCATGAATCGTTCGCGATCGAGATTACCCGCCGGCTTCCACTCGAGGATTGTGAAGGCGTCGCGGTCCGTGTCGCCCAGGTCGCGTGGTGTGACGGGCTTATCTGCGCAGGCGTTCAAAAGCGCATCCGCAGCTGCTTCCGGCAACTCCGAATCCTCGCGAAACTGACGAGGAGACCAAGTCATTCGATCTGTTCGAAACTGCGGACGAAAGGGAAAGCGACGGGCGACCTGCCTCGGATAGAAACTGATCGACCAATCTGCATTCTCGCTCCAACCGATACGTCTTGGGTGGCCTTTACCCTGGGGCCAAAGATCGATGGCCGCACAAATTTCCGCGACTGACATGTCGACCCTGCCGGGAGGCAGCTGCTTCAATATGGATCGCAGTGGGTCGCCCGGTCGCGGCAGGATCAGCCCCTCACGCGACATGTCGGACAGACACATCACGAAGTGTCCGCAGACGAGGGCGAAGGCTTCGTAGCCGACGTGCTCGTCCTCCTGTTTTCCGCTTGGCATGACAAGCAATCGCAGGAGCCGCATCTTCGTCGTCCGAAGAGTGTGCACAGAGATCTCGTCCACGCGAGCGTCACGAAACGGAAGCGAATCGATGATTTCACGGTACGCGGCCGAATGGCGCAGTAGGAGATCGCCGGCGTCCACGCGAGACCAGCCTTCTGGGGGCGTGCCGGGACCGGTAGGCGTTGCGTTCATGATCGATGATCGAGCCGACAGAATGCGCAATTTTTAGTAGCGTCTCCGGCCAAGCCGGTCAATTCGCATTTCCACCTAGAAGCTAATGCCTTGCATCACCGTTCACGCCCCCCGGCGAAAGCGTGCCATCAGCCGCCGCGTCTGCGCCTGCAGCTTCCGGCCGTCGCGGCGCGCGCGGGGCTTGCCGCGCACGAGGCGGATCGCGAGCGCGAGCGCGGTCCAGGCGGCCATGACCGCGAGCGTGTAGCCGACGAGGCCGGGCCAGAGCGCCAGCGCCACGGCGACGGCGGCGAACAGGGCGGCGAGCGTCGCCGCAGCCTTCGTCTCGAGCCGCGAGAGCGGCGCGCGCTGGCCGATCGCCGCTACGAGCACGCGCCCGAGCGAGGCCGCGCCCTCGCGCCAGCGTCCGCGGAAGAAGCGGCGCGCCAGCAGCGGCGCGGGGGCGCCTCCGCGCACCGGCCGCGGCAGCGGCGGCGCGCCGTCGGGGCCCGCCGGCACGATCTCGGTCGCGCCGGCGAGATCCTCGAGGAACATCGCCTCCATGGCCGCGCCGAAGCCCGGATCGTCGACGACGAGGTCGAGCTCCCAATTGCCGAACCAGCTCGACGGGTTGAGGTTGGTGGAGCCCACCCGCGCGAGCCGCCCGTCGAACACCGCGGACTTGGCGTGCAGCATCGGCCCGGCCCATTCGTGCACCCGCACGCCGGCCTCGAGCAGCTCGCGATATTGCCAGCGCACGAAGGACGGGAGCGTCGGCACGTCGTTGGCGCCGGGCACGAGCAGGCGCACGTCGACCCCGGCGCGGGCGGCGTCGATCAACGCCTCGCGATAGGCGCGGGTGGGGAGGAAGTAGGAATCGGTGATCCAGGCGCGGCGTCGGACATGCGCGAGCGCGAGGAGGTCGAGCCGGTAGAGCCGCCGGTCGCCGGGGCGGCCGCGGGCGAGGCGCACGCGCGCTTCGCCCGGTGCGGCGACGATCGGCGCGGGGTCGGAGGGCGGCGGCAGCGGGTCCGAGGGCGGCGGCGGCGCCTCGCCCGCGGCGTCGGCCCAGGTCTCCTCGAAAGCGGCTTCCAGCGCGGCGACCGCCTCCGCGCCGGCGAAGCCGACGCCCGTGTCGCGCCAGGGCGCGACGCCGCGCCGGCCGGTCCAATGGTCCGACACGCACAGGCCGGAGAGATAGCCCTCGCGCCCGTCCACCGCGAGGAGCTTTCGGTGGTCGCGCACGAACCAGTGCGGGCGGCTCGGCCGGAGCGGCCCGTAGACCCGCACCGCCACCCCCGCCTCGCGCAGCGCCCGCCAATAGCCGCGCGAGCCGCGCGCCGCCGAGCCGAGCCAGTCGTAGAGGAAGCGCACCCGCACGCCCGCCTTCGCCCGCTCGATCAGCGCCTCGGCGAACATGCGCCCGGTCTCGTCGTCGGCGACGATGAAGTTCTCGAAGTCGATCCGCTCGCGCGCGCCCCTGATGGCGGCGAGCCAGGCGGGATAGTTCTCGGTGCCGTCGCGCAGGAGCCGCAGGTCGCAGGCCGGCCGCCCGGGATCGGCGAGGACGCGCGTCAGCGCCGCCGCGAGCGCGTCGCGGGGGACGTCTCGGCCGGCGTCCTCCTCCGATGCGCGCGCGGCGCGGGCGGTCTCGTGCATGGCGGGGGGCTCCTTCGCCGGGGACAACGCGGCGGGAGCGGATATGGGTCGCGGGCGGCTGCGCTTGGTCGCAGGGGAGTGGGCGACCCTCACCCGCCCGTCGGGTGCTGCTCCGTCTCCCCCTTCGCCAGGATCCCCATCAGCGTCTCCAGCCGGTCGGCCTCCGCCGTGGGCTTGTCCCAGCGGATGCGCGCCACGCGCGGAAAGCGCATGGCGACGCCGGACTTGTGGCGGGTGGAGCGCTGGAGGCCCTCGAAGGCGATCTCGAGGACGAGCCCCTTCTCGGCGGTGTGCACCACCTCGCGCACCGGACCGAAACGGTTGATCGTGTTGTTGCGCACGAAACGGTCGAGCTGGGCCAGCTCCTCGTCGGTGAAGCCGAAATAGGCCTTGCCGACGGGCACCAGCTCCTCCCCGCCCTCCGCGCCGGGGCGCCAGACGCCGAACGTGTAGTCCGAGTAGAAGGACGAGCGCTTCCCGTGCCCGCGCTGGGCGTACATCATCACCGCGTCGACCGTGTAGGGCTCGCGCTTCCACTTGAACCAGAGGCCCTTGGGCCGGCCGGGCACGTAGGGGCTCTCGGCCCGCTTGACCATGACGCCCTCGACCGCCTCCGCGTCCGCCCCCGCGCCGTGGGAGGCCGGGTCGGCGCGGGCGGCGGCGAGCGCGTCCCAGTCCGCGAAGGGCACCAGGGGAGAGAGGTCGAGCCGCTCGGGCGCGCGTGCGGCGACGAACGCCTCCAGCCGCGCGCGCCGCTCGGCGAAGGGAAGGGGCCGCAGGTCCTCGCCGTTCTCCGCCAGGAGGTCGTAGGCGCGCAGGTGGGCGGGGTACTTGCCCATCAGCGCGTTGGAGACGCTCTTGCGGTTGAGCCGCTGCTGGAGGACGTTGAAGCTCTGCACGCGCCCGTCGATGAGCACCAGCAGCTCCCCGTCGATCGCCACCTCCATGCCGGCGAGCGCCGCGACGAGATCGGGGAAGGCGCCGGAGACGTCCTCGCCGGTGCGGGAATAGAGCCGCGTCACGCCCTCGAAAGAGACCGCCTGGACGCGGATGCCGTCCCATTTCCACTCGGCCGTGAAGGCGTCCGCCTCGAGCTTGGCGAAGTCCTCGAGCTCGATGGGGTGCGCCAGCATCGGCGGGCGGAAGGGGGCGGGATCGCGCGAGACCGGCTGCGGGCCGCGGCCCTCGACCCAGGCGAACAGCTCCTCGTAGGGCGGGGCGAGACCGTGCCAGACCTCCTCGACGGCGTCGGGCTCCATCTCGCCGAGCGAGGCGAGCGCCGTCTTGGCGAGGCGCGCGGAGACGCCGATGCGCAATGACCCGGTGATGAGCTTCAGCAGCGCCCAGCGCCCGGTCTCGTCGAGGGCGTCGAGGAAGCCGGCGAGCCGGGCGGGCAGGTCGGACTTCGAGGTGGTGGCGAGGGTCTCGACCACCTCGGAGAGGGAGGGGGGCGGCGGGCGGTTGTGGCCCAACGGCGATGAAGCGCGCGACGGACTCCCCTCTCCCTCGTGGAGAGGGGAGGACCGTCGCGGTTCCGGCGCCTCCCTCATCGGCGCGGGCCAGAGCAGCGCCGTCGTCTCGGCGAGGTCGCCGACATAGGAATAGGACATCTCGAACAGGACCGGGTCGCAGCGCTCCTGGATCAGCGCCCGGATCAGGTTCGGCTTCGCCTCGCGGAACGACAACTCCCCGGTGAGCGCGGCGAGCGCGAAGCCGCGCTCGGGGTCGGGGGTCGTGCGCAGATAGTCCGCGATGAGCCGGATCTTGGCGTTGCGGCGGGATTCGTAGACCAGCCGGTCGAGGAGGGCGGCGAAGGAATTCACGGCGTCTCCCCGCTCTCCACCGCAGCCGCCGGCGCGGCGAGGTCGCCCGTAACCTCCCCCGTATCCTCCCCCTCGTCGCCATACCCCAGCATGTGCAGCGGCCGCGCGGAAATCCCCATCGTCCCGCACCAGTGCACCAGCGCGTCCTCCTGCCCGTGGGTGACCCACACCTCCCCGGCCCCGGTCTCGAGGATCGACTGCTTCAGCTCGTCCCAGTCGCAATGGTCGGAGATCACCATCGGCAGCTCCACCCCCTTCTGCCGGGCCCGCGCCCGCACCCGCATCCAGCCCGACGCGAAGCCGGCGACGGGGTCGGGGAACTTGCGGGCCCAGACCTCCTGGATCGCCGGGGGCGGGCAGACGATCACCTCGCCGGCGAGCTTGGCGCGGTCGGCGGCCGCGACCTTCACCACCTCGCCGAGATCGACGCCGAGCTCCGCATAGAGGGCGCAGAGCTTCTCCATGGCGCCGTGGACGTAGATCGGCCGGTCGTAGCCGGCCTCGCGCAGCAGCGCCATCACCCGCTGCGCCTTGCCGAGCGCGTAGGCGCCCACCAGATGCGCGCGCTCGGGGAAGAGCGTGAGCGAGGCGAGGAGCTTGTCCACCTCCGCCCGCGCGTCCGGGTGGCGGAAGACCGGCAGGCCGAAGGTGGCCTCCGTGATGAAGACGTCGCAGGGCACGATCTCGCAGGGCAGGCAGGTCGGGTCGTAGCCGCGCTTGTAGTCGCCCGAGACGACGAGCCGCGTGCCCCCCGCCTCGATGACGATCTGCGCCGAGCCGAGCACGTGGCCGGCGGGGACGAAGCGCACGGCGACGTCCCCCTGCCGGATCGTCTCGCCGAGCCGGGCCGCCTGCCTCGCCCCGGCGAAGTCCTCGCCGTAGCGCGCGGCCATGATGCGCAGCGTCTGCGCGGTGGCGAGCACCGCGCCGTGGCCGGCGCGGGCATGGTCGGAATGGCCGTGCGTGACCAGCGCCCGCGGCACCGGCCGCACCGGGTCGACGTGGAAATCGCCGAGCGGGCAATAGAGGCCCTGCGGCGTGAGGGTGAGGATGTCGGTCGCGCGCATCGCCCCCGATATAGGGTCGATGCGGGACGCCGGCATCTCCCCGCAGAGGAGGGAAAACGGGCTCCACGCGCGGCGCGCGCCCACCCTTCTCCTTCCCTGTAGGGGAAGGTGGCGCCGCGCGGAGCGCGGTGACGGATGGGGCGCGCGGAACGCGCGTTCGGCGAAGCCGAAACGACACAGTGGAGCGTGACGGCCGCCGGGGGCTTCCGCTTCGCGGAACGCGTCGCTCCGCGCCGCGCCCCATCCGTCTCGGCTTCGCCGAGCCAGCTTCCCCTACAGGGAAGGAAAGCATGAGCGCCCGTCCGCCGGGCGCCGAGAAGACGCCAGCCCCTGCGGGGAGGGGCCGGCGGCCCCCTCACTCCGGCGTGCCGTACCCCCCGCCCGTCGGCGTGATCACCGTCACCGCCTCGCCGGCCTCGAGCACCGTCTGGTCGCAGCCGGCGAGCTCCTCCACGCGGCCGTCGAGACGGCGCACGAGGGTCTTCCCGAGCTCGCCCGGCTCGCCGCCGGCGAGCCCGAAGGGCCGCACCTTGCGGTGGGAGGCGAGGATGGCGCAGTCCATCCGCTCGCGGAAGCGGATCGTGCGCGAGGTGCCGTCGCCCGCCGACCACTTGCCCTTGCCGCCGGAGCCCCGGCGGACGTGGAAGTCCTCCAGCACCACGGGAAAGCGCGATTCGAGGATCTCCGGGTCGGTGAGGCGCGAGTTCGTCATGTGCACGTGCACGCCCGGCGCGCCGTTCCAGCCCGGCCCCGCGGGCGAGCCCGAGCAGATCGTCTCGTAGTACTGGTAGCGGTCGTCGCCGAAGGTGAGGTTGTTCATCGTGCCCTGCGAGGCGCCCATCGCGCCGAGCGCCCCGAACAGGCAGTTCGTCACCGCCTGGCTCACCTCGACGTTCCCCGCGACCACCGCCGCCGGGTAGCGCGGCGAGAGCATCGAGCCGTCCGGTATGGCGATGTCGATGGGCCGCAGGCAGCCCGCGTTCATCGGGATCTCGTCGTCGACCATGACGCGGAAGACGTAGAGCACCGCCGCGCGGGTCACCGGCGCCGGCGCGTTGAAATTGTCCGGCTGCTGGGGCGAGGTGCCGGCGAAGTCGACCCGGGCCCGGCGCTTCTCCCGGTCCACCGTGATGGTGACGCGGATGGCGCAGCCCTGGTCCATCGGGTAGTCGAAGGAGCAGTCCTTGAGCCGATCGAGCAGGCGGCGCACGCTCTCGGCGGCGTTGTCCTGGACGTGGCCCATATAGGCGGTGACCACGTCGAGGCCGAAGGACGCGACCATCTTCTTGAGCTCCGCGACGCCCTTCTCGTTCGCCGCGATCTGCGCCTTCAGGTCGTTGACGTTCTGCACGACGTTGCGGACCGGGTACTTGGCGCCCTCCAGCAGCCCGACGAGCTCCGCCTCGCGGAAGCGGCCGCGGTCGACGAGCTTGAAATTGTCGATGTAGACGCCTTCCTCGTCGATATGCGTCGCGAGCGGCGACATCGAGCCCGGCGCGACGCCGCCCACGTCGGCGTGGTGCCCGCGCGAGGCGACCCAGAACAGGATCGTCGTCTCGTCCGCGTCGAAGACCGGCGTGCACACCGTGATGTCGGGCAGGTGCGTGCCGCCGTTGTAGGGCGCATTCAATACGAAGACGTCGCCCGGCGCGATCTCCGGGTTGAGCCGGATCACCGTCTCGACCGACTTGTCCATGGAGCCGAGATGGACCGGCATGTGCGGCGCGTTGGCGACGAGGTTGCCCTCGGCATCGAAGACCGCGCAGGAGAAGTCGAGCCGCTCCTTGATGTTGACCGAATAGGCCGTGTTCTGGAGCGTCACGCCCATCTGCTCGGCGATGGACATGAAGAGGTTGTTGAAGATCTCCAGCATGACGGGATCGGCCTCGGTCCCCACCGCGTGCCGGCTCGGCAGGGCCTTCACCCGGGAGAGCACCAGGTGGTCCTTCTCGGTGAGGCGCGCCTCCCAGCCGTCCTCGACGACGATGGTCTGGTTCGGCTCGATGACGATGGCCGGGCCCGCGATGCGGTGGCCGGGGCGGATGGCGTCGCGGACATAAACCGTCGCGTCGTGCCAGCCCTTCGAGAAGAAGCGCGTCTCCTCGGCCGGCTCGGGCGCGCCCTCGATCGTCTCGACGCCCGCGCTCTCGGCGAACTGGGCGCCGCCGCCCACCGCCTCGATCTCCACCGCCTCGATGACGAGCGCCTTGCCCGCGTCGACGAAGCCGAAGCGGCGCTTGTGCTGGTCCTCGAAGGCGGCGCGCATGGCGTCCGCCGAGGCGGGGGCGACGGACGCGTCGAGCGCCGCGCCGGCGAGCGTCGCCGCGTCGACCGGCAGCGGCGTGTCGGTGCCGGCGTAGCGCACGTGGGCGCGCACCACGACCTCGATGTCCGCGCGCGCGACGCCCTGGTGGACGAGCTCCGCCACCGCCTCGTCGACGAGCGGCTTCGCGCGGGCGCCGAGCGCCGCGGGGGCCTCTTCGTCGAGGGGCGCGTCGACCGCGCTCTGGCGCGTGGCGCGGATGTCGGCGAGGCCCATGCCGTAGGCCGAGAGCAGGCCCGAGAGCGGGTGGATCAGCACCGTCTTCATGCCGAGCGCGTCGGCGACGAGGCAGGCGTGCTGGCCGCCGGCGCCGCCGAAGCAGTTGAGCGCGTAGCGCGTCACGTCGTAGCCGCGCTGGACGGAGATCTTCTTGATCGCCTCGGCCATGTTGGCGACCGCGATCTGCAGGAAGCCGTCGGCGACCTCCTCGGGCGCGCGCCCGTCGCCGATCTCCTGCGCCAGCGTCGCGAAGGCGGCGCGTACCGCCTCGGCGTCGAGGGGCTCGTCCGCGTGCGGGCCGAAGATCTTCGGGAAGTAGGCCGGCAGCAGCTTGCCGACCATGACGTTGGCGTCGGTGACGGCGAGGGGGCCGCCGCGGCGATAGCAGGTCGGGCCGGGATGGGCGCCCGCCGAATCCGGGCCGACGCGGTAGCGCGTGCCGTCCCATTTCAGCATCGAGCCGCCGCCGGCCGCCACCGTGTGGATCAGCATCATCGGCGCGCGCATGCGCACGCCCGCGACCTCGGTCTCGAAGGCGCGCTCGTAGGCGCCGTCGTAATGCGCGACGTCGGTGGACGTGCCGCCCATGTCGAAGCCGATCACCTTCTCGAACCCGGCCGAGCGGCCGGTCTCGGCGAGGCCGACGACGCCGCCGGCGGGCCCGGAGAGGATCGCGTCCTTGCCCTGGAACAGCTCGGCGGCGGTGAGGCCGCCCGACGACATCATGAACATCACCCGCGCGCCGGTGCGCGCGACGTCGAGCTCGTCCGAGACCTGGGCCACGTAGCGCGAGAGGATCGGCGAGAGATAGGCGTCGACGACCGTGGTGTCGCCGCGCCCGACGAGCTTCACCAGCGGCGAGACCTCGTGGGACACCGAGACCTGCGGGAAGCCCAGCTCCCGCGCCATGGCCGCGACACGGCGCTCGTGGTCCGGGTGCTTGTAGGCGTGCATGAACACGATCGCGAGGGCCTTGTAGCCGGCGGCCTTCGCCGCCTCCAGCGCGGCGCGCGCGGCGGCCTCGTCGAGCGGGGTCTCCACCGCCCCATCGGCGAGGACGCGCTCGGCGATCTCGACGACCTCGTCGTAGAGCTCGTCCGGCTTGACGATCTCCTTGGCGAAGATGTCCGGCCGGGCCTGGTAGCCGATGCGCAGCGCGTCGCGGAAGCCCAAGGTCGTGATCAGCAGCGTGCGCTCGCCCTTGCGCTCGAGCAGCGCGTTGGTGGCGACCGTGGTGCCCATGCGCACCTCGCCGACGGCGCCGGTGGGGATCGCTTCGCCCCTGGCGAGGCCGAGAAGGTCGCGGATGCCCTGCACGGCGGCGTCGCGATAGGCGTCCGGGTTCTCCGACAGGAGCTTGCGGGCGTGCAGCCGCCCCTGCGGGTCGCGGCCGATCACGTCCGTGAAGGTCCCGCCGCGGTCGATCCAGAAGTCCCAGCGCGCGCTCATCGTGTCCCTCTCCCAACGGCATCAAGCATGGCGCGCGCCGGCTCCCCTGCGCAAGGCGCGGCCTCGTTGTGCTCATATTCCGGCTCATCGACAAAACGTCAACATTTTTTCTGCGTTCTGTCGTCAGCTTATTGACAAGCTCGCCCACGCATAGCAGGCTTGCACCATGCGCACGACCGAGGGGGTGCGCATGCCGGATCGCGGGTCCGCCGCGATCGGCCGCTCATTCGGGAGAGATCAGATGACCACCGTCGCACGCAGCCTCGCGGGCGCGACCCTCGCGCTCGCCTTCGCCACCGGAAGCTTCGCCGCCGCCGCCGCCCAGGGCTGGGACATGCCCACGCCCTATCCGGACGCGACCTTCCACACGCAGAACATCGCGGAATTCGCGCAGGACGTGCGCGAGGCCACCGGCGGCGCGCTCGACATCACGGTCCATTCCGCCGGCTCGCTGATCAAGCATCCGGAGATCAAGCGCTCGGTGCGCTCGGGCATCGTGCCGATCGGCGAGATGCTGATCTCGCTGCACGCCAACGAGAACCCGATCTACGGCCTCGATTCCGTGCCCTTCCTCGCCACCTCCTACGCCGACGCGAAGGCGCTCTACGACGCCCAGCGCGGCGCGCTCGACGCGGCCCTGGCGGAAGAGGGGCTGACGCTCCTCTTCTCCGTGCCGTGGCCGCCGCAGGGCATCTACGCCTCGGCCGAGCTCGACGACGTCGAGGACCTGCGCGGCCTGCGCTTCCGCACCTACAATCCCGGCACGGCGCGCATCGCCGAGCTCTCCGGCGCGATGCCGGTCCAGGTCGAGGTCGCCGACCTGCCGACCGCCTTCGCCACCGGCCGCGTCGAGGCGACGATCACCTCGCCGTCCACGGGCGTGAACTCGAAGTTCTGGGACTTCGTCACCCATTACCACGACACCCAAGCCTGGCTGCCGCGCAACATGGTGGTGGTGAATTCCCGCGCCTTCCAGGGTCTCGACGCGGAGGTCCGCGCCGCCGTGCTCGAGGCGGCCGCGGCCGCCGAGGCCCGCGGCTGGGAGATGTCGGAGGCCGACACGGTGGCCGCGACGGAGACGCTCGCCGAGAACGGCGTCGCCGTCGTCACGCCCTCCGAGGCGCTCGCCGCCGGCTTCCAGGAGATCGGCGCGCAGATCGCCGACGAGTGGGCCGAGAGCGCCGGCGAGACGGGCGCGGCCGTGCTCGAGGCCTATCGCGCGAACTGACGCGGTGCGTCGGGGGGCGGGCAAGTCGCCCCCCGCCGGCCGCCTTCGCAGCCGAGGGCGGTCGGGGCGCGCCGTCGATGCAGGCTCTCCCCTCGCCCCTGTGGCGAGGGGCCGTGGGTGTGGGTCGTGCAGAACTGTCTCGACGTCGGTGACGGGCGCCACCGGCGAGCCACCCTCGCCGAGGACCGGCCCTGCACCACGACCCACCTCCGTCGGCTGCGCCGACGCCTCCTCCACAAGGGAGGAGAAAATGCGCCGGCCGACGTCGCGTTCTCCCGTCGACCGCCTCGAGACGCCCGACCGCCACAGCCTCTCCGGGGACGAGACCCCGGGACGCGGTATCGACGAACGCCTTCCCACCCGGAGATTCCACGCCATGCGCCGTGCGCTCGACCTTCTCTACGGGGCGGCCCTGTGGCTGTCCGCCGCCTGCATCCTCCTCATCGCGACCCTGGTCGGGCTGCAGGTGGTGGGGCGGATCACCGACGCCGCGCTGCAGCTCGTGGGCCTGCCGCGCGGCGGCTTCGTGATCCTCTCGCTCTCCGAGATCTCCGGCTATCTCTTCGCCGCGGCGAGCTTCCTCGCGCTCGCCGCGACGCTGCGCAGCGGCGCGCATATCCGCGTCACCATGCTCCTCGACAATCTGCCCGCCCGGGCGCGCAGCGTCGTCGAGGCGGCGACGCTCGCCTTCGGCGCCCTCGCGAGCGCCTTCGGCACCTGGTACGTCGGCGCCTACGCGCTCGAGAGCTTGCGCTTCGGCGAGGTCTCGCCGGGCCTCGTGCGGGTGCCGCTCGTCTGGCCGCAGGCGGCCATGGCCGCGGGCGCGGCGCTGCTCACCATCGCCTTCCTCGACGAGCTCGTCACGACGCTTCGGACGGGGCGGCCGAGCTTCCGCGCGGCGGAGGACGCCATCGCCCACGGACGGGAGGGCTGAGCCATGGACCAGACCACCCTCATGCTCCTCCTCGTCGGGCTCCTCTTCGTGGTGCTCGGGCTCGGCGTCTGGATCGCCGTCGCGCTGGCGCTGCTGGGCTTCGTCGCCATCGTCGCCTCGCTGTCGCTGCCCCCCGGCGCGATCCTCGCGACCGCGATGTGGCAGCAGCTCAATTCCTGGGACCTCACCGCCCTGCCGATGTTCATCCTGATGGGCGACATCCTGTTCCGCACGCGCCTGTCCGAGGACATGTTCGAGGGCCTCACGCCCTGGCTCGCGCGCCTGCCGGGGCGGCTCCTCCACGTCAACGTGGTCGGCTGCACCATCTTCGCGGCGGTCTCCGGCTCCTCCGCCGCGACCTGCGCGACGATCGGGCGGATCTCGCTCGGCGAATTGAAGAAACGCGGCTATTCCGACCCGATGGCCATCGGCACCCTCGCGGGGTCGGGCACGATCGGCCTGATGATCCCGCCCTCGATCATCCTCATCGTCTACGCCACCGCCACCGAGCAGTCGGTGGCGCGGCTGTTCATCGCCGGCGTGATCCCCGGGCTGATGCTGACCGCGCTCTTCATGGGCTACGTCATGCTCTGGGCCTATCTCAACCGCGCGAAGATGCCGCCGCCCGAGCCCGCCATGCCGCTGCGCCAGCGGCTCGCCAAGCTGCGCCGGCTCGCGCCGGTCGTCCTGCTCATCGTCGGCGTCATCGGCTCGATCTATGCGGGCTTCGCCTCGGCGACGGAAGCCGCGGCGGTGGGCGTGTTCCTGGCGCTGGCGATCTCCTGGCGGGCGGGCTCGCTGAGCCTCGAGACCTTCCGCACGGCGTTGCTCTCGGCGACGAAGACCTCGTGCATGATCGCCTTCATCCTCGCCGGCGCCGCTTTCCTCACGACGGCGATGGGCTTCACCGGCATCCCCCGCGCGCTGGCGGAGTGGATCGGCGATTTCGGCCTCTCGCAGGCGATGCTGCTGCTGGCCCTGACGCTGTTCTTCATCGTCATGGGCTGCTTCCTCGACGGGATCTCCCTCGTCGTGCTGACGACGTCGATCATCATCCCGCTGGTCACGGCGGCGGGGATCGACCTGATCTGGTTCGGGATCTTCATCGTGCTCGTCGTCGAGATGGCGCAGATCACCCCGCCGGTGGGCTTCAATCTCTATGTGCTGCAATCGCTCACCGGGCGGAACATCTTCACGCTCGGCCTGTACACCGCGCCCTTCTTCCTGATTATGTGCGTCGCGGCCCTGCTTCTGGCGCTCTTCCCGGAGATCGCGCTGTGGCTGCCGCGGACCATGCTGGAGTAGAACGCGGAGCGATCATGACGCGACCGACCGACGACGATACGGCCCCGGCGGACGAGGCGGTCGCGGAGCCGCCCCGCAGAGGCGTGGGGCCGATCGTGTCCTCGGCCCATCTGGCGGAGGGCGGCATGCCCTCCCTGTCGGAATTCGAGTTCGGCCTCATCCTGGCGAGCCACGCCTTCCATCGCTGGATGATCCGCTGCATCGCGGCGGCGGGCGTGCCGGATCTCTCGCCCCTCGACGTCCTGATCCTGCATACGGTCAATCATCGCGGCCGCCCGAAGCGGCTCGCCGACATCTGCCTCGTGCTCTCGGTCGAGGAGACGCACCTCGTCTCCTACGGCGTGAAGAAGCTCGAGGCCGCGGGCCTCGTGGCCTCGGGCAAGGCCGGCAAGGAGAAGACCATCCTCATCACCGAGAAGGGCCGCGCCGTGTGCCTGCGCTATCGCGAGATCCGCGAGGCGCTGCTGCTCCAGCCCGTCGGCGCGACGGGCGTCGACAAGGAGCGGCTCTCCGAGCTCGCCGCCATGCTGCGGGCGCTCTCGGGCCACTACGACCAGGCCGCCCGCGCCGCCGCGAGCCTGTGAGCGGGCTCAGCGCAGCAGGCCGTCGAGCGCCGGCGCGGAGCCCACGGCCGCGAGCGCGATCAGGCCGTAGCAGATGCGCCGGAACACGGTCTCGCTGGCGAGCCCGAACAGGCGCGCGCCGAGAAACAGGCCCGCGGCGTAGAACGGCCCGATCACCACGGCCCGCGCCACGACCGACGCGGTCAGAAGCCCGCCGAGCACGTAGGCGACCGCCGTCCCCAGCGCGGCGAGCACGATGAAGACGACGAGGTTCGCCCGCACCGTCTTCGCCGGGGCCTCCGAGCCGAGCCAGTAGGCGATGGCCGGCGGCCCGCCGACCTGCGCCGCGCCGGAGAGGACGCCGGAGACCGCGCCGACGCCGAGCGTCAGCGGCGGCTTCGGCCGGCCGCGATAGCGGAAGCCCGAGACGAGGAGCGCCAGCAGCGCCAGGATCAGCGCGACCAGCAGCCAGCGCATCAGGAGCGGATCGACGGCGGTCAGCGCCGCCGCGCCGAGCGGCACGCCCGCATAGGCGCCGAGCGTCATCCACCCGACCGCCCGCCGGTCGCAGGCCCGCCAGGCGGCGGGGACGTAGGGCGCGATCAGCACCGTGTCGATCAGGAGCAGGATCGGCGCCGCCGCCTGCGGCCCGAGCGTCGCGGCGGCCAGCGGCATGAAGATCAGCCCGGCGCCGAAGCCGGAGAAGCCGCGGGCGAGGCCGGCGACGAGCGCCGCGCCGGCCGCGAACCACAGGGCGAAGCCGAGCTCGACATCGACGAGGGCGTTGACAGCGGCCTCGATCACGGGCGACTCCTTCGTTCGCGCGACGTTCCCGCGCCGGCAGCGAATCGGACCCCGTGAGCACGACCCCCATCCGCATCCTCGGCATCGACCCCGGCCTGCGCAAGACGGGCTGGGGCCTGATCGCCGCGCACGGGACGAAGCTGTCCTACATCGCCTCGGGCCTCGTCCAGTCCGACGGCGACCTCGACCTCGCGCTGCGCCTGAGGCAGCTGCACGACGGGCTGACCGAGGTGGTGCGCGCGTGGGCGCCGGACGAGGTCTCCGTGGAGGAGACCTTCGTCAACAAGGACGCGCAGGCGACGCTCAAGCTCGGCCACGCCCGCGCCATGGCGCTGCTGGTCCCGGCGTTGGCGGGCCTGCCGGTGGCGGAATACGGGGCGAACCAGGTGAAGAAGACGGTGGTGGGCGTCGGCCACGCCGAGAAGGCGCAGGTCACCGCCATGGTGCGCGTGCTCCTGCCCAAGGCCGACCCGAAGAGCGCCGACGCCGCGGACGCGCTCGCCATCGCCATCGCGCATGCGCATCATCGCGGCGCGCGGTCGTTGAAGGCCGCGCTTCTGGCGGGGGCGTGAGGCGCGATGATCGGCAAGCTCAAGGGCGTGGTGGACTCGTACGGCGAGGACTTCGTCATCCTCGACGTGCACGGGGTGGGCTACGTCGCCCATTGCTCGGCGCGCACGCTCCAGCGCCTCCCGCCGGTCGGCGAGGCGGCGGTCCTGTCCATCGAGACCGTGGTGCGTGAGGACATGATCCGCCTCTACGGCTTCCGCTCGGACCCGGAGCGGGAATGGTTCAGGCTGCTGCAGATGGTGCAGGGCGTCGGCGCGCGGGTCGCGCTCGCGATCCTCTCCGTGCTCGAGCCGGCGGAGCTCGCCACCGCCATCGCGTCCGGAGACAAGGCCGCCGTCGCCCGCGCGCCGGGGGTGGGGCCGAAGCTCGCCCAGCGGATCATCGCCGAGATGAAGGACAAGGCCCCCGCCTTCGCGCCGATCGACCCGGTGATGGCCGGCCTCTCCGGCGGGGTCGAGGCCCGCGGCGAGCCGGGCCCGGCCCAGGACGCGGTCTCGGCGCTGGTCAATCTCGGCTACGGCCAGTCCCAGGCCGCCGCCGCCGTCGCCGCCGCCCTGAAGAGCGCCGGCGAGGAGCCGACGACGGCGCAGCTGATCCGGCTCGGCCTCAAGGAGCTCGCCCGCTGAGGCGGCGGCGCGCGCGCCGCATTGCGCCGGCCGCGGGAAGCGACTAGCTAGCGCTCATGACGACGCGCGCACGAGTTCCCGGCCTGGCGCGGACGGCGATCGCCGTCCTGGCGCTCTACGGGCTCGTGCTCGGCGGGCTCCTCTCCGGCGTCGCCGGGGCGCTGGCGCTCTCCGCGCCCGCGAACGCCACCGTCTGGTGCGCGATCGACGGCGAGATGCCGGCGCACGCGCCGGGCGATCCGTGCTGGCACGCCTGCCGCGTCCATGCCGGCCCGACCGGGCCCGCGCTGCCGCCCGGTCCCGCCGCGTCGCTCCCCGCGCGCGACGCCGCCCCCGTCGCCCGCGCCTTCGTGCTCGCCGAGGCGCCCCGCGCCGCGCCGGCGCGCGTCTCCCTCGGCGCCCGCGCGCCGCCCGTCTCCCGATCGCTCGCCTGAACCGCTCTTCCCGGACACCGATCGCGCATCGGAGACACACATCATGCATCTTCTGTTTCGCACGCCCGCCCTCCGCACGCCCTTTCTCGGCGCGGCCGCTCTCGCCCTCGCCCTCGCGGCGGGCCCCGTTCTCTCCCCGGCCGCGGCGGAGACCTTCCGCGCCGGCGACATCGTCGTCGAGACGCCCTGGTCGCGGGCCACGCCCGGCGGCGCCAAGGTCGCCGGCGGCTACGTCACCCTCCGCAACGAGGGCGACACGGCCGACCGGCTGATCGGCGGCTCGTCCGAGATCGCCGAGCGCTTCGAGGTCCATTCCATGGAGATGGTCGACGGCGTCGCCAAGATGGCGCCGGTCGAGGGCGGGCTCGAGATCCCGCCGGGCGAGACGGTCGCGCTCGCCCCCGGCGGCTACCACGTCATGTTCATGGGGCTCCAGCGCCCGCTCGCCGAGGGCGAGAGCTTCGAGGGCACGCTCGTCTTCGAGCGCGCCGGCGAGGTTCCGGTGACCTTCGCGGTCGGGCGGATGGGCTCGCGCGAGGCGCCCCACGGGCACTGACCGGAAACGCGATCGCGCGCGCGGATCAGCCGACCACCACGATCCGCGTGCGCGGCCCGATTCGCGCAAGGAGCTTCGCCAGCGCGCGCTTCTCCAGCGCGATGCAGCCCTCGGTGGGCTGGACCCCCGTCCGGGCGACGTGCAGGAAGATGGCGCTGCCGCGGCCCTTCAGGATCGGCCGGCGGTTGGCGGAGAGGTCGACGACGAGATCGTAGAGCCCGTCCTCGCGCATCATCCGCTCCGCGCTCGCCGGATAGGGCAGGGCGACCGGCCGATTGTAGTTGCGGTCGCGCGCGGCGTCGCACCAGCCGTCGGACGGGCGAATCGCCCGCAGCGGCAGGGTCGTGCGCGGCCGCGGGCCGGCATCCGCCCGGAAGAACGCCTGGAGCGGCGCGAAGCGCCCCGCCGGCGTCGCGCCGTCGCCCTCGCGCTTGTCGCGCGTCACGCCCGAGCGGCCGAGCGCGCAGGGCAGGACGAGCCCGCCCGCGGCGAGCCAGCCGCGGGCGGGATCGCCGGGCCGTCGCCTCACCACGAGGCGCGAGAGCGTAGAATCGGTCGTCACGGCCCCGTCGCTTCCGAATTGCCTGGGGGAAAGGTCCCGGAGAGACCCGTGGCGACTTGTTGTCAAGAAGCGGGCGAATAGTCTAGAGCCTTGCACGACAAGGCTCCTTGGTCGAGGAACGCTCCCATGTCGAACGCCAACCGGCTGCTCGTGGTCGACGACGACCAGGATCTGCGCGATACGCTCGCCGAGCAGCTCGCGCTCTACGACGAGTTCGTCGTCTCCACCGCCGAGACGGCCGGCGAGGCGATGAAGGCCGTCCAGGCGGACCGCATCGATCTCGTCATCATGGATGTCGGCCTGCCCGACATGGACGGCCGCGAGGCGGTGAAGCTGATGCGCAAGCACGGCTTCCGCTCGCCCGTCATCATGCTCACCGGCCAGGGCTCGGACGCCGACACCGTGCTCGGCCTCGAGGCGGGCGCCAACGACTACGTGGTCAAGCCCTTCAAGTTCGCGGTACTGCTGGCGCGCATCCGCGCGCAGCTGCGGCAATACGCGGCCTCCGAGGACGCGATCTTCCAGATCGGGCCCTATTCCTTCCGCCCCGGCGCCAAGCTGCTCGTCTCCGAGAAGGGCTCGAAGCTCAAGCTCACCGAGAAGGAGACGGCGATCCTGCGCTTCCTCTTCCGCGCCGGCCAGAAGGTGGTCTCCCGCGACACGCTGCTCGCCGAGGTGTGGGGCTACAATTCGAACGTGACCACCCACACCCTCGAGACGCACATCTACCGCCTGCGCCAGAAGATCGAGCCGAACCCGTCCGCGGCGCGCTTCCTCGTCACCGAGGGCGGCGGCTACAAGCTCCTGCCCTGATCCCGCTCACGCCCGAGGCGCGATGTCCCTCGACGACGATATCGCGCTGCTCTCGCGCGCCCCCTTGATCGGCCTGATCGATCGCGACGGCCTGCGCCTGCTCGCCTTCGCCGCCGACAAGCGCCGGCTGCGCCAGGGCGAGGCCCTGTTCCGCAAGGGGGATCGGGCGGATTGCGGCTTCGTGGTCGCCGAGGGCGAGATCGGGCTCGACGTCGAGGGCGGCAAGCCGGTGACGGTGGCGCGCGCCGGCGACCTGATCGGCGCGGCCGCCCTCTTCGCCGAGATCCGCCGCCCGGCGAGCGCCACCGCCCGCGAGCCGTCCAGCGTCGTCCGCCTCACCCAGCCGCTGATGCGCCGCGTGCTGGAGGAATATCCCCAGGCCGCCGCCGGCATGCACGCCATCCTCGCCGCGGAGCTCGAGAGCCTGACGCGGGACCTGATGCGGGTGGGCGCCCGCTTCGGGTGAGGACCGGCCGCGCCGCCCGCCCCGCGGCGGATCGGGCGATCTCCGCCGGCTCGGAACGCCGGCCCCCGGGCGGTCGTTCTTCGGGCGAGACACCCGAGACGACGCGGAAGGGGACGTCATGGCGGATCACGAGGAGGACGGCGGCCTGCGCCTGCAGGTGGCGAACGCGCGCATGGAGGACGCCGGGCGCGGCATCGCCCGCATCAGCCGCGAGGCGCTCCAGGAGATCGGCGTGCGCGAGGGCGAGCCGGTCGAGATCGTCGGCCGCCGGCACACCGCCGCCGTGGCGATGCCGCCCTATCCGGAGGACGAGGGTCTGCGGCTCGTGCGTCTCGACGGGCTCCAGCGCGGAAACGCCGGGGCGGGCTCGGGGGACTACGTCGAGCTCAAGCCGGCGCAGGTGCGCGCGGCCCAGCGCATCGTCCTCGCCCCCGCGCAGAAGAACCTGCGCCTGCAGGGCTCGGGCGAGGCCCTGCGTCGCACCTTCCTGCGCCGCCCCTTCATCGCCGGCGACGTGATCTCGACCTCGGTCCATTCGCGCATGTCGCCGCACGACGGGCGCCTGCCCGAGGAGATGCGCGGGCTGTTCAACCTGCCCGCCTACGGCCTCCAGGAGATCCGGCTCGTCGTCGTCTCCACCGTCCCGCGCGGCATCGTGCAGATGACGCCCGAGACCGAGGTCGAGCTGCGTCCCCAGTTCGAGGAGCCCAAGGAGGCGCGGCGCGCCGACGTCACCTACGACGACATCGGCGGGCTCGGCGACACGACGGAGCAGATCCGCGAGATGGTCGAATTGCCGCTGCGCCATCCCGAGCTGTTCCAGCGCCTGGGCATCGATCCGCCCAAGGGCGTGCTGCTGCACGGCCCCCCCGGCACCGGCAAGACCCTGCTCGCCCGCGCCGTCGCCAACGAGGCGGAGGCGGCCTTCTTCCACATCGCCGGCCCGGAGATCATGGGCAAGCATTACGGCGAATCGGAGCAGCGCCTGCGCGAGGTGTTCGAGGAGGCGAAGGCCAACGCGCCCTCCATCGTCTTCATGGACGAGATCGACTCGATCGCGCCCAAGCGCGAGCAGGTCACGGGCGAGGTCGAGCGCCGCATCGTCGCCCAGCTGCTCACCCTGATGGACGGGCTCGAGCCGCGCCAGAACATCATCGTCATCGGCGCGACGAACCGGGTCGATTCCATCGACGAGGC
Organism: Salinarimonas sp.; assembly: GCF_040111675.1. Classification (NCBI taxonomy): domain Bacteria; kingdom Pseudomonadati; phylum Pseudomonadota; class Alphaproteobacteria; order Hyphomicrobiales; family Salinarimonadaceae; genus Salinarimonas; species Salinarimonas sp. Next base: position 4,108,142 of record NZ_CP157794.1, on the reverse strand, counting down.
CCTGCGCCGGCCCGGGCGCTTCGACCGCGAGATCGTCATCGGCGTGCCGGACCAGACCGGCCGGCGCGAGGTCCTCGCCATCCACACCCGCGGCATGCCGCTCGACGAGGACGTCGATCTCGACGAGCTCGCGCGCGTCACCTACGGCTTCGTCGGCGCCGACCTCTCGGCGCTCGCCCGCGAGGCGGCGATGGATTCGGTGCGCCGCATCCTGCCCTCGATCAACCTGAAGGAGGGCATTCCGCCCAAGGTCGTCGAGGAGCTCAAGGTCGAGCGCCGCGACTTCGAGAACGCCCTCAAGCGCGTCCAGCCCTCGGCCCTGCGCGAGATCATGATCCAGGTGCCGAACGTCGGCTGGGACGACATCGGCGGCCTCGCCGAGACCCGCGAGCGCATGCAGGAGGGGATCGAATTGCCCCTCAAGAAGCCGGAGGTGTTCCGCAAGTTCGGCATCCGCCCGGCCAAGGGCTTCCTGCTGTTCGGCCCGCCGGGCACCGGCAAGACGCTGCTCGCCAAGGCGGTGGCCCGCGAGGCGGAGGCGAACTTCGTCTCGACCAAGTCCTCCGACCTGCTCTCGAAGTGGTACGGCGAGAGCGAGCAGCAGGTCGCGCGCCTGTTCCAGCGCGCCCGCCAGGTGGCGCCCACCGTGATCTTCATCGACGAGATCGACAGCCTCGCGCCCTCCCGCGGCGGCGGCATGGGCGAGCCCGCCGTCACCGAGCGGGTGGTCAACACGATCCTCTCCGAGATGGACGGGCTCGAGGAGATGCAGGGCGTCGTCGTCATCGGCGCGACCAACCGGCCGAACCTGGTCGACCCGGCGCTGCTGCGCCCGGGCCGCTTCGACGAGCTGATCTACGTCCCCGTGCCCGACGCCGAGGGGCGGCGGCATATCCTCGGCATCCACACCAAGGACATGCCGCTCGCGGACGACGTCGATCTCGACGCCTACGCCGAGCGCCTCGAGCGCTACACGGGCGCCGATCTCGAGGACGTGGTGCGCCGCGCCGGCCTCCTCGCCGTGCGCGAATCGATGGAGAACGACCACGTCGCCGACCGCCATTTCCAGAAGGCGATGACGGAAGCCCGCGCCTCGGTGACGCCGGAGATGGAGCGCGAATACGAGGAGATGCTCGCGACCCTCAAGCAGGAAGGCCCGCGCCGGCAGCCGATCGGGTTCCTGTCCCAGAGGCCGGGCCAGGCCCAGGCGCAGCCCGGGGGGTGAGGCGAGGCCCGCGCCGCTCGAGCAAGAAAGGACGCATCCCATGGCCGAACGCGAGATGGAGATCCTGGAGGAGGGCGACATCTTCTTCCTCTACCGCCCGGACGTGAACGAGCACGACCCCGAGGGCATGGGCGACGTGCAGCGCTTCTTCATGGCCCTGCGCCCGCGCGGGGGCAGGAAGACGCGGCTGATGATCGTCGGGCGCAAGCGCCTGCCCGACGTCGACAGCCACGAGCGCAACTGGGGCTTCGTCACGCTGGTCTCCGACGACGCGGCGGCGATCGAGAAGGAGCTGCGCGAGGAGCATTACGACACGAAGACCCGCGGCGAGCAGGACCAGCCGGCCGTGCGCCCGGCGGGGGAGGGCGTCTATCTGATCACGCGCGAGGGCTCGCCCGAGACCGGGCAGATGCATCTCGCCTACGAGCTCGAGCTGCCCGAGAAGCCCGGCGCCGTGCAGAAGGCCTTCGCCATCGCCCCGAAGGCGGCCTACGCGCTCTCCGTGAAGAACCCGGAGAAGGGCTCGCCCGCCAATGCGGGCCTCTCGAAGGCGCAGCAGGTGGACTTCCCGAAGTCGCTCCAGGACGCCTTCCGCGACCGCCGTTTCGAGAGCGAGAGCCCCGAGCACCTGAACTACGAGGGCGCCGAGATCATGCTGGTCGGCGCACGCGCGAACCCGGAGACGGCCTACGGCGTCGACCTGCCCGCCGAGAGCGAGGACGCCGAGCACGCCGACGTCTTCTCCAAGCTGCGCATGGCGAAGTCCCGCCACCCGATCGCGCCGCTGATCGAGGGCGCATGGGATTGAGGGCCGCCCCCGCGGGCGGCGCGCTCACCAGCCGATCGCCTCGGGCAGCCAGGTCGCGAGCCCCGGCGCCGCGAACAGGATCGCCAGCGCCAGGAGCTGGAGGGCGATGAAGGGCAGGACGCCGCGATAGATCGCGCCGGTGGTGACGCCCGCCGGCGCGACGCCCTTGAGGAAGAACAAGGCCCAGCCGAAGGGCGGCGTGAGGAAGGAGGTCTGCAGGTTCATGCAGATCAGGATCCCGAGCCAGACCATGTCGACGCCCTCCGCGATGAAGAAGGGCAGGAACAGCGGCAGGGCGATGTAGGTGATCTCGATCCATTCGAGGAAGAAGCCCAGCACGAACACGAGCGCGAGCAGGAACAGCAGGCTCCCCGTCACGCCGCCGGGCACCCACGCGAACAGCCGCTCGACCAGATGCTCGCCGCCGAGCCCGCGGAAGGCGAGGCCGAAGACCTGGGCGCAGATCAGGATGAAGAACACCATCGCGGAGATCAGCAGCGTCGCGCGCAGGACGTCCGAGAGGACGCGCAGCGACAGCTTGCGGCCGACGAGGGCCATCAGGAGGGCGCCGATCGCGCCCATGGACGCCGCCTCGGTCGGCGCCGCGACGCCGCCGACGATCGAGCCCAGCACCGCGACGACGAGGCCGATGGGCGGCACGACGACGACGATCGCCTTCCTCGCCAGCGCCCACCCGTCGAGCGCGGCGCGCTCGTCGGCGGGGATCGGCGGCGCGAGGTCGGGCCGCAGCCCCGCGAGGACCAGGAAGGCGACGACGTAGAGACCGGCGAGCATCAGGCCCGGGATCATCGCCGCCGCGAACAGGGTGCCGACCGATTCGCCGAGCACGTCCGCGAGCAGGATCAGCACGAGCGAGGGCGGGATGATCTGGCCGAGCGTGCCCGAGGCGCAGATCACGCCGCAGGCCAGCGGCGCCGAGTAGCCGCGCCGCAGGAGCGCGGGGAGCGTCAGCAGCCCGAGCGTGACGATGGTCGCGCCGACGATGCCGGTGGCGGCGCCGAGCAGCACGCCCACGAGCACGATCGCGACGCCCATGCCCCCGGAGACGCGCCCGAACAGATGCCCGATCACGTCGAGCAGCTCCTCGGCGAGCCGGGACTTCTCCAGCATCACCCCCATGAAGACGAAGAGCGGGATCGCCATCAGCGTGTAGTTCGTCACGACGCCGTAGATCCGCGAGGGAACCAGCGCGAACAGCATCGGCCCGAAGCCGGCATAGCCGAAGACGAGCGCCGAGGTTGCGATCGCGATCCCGACGGGAATGCCGACCATCAGCATGCCGAAGAAGGAGGCCACCATGGCGATGGCGAGGAGCTCGTTGGGCGACATGCGTCAGGCTCGGCGAGGGAGGCGGAAGGCGTGGCGCAGCGCGTGGCAGAGGCCCTGCGCGGCGAGCAGCGTGAAGCCGATCGGGATCAGGCTCTTCAAGAGGAAGCGATGGGGCAGCCCGCCGGGATTGGGCGATCCCTCGCCCAGCCGATAGGATTGCAGCACGAAGGGGATGGACAGCGTCGCCATCCAGACGGCGAAGACGACGAGGAGCAGCCCCGTGGCCACCTCGATCACGCGCCGCACGCCCTCGGGAAAGCGCTCGAAGAAGACGTCGACGCGCACCTGCTCGCCCTGGAGCAGGGCGTAGGACATGCCGAAGAGCGCGATCGGCGAGATCAGGTGCCATTCCAGCTCCTGCAGCCAGATCGCGCCGGCGCTGAAGAAGTAGCGGGCGAGCACGCTGCCCGCGACGACGAGGACCAGCACGAGGCAGGTCCAGGCGGCGAGGCGGCCGCAGAACGCGACGGCCGCCTCCAGGGTCTCGACGAGACGAGCGAGGGCGCGCACGGGATCAGCCGCCCAGGATCGTGCCGTGCCAGGGGCCTTCCGAGATGCCGGCCCAGCGGTCGTGCTTGGCCTTGAAGGCCATGTAGCTGTCGTGGACCTTCTTCGAGAGCGGGTCCTTGGCGCTCTCGGTCGAGAGCACGTCCGCCGTCACCTCGCGCAGGCGCTCGACCACCGGCTGGGGCAGCACGGCGGCGGTGACGCCCTCGTTCGTCACGAGATCGGTGAGCGCGTCGCCGTTGACGGCCTCCGACCAGGTGACGCTCTCGAGCACGGTCGCCTGCGCCGCGACGCGGACGATGGTCTTGAGGTCGTCGGGCAGCGCCTCCCAGGCCGCGCGCGAGATGGCGAGCTCGCCTGTGGTGGCGGGCTCGTGCCAGCCGGTCGTGTGGTAGAACTTCGCCGCGTTCTGGAGGCCCAGGCGCCGGTCCTGGTAGGGCCCGACGAACTCGGCCGCGTCGATCACGCCGCGCTCCAGCGCCGGGAAGATCTCGCCGCCGGGCAGGAGGCGCGCGTCGACGCCGAGCTCGCCGTAGATGCGGCTGGCGAGGCCCGGAATGCGCATGCGCAGGCCGTCGAGATCCTCCACCGTCTCGATGGGCTCGCGGAACCAGCCGGTCATCTGCACGCCGGTATTGTTGATCGGGAAGGCGACGAGGCCGAAGGGCGCGTAGACCTCCTCCCAGAGGGCGGCGCCTTCGCCGTGATAGAGCCAGGCCATGTGGCCGAGGAAGCTCATGCCGAAGGGCACGGTGGTGAAGTACTGAGCCGCGAAGGAGCGGCCGGACCAGAAGTAGGAATTGGCCGCGTTCGCCTCGACCACGCCGGAGACGACGGCGTCGAAGCCCTCCAGCGCCGGCACGAGCTCCCCCGCCGCGAAATGCTGGATCTTCAGGCGCCCGCCCGACATCGCCTCCACCTTCTCGATGAACGAGGTCGGCGAGCCGGGCCCGACGACGTAGAAGGGCGAGTTCGGGCCGTAGGCGTTGGTCATGCGCCAGGTGAAGCTCTCCTGCGCGCGCGCCACCGCCGGCGCGGCGACGGCGCCGCCGAGGGCGGCCGCGCCGAGGGCGCCCGTGGTGAGGAAATCGCGTCTGTTCATGTCTCGGTCCTCCGCTCGAATGGGCGCGCGACCGCGTGCGCGGCGCGCCGTCTCGCCTCCGGCGTCCCTCTGGCCCCGGGCCGCTCTCGGCGCGTGCGCCGGGGGCCGTCTCGTCCGGTCCGTGACTGCACGCAGGATGCCAAGTGGAATGCGTGCCCCGCGGCGGGGCGCGATCCGAGCTGCCGTAACGGGATCGGCTGTCGCTGGGGCGGGCAGGCGGATGGCGGGCGGCGGCGCGCGGCGCACAGGCTGCGGGCGGTCGGTGTCCAATTCGCATGCAGTTGCCGCGTCACTGACATGTCAGATGCGGCCCGCGGGTCCGGCCCCCGGACGCGCTACATCAGCGCCTCGAGCGTGCGCCTCGTATAGTCCTCCACCGCGTCGATCAGCGCGTCGGAGGCCGCCTGCGCGGCCGGCTCGTCGGAGGCGACGATCGCGGCGCAGATCTCCGCATGCAGCCGGCTGATCGCGCTGAGATCGCCGAACTTGCGGAAGTTCAGGAACCAGAAGCGCCGCGTCTGCGCCTGGATCGGCGCCATCGCCGCGGCGGCGTACTTGTTCTGCGCGCTCGCCGCGACGAGAACGTTGAACTCGCGGTCCGCGGCGATGAAGGTCGTCTCGTCGTTGCGCGCGGCGGCGTCCTCGAAACGCTCCGCCAGGGCCGCGAAGGCGTCGCGCGTCGGGGCGTCGGCGAGCCGCGCGGCGCGGCCGGCGAGGATGCGCTCGATGCCGCGTCGCACCTCGATGAGCTTGAACTGGTCGGCGACGTCGATCTGCGAGACGATGGCGCCCGCCCGGGGCAGAACGCGCAGCGTCCCCTCGTGCGCGAGCCGCTGGATCGCCTCGCGCACCGGCGTGCGCCCGAGCCCCAGGCGCGCCGCCATGGCGTTTTCCGAGATGCGGCTGCCCGGCGCCAGCTCGAGCGTGACGATCATCTCCTCGAGGCGCGCATAGGCCTGCTGGGCCTGCGTGCGGCGCGTGGACTCGTCGGGCGGGAGCGGTCGGGACATGGCGGAGGCTCGGCGGGGCTGGTCGTCAGCGCGAACCGGGGTGTCGGATGGCTCGCACCGTCGGAAGGCGAGGACCATGCCATCGCCATAGGCGCCGACGAAAGGGCCCGCGCCTCACCCGTACTTCGCCGCGAGATGGCGCAGGTAGGGGGCCGGGTCCAGCGCCCGGCCCGTCGCCCGGACGAGCAGCTCGTCGCGGCCGAAACGCCGGCCGTGCCGCCAGACCGCGGCGCGCAGCCAGTCGGCCAGCGGCGCGTAGTCGGCCCGCTCCATCGCCGCGACCGCGCCCGGATCGTCCTCGCGTACGGCCTCCATCAGCTGCGCCGCCATGACGTTGCCGATCGTGTAGGTCGGGAACGAGCCGACATAGCCCGACGACCAGTGCACGTCCTGCAGCACGCCCCGGCGCGCGTCCGGCACGACGAGGTCGAGGTCGCGCCGCATCGTCTCGTCCCAGGCGCCGGGCAGGTCGGAGACGGTGAGGTCGCCCGCCATCAGAGCCGTCTCCAGCTCGACGCGCAGCATGATGTGGAGATCGTAGGTGAGCTCGTCCGCCTCCACCCGGATGAAGCCCGGCTCCGCGCGCGTCACGGCGGCGTAGAAGGCGTCCGCGTCGACGTCGGCGAGCTCGGCGGGGAAGTGCGCCTGCAGCTCGGGAAAATGGTTCGCCCAGAAGGTCGGCGTGCGCGCGACGTGGTTCTCCCACAGCCGCGACTGGCTCTCGTGCGCGCCGAAGCTCGTGCCGCCCACCGCGTAGAGGCCGATCAGGTCGGTGGCGAGCGTGGTGCGCGTATGGGCGGGGTCGACGTTCTGCTCGTAGAGCGCATGCCCGGTCTCGTGGAAGATGCCGAACAGCGAGCCCGGCAGGTAGTCGGGCCGGTAGCGCGTGGTGATGCGCACGTCCTCGCGGGTGAAGCTCACCTCGAAGGGGTGGACCGTGGTGTCGAGCCGCCCGCGCCGCAGGTCGTAGCCGAAGCGCTCGGCGATCGAGAGCCCGAAGGCGCGCTGGCCCTCCATCGCGTAGCCGCGGGCGAGGAAGTCGCTGCGCGCCGGCGCGCGCCCCCGCGCGGCGTCGAGGATGGGCGCTATGCCGGCCCGAAGCGCGGCGAAGAGGTCGGCGAGGGAGCGGGCGGTCTCGCCCGGCTCGAACAGGCCGACCATGGCGTCGTAGCGGTGCGCCTCGTAGCCCACCGCGTCGGCATAGTCCCGCGCGAGGCGCACCGTCTCGTCGAGATGGGGCGCGAACAGCGCGTAGTCCGAGGTCTCCCGCGCCTGCGTCCAGGCGGCCTGGGCCTGCGTGCGGAGCGCCGCGCGGGCCTCGACCAGGGCCGCCGGCACGCGGGCGTGATGCGCGACGGCGGCGAGCGTCTGCGCCACCGCGCGGGCGTCCGCATGGTCCTCCGGCAGGCCCTCGACGGCGCGCCGCGCCTGGTCGAGGGCGCGGGCCATGGCGTCGCCGAGCAGCCGGTCGCGCGCGGCGCGGATCAGGGTCGCGATCTGCAGCCCGCGCGTCGCCGCACCGCCGGCGGGCATCATCGTGCGGCTGTCCCAGGTCAGCAGCGAGGCCGCGCAGAGCAGGTCGTTGACGGCGCCGATCTCGGCGCGGAAGGGTTCGAGCGTCACGCGACGCCTCCGTCGTGCAGGTGGCAGGCGGCGCTCTGGCCGGGGCCGATGGAGTTCAGCACCGGCGCCTCGCGTCGGCAACGGGGTCCGGCCGCCGGGCAGCGCGGATGGAAATGGCAGCCCGGCGGCGGCGCCAGCGGCGAGGGGATCTCGCCGGCGATGGGCTTGAACACCCCGCGCCCGACCCCGATCTTCGGCACGCTCTCGAACAGCGCCTTCGTGTAGGGGTGCGCCGGCGCGGCGTAGAGGGTCTTCGTCGGCGCCACCTCGACGATGCGCCCGAGATACATGATCGCCACCCGGTCCGAGACGTGGCGCACGACGCCGAGATCGTGGCTCACGAAGATCGCGGTCAGGTCGAGGTCCCGGCGCAGGTCCTGGAACAGGTTGAGCACCTGCGCCTGGATCGAGACGTCGAGCGAGGCCACCGGCTCGTCGAGCACGAGCAGGTCCGGCTTCATGGCGAGCGCCCTCGCGATGGCGATGCGCTGGCGCTGCCCGCCGGAGAACTGGTGCGGGAAGCGCCGGCGCATGGCGGCGTCGAAGCCCACCCGCGACAGCATGTCGGCGGCGTAGGCGTCGGCGTCCCGCGAGGGCACGAGGCTGTGGGCGACGGGCCCTTCCGCCACCGTGTCGACCACGCGCACCCGCGGATTGAGGCTCGCGAACGGGTCCTGGTGGATCATTTGCACGCGGGTGGTGAGCTTCCGCACCCGCCGCCCCTCGGTGACGGCGACGGGCTTGCCCTCGAACCGCACGCGCCCCGCGCTCGGCGCGTAGATGCCCGCCACCATCCGCCCGAGCGTGGACTTGCCGCAGCCCGATTCGCCCACGAGGCCCACGACCTCGCCGCGGCTAACCGTCAGGCTCACGTCGGTGACGGCGCGCACGATCTCGGGCGGCCCGCCCGCGCCGAGCGTCCGCGCGATCCGCTCGCCCAGCGTCGTCTGCTTCACGAAGCGTTTCGAGACGCCGTCGATGTCGAGAAGGTTTTCCATGCGTCGGGCTCGATCGGGTGGTGGCACAGCGCCGCGCGGCGCTCGCCGTCGTAGGTCTGGATGGCGGGATCGACGAGGCAGGCGTCCGTCGCGCGCGGGCAGCGCGGGCGGAAGGCGCAGCCCTCCGGGCGCTCCGTCGGCGGCGGGGCGGAGCCCGGCACCTGTGGCAGGCGCTCGCCCGGCTCGTGCAGGCTCGGCACCGAGGCGAGGAGCCCCTGCGTGTAGGGGTGGCGCGGCGCGGCGATCACCGCCTCCGCCGGCCCGCGCTCGACGATGCGGCCCGCATACATGACGCAGACCTCGTCGGCGAGGCTCGAGACCACCGCGAGGTCGTGCGTGATCCAGACGAAGGCCGTGCCGGTCTCGTCGGCGAGGCGGCGCACCTCGGCGAGGATCTGGCCCTGGATCGAGACGTCGAGCGCCGTCGTCGGCTCGTCGGCGATGATCACGGCGGGTTCGTGCAGGAGCGCGGTGGCGATCGCGACGCGCTGGCGCATGCCGCCCGAGAGCTGGTGGGGATAGGCGTCGAGCCGCTCCTCGGGGGAGGGGATGCCGACCTTGCCCAGCGCGTCGCGCGCCCGCGCCCGCGCCTCGGCCTTCGAGACCCGGTCGTGCGCGCGCACGGCCGCCATCATCTGCGTGCCGATCTTCAGCACGGGGTTCAACGTCATCATCGGGTCCTGGAAGACCATGGCGACCCGCGCCCCGCGCATGCGGCGCATCTTGTCGGGCGGGAGCGCGAGCAGGTTCTCGCCCTCGAGCGACACGCGCCCGCCGACGATCCGCCCCGGCGGCTCGATCAGCCCGAGAATGGAATAGCCCGTGACGCTCTTGCCCGAGCCGGATTCGCCCACGAGGCCGACGATCTGCCCGCGGCGCACGTCGAAGGAGACGCCGTCGACCGCCTTGAACGAGCCCGTGCGGGTGGCGAAGGCCGTCTCCAGGCCCTCGACGGAGAGGACGACGTCGCTCATCGGCCGCGCCTCGGATTGAGCACGTGGCGGACCTGGTCGCCGACGAGGTTGATCGACACGACGAGCACCATCAGCACGAGGCCAGGATAGATCGAGATCCAGTAGCGGCCCGACAGCAGGTAGGTGAAGCCGTTCGAGATCAGCGTGCCCAGCGAGGGCTGCGTCATCGGCAGGCCGAGCCCGAGGAAGGAGAGCGTCGCCTCGAGCGAGATGGCGGAGGCGACCTGCACCGTCGCGACCACGATCAGCGGCGGCAGCGCGTTCGGCAGAAGGTGCTTGAACAGCACGCGCCGCGCCGGCAGCGGCGTCGAGAGCGCGGCCTCGATGTAGTCCTTGCGCCGCTCGGCGCTCGCCGCGCCGTGGGTCGTTCGGGCGAAATAGGCGTATTGCGCGGCCACCAGCGCGACGATGAGCTGGATCATGCCCTGGCCGAGAACGGCGACGAGGACGAGGGCGAGCAGGATCGCCGGCATCGAGAGCTGCAGGTCGATCGTGCGCATGATCAGCGCCTCGACGCGCCCGCCGTAATAGGCGGCGATCAGGCCGACGCTCGCGCCGAGCGCCAGCGCCACCGCGCCGGCGGCGACGCCCACCGTGAAGCTCACGCGCAGGCCGTAGAGGATCGCCGAGAACAGGTCGCGCCCCATCCCGTCGGTGCCGAGAACGTGCGTGTAGCCGCCCCCGCCGACGCTGCCGGGCTCGAGCCTGGCGTCGAACAGGTCGAGCGCCGCCTGGTCGTAGGGGTTCTGCGGCGCGATCAGCGGGGCGAGGAAGGCCGCCGCCAGCAGGATCGCGACGATGCCGAGCGCCACGACCGCGACCGGGCTCTGCCGGTAGTCGTGCCAGACGTCGGCGAGCCGGGCGCGGCGGCTCGGGGCGGAGGCGGCGGCGGTCATGCGGCGCCCTTCGTGCGGATGCGGGGGTCGAGCTGGCCGTAGGTGAGGTCGACGACGAGGTTGATCGTCACGAACAGGATCACGACCAGGATGAGGTAGGCCACCATCACCGGGCGATCGAGCACCATGATGGAATCGATGATCAGCTTGCCCATGCCCGGCCAGGTGAAGATCGTCTCGGTGACGACGGCGAAGGCGAGCGTCGAGCCGAACTCGAGGCCGAACACGGTCACGATCGGGATGGCGATGTTCTTGAGCACGTGCAGCGACACGACCTGGCGCTCGGGCAGGCCCTGCGCGCGGGCGAAGCGCACGAAGTCCGAGCTCATCACCTCGACCATGCCCGCTCGCGCGAGGCGGATGAGGAGGCCGAGCTTGAACAGCGCGAGGTTGAAGGCCGGCAGCGCGATGTGGGAGAGGCCCTCGAGCGAGAAGATCGAGAGCTCGACGCCGAGCACCTCCTGCGTCGGCCCGCGCCCGCCCGACGGCAGCCAGCCGAGCTCGACGGCGAAGACCATGATGAGCAGGAGCCCGACCCAGAAGGTCGGCACCGAGAAGCCCAGCACCGAGAAGCCCATGATCAGCTTCGAGGACAGCGCCTCCGGCTTGTAGCCCGCCCAGATCCCGAGCGGGATGCCCACCACCGTCGCGATCACCATCGCCGAGACCGCGAGCTCGAGCGTCGCCGGCAGGCGCGAGAGGATCAGGTCGAGCACCGGCAGCCGGTAGACGAAGCTCTCGCCGAAATCGCCGGTGAGCATGTTGCCGAGGAAGGTCAGGTACTGCACCGGCAGCGGCTGGTCGAAGCCGTATTGCCGAATGAGCGCCTCGCGCAGCGCCTGGTCGGCGGCCGGGTCGATCAGGATGTCGATCGGGTTGCCGATGGCGTAGACGCCGACGAAGACGATCAGCGACATCACGAAGACGACGGCGATCGCCTGGAGAAGCCGTTGGATCAGGAAGCCGATCATGCGCGGTTCGTCGTCTCGAGGAAGGAACGGGTCCGGCCGGGAGCGGAAGGCCCCCGGCCGGATCGTCGGATCAGGCGCGGCCTACTTTGCCGGCTGGATGTGGTGGGCGAGCGTCTCCTGGTCGATCCGCGGCGTGAACTCCAGGAAGTCGGGCTTGGCGGCCCAGACGGTCTGCAGCTGCACGGTGGGGATCAGGATGCGCTCGTTCATGGAGATCTCGGTGACCTCCTTGAAGAGCTCGGCGCGACGGTCGTCGTCGAGCTCGGCCGCGGCCTCCTGGATCAGGGCGTCGAGCGCGGGGTTCGAGTAGCCCGCGCGGTTGAAGGCGCCGAGCCCGACCTCGGGGTCGTTGGTGTGGACCAGCGAGCCGTAGGTGTAGGACGCCTCGCCCGTGAGCGTGCCCCAGCCCGACATCCACATCGAGTACTCGCGCCGCGAGACGGCCGGGAAGAACACCGTGCCGTTGAGCGCCTCGGCGTTCACCGTCAGCCCCGCGCGCGCCCACATCTGGCCGAGCGCCTCGCACACCGCGGCGTCGCCGGGCAGGCGGTTGTTGGTGCACTGGAAGTCGATCTCGAAGCCGTTCGGGTAGCCGGCCTCGGCGAGGAGCGCCTTGGCCCTCTCGAGGTCGTACTCGCGCTCCGGCAGGTCCATGCTGCCGCCGAAGAAGTCGGGCGGCATCAGCTGGTTCGCCGGCTTGCCGAGACCCTCGAGCACGACCCGGACCAGGGCGTCGCGGTTGATGGCGAGGTCGAAGGCCTCGCGCACCCGGGCGTCCTGGAAGGGGTTCTCGTCGATCTCCTGGCCGTCGACCTGAACCTTGATCGGCAGGTCGTCGACGAAGCTGAAATAGATGTCGAGGATGTAGACGCTGTCGCCGATGAAGGTCTCGACGGAGGAATCGCGCAGCATGGCGGCGTAGTCCGTCGCCGGCACGTAGTTGATCATGTCGACCTGGCCGGACTTCAGCGCCGCGACGCGGGCCGGGTCGTTGGGGATCTCCTTGCGGATCACCGCCTCCCAGTGCGGCGCGCCGCCCCAGTAGTCGTCGAAGCGCTCGAGCACGAGGTCGCCCTTCGGCTCCCAGGAGACGAGCGTGTAGGGGCCGGTGCCGATCGCCGCCTCGCCGGAGTTGAACTCCTCATTGCGGGGCTCCATGCCGATGTCGTCCTGCACCACGAACAGGCGGATGAAGTCGTTCGGCAGCGTCGGGGCCGGGCCGTTGGTCTTCACGTGCAGCGTGTAGTCGTCGACGACGATCGCCTCCGCCACGCGCTTCGTGTAGATCGTCATGCTCATCGGGCCGGTCACTTCCGGAATCCGCTCGATGGAGAACTTGACGTCGTGCGCCGTGAGCTCGGTTCCGTCGTGGAATTTCACGCCCTCGCGGATCTTGAACTCCCAGGTCGTGTCGTCGACCGGGGTCCAGGACGTCGCCAGCGCCGGCACGAGCTGCAGGTTCTCGTCCACGCCCACCAGCGTGTCGAAGATGTGCCGCAGCGCCTCGGCGTGGCTGCCGAGCGTCGACCAGTGCGGGTCGATCGACTCGGGGCCGGCGCGCACGCCGATCGTCAGGGTCTGGGCCTCGGCCTGGGTCGTGAGCGCGGTTCCCGCCAGGAGGCCCGCGGCGAGAGCGCCGGCCAGAGCGAAGGACTTCATCATCCGCATCCCCTCTTGATTTGGAGACTGTTTTCCGTCCAGACTGTTCTAGACGGTTATGACAGTAGGCAGCGTAAACGAGGGGTGTCAACCGCCACGTCCACCGTCAACGGGGAAGGAAGCGCCGCATGGCCGGTAAGCGTACCAGCGTAGTAGAACAGAGAGGCGTGCCTGCGCCCGTCTCGCGTCTCGTCGCGGCGCTCGATCGCGACCTGCCGGTCCCGCTCGGCGTCCAGCTGCGCGGGCTCGTAGAGTACGGCATCGCCTCGGGCGAGCTGAAGCCCGGCGACCGGCTTCCCTCCGTGCGCGAGTGCGCAGACGAGGCTGGCATCGCGCCGATGACCGTCTCGAAGGTCTACGACGAGCTGCGCGAGGCGGGGCTGATCGCCACGAAGCCGGGCGCCGGCACCTACGTCGCCGAGATCGCGCCGGCCGGGCTCGAGCGCATGCGCGCGCTGCGCCGCCTTCAGGGCCGCGTCGAGGCGCTCTTCGCCGAGGCCGACGCCGCCGGCCTCAGCGCCGCCGACGTCGCGAACCTCGTCTCCGCCCGCGCCGCCCGCGGCGCGCCGCGCGGGCTCGCGCTCCTCTTCGTCGGCGTCTTTCCGGACGCGACGCGTGGCTATGCCGAGCATCTCGCCCGCTATCTCGAGCCGCGCGACCGGGTCGAGGCCGCGACCATCGACGAGCTGCGCGCCGGCAAGGTCGAGACGCGCGGGGTCGACATCGTCGTCGCCCTCGCCCATCGCCGCGCCGAGGTCGAGGCGCTCGTCGGGCCGGGCGTCCCCGTGGTGGGCCTCTCCGTCATCCCCTCCGAGGAGACCCGGGCGCGCCTCGCCGCCATCGACCCGATGGCGCGGGTCGGCATGGTCTCGGTCTTCCCCGAATTCGTGCCGATCATGAAGCCGGGCGTGCTGCGCTTCGCCCCCGACGTCGCCGACGTCGACATCCGGCTCCTCGACGACCCGGACCTCGACGCGCTGCTGCGCGGGGTCGACGTCCTCGTCTACGCCTCGGGCGCAGAGGCCGTGCTCACGGGCCTGCCGCGCGGGGCCGCCGCCATCGAGTACCGCCACATACCGAGCCCGCACGCCGTGCGCGAGGCGCTCCTGCCTCTCGTCGAGGACATGCGCGCGGGACTGCCCAAGGAGAACGCGACTTGAAGATCGCCGACACCAACTGGATGCAGGTCGAGGAGTACCTGCGCCGGGACGACCGCTGCGTCGTCCCGCTCGGCTCGACCGAGCAGCACGCCTATCTCTCGAACTGCGTCGACTGCATCCTCTCCGAGCGCGTGGCGCTGGACGCGGCCGAGCCGCTCGGCGTGCCGGTCTTCCCCGTCCTCGCCTACGGCGTGACGCCCTATTTCGCGGCCTATCCGGGAACGGTGTCGCTCACCCTCTCGACCTATCTCGCCGTCCTGAAGGACGTGCTCGACAGTCTCGCGCGGACCGGCTTCCGGCGCATCCTCCTCGTCAACGGCCACGGCGGCAACAGTCCCGCCCAGACCGGCGCGATGGAGTGGATGACCGCCAATCCCGAATGCCGCGTGCGCTTCCACAATTGGTGGGCCGCGCCGCAGACGATGGCGAAGGTCAAGGAGATCGACCCGGTCGCCTCCCACGCCTCCTGGATGGAGAACTTCCCCTGGACCCGGCTGCCGGGCGTGGAGCTGCCCGTCGAGCAGAAGCCCATGGCCGACATCGAGCGCATGCGCAGCCTCCCCGCGAAGCGCGCCCGCGAGATCCTCGGCGACGGCAATTTCGGCGGCCTCTATCTGCGCGCCGACGACGAGATGCACGCGATCTGGGAGATCGCCGTCGCGGAGACGCGCGGGCAGCTCGAAGGGGACTGGGCATGACCGGACCCGTCCTGATCTGGGGCGCGGGCGCCATCGGCGGCGTGCTCGGCGCCTATCTCGCCCGCGCCGGCGAGGACGTGCTCCTCGTCGACATCGTGCGCGAGCACGTCGACGCCATGAACCGCGACGGGCTCTCCATCGAGGGCCCGGTCGAGACCTTCACGCAGGCCGTGCGCGCCGCGACGCCCGAAGAGGTCGAGGGGACCTTCACCCGCGTCTTCCTCGCCGTGAAGGCGCACCACACGCGCGAGGCGATCCGCGCCATCCGGCCCCACCTCGCCGAGGACGGCTACGTCGTCTCCGCGCAGAACGGGCTCAACGAGCTCGTGATCGCAGACGAGATCGGCGCGGAGCGCACCGTCGGCTGCTTCGTCAATTACGGCGCGGACTGGCTCGCGCCGGGGCGCGTCCTGCTCGGCAACCGCGCCACCGTCGCGGTCGGCGAGCTCGACGGGCGCGAGACGGACCGCGTGCGCGAGGTGCATCGGCTGCTCTCGATCTACGAGCCGCAGGCGGTGCTCACCGACAACATCTGGGGCTATCTCTGGGGCAAGCTCGGCTACGGCGCGATGCTGTTCGCCACCGCGCTCACCCCCGCCTCGATGTCGGAGAACTTCGCCAGCGCGCGGCACTTCCCCGTCTTCCGCGCGCTCGGCTCGGAGGTGATGGCGGTGGCGCTCGCGAACGGCGTGCGCCCCCTCGGCTTCAACGGCTTCGACCCCGCCGCCTTCGCCCCCGGCGCCTCCGAGGAGGCCGCCCGCGCCTCCGTCGCGGCGATGGCGGAGTTCAACCGCCACACGGCCAAGACCCATTCCGGCGTCTGGCGCGACCTCGCCGTCCGCAAGCGCAAGACCGAGGTCGACGCGCAGATCGCCGTCATCGGCGCCGAGGCCGCCAAGGCCGGCATCGCCACCCCCGCGATCGAGAAGCTCGTCGCCCTCATCCACGACATCGAGGACGGCCGCCGCCCGCAATCCTTCGACACCCTGGACCTGTTGCTCGACACATGCGCATCGACGTCTCGACCCGCCGCGTAGCGGTCACGGGCGCGGCCCAGGGCATCGGCCGCGCCGTCGCCCGCGCCTTCGCCGAGGGAGGCGCGCGGGTGCGCGCCTTCGATCTCGACGCCGCCGGCCTCGCCGCCCTGGAGGGGACGGGGATCGCCACGGAGAGCCTCGACCTCGCAGACCGCCCCGCCGTCCACGCCGCGCTCGCGCGCATGGCGGCGGAGGAGGGTGGGGTCGACGTCCTCGTCTGCTGCGCCGGCGGCGTGCGCGGGCAGGTGGCGCGCCCGCTGGAGGAGGTCGACGAGGCCTCCTGGCGCGTCCTGTTCGAGGCGAACGTCGAGAGCGCGCTCTGGTGCGCCCAGGCCGCCGCCCCGATCATGAAGGCGGCCGGCTTCGGGCGGATCGTCACGATCTCGTCCGGCGCGGGCCTGCGCCCGAGCCTCACCGGCATCCAGGCCTACACGGCGGCGAAGCACGCCCTCGTGGGCTTGACGAAGCAGCTGAGCCAGGAGCTCGGGCCCCACGGGATCACCGTCAACAGCGTCGCCCCGGGCTTCGTGCTCTCGAACCCCGCCACCCAGCGGCAATGGGAGAGCTACGGCGAGGCGGGCCAGAAGCGCCTCGTCGAGGGCATCCACACCCGCCGGCTCGGCCGCCCGGAGGACATCGCCGACGCGGTGATGTTCCTCGCCTCGGAGCGCGCCTCCTGGATCTCGGGGCAGATCCTGTCCGTCGACGGAGGGCGCTCGTGAGCGCGCCCTTCGAAGCGGGAACGCCGGAGCGGGAGCGGCTGGAGCGGCTCCTCGCCATCCCCTCGATCAGCGCCGACCCGGCCTCCGGCCCGGCGATGGCGCAGGCCCGCGCCCTCCTCGCCGAGTGGCTCGCCGCCATCGGCTTCGAGCGCATCGAGGCGCTGGACGGCGGCGGCCATCCGGCGCTCACCGCCGAGTGGCTGCACGCGCCGGGCCGCCCGACGCTCCTCGTCTACGGCCATTACGACGTCCAGCCGCCGGACCCGCTCGCCCTCTGGGAGAGCCCGCCCTTCGTCGCGAGCGAGCGCGACGGGCGCCTCTACGCCCGCGGCGCCTCCGACGACAAGGGCCCCGTCGCGGCGGCGCTCTTCGCGCTCGAGCGGCTGATGGCCGAGACCGGCGGTCTGCCCGTCAACGTCAAGATCCTGCTCGAGGGCGAGGAGGAGGTCGGCAGCCGCACGCTCGGCGCGCTGCTGGAGCGCCACCGCGAGCGGCTGTCCGCCGACGCCTGCCTCTCCGCCGACGGCGCGCGCTGGCGGGCGGACACGCCCTCCGTCAATGTCGGCACCCGCGGCATCGCCGCCCTCGACTTCACCGTGCGCACGGCGGCGAAGGACCTGCATTCCGGCCGCTACGGCGGCATCGCGCCCAACGCCGCGCAGGTCGCGGCGCGGCTCGTGGCGAGCCTGCACCGGGAGGACGGCTCGATCGCGGTCGCCGCCTTCCACGACGACGTGATCGCGCCCGACGCCGCCGAGCGCGCCGCCGCCGACGCCTTCCCGCTGGACGCCGAGGGGCTGATGCGGGAGGCGGGCGGCGTCCCCGCAGGGGACGCGCGCTTCGCGCCGGTCGACCGGCTCTGGTTCCGCCCGACGCTGGAGATCAACGGAATCTTCGGCGGCTATTCCGGGCCGGGCTCGAAGACCGTCATCCCCGCGCAGGCCGGCGCCAAGATCACCATGCGCCTCGCGCCGGGCCAGGACCCGGCGCGCGCCCGCGACCTCGTCGAGGCGCACCTCATCCGGCACTGCCCGCCTCACGCGACGCTCGCCGTTCACCAGGAGGAGGGCGGCGTCGAGGCGACGCGGCTCCCCCTCGACCATTGGCTCCTCGCGGCCGTCGAGGAGAGCCTCGCGGACGAATACGCCCGCCCGCCGGTGCGGCTGCGCATCGGCGCCACCCTGCCGATCACGGCCTTGTTCGCGCGCATCCTCGGCATCGAGACGGTGATGCTCTCCTGCTCCACCGCGGACGAGGACTTCCACGCGCCCAACGAGCACATCCGCCTCTGCGGCCTCGCCGAGGGCGTCGCGCTCTGGCGCGACGTGCTCCAGCGGCTCGGCCGCGCAAGCTCGCCGCGATGACGAGCCTCGCCGCCCCGACCGCCCCGCAATCGACGCTGCGCGGCGCGCTCCTCCTCGTCGCGGCGGCGCTCGCCTTCACGGTGGAGATCGTGCTCGTGCGTCTCGCGAGCCCGGCCGTCGACCAGATCGACGTCGTCGTCTTCCGCGCCGGCGCGCAGCTTCTCTTCGCGACGACCTGGCTGCTCTCCACCCGCGGCCCGGCGGGCTTGCGCACGACGAAGCCGGGGCTCCACGTCGTGCGCGGGCTGCTCAGCCTGTTCTGCTGGGCGCTCTACTACGCGAGCTTCGTGCGGCTCGAGATCGCGCTCGCCACGGTGCTCACCTTCACCACCTCGCTCTTCGTCGTGGCGCTCGCCGGGCCGATCATGGGCGAACGGGTCGGCGGGACGCGGATCGCGGCGACGCTGGTGGGCTTCCTCGGCGTCGTCGTCGCCTCCGGGCTCGGGACGGTGGGCTTCGAGCCGGCGGTGCTGCTCGGCCTCGCCGCCTCGCTGGGCGGCGCGGGCATCGTGATGATGAACCGCCGCCTCTCCGCCAGCGAGCCGACGCCCACCATCATGGCCTATATCGGCCTCGTCACCTTCGCCGGCAGCCTCCCCGTGGCGATCTGGGACGGGAGCGTCCCCGCGGGGCGCGACCTCCTGATCCTCGTCCTCATCGGCGCGACCGGTACGCTCGGCATGTGGCTGACGATCGAGGCCTATCGCGTCGGCGAGGTCTCGGCGCTGGCGCCGATCCCCTACGTCCGCCTGGTCTTCGCCACGCTCGCGGGCTTCCTCGTCTTCGGGGAGGCGCCGGCGCCGGTCTTCTGGATCGGCGCGGCGCTCATCGTCGCGAGCGCCCTCATCCTGCACGCGCGTCGCCCGCGCGGCAAAGCCGGGAGCTGATCCCATGACCGCCGACCCCACCTCCGACGACGATCTCCCCTGGCGCTGGCCCGAGGAGCGCTGGCGCTCCGCCGTCGAGCGCGTACGCGCCGGGCGCTCGCTCAAGCCCGCCTCCTGGCCGAACGGCGCGCGCTGCGCCGTGGCGCTCTCCTTCGACAGCGACCACGAGACCAACGAATTGCGCGACGGCGGCCGCTCGATCGGGCGGATGTCGCAGGGCGAGTACGGCTCGCGGCGCGGCGTGCCGCGCATCCTCGACGCGCTCGCGCGCCACGACGTGCCCGCGACCTTCTTCGTCCCCGCCGTCTCCGGCCTGCTCCATCCCGACGAGCCCCGCCGCTGCGTCGACGCCGGCCACGAGGTGGCGCTGCACGGCTGGATCCACGAGCTCAACGGCGCGCTCCCCGAGGCGGCCGAGCGCGAGCTGATGCTGCGCGCCGCCGACACGCTGGAGGAGCTGGCCGGCGTACGCCCCGTCGGCCTGCGCACGCCCTCCTGGGACTACAGCCCGAGCACGCTCGCGCTGATCCGCGAGATGGGCCTCCTCTACGACTCGTCGCTCATGGCCGACGACGACCCCTACGAGCTGCTCGAGAACGGCGAGCCCACCGGCGTGGTCGAGCTGCCCGTCGAGTGGATCCGCGACGACGCGGTCTATTTCAACATGAACCGCTTCCAGGCGCTGCGCCCCTACACCCCGCCCGAGGCGGTGCTCGCGATCTTCCTGCGGGAATTCGAGCGCGCCTACGCCGAGGGCGGGCTTTTCCTGCTCACCATGCACCCGCACGTCATCGGCTACCGCTCGCGGATCTTCATCCTGGAGGAGATCCTCGCGCGGGTGTCCGGCCGCGCCGACGTCTGGTGCGCCACCCATGCCGACATCGCCCGCACCGTGAAGGAAACCGCCGCGTCATGACCGCCCCCGACTTCACCCTCGCCGTTCACGGCGGCGCCGGCACCATCGACCGCAAGCTGATGACGCCGGAGCGCGATGCGGCGACCCGCGCCGGCCTCGCCCGCGCCCTCGACGCCGGCGGCGTCGTCCTCGCCGACGGCGGCTCGGCGGTGGAGGCCGTCGCCGCGGCGGTCTGCGCGCTGGAGGACGAGCCGCTGTTCAACGCCGGGCGCGGCGCGGTCTTCACGAGCGCCGGGCGCCAGGAGATGGACGCGGCGATCATGGACGGGCGCGACCGCGCCTGCGGCGGCGTCACGGCGATCTGCGGGCCGCGCAATCCGGTGCGCGCCGCGCTCGCGGTGATGCGGCATTCGTCGCACGTGCTGCTGGCGGGGGAGGGCGCGCTCGCCTTCTGCCGCGAGCACGGCATCCCCTTCGAGGACGAGGCCTATTTCCACACCGAGAGCCGCTGGCAGGCTCTCCAGGACACGCTCGCGCTGCGGCGCGAAGGGCGCGCCGAGAACGACGCGGACGAGGCGCGCCGCCACGGCACCGTCGGCGCGGTCGCCCGCGATCGCCACGGACATGTGGCGGCGGCGACCTCGACCGGCGGCATGACCGCCAAGGCCCCCGGCCGGGTCGGCGACACGCCCGTCTTCGGCGCCGGCACCTTCGCCGACGACGCCACCTGCGCCATGTCCGGCACCGGCCACGGCGAGATCTTCGTGCGCTGGTGCGCCGGCCACGAGCTGCACGCGCGCATGCTCTACGCCGGGCAGAGCCTCGCCGAGGCCGCCGAGGGCGTCGTGATGGAGGCGCTTTTGCCGAACGACGGCTCGGGCGGGCTGATCGCGGTGGACGCCGCCGGCAACGCGGCGCTGCCCTTCAACTGCTCGGGCATGTATCGCGGCGTGATGCGCGCCGACCGCATCGCCCGCGTCGCCGTCTACCGCGAGGACCTCGCCGCGGAGCACCGCCGATGAGCCTCCTGATCGACGGCGCCTTCCCGCGCCCGCCCGCCGACCTCCTCGCGCGCTTCGCGGCCGCGCCGACGGGACCCGCGCCGACCGGACCGCTCTGCGACGCCATGGGCCGGCGCGGCGCGCTCGCGCCGGCGATCCGCCTCATGGCCGAGGCGCCCGCCTTCGCGGGCGTCGCGCTGACCGTGCGCGTCACCCCCAACGACACGCTCGCCGCCTTCGCCGCGCTCACCGTGGCGCGGCCCGGCGACGTGATCGTGATCGCCACCGAAGGCTGGGCGGGCTCGGCGACCATCGGCGACACCTTCATTGGCCACGCCCGCAATCGCGGCGTCGTCGCGGTGGTCACCGACGGGCTGGTGCGCGACCTCGCCGGCATCGCGCGGATCGGGCTGCCGGTGTACGCGGCCGGGATCTCGCCGAATGCGCCGTTCCGGCAGGGGCCGGGCGAGGTGGGGCGTCCCGTCGCCATCGGCGGCCGCAGGGTCGCGCCGGGCGACATCGTCGTCGGCGATCGCGACGGCGTCGTGGTCGTGCCGCGCGAGCGGGCAGGGGAGGTCGCCGACGCGCTCCCCGCGGCCCTCGCCCGCGACGCGGCCGCCGAGCGCGCGGTCGCGGAGGGCGCCGGCGAGCCGGCCTGGCTCGCCGAGGCGATGCGCGCCGCCGGAATCGAGCGGCGCTCCTAGGGCATCATCGCACCGCGCGACGCCGGGCGGTCCTCGACGCGTGTCACGGGACGGCGATCCACCTCACGCCGGCGGCGGCGCCGTGACGATCGCCGTCAGCTCCGGCCGCGGCGCCGCGAGCCGCGCCGGGTCCGGCCGCGGCCGGCCCATGCCCTCCATCGTCGAGAGCGCCTCCTCCAGCGCCTGCGCCGCGTCGAGGAGCGCGAGGTCTGCCCGGAAGCGGCCCACGACCTGAAGGCCGAAGGGCATGCCGCGCGGGTCGAGGCCGCAAGGGATCGCGATCGCGGGGTTGGTGACGAGGGTGACGTAATAGGTCGGCGCGAGCCAATGGTAGTAGTTCCGCAGCCGCTCGCCCGCGAGCTCCTCGAGATAGAGCTGCGTCCACGGGAACGGCGACACCGGCGTGACCGGGCCGATCACCAGGTCGTAGTCGCGGTAGAGCGCCTGGAAGCGGCGGAACAGCGCCGTCTGGGCCGCATGCGCCCGCGCCGCGTCCGCGAGGCCGAGCCTGGCGCCCATCTCGTAGTTCGCGCGTACGTTCGGGCCGAGGCTGTCGGGATCGGCGCGATAGGCGTCCTCGTGGCGGGCGACGAAGGAGAGCGCGCGCATCACGTCGAAGATCTCGTCGGCGCCGGAGAAATCGAGCGCGATCTCGTCGCAGGCCGCGAAGAGCGGCGCCAGCCGCGCCATGCGGGCGCGCAGCGTCTCGGCGATCTCGGCGCTCATCGGCGCCCCTCCGAAATCCGTCGTCCAGGCGACGCGCAGGCGCGCGAGGTCGACGGGCCGCGCCTGCCGCGCCGCATCCGCATCGAGGGGAAAGGCGAGCGGCTCGCGCGGGTCGAAGCCGATCTGCGCGGCGAGGAGGAGCCGCGCGTCCTCCACCGTGCGGGCCATGGGGCCGACGACGGAAAGCGGCGACCAGCCGAGCTGGCGCGTCTCCATCGGCACCAGGCCCGGCGAGGGCCGAAAGCCGACGACGCCGCACAGGGCGGCGGGGATGCGCAGCGAGCCGCCCATGTCCGAGCCGGAGCACAGCGGCAGCATCTCGGTCGCGAGCGCGACCGCCGAGCCGCCGGACGAGCCGCCGGCATTGAGCCGCGGGTCGAACGGATTGCCGGTCGCGCCGAAGACGGCGTTGCGCGTGTTCGCGCCGGCGCCGAATTCGGGCACGTTGGTCTTGGCGACGACGATGGCGCCGGCGGCGCGCACGTTGGCCACGCTCGCATCGTCCGTCTCGAGGACGTGATCGCGGTAGAGCGGCGAGCCGTGGGTGGTGAGGAGACCCGCCGTCTCCTCGAGGTCCTTGATCCCGACGGGCAGCCCGTGCAGCGGCCCCAGCGGATCGCCCCTCAGGACCGCCGCCTCCGCCATCCGCGCCTCGGCGCGGGCGCGGTCGTAGCCCTTGGCCGCGATGGCGTTCACCGCCGGGTTCAGCGCCTCGATGCGCGCGATCGCGTCGTCAAGCAGCGCGACGGGGGAGATCTCCTTGCGCCCGATCAGGCGCCTGAGCGCGACGGCGGAAAGCTCGGTGAGCGAGGATGTCGGCATGGCGTCCCTCTTCGGCGCGGATCCCCTCGATCCTCGCGCGAAGCGCCACGTCGGCCAAGCTCTCGCGCGCACGGATCGTGCCCGAGCCGGATGGGCGCGACGCGTGTCAGGCGCGCAGGCGCGGGCTGTCGGAGAGGGAGGCGACGAGATCGGCGAAGCGCTCGCCCTGGATGACGACGTGCTCGCGCATGGCCCGGCCGGCGGCGTCCGCATCGCCGCGCTCGATCGCGGCCATGATCGCCTCGTGCTCGCCGAAGGACGCCGCCACCCGTCCGCGGGCGCGCAGCTGGAGACGCCGGTAGGGCCGCAGCCGCCGCTGCAGGGCGGTCGCCTGCTCGAGCAGGAAGGCGTTGCGCGCCGTCTCGCGGATGCGCTCGTGGAAAATCTCGTTGCGATAGTAGTAGGCGTCCACGTCCATCGTCTCGATCGCCTGCGTGCAGGCCTCGTGGGCGGCGCGGATCGCGGCGATGTCCGCCGTCCCGGCGCGCCGCGCGGCGAGGCGGGCGCACAGGCCCTCGAGCTCGCCCATCACCTCGAACATCTCGACGAGCCGCTCGGGGCCGATCTCGGCGACGAGGGCGCCCCGGCGCGGGCGATTCTCGATCAGGCCGGCGGCTGCGAGCTGGTGCAGCGCCTCGCGGATCGGCGTGCGCGAGACCGCGAAGCGCTGGGCGAGCGCCACCTCCTCCAGGCGCTCGCCCGGCTGGAGCGCGCCCGTGACGATCTCCTCCTCGAGCGCCTCGCGCAGGCGATCGGACAGCTTGTCCCCGGCACGGCGCATGCGATCCGCCCCCTCGTGCATGTGCGAAAGCCCTCCGTGTATACATATGGATTGACATTGTGCGCGCAAGCGTCACGTTCGGGGCAAGGGCACGGTCGCCCCACGAGCCGGCCCGGAGAACCACAGATCGGGAGGACACCATGTCTCATCGGATGACCGGCGCGCTCGCCGCGCTCGGGTTCGCCGCGCTCGGCGCCACCGCCGCCGCGCCCGCTTCCGCGGCGGAGCTGCGGCTGAGCCATCAATGGTCCACGGCGGACGTCCGCCACCGCGTCGCGCAGATGATCGCCGACGACGAGGCGGTGAAGGCGTCGGGCGTCGACATCACGATCTATCCCTCCGAATCGCTGTTCAAGGCGCGCGAGCAGTACCGCCCGCTGTCGCGCGGCCAGCTCGACATGACCGTGCTGCCGCTCTCCTACGCGTCCGGCCAGCAGCCCGCCTACAACCTCACCCTGATGCCCGGCCTCGTGAAGAACCACGACCATGCGGCGCGGCTCAACGAATCGCCGTTCATGGAGGAGATCGAGGGCCTGATGGCGCAGGACGACGTCATGGTCCTCGTCCACGGCTATCTCGCCGGCGGCTTCGCGTCGACGGGGCAGTGCATCACCGCGCCGGACGACGTCTCGGGCATGCAGATGCGCGCGGCGGGCAAGTCGTTCGAGCAGATGCTCGCCGCCGCCGGCGCCTCGATCACCTCGATGGCGTCCTCCGAGATCTACTCGGCGCTGCAGTCCGGCGTGCTCGACGCGGTCAACACCTCCTCGGAGAGCTTCGTCTCCTTCCGGCTCTACGAGCAGGTCGCGTGCTTCACGCCCGCGGGCGACACGGCGCTGTGGTTCATGTACCAGCCGCTCCTCGTCAACAAGTCCACCTTCGAGGGCCTGACCGAGGAGCAGCAGCAGGCGCTCCTCGCCGCGTCGGAGAAGGCGCAGGCGATGTATCTCGAGGAGGCCAAGCGCGGCGACGCCGAGGCGGCCGAGACCTTCCGCAACGCCGGCGTCGAGATCGCGCAGATGAGCCAGGAGGACTTCGAGGCCTGGCGCGCCCTCGCGGAGACCAGCGCCTACGCGGCCTTCGTCGAGGAGACGCCCGACGGCCGGCGCCTCCTCGATCTCGCGCTCGCGGTGGACTGAGCCGATCCGTGCGGGCGCACCGGCCGGCCTCGCGCCGGCCGGTGCGCCGAGGGCGGCTCGCCCGCGCGCACCAGCAGCAACGTCGTCTCTCGAAGGCACTTTCCATGGCGCATTCCGTGCCGAAGCCCGCGCGACCCGGCCCCGTCGCGGCCCTGTCCCGCGTCGTCGGAGCGATCTCCGTCGTCTGCGGCGTGATCGCCGCGGGCATGATCTTCGCCTCCGTGGTGATCACCTGCCAGATGATCGTCGTGCGCTTCGTGCTCGGCGACTCCACCATCTGGCAGACCGAGGCCGTCATCTACCTGATGATCGGCGCGACCCTGGTCGGCCTGCCCTACGTGCAGAAGCTGCGCGGCCACGTGAACGTCGATCTCGTGCCGGGCCTGCTGCCGCCCGCCTTGCGCCGGGCGCTCGCGCTCGTCGTGCTCCTCGCCTCCATCGCGGTGCTCGGAATCATGCTCTGGTACGGCTTCGAGCTGTTCCACGTCGCCTGGAGCCGCGGCTGGACGTCGGACACGGTGTGGGGCGCGCCGCTCTGGGTGCCCTATCTCGCCATGCCCGTCGGGTTCGGCCTGTTCGTGCTCCAGCTCGTCGCCGACCTGATCGAGGCGCTCGCCGGGGGAGAGGCCTGATGGACCCGATCACGCTGGGCGGCCTCGTCGCGGTCGTCACGGTCTTCGTCCTGTTCTCCGGCGTGTCGGTGGCCAACGGGCTCCTCATCGTCTCGGCCGGCTTCCTCGTCGCCTTCGACGGCCTGCGCTCCCTCGAGCTGATGCCGGAGATCTTCTTCGGCAAGCTCTCGAACTTCGCGCTGCTGTCGATCCCGATGTTCATCATCATGGGCGCCGCCATCGCCTCGACGCGGGCGGGCGCGGATCTCTACGAGGCGCTCGAGCGCTGGCTCACCCGCGTGCCGGGCGGCCTCGTCGTCTCCAATCTCGGCGCCTGCGCGCTGTTCTCGGCCATGTCCGGCTCCTCGCCCGCGACCTGCGCGGCGATCGGCAAGATGGGCATCCCCGAGATGCGCAAGCGCGGCTATCCGGACACGGTGGCGTCGGGCTCCATCGCGGCGGGCGGCACGCTCGGCATCCTGATCCCGCCCTCCGTGACGATGATCGTCTACGGCATCGCCACCGAGACCTCGATCGGGCGGCTCTTCCTCGCGGGCGTGGTGCCGGGGCTGCTGCTGGTGGGCCTGTTCATGGCCTGGTCGGTGTTCGAGACCTGGAAGAGCGGCGCCGCTCACGTGGCGCTCGGCAAGGTGCGCTATTCCTGGGGCGAGAAGATCGAGATCCTGCCGCGCGTCCTGCCCTTCCTCGCCATCATCCTCGGCGTGCTCTACGCCATGTACGGCGGCATCGCGACGCCCTCCGAGACGGCGGCCGTGGGCGCGCTGCTCTGCATCGTCGTCGCGATCGCCGTCTATCGGCTCTTCGACGTGCGCTCGCTCTGGGCGGTCTTGCGGGACTCGACCCGCGAGAGCGTGATGATCCTGTTCATCATCGGGGCGGCGGGCGTGTTCTCCTACATGCTGTCGAGCCTGTTCGTGACGCAGGCGATCGCGGCCTGGATCACGGAGCTCGACGCCAACCCGTGGGTCCTGATGTTCGCGATCAACGTCTTCCTGCTGATCGCGGGCTTCTTCCTGCCGCCGGTGGCGGTGATCCTGATGGCGGCGCCGATCCTGCTGCCCATCGTCACGAGCGCCGGCTTCGACCCGTACTGGTTCGCCGTGGTGCTGACGATCAACATGGAGATCGGGCTCATCACGCCCCCCGTCGGCCTCAATCTCTACGTGATCAACTCCATCGCGCCCGACATCAAGCTCAAGACCATCCTCGTCGGCTCGATGCCCTACGTCGGCTGCATGGTGCTGGCGATCCTGCTGCTCTGCGTCTTCCCGGGCCTCGCGACCTGGCTGCCGGACCTGGTCATGGGGCCCGCACGCTGAGGACGCTCGCGTCCGGCCGCGGCCGCGGCCGCGTCTCGGCACGGGCAGGCGTGACCCGCGCCAGAAGCGCGAGCCGCGCGGCCTCACCCGTCCGGCTGGATCGATTTCAGGTAGGCGACGATGTCGCCGACGTCCTCGGGGGAGAAGGAGAGCTCGGGCATCTGGCGCACGCCCTCGTGCGCGACGAGAATGCCCTCGCCGAGCGCCTCCTCCAGCATCCGGACGGGATAGTTCTCGGACAGCGTGCGGAAGGCAGGGGCGGGCGCGTAGGGGCTCTCGTCGGTGAGCCCGATCGCGTGGCACTCGGCGCAGTTCTCGCGCAGGATGTGCTCGCCGCGGGCGAGGTCGCGCGCGTCGCCCTGGGCGCGGGCGAAGGTCACGACCATGGTCCCGCCGATGGCGACGAGCAGCATGGCTCGGATCAGGGGGCCGGTGCGCATGACGAATCTCCCGAGTGCCGCGCCCCCGCGGGGGCGCTTGCTCGAACCGTGGTCCGTCATGGTTAACAAAGGTTTAACGCGGCGAAATTCAGGCGGCCGGCTCCTTCGTGCCCATCAGCGACACGAACCTGTCGAAAAGATAGTGGCTGTCGCGCGGGCCGGGCGAGGCCTCCGGGTGGTACTGCACCGAGAAGGCCGGCGCGTCGGCGAGCGCGATGCCGCAATTCGAGCCGTCGAACAGGGAGACGTGCGTCTCCTGCGCGGAGGCCGGCAGCGTGTCGGTGTCGACCGCGAAGCCGTGGTTCATCGAGACGATCTCGACCTTGCCTGTGGTCTTGTCCTTGACCGGATGATTGGCGCCGTGATGGCCCTGCATCATCTTCTTGGTCTTGGCGCCGATGGCGAGGCCGAGCATCTGGTGGCCGAGGCAGATGCCGAAGGTCGGCACCTTCCGCTCGAGGATCGCGCGGATCGTCGGCACGGCGTATTCGCCCGTCGCCGCCGGATCGCCGGGGCCGTTCGAGAGGAACACGCCGTCGGGCTCGAGCGCGAGGATCTCCTCGACGGTCGCGGTCGGCGGCACCACGGTGACGCGGCAGCCGGCATTGGCGAGGAGCCGCAGGATGTTGCGCTTCACGCCGAAATCGATGGCGACCACGTGATGCGTCGCCTCGGCGCGCCGGCCGTAGCCGCGGCCGAGCTCCCAGGGCGTCTCGTCCCATTCGAAGCGCTGCGTCGCCGCGACCAGCGGCACGAGGTCGAGGCCCGCCATGGAGGGGAGGTGCTTCGCGCGCGCCTTCAGGTCCTCGAGGTCGAACGCGCCGTTCGGGTCGTGGACGATGATCGCGTTGGGCATGCCGTGATCGCGGATCAGCGCGGTCAGGGCGCGGGTGTCGACCCCGGTGATGCCGGCGATGCCGCGCGCCTTCAGCCAGGCGTCGAGGTCGCGGCTCGCGCGCCAGCTCGACGGGTCTGTGATCGGCGCGGCCATGACGACGCCGCGCACGCCGGAAGCGGCGGCGGCGTTCACCGTCTCGACGTCCTCGTCGTTGACGCCGACGTTCCCGATATGCGGGAAGGTGAAGGTGATGATCTGCCCGGCATAGGAAGGGTCGGTCAGGATCTCCTGGTATCCCGTCATCGCCGTGTTGAAGCAGACCTCGCCGGCCGCCTCGCCCACGGCGCCGATGCCGTAGCCCTGGAGGACGGTCCCGTCCTCGAGCACGAGGACGGCGGTCGGCGTCGGCTCGGCCCAGCCGTCGGTGTGGGTCGTGTCTTGCGGCATCGGCTCGTTCTCTTGTAGATGCGGGGCCTGCGGAGGCCCGTGCGGCCGCGCGAGGCGCGCGGCGATATCCGTTGCGCCCGGACTTAAGCGCGCGGACCGGCCCCGTCAACGGCGATCCCCGCCGCATTCCAGGAGACGACGACGATGACGCTGCGCGAGCGCTTCACCCAGGAGCTGAAGGACGCGATGAAGGCCGGCGACAAGCGCAAGCTCGGCACGGTGCGCATGATCCAGGCCGCGGTGAAGGACAAGGACATCGAGTCCCGCGGCGCGGGCCGCGAGCAGGCCTCCGACGAGGAGATCCTCGCGCTGCTCCAGAAGATGATCAAGCAGCGCCAGGAATCGGCGCAGGTCTATGCCGAGAACGGGCGCGAGGAGCTCGCCCAGCAGGAGCGGGAGGAGGCGGAGATCGTCCAGTCCTTCCTGCCCAAGCAGCTCGACGAGGCCGAGACCCGCGCCGCCATCCAGGCGGCCATCGCCGAGACGGGCGCCGCCTCGATGAAGGACATGGGCAAGGTCATCGGCAAGCTGCGCGCCGACCATGCCGGCCGCATGGACTTCGCCAAGGCGAGCGCGCTCGTGAAGGAGATGCTGCCCAAGGGGTGAGGAACGATCGCGGCGGCCGGGACGGCCGCCGCGCCGCGCGGCTCGGCCGCGCCCTCAGAGCCAGGGACGCTCGGCGAGCTTGGCCTCGAACGTCTCGATGGCCGGGGCCTTCTCCAGCGTCAGGCCGATGTCGTCGAGACCCTCCAGCAGGCAACGCTTGCGGAACGGGTCGATGTCGAAGCGGATCACGCCGCCGTCGGGCCCGCGGATCTCCTGCGCCTCGAGGTCGACGGTCAGCGTCGCGTTGGCGCCGCGCTCGGCGTCCTCGAACAGGGCCTCCAGCTCCTCGGGCGTGACCACGATGGGCAGGATGCCGTTCTTGAAGCAGTTGTTGTAGAAGATGTCCGCGAAGGACGTCGAGATCACGCAGCGGATGCCGTAGTCGAGCAGCGCCCACGGCGCGTGCTCGCGCGAGGAGCCGCAGCCGAAATTGTCGCCCGCCACCAGGATCTGCGCCTTGCGATAGGCCGGCTGGTTGAGCACGAACTCCGAAATCTCCGAGCCGTCCGGGTTGAAGCGCATCTCCGCGAACAGCCCCGTGCCGAGCCCCGTGCGCTTGATGGTCTTGAGGTAGTTCTTCGGGATGATCATGTCGGTGTCGACGTTGATGATCCGAAGCGGCGCGGCGACGCCGGTGAGAACCGTGAAGGGCTGCATGGGCTTCGTGCTTCGTTGTCGCGAGGGCTCGATCGGAACCGTTCTCTAGCAGGCGCGCGCGGGAAGGGAAAGCCTCGCCCCGCGATGCGGCGCGCCTGCGGCGATGCCGGCCGCCCGCTGGGGGGCCCGCCCCCCACCACCTTCGCACAAGCTTCCCCGCCTACACCTCCCCCATGGCACGCGCACCGGCAAAGGGGAGGCATCGGCCTTGGCTGTCTTCATCGGCATCGTGATCACGATGGCCTCGCTGCTCGGCGGCTTCGCCGCCATGGGCGGGCACATCCCGGTCATCTGGCAGCCGTGGGAGTTCGTCATCATCGGCGGCACCGCGGTGGGCACCTTCATCATCGCCAATTCCCTCAAGACCGTGCGCGACACCGGCCGCGCCTCGGTGGAGGCGATGGTGGGCCAGGTGCCGAAGGCCCGCGACTATCTCGACCTGCTGGGCCTCCTCTACCTGCTCATGCGCGAGATCCGCGCCAAGGGCCGCAACGAGGTGGAGCCGCATATCGACGACCCGCAGGAGAGCGAGATCTTCAAGCGCTTCTCGCGCGTCCTCGCCCGGCCCGAGCTGACGAGCTTCGTGTGCGACTACGTGCGGCTGATGATCATCGGCAACGCCCGTCCGCACGAGATCGAGGCGCTGATGGACGAGGAGATCCAGACCCACCGGCGCGAGAAGCTGAAACCCTACTTCGCCCTGATGACGATCGCCGAGGCGCTGCCGGCGCTCGGCATCGTCGCCGCCGTGCTCGGCGTGATCAAGGCGATGGGCGCCCTCGACCAGTCGCCGCAGCTGCTCGGCTCGCTGATCGGCGCGGCCCTGGTGGGCACCTTCGCCGGCATCTTCATGAGCTACGCCCTCGTCGGCCCGCTCGCCCTCAAGATCAAGTACACCCGCGAGCATCAGATGCGCCTCTACACCATCGCCAAGCAGACGCTGCTCGCCTTCATGAACGGCGCGCTGCCGCAGATCGCCGTGGAGCACGGCCGCAAGGCCATCGCCGCCGCCGACCGGCCCTCCATCGACGAGGTCGAGAGCGAGACGATCTCGCAGTCGAGCCGCGGCGCGCCCGCCAACGATCGCGCGGCCCTGCAGGGAGCGGCCTGATGAACATCGAGAGCTTCCAGACCGCCGCCGCTGCGGGCGGCGTGTCCGACCGCCTGCTGGACGCCGCCGGGATCACCCTCGACCGGCTGCCGATGCTCAACGTGATCTTCGATCGCGTGGCCACCTACTGCGCCGACGGCCTGCGTCACATGTCGGCCTCGCCCTCCTACTTCTCGGTGTCGAACATCGAGAGCGGGCGCATCGGCGACATCCTCGAGGACTACGACGCCAACGCCATCGCCGCCATGTACCACGCGGTCGACTGGGACACGCGCATCCTGGTGGGCTTCGACCGGGACTTCGTCTTCACCATGATCGAGGTCCTGTTCGGCTCCGACGGCTCCGAGCCGCCGGTGGACGACGAGCGCGGCTTCTCGAACATCGAGATGCGCGTCGCCCAGGCCCTGTTCGACGAGGCCGGGAAGGCGGTCCAGCAGGCCTTCGGGCCGATCTCGAAGACCGCGCTCAACCTCGAGCGCATCGAGACGCGGATGGACTTCGCCATCATCGGCCGGCGCAACAACCTCGCCGTCGTGGCGAAGCTCCTGATCCAGGCGCTCGGGCGCGGCGGCGAGATGTTCGTGATCATCCCCCAGTCGGCGCTCTCGCCCATGCGCCAGAGCCTCGCCCACGTGGTCTCCACCGACGTCGCCACCGCCGACCCGCGCTGGTCGAAGCAGATGCAGTCGGAGGTCTCGCGCACCACGGTCTCGCTCGAGGCCGTGCTCGAGGAGCGCACCGTCGACCTCGGGGACGTGGCCGGCTTGCAGGTGGGCCAAGTGCTGGAGCTGCAGGCGACGCCCGCGACGCTGGTGCGGCTCGAGTGCAACGGCCAGGCGCTCTTCCGCTGCCGGCTGGGCCAGTCGCAGGGCGCCTACATGCTGCAGGTCGAGGACGTGATCGACGAGGACCAGGAGTTCTTCGATGACCTCGCTTCCGCTTGACGCGGTCTCGCTCCTCGACCTCGTGCTGATCGTGGCGCTCCTCGCCACCGCCGCCTACGCCGTCGGCCTGCGCCGCGAGTTCCGCCGCTTCCGCGCCTACAACGAGGAATACGCCGCGGTGCTGGCCCAGACCGGGCGCGCGATGGAGGGCGTCGAGCGCGCCGTCGACAGCGTCCAGACCGAGGGCGCGCGCGTCCTCGCCGCGCTCGGCGAGCGCATCGAGGAGGCGAGGGAGGTCGTCTCCCGCCTCGAGACCGTGCGCGCCGCCGCGCCGGGCGCCGCCGCCGCCGCGGAGGAGCCCGCGCCGGAGGCGATCGCCCCGCCCGCGCCGCAGGAGACGCCCGCGCCGGAAGCGACGCCCGCGCCCTTCCAGCCGCGGTCCGACCAGAAGCCCAAGCCCTATTCCTGGCCCACCGTCGTCGTGAAGCGCCTGCCCGACGAGGCCTGAGCCCCCGCGCGCCCCGTTCATCCGGAGAGAGATCCATGCCCGCCAAGAAGACCGCCAAGCCCGCCGAGTTCGCCGCCGCCGACCTCGCCGCCGACGCGACCGTCGCCGAGACCGAGGGCGTCTCCCTCGGAAAGGGACCGGCCGCCGAGGCCGCCGCCGAGACCATCGGCGAGGCCCGCGCCCGCGGCAATCTCGACGCCATCATGCGCATCCCCGTCTCGCTGCAGGTCGTGCTCGGCTCGGCGACGATGCCGGTCTCGAACCTGATGAAGCTCGGCCGCGGCGCGGTCGTGCCGCTCGACCACCGGGTCGGCGAGCCGGTCGACGTCGTCGTCAACGGCCGCGTCGTCGCCCGCGGCGAGGTGGTCGTGGTCGAGGACGACAATTCCCGCTTCGGCGTCTCGCTGACCGAGATCGTCGGCGCGGCCGCGCCCGGCGCCTGAGGGGAGAGGGCGCGATGGCCATTCCCGCGACGCTCGCCGCCGGCCCGCCCGCCCCGCGCATGCTGCAGGGCGCGGAGAAGGTCGCCGCCCTGCTCCTCGCGCTCGGCAAGGACGCCGCCGGCCGGCTCCTCGCCCGCTTCGATCCGGAGGAGCTCAAGACCATCTCCCGCGCCGCCGCCGATCTCGGCCCGATCTCGGCGCCCGAGCTCGAGGCGCTCGTCGAGGAGTTCGCCGGCGACATCTCCAACGGCACGAGCCTCTACGGCACGGCCCAGGAGGTGGAGCGGCTGCTCACCGGCGTGCTGCCGCCGGATCAGGTCTCCGACATCATGTCGGACGTGCTCGGCAACGCTAACCGCTCGATCTGGGAGCGGATCTCCGGCGTCTCGGAGCAGATCCTCGCCGCCTACCTGACGAAGGAGCACCCGCAGACGGCCGCGCTCATCCTCTCCAAGGTGAAGCCGTCCTGCGCCGCCAAGGTCATGGGCCTCCTGCCGCACGACCTGCGCAACTCGCTCATGCGCCGGATGCTGTCCTTCAAGCCCGTGGTCGAGGAGACCATGCGCATCGTCGAGAAGACGCTGCACGAGGACTTCATGCTCAACTTCGCCCGCAACATGGGCACCGACACCCATGCCCGCATGGCGGACATCATCAACAAGATGGAGCGCGACCAGATGGAGGACGTGCTCCAGTCGCTGGCGGACACGCGGCCGAAGACGGCCGAGGTGCTCAAGGGCCTGCTCTTCACCTTCGAGGACGTGGTCAAGCTCGCGCCCCGCGCGCGCATGACGATCCTCGACCAGATTCCCACCGAGCGCATCGTCACCGCGCTCAAGGGTACGGACGCGGCCTTCCGCGACGCGATCCTCTCCTCGCTCGGCTCGCGGGCGCGGCGAATGGTCGAGCACGAGCTCGTCTCCGGCGAGCCGGTGGCGCAGCGCGAGGTGATCGAGGCGCGCCGCGCCATCACCGACCTCGCGCTCGAGATGGCCGGCCGCGGCGAGATCGAGCTCAACTCGGACCAGGAGGAGCGCGCCTTCTTCAGCTGATCGGCGGCGCCCGGAGAGGGAGGCGGCTTTGGCCGAGGAGGACAAGGAATCCAGGACGGAGGAAGCGACCGAGAAGAAGATCAAGGACGCGATCGAGAAGGGCAACGTGCCGGTCTCCAAGGAGGCCTCCGTGTTCGCCGGCGTCCTGGCCTCCCTCACGCTCGCCCACTTCGTCATCGGCAACGGGGCCGCGGAGATCGTCGATCTCCTTCGGCGGCTGATCGACGATCCGGGAGGGATCGCGCTCCATGACGCGCGCGACGCAACCACGCTCATGCACGTGCTCGCCCTCGGCATGGGCGCGTTCCTCGCGCCCGTCGTCGGCGTCCTCATGGTCTACGGCGTCGCGGCGAGCGTCCTGCAGAACGCCCCGCGCATGGCCAAGGACCGCATCACGCCCAAGCTCTCCCGGCTTTCGCCGATCCAGGGATTCAAGCGCATGTTCGGCGTCCAGGGCTGGGTCGAGCTCGCCAAGGCCGTGGTCAAGTTCCTGGTCGTCTCCGCCGTCGTCGCGCTGCTGGCGCGCGTCGACGCCTGGCGGGTGGTGAACGCCATGTATTCCGACCCCACCCAGATCCCCGAGCTGATCCTCTCGCTCACCATCCGCCTGCTCTCGGCGGTGTGCGTCGCCATCGTCGTGCTGGTGATCGCCGACATCGCCTTCTCGCGCTTCAAATGGCGCAAGGACCTGCGCATGACCCGCCAGGAGCTCAAGGACGAGCACAAGCAGGCGGAGGGCGATCCGCTGGTGAAGGCGCGCATGCGCTCGCTCGCCCGCGACCGCGCCCGCCGGCGCATGATCTCCGACGTGCCGCGCGCCACCATCGTCATCGCCAACCCGACGCACTACGCCATCGCGCTGCGCTACGTCCGCGAGGAGGGCGGCGCGCCGGTGGTCGTCGCCAAGGGGCAGGACCTGGTTGCGCTGAAGATCCGAGAAATCGCCGCAACGCACGGGATTCCCGTCATCGAGGACAAGCCTCTCGCAAGATCGATGTACGATGCTGTGGAAGTCGACCGACCGATCCCGCCGGAGTTCTACCGCATCGTTGCGGAGCTTCTGTACTTCTTCTATTATCGCAAGGTCGAGAACGCAGGTTAAGAAAGTGTTCACTCTATGGAACGATCGGGCAAGAGGCCGAGCCTGAAGGAGCGCGAGAAGATCCTCGCCGACGCCATCCAGAGCGTCGCTGCGGAGTTGCGGCTCGTCGATCTCGCCATCCTCGCCCGCTACGTCCATGCCGAGCAGCACGGCAACATCGACGACCTCGTCGCCTCCTCGACCGAGCTCCACTTCAAGCCGGGCACGCTCCGCTACGGCCTGCGCGCCGACGTCGACCTGCAATGGGGCGGCATGCCCGCGGTCTCGCTCGACCTCGAGTTCGCCCACCGGGACGTGACGGTGTTCTTCAACCTGATCCTCGGCTCGCTCAACGCCGGCGTCGACATCCAGGCCGTCACCTTCGACGGCCCGCCGCGCTCGCCGCAGGAGAACTCGGCCCGCCTCGCCGAGGCGCTCGCGGACGCGCGCCTCGCCCCGATGGCGGCGCGCGCGGGGGACCCGCCGGCGAACGACGCCTGACCCCGTATTGCTGCGCTGCGGCATCTTCCTTTCGAGGCCGCGTGCGCCTAGTCTCTCGCCCGCCGAACACGCGCGGGAGACACCAATGAAGATGCTCACGGACCGGACCGCCCTCGTCACCGGA
Source organism: Salinarimonas sp. (assembly GCF_040111675.1). Taxonomy (NCBI): domain Bacteria; kingdom Pseudomonadati; phylum Pseudomonadota; class Alphaproteobacteria; order Hyphomicrobiales; family Salinarimonadaceae; genus Salinarimonas; species Salinarimonas sp. The sequence continues at coordinate 4,072,479 of NZ_CP157794.1, read as the reverse complement.
GGCACCTCCGGCATCGGGCTCGCGATCGCCAAGGCGCTCGCGGCCGAGGGCGCCAACGTGATGATCGACGGCTTCGGCGAGACCGACGCCTGCGAGGCCATGGCGCGCGAGCTCGCCGAGACGAACGGGATCAAGGCCGCCTGGTCCGGCGCCGACGTCTCGAAGCCCGATCAGCTCGCCATGGCCGTGGACCGCGCCGAGCGCGAGCTCGGGCCCGTCGACATCCTCGTCAACAACGCCGGCGTCCAGCACGTCGCGCCGGTGGAGGACTTCCCCGTCGAGCAATGGGACCGCATCATCGCGATCAACCTCTCCTCGGCCTTCTACGCCACGCGCCTGGTGGTCGAGGGCATGAAGAGCCGCGGCTGGGGGCGCATCGTCAACACCGCCTCGGCTCATTCGCAGGTCGCCTCGCCCTACAAGTCCGCCTACGTCGCGGCGAAGCACGGCCTCGTCGGCTTCACCAAGACGGTGGCGCTCGAGACCGCCGCCCACGGCGTGACGGTCAACTGCATCTCCCCGGGCTACGTCTGGACGCCGCTCGTCGAGAAGCAGATCCCCGACACGATGAAGGCGCGCGGCCTCACCCGCGAGCAGGTGATCGAGGACGTGCTCCTGAAGGCCCAGCCGACCAAGGCCTTCGTCACCGTCGAGCAGGTGGCCGCCACCGCGGTGTTCCTGTGCTCGGAGGCCGCGAGCCAGATCACCGGGGCGAACCTGTCGATGGACGGCGGGTGGACCGCGCAATGAGCGAGCGGGCGGGCTTGCCCGGGCTCGCCGGGCCCAAGGCGGAGAAGGCCGTCTCGCTCGCGCTCCAGGGCGGGGGCGCGCACGGCGCCTTCACCTGGGGCGTGCTCGACCATCTCATCGAGGACGGGCGCCTCGCCTTCGAGGCGATCTCGGGGGCCTCCGCCGGGGCGATGAACGCCGTGGTGCTGGCCGAGGGCTGGCGGCGCGGCGGCGCCGAGGGCGCGCGGCAATGCCTGCACGACTTCTGGCGCGACATCAGCCTCGACGGCGAGCTGCCGCCCTACCAGGCCCGCATCGTGCGCCAGGCGCTCGGCTTCTGGACGGACGAGCGCTCGCCCTTCCGGATCTGGCTCGACTTCTTCTCGGGCTTCGCCAGCCCCTACCAGAACGTGCTCGACGTCAACCCGCTGCGGGACGCGCTGGAGGCGCTGATCCGCTTCGACGAGGTGCGCGAATGCGGCGGGGTGAAGCTCTTCATCTCGGCGACCAACGTCTGGACCGGCAAGGTCAAGGTCTTCGAGAAGAACGAGCTCACCGTCGACCACCTGCTCGCCTCCGCCTGCCTGCCGGAGATCTTCAAGGCGGTGGAGATCGAGGGCGTGCCCTACTGGGACGGCGGCTACATGGGCAACCCGCCGCTCTTTCCGCTGTTCTACGGCGTCTCGACGAACGACGTGCTGCTCGTGCAGATCAACCCGATCGAGCGGCGCGAGACGCCGCGCACCCGCGGCGAGATCCACGATCGGCTCTCCGAGATCACCTTCAACGCGCCCTTGTTGCGCGAATTGCGCGCCGTCGACTTCGTCACGCGCCTGCTCGACGAGGGCAAGCTCGCCGAGGGCGACTACAAGCGCGTCCTGCTCCACCGGATCGAGCCGACGGGGCATTTCGACGATTTCCCCGCCCGCACCCGGCGCACCGCCGACTGGACCATGATGAAGACGCTGTTCGAGCGCGGCCGCAGCGCGGCGCGGGACTGGCTCGACCGGCATTACGACGACATCGGCGTGCGCCGCACGATCGACCTGCGGCCGACCTACGAATGACGAAGGATCGCCCATCCATGCGTCTCGAGACCGTCCTCCTCGCCGAGGGCCGCGATTTCGCCACCCGTCCCGTGCCCGAGGCGACGCTCGCGATCGGCGTCGGCGTCGCTGGCGACCTGCATGCGGGCGCGACGCGCGAGGCGGATGCGCGCACGCCCTGGCACCCGCGCGGGACCGAGATCGCCAACACGCGCCAGGTCTCGCTGGTCTCGGTGGAGGAGCTCGCGGAGATCGCCGCCACGCTCGATCTCGCCGTCTGCGACCCGGCGCTCCTCGGCGCCAACCTCGTCCTCGCCGGGGCGTCGGGCCTCACCGCGACGCCGCCCGGCACGCGGCTGATGTTCCCGTCGGGCGCGACGCTGTTCGTGACGGAGCCGAACCCGCCCTGCCGCCAGCCCGCCCGCAAGCTCGCCGACGCCCACGGCCGGCCCGAGCTCGCGCACGCCTTCGTCCCCGCCGCCCGCGGCAAGCGCGGCCTCGTCGCCCTCGTCGAGCGCGGCGGCGTCATCGCGCCCGGCGACGCGATCCGCGTCGTCGCGCCGGCGCGGGGGTGAGCCGCCGGACGCGACCGGTTCCCCGGCCGCCCGCCTCACCAGCCGAGCAGCGCCATCGCCGCCTTCGGGCGATGCGGCTGCTCGGCGAAGAAGGCGCGGGCGATCTCGGGGTCGAGGCGGTCGGCCTCGAGCTTCAGATCCTCGGCGTGGATGCCCTTGGCGATGAACAGCGCGTCGGCGCCGATGCCGGCCGCGCCGGCGATGTCGGTGCGGATCGCGTCGCCGATGGCGAGAACGCGCGAGACGGGGACCTCCTCGCCGCGCAGGCGCGCGGCGCGCGCGAGCGCCTCGCGATAGACCGGCTCGTGGGGCTTGCCGAAATAGACCGCCGGCCCACCCATCTCCTCGTAGAGCGTGGCCAGAGCGCCCGCGCAATAGACGAGCGTTCCGCCGACCTCGACCACGATGTCCGGGTTGGCGCAGATCAGCGGCGCGCGGCGGGCGACGAGCGGCTCGAACAGGCCCCGATAGTCGTCGGGCGTCTCCTCGCGGTCGTTCCACAGCCCGGTGCAGACCACGTAGGACGCCTCCTCGACCGGGGCGAAGCGCGTCGGCAGGCCCTCGAAGATCGGCGCGTCGCGGGGCGGGCCGATGTGGAACAGCGGCTCGGCGATGCGCTCCTCCACCGTCATCCGCGTCATGTCGCCGGAGGTGACGATGTCGTCGTAGGCCTCGCGCGGGACGCCGAGGCGGTCGAGCTGCGTCATCACCGCCGTGCCGGGGCGCGGCGCGTTCGAGATCAGGATCGCCGTCCCGCCGGCGCGGCGGAAGCGCGTGAGCGCGTCGTGCGCGGCCTCGTAGGCGGCGACGCCGTTGTGGATCACGCCCCAGACGTCGCAGAAGACGACGTCGTACGCCTGCGCGACCGCGGACAGGCCGGGCAGCAGCGTGGTCTCGGCGAGGGCCGCCTCGGCGGCGGGCGGGTTGAGCTCGGACATGGATCTCTCGGGCGGGGAGGGGACCCGCCGCGCGTAGGCCCCGCGCGCGGGCGTGTCAACCGCACGCGCCGTCGCGGCCCGCGCGCCCGACGTCAGGCGCAGCTCATGCCGAGCCCGGCCAGGCCCTCGTCCAGGAGATCGCCGAGATTGGGAATGCCCATCAGGTAGTCCGACACCTTCAGGCTGCCGCTCGCCAGCCGCTCGTGGGCGAGACGGTAGGCGTCGGGCCATTCGCGGGGCTCCATGTCGCCGCGGCCGAGGAAGACGAGGGCGATCAGGGAGGCGGCCTCGTCGGTGTTCAGACCGTCGAGGACGAGCCGCATCTCCTCCTCCGTCCGGTCCGTGCCGCTCTCGGCGAGCGAGCCGAAATTGCGGTCGTCGGTCTCGTTCGAGCCGGATTGCGGGTCGGTCATGCCCTCCTTCACGTCGTAGGCGCGGGCGTGGACGATCAGGTCGCAGACCTTCTCGAGGGCGATCTCCATGGTCGGGCTCCTCGCGGGATGGCGTCGCGCGGATGGGCGTCGCGCGGGTGGGCTTCGTCTCGCAACGGCAACGATCGAGCCCGGCCGGGAGTTCGGGCGCCCGATCAGCGGCCCGTCTTCTTGCGGCAATAGAGCTCCAGCCGGTGGCGCACCACGTCGTAGCCCAGCTCGGCGGCGATCTCGGCCTGGAGGCGCTCGATGCGCTCGTTGTGGAACTCGATGACGTCGCCGGTCTCGATGTCGATGATGTGGTCGTGGTGGGGCGCGTCGGCCGGCTCGAAGCGTGCCGGCGCGCCCTCGAAGGCGTGGCGGTGGACGACGTTCTGCTGCTCGAGCACGGAGAGCGTGCGGTAGACCGTCGAAAGCGAGACGGACGCGTCGATGTCCTGCGCGCGGCGGTGCAGCTCGGTGGCGTCCGGATGATCCTCGGCGCGGGAGAGAACCTCGATCAGGGCCGCGCGTTGGCGCGTGATGCGCACGCCCTTGGCGCGCAGGGCGTCCTCGAGCTCCCGCGCGCGGTCTTCGACCAGATCGGAATCGCGTACCGTCATGGGCGGCACGCTAGCCAAATGCGACGCATTTGCAAGAGCCACCTGCAAATGGGTCGCAAGAGCGTTGACAGATGCAAATCGTTCCCATATGCGTATGGAGGACGAGGAAATCTCCGCGGCTTGCGCGTGATTTCGCGACGGGCGAAGCTCATCCCGAAGGTCGGGGGCCGCGTCGTCGCGCGCCGCGGGATCCGGGTCCGGATCCTGTTTCGACGACGACGAGGAGAGACGACGGATGCACGCCGCCGACACGCCCGCCCCCCGCCGCCGCACGCTGCTCGGCGCCCTCGCCGGCCTCGCGGCCGCGCTCGCCCTGCCCATGGCGTTGGCTCCCACCGCCGCGCCTGCGGCGGAGCCCGTGGACGTGGTCGCCACCACCGGCATGATCGCCGACGCCGCGCGCGCCGTGGGCGGCGACGCCGTCGACGTCCGCGCCCTGATGGGGCCGGGCGTCGACCCGCACGCCTATCGCCAGACCCGCACCGACATCGCCGCCCTCGCGGGCGCCGATCTCGTGCTCTGGAACGGCCTCTATCTCGAGGCGCAGATGGAGGAGTTCCTCCTCGATCTCGCCGCGCGCCAGCCCGTCGTCGCCGTGGCGGAGGCGCTGCCGGAGAACCTGCTCATCGGCCACGACGACTACGAGGGCCGCCACGACCCCCACGTCTGGATGAACCCGAACCTGTGGTCGCGCGTCGTGATCGCCGTCCGCGACGCGCTGATCGCCGTCGCGCCCGAGCGCGAGGCGGCCTTCCGCGCCAACGCCGAGGCGCACCTCGCCGAGCTGACCGAGCTTTCGGGCTACGCCACCCGCGTTCTCGGCTCGGTGCCGGCGGACGGGCGCGTGCTGCTCTCGGCCCACGACGCCTTCAACTATTTCGGCTCGGCCTACGGCTACGAGGTGCTCGGCATCCAGGGCATCTCGACCGAGAGCGAGGCCGGGCTCCAGCGCATCGAGGAGCTGGTCGACCTCATCGTCACCCGCGACATCCGCGCCGTCTTCGTCGAGAGCTCGGTCTCCGACCGCAACATCCGCGCGCTCGTCGAGGGCGCGGCGGCGCGGGGCCACACGGTCGAGATCGGCGGCGAATTGTTCTCCGACGCCATGGGCGAACCGGGGACCTATGAAGGCACGTATATCGGAATGATCGACCACAACGCCACGACCATCGCCCGGGCGTTGGGCGGGGAGGCGCCGGAGCGCGGCATGCGCGGGCGCCTCGCGGCGGGCAGCTGAGAAGGAGGACCGCTTGCAGCAGGGACAGGTCGCGCTCGCGGCGCGGGACGGACGGGCGGTGCAGGCCGCCGCCGATGCGGACAGCCCGTTCGCCGTCCACGAGATGACGGTGTCGTACGGCGAGAAGCCGGTCGTGTTCTCCGTCGACTTCGTCGCGCCGCCGGAGAGCATGGTGGCGATCGTCGGGCCGAACGGGGCGGGCAAGTCGAGCCTGCTCAAGGCCGCGCTCGGCATCGTGCCGTCCGTGTCGGGCCGCGTGAGCGTGTTCGGCGCGCCGCTGGCGCAGGCGCGCGCCCGCATCGCCTACGTGCCGCAGCGCGCGAGCGTCGACTGGGACTTCCCCACCCGCGTGATCGACGTGGTGCTGATGGGGCTCTACCGCGAGCTCGGCCTCCTGCGCCTCGTGCGCCGCGCCCATCGCGAGCGGGCGATCGCCTGCCTCGAGCGGGTCGGCATGGCGGACTTCGCCGACCGGCAGATCGGTCAGCTCTCGGGCGGGCAGCAGCAGCGCGTCTTCCTCGCCCGCGCGCTCGCCCAGGACGCCGACCTCTACCTGCTCGACGAGCCCTTCGCCGGCGTCGACGCCGCCACCGAGAAGGCCATCATCGACGTGCTGAAGAGCCTCAAGGCCGAGCGGCGCACGGTCGTCGCCGTCCACCACGACCTCGCGACGGTGGCGGACTATTTCGACCATCTGCTCCTCGTCAACGTGCGCAAGATCGCCGACGGGCCGGTGGCGACCACCTTCACCGCCGAGAACCTGCAGGCGACCTACGGCGGGCGGCTCGCCACCGCGCATATCGACCAGCTGAAGCTGGCCGGCGCGTGAGACGATGAGCGGCCCCTTCCTCGATGCGTTCCTGGCGGCGCTCGCCCTGCAGGCCGGCTACAATTCCGCGCTCGTCGCGATCGGCGCGGGGCTGCTCGGGGCCGCTGCCGGAGCCGGCGGGACGTTCCTGTTCCTGAGGAAGCGCGCGCTCGTCGCCGACGCCGTCGCCCACGCGACCCTGCCGGGGATCGGCCTCGCCTTCATGCTGATGGTCGCGCTCGGCGGAGACGGGCGCCACCTGGTCGGCCTGCTCCTCGGCTCGGCGGTCTCCGCGACGGTCGGCCTCGTCCTGGTCGAATGGACGACCCGGCGCACCCGCCTCGCCGAGGACGCCGCCATCGGGGCGGTCCTGTCGGTCTTCTTCGGCTTCGGCGTCGTGCTCCTCACCGTGATCCAGACCATGTCGAGCGGGCGGCAGGCGGGGCTCGAGAGCTTCCTCCTCGGCTCCACCGCCGGCATGCTCTACGCCGACGCCGTGACGATCGCGGTCGGCGGCGCGGCCTGCGTCGCGGCCGTCGCGCTGCTGCGCCGGCCGATGACGCTCGTCTCCTTCGACCCCGAATGGGCGGCGGCCTCCGGGGTGAACGTGCGCGGCGTCGACCTCGCCATCATGGGCCTCGTGATGGCGGTGACGGTGATCGGGCTGAAGATCGTGGGGCTCATCCTCATCGTGGCGCTGCTCATCATCCCGCCGGTGACGGCGCGGTTCTGGACCGAGCGGACCGAGCGCGTCGTCTGGATCGCCGGCGGCCTCGGGGGGGCGGCCGGCTATCTCGGCGCGGCGCTCTCGGCCTCCGCGCCCGACCTGCCGACGGGACCGATCATCGTGCTCGTCTCCTTCGGCCTGTTCGCGCTCTCGCTCCTCCTCGCGCCGGGGCGCGGGGTGGCGGCGGCGCTCTGGCGGCGCCGGCGCTTCCAGCTGCGCGTGCATCGCCGCCAGGGGCTCCTCGCGCTCGCCCGCGGCGAGCCGATCTTCGACGGGCTCACCCTCAAGGTGCTGCGCCGCGACCGGCTGATCCGCCCGGACGCGGTGGCGACGCGAGCGGGCGCGGCGCAGGCGGCCAAGGTCCTGCGCGACGAGAAGCGCTGGGAGGTCGCTCGCCAGCTCTACCGCGACGAGACCATCTCCGGCCGCTACGACGGGCTCACCGCCATCGAGGCCGTGCTCACCCGCGACGAGATCGCCGACATCGACCGCCGGCTCGGCCCGCCGACGCCCGTCGAGGGAGCCGCATGATGGGCGCGACCTTCGTCCAGCTCGACCTCGCGCCGCTCCTCATCGGCACGCTCGCGGCGATCGCCTGCGCGCTGCCGGGGAACTTCCTCGTGCTGCGCCGCCAGGCGCTGATCGGCGACGCCATCTCGCACGTGGTGCTGCCGGGCATCGTCGTCGCCTTCCTCCTCACCGGGACGATCGCCACCTGGCCGATGATGCTCGGCGCGGCGGGGGCGGCGATCGTCGCCGTCGTCCTGATCGAGGCGGTGCGGCGGCTCGGGCGCATCGAGCCCGGCGCGGCCATGGGCGTCGTCTTCACCGCGATGTTCGCCGCCGGCGTGCTGATCCTCGAGCAGACCGACACGTCCGGCATCCACATCGACGTCGAGCACGCGCTCTACGGCAATCTCGAGAGCCTGATCTGGCTCTCGGCGCGAGGCTGGGGCTCGCTCCTCGACCCCGCGGCGCTCGCCGACCTGCCGCCGGAGCTGCCCCGCATGGCCGTCGTCGCGGCGCTGATCGCGCTCCTCACCGCCCTGTTCTGGCGGCCCCTGAAGCTCTCGACCTTCGACGAGGGCTTCGCCGCCACGCTGGGGCTGCCGGTGGCGGCGATCTCCTTCGGCCTCGTCGTCGTCGCGGCCGTGGCGGCGGTCGCGGCCTTCGACGCGGTGGGCTCGATCATCGTCATCGCCATGTTCATCTGCCCGCCCGCCGCCGCGCGGCTGATGACGAACCGGCTGGAGCGCCAGGTGGCCTGGAGCGTCGCCTTCGCGATCCTCTCCGCCGTGGGCGGCACGATCCTCGCCGGCCGGGGCCCGCTCTGGCTCGGCGGCGAGCACGCGGTGAGCGCGGCGGGGATGATCGCCACCGTGTCGGGCGTCATCCTCGCCCTCGCCTGCCTGTTCGGCCCGCACCGCGCCCGCATCGGCGCCGCGCGCGAGGGGTGAGCGGGGCCGCTCGCTGCAATGGGCGACGTCCCGACGCGGCCTCGGCGCGCGCGCGCCTTCGCGCGAGAGCAGCGCGAATGCTAGACTCGCGGCATCCCCCGTTCCCGAAAGGCCCGCGCCGATGACGCCGATCGCTCCCTCCCTCGCCGCCCGCGTCGCCCGGGAATACGGCTCCCCCGCCGTGATGATCGATCTCGACGTCGTCGCCCGCAACATCCGCCGGCTGCAGGACGCCTGCGACGATGCCGGGCTCGCCAACAGGCCGCACATCAAGACGCACAAGAGCACCCACCTCGCGACCATGCAGCGCGCCGCCGGGGCGTCGGGCATCACCTGCCAGAAGCTCGGCGAGGCGGAGGTGTTCGCGAAGGCCGGCTTCGACGACATCCTGATCAGCTACAACATCCTCGGCCCCGACAAGATCGGCCGGCTGGGGCGCCTGCTCGAGACCGCCGCCGTCGTCGTCGCCGCCGACAACCCGACCGTCGTCGCCGGCCTGCCGGAGGCCGGCGCCATCGCCGGCCGCCCGCTCGGCGTCGTCGTCGAGTGCGACACCGGCCGTGCGCGCGCCGGCGTCGAGACGCCTCAGGAGGCGGTCGCCCTCGCCCGCGACATCGCGAGCCGCGAGGGCCTGCGCTTCGACGGCCTCCTGCTCTACGCGCCGGAGGACCGGATCGCCGAGACGCAGGCCTTCCTCGACACGGTGCTCGAGGGGCTCGCCGCCCACGGCCTCTCGGCGCGGATCGTCTCCACCGGCGGCACGCCGAACCTGAAGAACATCGGCCGCATCCGCGGGGCGACCGAGCACCGCTCGGGCACCTCGATCTTCAACGATCGCATGATGATGGCCTGCGGCGTGGCGTCGCTGGAGGATTGCGCGCTGCACGTGGTCGCAACCGTCGTCAGCCGGGCGGGGCCCGAGCGCGGCATTCTCGATTCGGGCTCGAAGACGCTCACCAGCGACACCGGCGGCGGGCTCGACGGCTTCGGGCTGATCCGCGAGTACCCGCAGGCGCGCATCGCGAAGTTCGCCGAGGAGCACGGCTTCCTCGACCTTTCGCGCTCGCCGGAGAAGCCCGCGGTCGGGGAGGTGGTGAGCATCGTGCCGAACCACGTCTGCGTCGTCGTCAACATGCACGACCGCCTCGTCGCCGTGCGCGCCGACCAGATCGTGGGGGAGATTCCCGTCGCGGCGCGCGGCAAGATCACCTGAGAGGCAAGCGCGGCGCGGCCTCTCGGAAGGGGCGCGCGGCACGCGCGTTCGGCGAAGCCGAAGGTCTACGGTCGATCCGGACGCCACCGGTAGGCTTCCGCTTCGCGGAACGCGCCGTCGGCGCGCCCCATCCGTCACGCCGCCTGCGGCGGCGCGCCACCTTCCCCTACAGGGAAGGAGCGGGGAGAGCGCTCGCGCGCCATTGACGGCGGTGGCGCGAGGCGCAGGATGGACGGGTGGATGCGCACCGTGCGCCGGGGTGGCGGAAACCGCCGCGTCTCGGCATGCTGCGCGCCGATCGAGCGGCCTCGCGGCCGCAGGCCGGGCAGAAGAGCCGGCGACCGAACCGGGAAGGAGGACGGCCCATGCGGCCCGCGTACTTGAGGACCCTGATCGCCGCGAGCGCGCTCGCGCTCGCCGCCGGCGGCGCGCTCGCCCAGGACGACGACACGCTCACGCTCGGCATGCAGCTCGAGCCGCCGATGCTCGACCCGACCGCCGGCGCCGCAGCCGCCATTCGCGAGGTGACCTACGCCAACATCTTCGAGGGCCTGGTGCAGATCGACGGCGAGGGCGCCGTGGTGCCCGCCCTCGCCGAGAGCTGGGAGATCTCCGACGACGGCCTCGTCTACACGTTCGACCTGCGCGACGGCGTCACCTTCCACGACGGCACGCCCTTCGACTGCGCGATCGTGAAGTTCTCCTACGAGCGCGCGCTCGCGCCGGACTCCACCAACGCCCAGAAGGGCCTGTTCGAGCCCATCGCCTCGACCGAGTGCCCCGACCCGGGCACGGCGGTGGTGACCCTGGATCAGCCCTCCTCGCGCTTCCTGTTTAACATGGCCTGGGGCGACGCCGTGATGGTCGCGCCGGATACGGCCGAGACCAACAAGACGAACCCGGTCGGCACCGGCCCCTACCGCTTCGAGCGGTGGGTGCAGGGCGACCGGGTCGAGATGACCCGCAACGACGATTACTGGGGCGACGCGCCGGCGATCGAGAACGTGACGATCCGCTTCATCTCCGACCCGTCCGCCGCCACCGCGGCGATGCTCGCCGGCGACCTCGACGCCTTCCCGAACTTCCCCGCGCCCGAGGCGCTGGCCCAGTTCCAGAACGACGACCGCTTCACCGTGGCGATCGGCGCGACGCAGGGCGAGGTGATCCTCTCGCTCAACAATGCGCGCGCGCCCCTCGACGACGTGCGCGTGCGCCGGGCGCTGGCCCACGCGATCGACAAGCAGGCGATGGTGGAGGCCGTGCAGAACGGGCTCGGCACGCCGATCGGCTCGTTCTCGACGCCGGCGAGCCCGGGCTACGTCGACTTCTCCGACGCCTATCCCTACGACCCGGACCGGGCGCGCGCGCTGCTCGAGGAGGCCGGCGCGGCCGGCGCGAGCCTCACCATCCAGCTGCCGCCCCCGGCCTACGCCCGCCGCGGCGGCGAGGTGGCGGCGGCCTATCTGAGCCAGGTGGGGCTGAACGTCGAGCTCGTGCCGATCGAGTGGGCGCAATGGCTGGAGCAGGTCTTCCGCGGCTACGATTTCGACGCGACGATCATCGCCCATACCGAGCCGCGCGACCTCGATATCTTCGCCCGCGACGAGTACTACTTCAACTACGACAGCGAGGCGTACAAGAAGGCCTACCAGGCCTACCTCTCCGCCACCGACCCGGACGAGCAGGCCGAGATCGCCGGCGAGCTCCAGCGCATCCTCTCCGAGGACCAGCCGGCGGTGTTCCTCTACGTGCTCCCGAAGATCGGCGTCTGGCGCGCCGACCTCGAGGGCCTGTGGACCAACCAGCCGATCCCCGCCAACGACGTGACGCAGGCGCGCTGGGCGCAGTGAGTGGGGCGCGGCCCGTTCGGTCGCATCGAATTGTCATCCCGGGCGCCGAACGGCGACCCGGGACCCATAAACGCCGACGCTCGATTGAGCGGCGTGCAACGCCGTGGCCCACCGTGGCCGGACGCACGTTCCCGCCGAGCGATGCGGCGTGAACGCCGCAAGATCGGCGTCGCGGTCCTGGGTCCCGGATCGCCTTCGGCGTCCGGGATGACGGGTTTGGAGCTGAGAGGTCCCACACACGTGTCCCGCTATCTCCTCGGCCGCACGATCGCGCTCGTCCTCACCGCTTTCGCGGCGAGCCTCGTCGTGTTCGTGGCGATGGCGGTGCTGCCGGGGGACCCGGCGGCGATCATCCTCGGCACCGGGGCGCGGCCCGATACGCTCGCCGCTTTGCGCGCCGAGATGGGCCTCGATCAGCCCGTCGTCTGGCGCTATCTCGACTGGATCGGCGGCTTCCTCGTCGGCGATTTCGGCACGAGCTACACCTACTCGGTGCCCGTCGCCGACCTGATCGCCCAGCGCGTCGCCGTGAGCCTGCCGCTGGCGCTCCTCGCGCTTGCCCTCTCGACGCTGATCGCCATCCCCGTCGGCGTTCTCGCGGCTTCGCGGCGCGGGCGCGCGGCGGACGTCGCGAGTATGGGGGTGGCGCAGGTGGGCGTCGCCGTGCCGAACTTCTGGCTCGGGCTGATGCTCGTCATCGTCTTCTCGCTCGGCCTCGGCTGGCTGCCGGCCTCGGGCTTTCCCGGCTGGGAGGCGGGTCTCCGGCCGGGACTGAAGGCGCTGATCCTGCCCGCCTTCGCGCTCGCGCTGCCGCAGGCGGCGATCCTCGCGCGGGTCACCCGCTCCTCCGTCATCGAGACGCTCGGCGAGGACTTCATCCGCACCGCCCGCGCCAAGGGGCTGTCCGGAGAGGCGGCGCTCTGGCGCCATGCGGTGCCGAACGCGCTGATCCCCGTCGTGACGATCATGGGCCTGCAATTCTCCTTCCTGCTCGCGGGCACGATCATCATCGAGAACGTCTTCACCCTGCCGGGCCTGGGCCGGCTCGTCTTCCAGGCCATCGCCCAGCGCGATCTCGTCACCGTGCAGAGCCTCGTCACGCTGCTCGCGATCTCGGTCATCGTGGTGAACTTCCTCGTCGATCTCGCCTATGCCGCGCTCGACCCGCGGCTCTCCCGCGGAGGCGCGCGATGAGCGGCCTCGCCGAGACGACGGCCGCCCGCCGGCGGCGCGGCTGGAGCCCGAGCCTCGTCCTCGGCGCGGCGGTGACCGCGCTCTTCGTCGCCATGGCCGCGCTCTCGCTCGTCTGGACGCCCTACGAGCCCACCGCGCTCGACATCCTGAACAAGCTGCAGCCGCCCTCTTTCGCCCACCCGCTCGGCACCGACTTCTTCGGCCGCGACATCCTCTCGCAGATCATGGCGGGCGCGCAGGTCTCGATCGTGGTGGCGGTGGTCGCCGTGCTCGTCGGCGCCGGCTTCGGCGTGCCGCTGGGCGCCCTCGCGGCGGCGCGCGGCGGGCTCGTCGACGACGTCGTGATGCGCTCGACCGACCTCGCCTTCGCCTTCCCGGCGCTGCTCACCGCGGTGATCATCACCGCGCTCGCCGGGCCCGGCGCGGTCAACGCCATCGTCGCCATCGGCATCTTCAACATCCCCGTCTTCGCCCGCCTCACCCGCGGCGCGGCGCTCGGGCTGTGGAAGCGCGACTTCGTGCTCGCCGCCCGCTGCGCCGGCAAGAGCGACCTCGCCATCACGGTGGAGCACGTCCTGCCGAACTGCACGGCGGTGCTGGTCGTGCAGGCGACGATCCAGTTCGCGCTCGCCATCGTCGCCGAGGCGGGGCTGTCCTACGTGGGCCTCGGCGTGCAGCCGCCCCAGCCCTCCTGGGGCAAGATGCTGTTCGACGCCCAGACCTACATCTATTCCGCGCCCTGGCTCGCGATCGTGCCCGGGCTGGCCATCACCTTCGCCGTGCTCGGCCTCAACCTCTTGGGCGACGGCCTGCGCGACGCGCTCGACCCCAAGGTGAGGCGCGCGCGATGAGCCGTCTGCTCGAGGTCGAGAATCTGCGTGTGACGATCCCCACCGAGGCCGGCGACGCCCCGATCCTGGAGGGCGTCGACCTCGCCCTCGACCGCGGCGAGCGGCTCGGCATCGTTGGCGAATCGGGCTGCGGCAAGTCGATGACGGCGCTCGCCGTCATGGGCCTCCTGCCGAAGGCCGCGCGCGTCTCCGGCGCGATCCGGCTCGACGGGCGGAACCTGCTGGAGGCCTCCGAGCGCGAGATGCAGGCGATCCGCGGGCGGCGCATCGCCATGGTGTTCCAGGAGCCGATGACGGCGCTCAACCCGGTCAAGACCATCGGCGCGCAGATCGCCGAGAGCCTCGTCCTGCACCTGCGCCTCTCCAAGGCCGAGGCCGCCGCGCGCGCGCGCGAGCTCCTCGACCGCGTCGGGCTCCCCGGTCCGCGCTTCTCGCTCGACCTCTACCCCCACCAGCTCTCCGGCGGGCAGCGCCAGCGCGTCGTCATCGCCATCGCGCTCGCCTGCGACCCGGACATTCTCGTCGCCGACGAGCCGACGACGGCGCTCGACGTCACCATCCAGGCCCAGATCCTCGACCTCCTGCGCGACCTCGTCGCCGAGACCGGGATGGGGCTCGTGCTCATCACCCACGATCTCGGCGTCGTCGAGGAGACGGCGGAGCGGATGATGGTGATGTATGCCGGGCGCGTGGTGGAGAGCGGGCGCACGGACGACGTCTTCGGCCACATGGCCCACCCCTATACGCGCGGGCTGTTCTCCGCCTCGCCGCGCTCGGCGCTCCTCGGCGCGGCGCGGGACGCGCGCGGGCGCAAGCGCCGGCTCCTCGCCATTCCCGGCCAGGTGCCCGATCCGCTGCATCGCCCGGCGGGCTGCGCCTTCGCCCCGCGCTGCCCCCGCGCGCAGGGGGATTGCCGGATCGCCCCGCCGCCGCTCGCGCCGCTCGGCGCGTCGGAGCGCCGCGATCATCGCGCCGCCTGCCTGCATCCCCATCCGCCCGCGGGGACGGCCGATCCGCTCGCCGAGGCGACGCGCGACGCCGGAGCGCGCTCATGAGCGCGCTGGAGAAGACCCCTGCGCTGCTCGAGGTCTCGGACCTCGTGCGCCGCTACCGCCTGCCGCGGCGCACGCTGCTCGAGGCCGCGCCGACCTTCACGGCGCTCCACGGCGTGAGCCTGACGCTCGCGCCCGGCGAGAGCCTCGGCATCGTCGGCGAATCGGGCTGCGGCAAGTCCACCCTCGCCCGCACGGTGATGGCGCTCGAGACCCCGCAGGCGGGATCGGTGCGCTTCCGCGGGCGCGACCTGTTCGCCCTCTCCCGCGCGGAGCTGCGCGCCGAGCGGAAGCATTTCCAGGCGATCTTCCAGGACCCCTACGGCTCCCTCGACCCGCGCCATTCGGTGGCGCGCATCGTCGCCGAGCCGATCCGTTCGCTGGAGCCCGAGGTCGACGCGGCGGCGCGGGCCAGACGCGTGCGCGAGGCGCTCGACGCCGTGGGGCTGCCCGCCTCGGCGGCGGAGAAGTACCCGCACGAATTCTCCGGCGGCCAGCGCCAGCGCATCGCCATCGCCCGCGCGCTCGTCACGCGGCCTGCGCTGATCGTCGCCGACGAGCCGGTCTCCGCGCTGGACGTCTCGGTGCAGGCGCAGGTGCTCAACCTGATGATGGACCTGCAGGAGGAATTCGGCCTCGCCTACCTGTTCATCAGCCACGACCTCTCGGTCGTGCGCGTGATCACCGATCGGGTCTGCGTCATGCAGGCCGGGCGCATCGTCGAGGAGGGGCCGACGGACGCCGTCTTCGACCGGCCCTCCCACGACTACACCCGCACGCTCCTCGACGCGGTCCCCGGCCGGCATCGCCGCGCCCGCGCGGCGGGGGCGTGAGGACGCACGACAACGAAGAAAAGGACCGCTCATGACCGCCCGCCCCGACACCAGCCTCGCCGATCTCGGCGCCCTCGACCTCGTCGCCGCCTATCGCGACCGCCGGATCTCGCCCGTCGAGGTGACGGACGCCGTGATCGCGCGCATCGATGCGTCCGAGCCCGTGCTGCACGCGCTCTACGCCTTCGATCCCGAGCGCGCGCGGGCCATGGCGCAGGCCTCCGAGGCGCGCTGGGCCAAGGGCGAGCCCGCGGGGCCGATCGACGGCGTGCCGGTGACGATCAAGGACAACCTCGCCACCAAGGGCGATCCGGTGCCGCTCGGCACCGCGGCGCGCGACCTCGCGCCCGCGCCCGTCGACGCGCCGGCCTCGGCGCGCACCCGCGAGGCGGGCGGGGTGATCCTGGCCAAGACCACGATGCCGGATTACGGCATGCTCTCGTCGGGCCTCTCGAGCTTCCACCCGCTCGCGCGCAACCCGTGGAACACCGACCTCAACCCCGGCGGCTCCTCCGCCGGCGCGGGAACGGCGGCGGCGGCGGGCTACGGACCGCTGCATATCGGCACCGATATCGGCGGCTCGATCCGCCTGCCGGCGGGCTGGTGCGGCGTCGTCGGCTTCAAGCCGAGCTTCGGCCGCGTGCCGGTGGACCCGCCCTATCTCGGACGCGTCGCCGGACCGATGACCCGCACAGTGGCGGATACGGCCCTGTTCATGAGCGTGCTCTCGCGCCCCGACCCGCGCGACACGATGAGCCTGCCGCCGGCCGATCTCCCCTGGCTCGACCTCGAGTCCGACGTCGACGGCCTGCGCATCGGGCTCGTTCTCGAGTGCGGCGTCGGCGCGCCCGTGGAGCCGGAGGTGCGCGCGGCGATCGAGCGCGCGGCCGGCGCCTTCGCCGCCGCCGGCGCGGTCGTCGAGGAGGCCGGGCCCTTCCTCACCCGCGAGATGCTCGACGGGCTCGACCGCTTCTGGCGCGCCCGCGCCTGGTCCGACGTCGCGCCGCTGCCGAAGGAGAAGCGCGAGGCGATCCTGCCCTACATCCACGCCTGGGCCGAGAGCGGGCGCTCGCTCACCGGCGCGGAGGTCTATCACGGATTCTCGCAGATCGACGCCATGCGCAAGGCGGCGCTCGCCGCCACCGCGCCCTACGACCTCCTGCTCTCGCCGGTGGCGCCGATGCCGACCTATCCGGCGGACTGGGCCTCGCCCGTGAACGACTGGCGCCGGCCCTTCGAGCACATCGGCTTCACGGTGGCGTTCAACATGTCGGAGCAGCCGGCGATCTCGGTGAACGCCGGCTACACGGCGTCGGGCCTGCCGATCGGCCTCCAGATCGTCGGCCCGCGCTTCGACGACATGGCGGTGCTGCGCGCCGCCGCCGCCTACGAGCGCATGCGCGGCCCGCAGAAGGCCTGGCCGACCGTGGGCTGAGCCGGATTCGCGCAGGCGCCGGAAGCCGGCGGCTTCCGCCGACGCCGGCGTCAGCCCTGCGCGATCTCGGCCGCGCGCCGGCCGACCACCGGCGCGAGCCCGTCGAGCCCCTCTGCCGTCAGGCGCGCGAGGATCCCCTCCTTGATCGAGGGGATCAGCCCCGGGCCCTCGTAGATCAGGGCCGTGTAGAGCTGCACCAGCGAGGCGCCGGCCTCGATCTTGGTCCAGGCGGCCTCTGCGCAATCCACCCCGCCGACCCCGATCAGCGGCATCGCCTCGCCGACCCGCAGCCGCGCCTGCGCCAGCATGCGTGTCGAGAGCGAAAAGAGCGGGCGCCCGGAGAGGCCGCCGGTCTCCGCGCCGAGCGCGGCCTCGCGCAGCGTGTCCGGGCGCGCGATGGTGGTGTTCGAGACGATCAGCCCGTCGAGCCCGCGCGTCGTCGCCGTCGCGGTCATGGCGTCGAGCGCGTCGAGCGCGAGATCGGGCGCGATCTTGAGCAGGAGCCGCGTGCGCGTCCCCGCCGCCTCGTCGGCCCGGTCGCGGGCCTCCACCGCGCGGGCGAGGAGCGCGTCGAGAAAGGCCTCGCCCTGCAGGTCGCGCAGGCCCGGCGTGTTCGGCGAGGAGACGTTGATCGTCAGGAAATCCGCGAGCCCGCACAGGCCGGCGACCAGCGTCGCGTAGTCCGCGATGCGGTCCGCGCTGTCCTTGTTCGCGCCCAGGTTGACGCCGACGATCCCGGGCCGCCCCTTGCGCCGCCGCAGCCGCTCGCGGCAGCGCGACAGGCCGTCCGAATTGAGCCCGAAGCGGTTGATCACCGCCCCGTCGGCGGCGAGGCGGAAGACCCGCGGGCGCGGGTTGCCGGGCTGCGGCCGCGGCGTGACCCCGCCGAGCTCGACGAAGCCGAAGCCGAGCGCGAGCAGCTGGTCGGGCACCTCGCACTGCTTGTCGTAGCCCGCCGCGAGGCCGACCGGGTTGGGGAACGAGAGCCCCATGGCCGCGACCGACAGCCGCGCGTCGTCCCTCGCCGGCGTCAGGGCCGGCGCCATGGCGAGCGAGCGGATCGTCAGCTGGTGCGCCGCTTCCGGGTCGAGCCGGTGCAGGAAAGGCCGGACCAGCGGGAACGCGCCGCCGATCATCCGTCGGCGTCCGGAAGGAGGCCGGTGAAATCGTGCCCGCCCTCCGGCGTCGCCGGAAGCGGCTTCGCCCAGAGCGCGGCCGAGAGCGGCAGCGGCCCGTACAGATGGGGGAACAGCGCCCCTCCGCGGGAGGGCTCCCATTTCAGCGCCTCCCCGAGCGCCGCCGCATCGACGGCGACGAGGAGGAGATCGTCCTGCCCGGCGAAGTGCTTTTCCGCCGTCTCCCGGGCCTGCTCGGCGGTGGAGAAGTGGATGAAGCCGTCGGCGAGGTCCACCGGCGCGCCCTCGAACACGCCCGCGGCCCGGGCGGCCTCCCAGAGCGGGCGCGGGGCGATCTTGTAGACCAGGGTCATGACGGGCTCCTGCAGGGGTCGGATCGCCGGAGCTTTAGGCCGGCGCGGCCCGGCTCGCAAGCCGGCGATGGAACCGGGCTTGCCCCGAACGTTTGTCTGTCCCATAGGCCCGGGTCATTTCCTAGGGTTGGGTTTGCGGTCACAGCAACGAGGCGTCTCATGCTCACGCATGGCCAGATCTGGATGGCGATCGACCGGTTGGCGGAACGCTACGGCCTGACCGCGTCCGGCCTGGCGCGGCGAGCCGGCCTCGACGCGACCAGCTTCAACAAGTCCAAGCGCGTCAGCCCCGACGGGCGCGAGCGCTGGCCCTCCACCGAGTCCCTCGCCAAGGTGCTCAACGCCACGGGCGCCAGCCTCGACGAGTTCGTCGGCCTGATCGAGCCGGGGGAGGCGCATCGCGGCGCCACCGTGCCGCTGGTCGGCTGGCGCGACGCCGGCGCCGCGCCGCTGTTCGCCGAGGACGGCATGCCCGAGGGGGCGCGCTGGGACGAGATCGAGTTCCCCGACACGGGCGCGGAGAAGGTCTTCGCCGTCGAGGTCTCGGGCGATACGTTCGAGCCGGTCTACCGCGACGGGGACGTGCTCATCGTCTCGCCCAGCGCGGGCCTGCGCAAGGGCGATCGCCTGCTGATGCGCGACGCCGAGGGCGCGGTCGGCGCGCACGAGCTCGTGCGCAAGACCGTGCGAACCGTCGAGCTCAAGGCGCTGACGGAGGACGGCGAGGTCAGCGTCCCGGTCACGGACGTGGCCTGGATCGCGCGCATCATGTGGTGCAAGCAATAGCCGTGAGCGGGCCGCGCCGATCCGGCCGGGGCGCGCCGCCTCAGAGCTTGTAGGCCGTGCGGAAGCCGCCCCAATGGCGGCCGTCGACGCGGATCGGGGCGTCGACCTCCTGCATCATCACCATCTTGCCGCCGCCCATGTCGCGCGAATAGGCCTGGACGAGGAAGGGCCGCGTCGAGCGCGCGGCGGCGATGCCGGCGCGGTCGTCGAAGATGCGGCGGTCGCGGCAATTCGCGGCGTTCCAGACCGGGTCGTCCGTGCGCTGGGGCTGCGAATAGATCTTGTTGTGGACCGGGATGTAGCCGTTGCGGTCGATCGCGAGGCAGAACGCCATGCGCTTGTCCGTGGCGAGCAGCGGCTCGAGGATGCCGGGCAGGATCTGCGAGAGGATCGGGCGCGCCCGCGTCTCGAATTGCTGCGGGTTCGTGCCCGGGATCGGCTGGTAGTCGACGTCGAACAGGTCCTCGCGGGAGAGCCGACCCGTGCGCAGGGTCTCCTCCATGGCGGCCGAGACCTCGGCCGCGGCCTCGCGGGCCCGGTCGATCAGCGGCCGGAACTGCGCCTCGACGGCCGAGACCGCCTCGGCGATGCGCGCCTGCACGGCGGAACTGGGGTTCTCGAAGGCGCAATGCACGCCCATGGCGCTGACGGCCGCGACCCTGGCCGGCGCCTCGCCGACGCCTTCGATATCGAGGGTCACCCGCGCGCCGCCGGAGAGCGCATGGCGCGCCGGCGCCGCGACCAGCGCGCCGCCGAGCGACAGATCGATCGTCTTGGTCACGGCGTCCGCGCCGGCGCCGGAGAGGCGGGCGCGACGCTCCACGGGGAAGCGGTCGTGGGCGCGACGATCGCCCATCTCGCTCTGGCGCACCACGGCGGTGAAGCGCCGGGCGAGGCCCTTGGCGCCCTCGTCGGCGCGCGCGGCGCTGGCGCGGGCCTCCTCGGCGCGCACGCTCGCGTCCTCGGCGGCGCGCTCGATGCCGCGGGCCCGCTCGCCGACCTCTCCGACGCTCTCGGAGGCCTGCGCCGCGCGGCGCGCCACCTCCTCGATGGAGCGGTTCTGGTCGCCGACCGTGTCGCGCACGGTCTGGAACACGGGCTGGACCTCCTCGATGGCGCCCGCGACCCGCTCGACCGCGTCGATCGACGAGAGCGCGCTGCCGCGCAGGGCGTCGATGCGGGTGCGGATGTCGCCGGCGGCGTTGCCTGTCTCGACCGAGAGCGCCTTGACCTCGGCCGCGACGACCGCGAAGCCCTTCCCCGCCTGGCCGGCGCGGGCGGCCTCGATCGTCGCGTTGAGCGCGAGCAGGTTGGTCTGGCGCGCCACGGCCGCGATCGTGTCCACGATCGTGACGATCTCCTGGGTCGCCTGCGAGAGCGCCGCGATCAGCTGGTTGGCGTCGCGCGCGAAGCCGACGGCGTCGCCGATCCGGCCGTCGGCCTTGTCCATCGCGGAGTTGATCGCCTCCACCGTGCCGGCGAGCTCGCCGGTGGCGGTGGCGAGGGCGCGGGTCTCCTCGCGGGCGGCGTCGCTCGCCCCGGCGAAGCCGTGCATCTCCTCGCCGATGCGGGCGAGCTCGTCCTTGGCGGCGCTCGCCGCGGCGCTGGCGTCGGCGATGGCCGCGCCCACCGACCCGATGGCGCGCAGGACGTCCGCCTCGAGGACGTCGACGATCTCGCCGTCGAGAGCGGCGGCGGCGGCCTTCGGCTCCTCGGGAGCCGACGCCTCGGCAGCGGCGACGGGGGCGGCGGCGGCGTTTCCGAGAGGCTTCTTGAATCCGAGCACGGGTGACCTCGCACGTGTCAGAGTTTCCGCACCGTCGCGCAAGACTTTTAAAGCGGGCTTAACCGCCCTGGGGATCCGGGCATGCGCGCACGAGCCCGGCCCCGTCCGGTCGTGGCGAGACGCGCAGCCCGGAAGCGCTCATTTCGTCGCGGCGCACGCTCGACGCGCGCGGCGGCGCGCCTTAACTGGAGGCGGGGCGCATCCGCGCCGCCATGTCACGGATCGTTTCCTTGCTCGCCTCGGCCACATCGTCGGACAACACGCGCGGCATCCTCGCGATGCTCGTCGGCATGGGCCTGTTCGTGCTCAACGACGCGCTGATGAAGCTCGCCAGCGCCTTCTTCCCCACCAGCCAGATGATGGCCGTGCGCGGCGTCTTCGCGGCCGCGCTCGGTCTCGGCCTCGTGCTGGCGATGGGGGAGGGGCGCCGGCTGACGCGCCTGGCGCAGCCCTTCGTGCTCGGCCGCGCCCTGATCGAATCCGCGGTGGCCTTCTTGTTCATCACGGCCCTCGCCACGGCCCCGCTCGCCAACGTCACGGCCATCCTCAACGCGACGCCGATCCTCGTCACGGCGATCCTCGTCGTGTTCGGGCTGGAGCGCGTGGGCTGGCGGCGCTGGGCGGCGATCCTGGTCGGCTTCGGCGGCGTGCTGCTGATCGTGCGCCCGGGCCCCGCCGGCTTCGACGCGAGCGCGCTCCTGGCGCTGGGCGCGGCGGCGCTGATGGCGGTGCGCGACCTGTTCACCCGGCTGATCCACGCCGACACGCCCTCGATCGTGGTCGCCTTCGGCACGACGCTGACCGTCGGGATCATGGGCTTCGTGCTCGGCTGGGCGACGGGCCAGGCGTGGACGCCGGTCTGGCGGGCCGAGACGCTGATCCTGGTGGGCGCCGCCCTGCTCGTCACGGCCGCCAACATCGCGGTGGTGACGGCTTTTCGCCGGGCGGACATCTCCGTCGTCTCGCCGTTCCGCTATTCGTCCGTGCTGCTCGCGCTCGTCGTCGGCCTCGCGCTCTTCGGGGACTTCCCCGATCCCGTGGCGCTCACCGGCTTCGCCCTCGTCGTCGGCGCCGGTCTCTACGCCTGGTGGCGCGAGCGGGTGCGCCAGCGCGAGGCGCTGGCCGCGCCGACGCCGTCGGTGGAACGCGGGGAGACGGCATGACCGCGCCCCGCCGCCCACCGCTCGCCATCCTCGTCGCGATCTCGACCCTGCAGCCCTTCGCGCTCAACGTGCTCGCGCCGGCGACGCCGGGCCTCTCCCGGGCGCTCGGGGTCGATTACGCCACGGTGCAGCTGACGCTCACGATCTATCTCGTCACCGTGGCCGCGACGCAGCTCTTCGTCGGCCCGATCTCGGACCGGATCGGGCGTCGCCCCGTCATCCTCGCGGGCGCGGCGCTCTTCCTGATGGGGTCGCTCCTCGGCGCCGTCGCCGACGGCATCGAGACGCTGCTCGTCGCCCGCGCCATCCAGGCGGCGGGCGGCGGCACCTGCTTCGCGCTCGCCCGCGCGGTGGTGCGCGACACGGCCTCCAAGGACGAGAGCGCGAGCCTGATCGGCTACATCACCATGGCCATGGTGATCTCGCCGATGATCGCGCCGCTCTTCGGCGGCTTTCTCGACGAGAGCTTCGGCTGGCGGGCGATCTTCGTCGCGACCGCGATCCTCGCGGCCGGGGTCGGCGTCGCGGCGGCGCTGCTCCTGTTCGAGACGGCCCCGCGCGGGGCGGCCTCCTCCATGCTGGCCACGATCCGCGGCTTCCCGGCGCTCCTCGCCGACCGGCTGTTCATCGCCTACACCGCCGCCTTGTCCTTCACCTCGGCGGCCTTCTTCGGCTTCATCGCCGGCGCGCCCTTCGTCGTCGTGGAGACGATGGGGCGCACGGCCGACGTCTACGGCGCGTACTTCATCCTCAGCGCCGGCGGCTACATGCTCGGCAACTTCCTCACCGGGCGCTTCGGCCGGCGGATCGGCACGGAGCGGCTGGTGCTGTGGGGGACCGGGTTCTCGGTGCTCTCGACCGGCATCGCGCTCGGCTTCGCCCTCGTCGGCCCGTGGGTCCCGGCGACGCTGTTCCTGCCGCTGATGCTGAACGCGGTCGCGAACGGGCTCACCATCCCGGGGGCGACCGCCGCCGCCCTCTCGGTGCGGCCGAATCTCGCCGGCACGGCCGCGGGCCTCGCCGGCGCCGCTCAGCTCGGCACCGGCGCGCTCGCGGCCTTCGTCGTGGGCGATCTCGTCGTGCGCTGGGCGCCGGCGCTCGTCGTGATCATGCTCGGCTGCACGCTGATCGGCTTTCTCGCCTGCCTCGCGGCGCGGCGCGCGGAGTCCGCGCGGCCGCGCCCCGCCGCGTGAGGCGTCACTCCCGGCGCAGCCCCGGCTTCTTGCGGGCGTTGATCATCGGCTTGAGCTGCGGCGAATCCTCGGGGTCCCGCTTCTCGGGAAACTGCTCTCCGGCGAGATCGGTGCGCGGCGTCGTCTCCTCGTGATGCTCCTTGGCGCGGTCGGCGTCCGGGGCCTTGGCCTTCTTCGGGTCGACCGACTTCACCATGTCCTTGTTCGTCATGGCGGCGTGCTCCCAGGCTCAGTAGCGGTAGCAGACGTCCCGACGATAGACCGGATCGTACTCGCAGACGACCTCGTCGCGGTCGAGGCTGCGGCCCACCACCGCGCCGCCCGCCGCGCCGAGCGCGCCGCCGACGAGCGCGCCTTCCACCTCGTCGTCCGATACCGACGCTCCGATCGCGGCGCCCGAGGCCCCGCCGATCAGCGCGCCGGTCGTCGCAGTCCGGTTGTATTGCGTGCAGGCCGCGAGCGATCCGGCCACGAGCGCGGCGGCGGCGAGGCGGGTCGGCCAAATCAGGAGGTCGGAACGGGTCATTGCAGGACTCCTCGATGGAAACGCTGTCGAAAGAGCCGAACGAGCGCCGGGAGGAAGCGGTTCCCCGCCGCGGCGTCGCGTCCCGGCGGCGTCCCGGCGCGCCTGCGCCCGATGCGCGCGCGCCGCGCGCAGCTAGGGCGCGATCCGCAGGCGGGAAGCCCGCGGGAACCCGGCGTGAGCCTGTCGGTTAGAACCGCGTCCAAGCAAAGGCCCGAGGAGGCGAAAATGGCGAACGGCAAGTCGGCGTCCAAACGCGGCTTCGCATCGATGAGCCCGGAGAAGCAGAGGGAGATCGCGAGCAAGGGCGGGCAGAGCGTGCCCGCGTCCAAGCGCTCCTTCTCGCAGAACCGGGAACTCGCTTCGGAAGCGGGGCGCAAGGGAGGCCAGGCCTCCACGGTGCACCGCCCCACCGAGCCCGCGTGAGCGCGGCCGAGGCGTGACCGGGAAAGGGCCGCCGGCGCGGCGGCCCGTTCCGTCCCACCCTCAGGACGCCCGCGAGAGCGGCGAGAGCAGACGCCGCGCGGCGGCGACCAGCTCCGCGGCACGGGCCCCGGGCCGGCGCGCCGAGGGCGGCGGCGCGCTGGTCCAGTCGGCGCAGGGCGGCGCCGGCGCGACCCGCGCGCGCGCGACGAGCGCCGCGACCGCGCCCGGCGCGTCCGCGGCTTCCGCCGACAGCCAGATCATGCCGCGCGCGACCACGATCGCCGCCACCGGCCGTCCGTCCCGCCGCGCCACGTGGACGCGGCAGGCCTTCTCCCGCGCGGCGCGGCGCGTCGCCGTGCGCACGAGGTTCGCCCGCCCCGGGTCCTGAACCAGCGCCAGCGCGCGCCGGGCGCGCGCCGTCTCCGCATCGAGCGCGAGGAAGATCTCCACCGCATCGCGAATCTCCCCCGCGCTCCGCGCCACCGCGACGTCGAGCCCGGCCGCCGCCGGGGCCTCCGGCGCCGGATCGGGCGTGGGCGTCCGCGGCGGCGTGAGGACCCGCAGCCCCTTCTCGACCAGCGCCTCCGCGAGCGCCGAGCCCGCCGGCACGTCCCCCAGGATCAGGGGAACCCGCCGCTCTCCGGCGAAGGCGAGCAGCGCCCCCAGCGCGCGCGGCGCCGCGTCGCGGTCGATCAGCGGCGTCGCCGCGGGCAAGAGGTCGGCCCGCCAGGGCGCGAGCCGGCGCAGCGGCGCGCCGAGCCGCGGGCCGACCACCGGCGCGACGCCGATCAGCGTCTCCCCGCGCCAGACGAGCAGCGCGTCGAGATGCCGGCCCTCGGGCAGGTGCCGCGCGGCGGCGGCCAGGAAGGCGTGCTCGCAGAACGGGCTCGGCGCGAGTGCGCGCTTGGCGAGGCCCGCCCAGGCCGGCGCGGCGGCGTCGAGGTCGAGCGCGCCGCGCACCTCGATCTCGCAATCGTCGGCCTTAAAGCGCGGCAGAGGCGGCGGCGGCGTCACGCGGCGGCGGCCGCCGCCCGGGATCAGGGACAGGTTTGGAGCGCCGGCGGACGAGAACGCGAACATGACCGATCCTTCGTGACATCGCTCTGTGCCGTTCCGGAACGCGGGATCGTTCGAAACGGCCTTCGCGCGTTCACCTTTCAGAAACCATGCCAGAGGCGCCCGCGCTGGACCCGCCTCGCCGCCGCGGGCTAGAAGGGGCCGTGCCCCGCGACCCCGCCCCCCGCCTCCTCGTCTTCGCCGCCCTGTTCGTCACGGGCGCGGCGACGCTCGCCCTCGAGCTGATCGCCTCGCGCCTGCTCACGCCCTATGTCGGCGGCGGGCTCACGGTCTGGACGGCGATCCTCTCGGTGACGCTGCTCGCCCTCGCCTACGGCTATCATCTCGGCTCGCGCTGGTCGGCGGCGGACGCGCGCCGGCGTTTCGTGCGCATCCCGGCGCTCGCCGGCGCGGTGCTCGGCCTCACCGCGGCGCTCTATCCGCTCCTGCTGCCGCAGCTCGCCATCGGCGGCGCGCTGACCGGCGCCTTCGTCGGCGTGACCCTGGTGCTCGCCCCCGCGCTCGTGCTGCTCAGCGCCATGGGCCCGCTCGGCATCGCCCTGATCCGCACGGGGGAGGGCGATTCCGGCGCGGGCGAGGTCTTCGCGGTCTCGACCGTGGGGTCCGTCGTCGGCGTGTTCGTCGCGGCCTTCCTGCTCCTGCCCTTCATGGCGCCGCCCGCGACCCTCGCCGTGCTGGCGCTCGCGCTGATCGCCGTCTCGGTGGCGAGCGCGCGCGGCCTGCGCGAGACCGCCGGCCTCGTCCTCGTCCTGCCGGGCGCGCTCGGCGCGGCGGCGCTCGCCGGCGCCTCGCTCGTGGTCGCCCCGGAAACGGTGGCGCTCGGCCCCTACCGCGTCGCCCATGTCGCCACCGAGCGCAGCCCGCACGCGACGATCGTCGTCGCCGACGTCACCCGGCCCGGGAGCGAAGGCGTCGTGCGCGTCTATCTCGAGGAGAACCAGGTCCAGAGCGCGCTCGGCCGCGATCTGCCCGGCCGCCCGCTCTCCTACGCCGCCATGACCGAGGCCGCCGTCGCGGCGACGACCCCGCCCGGCGGGCGCGTGCTGGTGCTCGGCCTCGCCGGCGGCGTGATCGCGAGCGATCTCGCCCGGGCGGGCTTCGCCGTCACGGCGGTGGACGTGAACCCGGCGGCGGGAGCGGTGGCGGAGCGCTGGTTCGATCTCGCGCCCGATGTGGAGGTGGTGGTCGCCGACGCGCGGCTCTTCCTCGAGGGCTGCGCGCGCGGCTACGACGCCATGCTGGTCGACGTCTTCAGCGGGCTCGAGATCCCCGAGCATCTCGTGGTGCGCGAGACCTTCGCCGCCGCCGCCGGCTGCCTGCGCGAGGGCGGCGCCCTCGTCGTCAACGCCGTGGTGCCGCCGCTGGATACCCGCCCGACGCGCCGGCTCCTCGCCGCGATCGCGGCCGCGACAGACGGAGCGGTCGCGGTCTACGAGGAGACGCCCGGCGCCGGGGGACGGCGCAACCGCATCCTCCTCGCCGGCGTCCCGGCCCGGAACGCGCCCACGCTCGTCATCGGCGACTACCCGCGCGACCTCTTCTCCCGCGAGAGCCGCCGGCTCGCGCCCGAGCTCGTGACGCCGGCCGACCTCGCGGACGTCGCCCCGCTCACGGACTGGAGCAACGATTTCGCGCTGTCGATCGCGCTCGCGACGCCCGCGCCGTCGGTGTTCCCGGTGCCGGCGCAGTGGTATTGAGCGCGCGCTTTCACCGCCCCGCCTTCATCCCCGGCAGGAGCCCCAGAGGGTTGTCCGCCATCGCCGCCCGGTCGGGCGTGTCGAGCGCCGGCTGGGAGCGGAAGGCGGCCCAGAGGCTCTCGACATAGGCCTTGTCGAGGTCCTTGACGATCAGGACGATCCGGGTGCGGCGGTCCGCGCTCGGCCAGGCGTCGAGCACGGCGGGGACGTGGAGCACGTGCTGGACGCCGTGGATCACGACGGGCCTCTCCGGGCTCTCCGCCAGCTGGACGATCCCCTTCATGCGCAGGAGCTTCGGTCCCTGCGTCGCGCGCAGCATGTCGAGGAAGAGGTCGAGCGCGCGCTGCGGCACCGGCTCGTCGGCGGTCAGGCAGAAGGCGCGGATCGCGGCGTCGTGGCGGTTGGGGTCGTGGTGGTGATGGTGATGATCGTGGCCGTGGCCGTGATGATCGTGATCGTGATGGTCCCCGTGCTGGGCCGCGTGCGCCTTCGCCTCGGCCTCCGCCACGCCCTCGGCCGAGAGCCAGGCGGCGACGTCCGCCGGCTTGCCGGAGAGGTCGAAGAGGCCGCGCCCGAACAGGGCCCCCGCCGGGATCGCGCCCTCCACCGCCTCGTGCAGGCGCGCGCCGGGCGCGAGCGCCGCGAGGCGACCCTTCAGCGCGGCGACGGTCTCGGCGCCGGCGAGGTCGCCCTTGGTGATCACGATCGCGTCGGCCACCGCCGCCTGGCGCACGGCCTCCTCGTGCGCGTCGAGGGTCGCCGCCCCGTTCACCGCGTCGACGACGGTGACGACGCCCTCCACCGCGTAGCGCAGCTTCAGGTAGGGGTGGTAGAGCACCGCGTGCAGGATCGGCGCGGGGTCGGCGAGGCCCGTCGTCTCGACGATCACGCGCCGGAACGGCATGATCCGCCCGTTGTCGCGCTTGCGCAGCAGGTCCTCGAGCGTGGCGACGAGATCGCCGCGCACGGTGCAGCACAGGCAGCCCGCCGAGAGCAGCACCATGCCCTCGTCCACCGTCTCGACCAGGAGATGGTCGAGCCCCACCTCGCCGAACTCGTTCATGATCACGACCGTGTCCGCCAGCGCCTCGTCCTGGAGGAGCCGGTTGAGCAGCGTGGTCTTGCCGGCGCCGAGGAAGCCGGTGAGAACGTCGAGCGGGATCGGGTCGGGGCGGCGGGTCATGCGGGGCCTCGTTGTCTGGCGAGGAGCTCGGGAAGGCTCACTCCCGCGGGCGCCCGAAATCCGGCGCCGGCGCGTCCTGGCCTTCCGAGACGATGCCGCGGCGGATGGCGCGGGTGCGGGTGAACAGCTCGTAGAGCGCCTCGCCGTCGTCCCAGCGGATGGCGCGGGCGAGCGCGGAGAGGTCCTCGTTGAACCGCTGCAGCATCTCGAGCACGGCTTCCTTGTTGTTGAGGAAGACGTCGCGCCACATGGTCGGGTCGGAGGCGGCGATGCGGGTGAAGTCGCGGAAGCCGCCGGCGGAGAACTTGATCACCTCCGAGCGGGTGACGCGCTCGAGATCCGCCGCCGTGCCGACGATGTTGTAGGCGATGAGGTGGGGCACGTGGCTCGTGATGGCGAGCACGAGATCGTGGTGGGGCGCCGACATGATCTCGACCGCCGAGCCCATGCCCTCCCACAGCGCGCGCACGGCCTCGACCGCCTGCGGGTCCGTGCCGTAGGCCGGCGTGAGGATCGCCCAGCGCCCGGCGAAGAGCGTGGCGAAGCCGGCTTCGGGGCCGGAATCCTCCGTGCCCGCCACCGGATGGGCCGGCACGAACTGCACGCCCTTCGGCAGGTGCGGCTCGACCTGGGCCATCACCGCGCCCTTCACCGAGCCGACGTCGGAGACGATCGCCCCCGGCTCCAGCGCCGGCGCGATCGCCTTCGCCACCGCCCCGCAGGCGCCCACCGGCACGCAGAGGATCACGCAATCGGCCCCGTGCGCGGCCTCGGCCGCGTCGGCGGTGACGGCATCCGCGATGCCGAGATCGCGCACCCGCGCGCACACGCCCTCGTCGCGGTCGGCGGCGACGACGGAGCCGGCGAGGTTCTGCCGGCGGGCGGCGCGGGCGATGGACGACCCGATCAGCCCCATGCCGACGATGGCGAGGCGCCGGAACAGCGGCGCCTCGCGGGGGGCGCCGAGCCGCTCAGGCATCGCGCCCCTCCAGGAAGTCGCGCAGGCCCGCGAGCACCAGCCGGTTCGCCGCCTCGGTGCCGATCGTCATGCGCAGCGCGTTCGGCAGCCCGTAGCTCTCGATCCGGCGCAGCACCAGGCCGCGGCGGGTGAGGAAGGCGTCCGCGTCCTTGGCCGAGCGGCCGGGCTCGGCGGGGAAGTGGATGACGACGAAGTTGCCGACGCTCGGCGTCACCGCGAGCCCCAGCGCCGCGATCTCGCGGGTGACGATCTCGAGCCAGGCCTCGTTGTGCGCGACCGACTCGGAGACGAACGCCTCGTCCTCGATCGCCGCGACTCCGGCGGCCAGCGCGACGGAATTGACGTTGAAGGGCGGGCGGATGCGCTCCAGCGCGTCGATGACGTGCGCGGGGCCGACCATCCAGCCGAGGCGGAGCGCCGCGAGGCCGTAGACCTTCGAGAAGGTGCGCGTCATCACCACGTTCTCGGCGGTGAGCGCGAGCTCGAGGCCCGAGGCGTAGTCGTTGCGGCGCACGTATTCCGCATAGGCCGCGTCGAGCACGAGGAGAACGTGGGGCGGCAGCGCGGCGTGCAGCCGGCGCACCTCGTCGAAGGGCAGGTAGGTGCCCGTCGGGTTGTTCGGGTTCGCCAGGAAGACGATCCTGGTGCGTTCGGTGACGCAGGCGAGGATCGCGTCGACGTCCGCCGTCAGGTCGCGCTCCTTCGCCACGACCGGCGTGCCGCCCGCCGTGAGGATGGCGATGCGGTAGACCAGGAAGCCGTGCTCGCAGAAGATCCCCTCGTCGCCGGGGCCGATATAGGCCTGGGCCAGCATCTCGAGCAGCTCGTCCGAGCCGTTGCCGCAGACGATGCGCTTCGGGTCGAGCCCGTATTTCCGCGCGATCGCCTCGCGCAGCGTCGTCGCCGAGCCGTCGGGATAGACCGCGAGCTTGCCGGTGGCCGCGCGCGCGGCCTCGATCGCCTTCGGCGAGGCGCCGAACGGGTTCTCGTTCGAGGAGAGCTTGTGGGGCGTCACGCCCGGCGGCACCGCGCTCTTGCCCGGCACGTAGGCCTCGATCGCGTGCACGCCCGGGCGCGGCTCGGGGCGCGCGAGCGGGACGGGACGGGACGCCTCGGCGAGGGCGGGGGAGAGAACGGTCTGCGCGGACATCGGTCTGGCCTCGTCTGGCCGGGATTGCGGAATGCGCCCGCGGGCGTCGCCCCGGACCCGGGTTACCTAGAGCATGATCCCACCGAGTGGAATCCGGTTGGTGGACGAGATCATGCTCCGAAGATGAATCTAGAGCGGTGCCCGACCCGATCGCCTCGGGTCGGGCACTGCTCTAGCGCATCGCGCCGACGATTTCACGCGCTAAGATACCGCGCCGCCCTTCAGCTGGAGCCGCGCGGCGTGGCTGCCGACCTCGACGATCTCCGAGACCGGCGCCCGGCTCGCCTCCAGCGCGGCGACGAGATCGGCGGGCTCGACCGCGCCCGGCGTCGCCACCAGCGCCGAGAGCTCGCCCGCGAGCCCGGTCGTGCAGACGATCTCGCCGCCGAGCGTCGCCACCGCGTCGGCGGCGGCGTCGCGCCAGCGCTCGACGCGCACGGCGTGGAGCACCACTTCCCGCACGGCGGCGTCCGCGAGCGGCTTCGAGATCACGTAGACCGGCGTGCCGGCGGGGTGGTCGGGGCGCTCGATGAAGGGCAGGCGCGCGATGATCTTGGGCGCCCCCTCGCCCGCGAGGCGCCGCCACCAGGCGCCCGCCGAGGCGCCCTGGTCGATGCGGAAGACGCCGAGATCCCCGCGCGAGGCCGCCACCGCCGCGATCACCGCCCCGGCGCCCTGGTGGGGGACGTAGGGCACCGTGAAGCCGAAATGGAAGCGCGCCGAATCCCGCATCGGCGCGTCCCCGCCGGACACGTCGGCGTGGACGGAGTACGGCGCCTGGACCCAGGTGAAGGTGCCGATGATCACCCGCCAGATCGATTCCACCGTGTCGAGCGGCAGGATCCCGCGATGGCGCTCGGCGATGGCCTTCATCACCGCGGTCTCGCGCCCGGGGCGGAAGGCCGAGCCGGACTCGCTCGTCTTCTTCACCGCGATCAGCCGCTCGATGATCTCCCCTCGCTCCATCAGGAGCGCGTGCATCTCGGCGTCGATGCGGTCGATCTCCCCGCGCAAGGAGGCGAGGTCGATGGGGGCGGGGGTGTCGGGCATGGCGGCGCGGGTCTCCTGAGGCGGCGCACTATGGGCGGGGTACGGGGGGAGGGCAAGGGCGCGGCTGACGTTAGGTCATGCACCCGCGCGTGCGCTCCCCGCCGCCCGCGGCTTCGGCAGCAACCCGAGCCGCGCCCGCCCCATCCACCGCCACACCAGCAGCACCGCGGTGAGCGCCAGCCCGCCGGCGAGGCCGAACCAGATGCCGACGCCCTCGAGGCCGGCGTAGAACCCGAGCCCCACCGCGAGCGGCATGCCGAACAGCCAATAGCCGGTCAGCGCCAGGAACATCGGCACGCGGGTGTCGTGCAGGCCGCGCAGCATGCCCGCCGTCACCGCCTGGGCGCCGTCGACCACCTGGAACAGGGCCGCCAGCGCGAGATAGGACACCGCCAGCGAGACGATGACGGCGTTGGCGGGGTCGCCGACGTCGAGGAAGGCGGAGATCAGGAGCCGCGGCGCCGCGATCATCACCAGCGCCATCACCGCCATGAACCCGACGCCGAGCCCGAAGGCGATCCAGCCGGCGCGCGTGATCGCGGCGTGGTCGCCCGCGCCG
This sequence comes from Salinarimonas sp., assembly GCF_040111675.1. NCBI lineage: Bacteria > Pseudomonadati > Pseudomonadota > Alphaproteobacteria > Hyphomicrobiales > Salinarimonadaceae > Salinarimonas > Salinarimonas sp. Next base: position 4,040,440 of record NZ_CP157794.1, on the reverse strand, counting down.
TAGGCGAGGCCGACGCGCACGGTCGCCGCCATGGAGATCCCGAGCGGCACCATGAACGAGAGCGAGGCGATCTGGATCGCGATCTGGTGGGCGGCCAGCGCCTCCGTCGAGATCAGCCCCATCAGGAAGACGGCGGCGGAGAAGATCGTCACCTCGAACAGCACGATCGCGGCGATCGGCAGGCCGAGCCGCCAGAGCTGGAAGAAGCGCGGCCAGTCCGGGCGCCAGAAGCGGCCGAAGATGCGGTAGCGCCGGGCCCTGCGGTGCGTGATCACGAGCAGCGCCAGCGCGCCGAACAGGAAGACGTTGGTCAGCGTCGTCGCCCAGCCGGCGCCGACGAGGCCCAGCATCGGCGCGCCCCAATTGCCGAAGATCAACGCCCAGTTCAGCGCGGCGTTGACGCCAACCGCGGCGAGGCCGACCACCAGCGCCAGCAGCGGGCGTTCCAGCGCGGCGACGAAGTTGCGCAGCGTGAGATAGAAGTAGGCCGGCAGCAGGCACCACATCACGGCCCGCGCGTAGCCCGCCGCCATCTCGGCGAGGACCGGGTCCTGCCCGAGCCAGCCGAGCACGGTGCGGGCGTTCCACAGGAGCAGCCAGGCCGGCACGACCAGCACCGCCCCGGCCCAGAAGCCCTGGCGGACCGTGCGGCGCACCTCGCGCACCGCGTGGCGCTTGCGCCCACGCTCGGCGGCGATCATGGCCGAGACCGCGCTGAACAGCCCCACCCCCGCGATGAAGCACACGAACATCAGGTTCGAGCCGAGCGCGCCCGCCGCCAGGGCCTCCGGCGAGAGCCAGGAGAGCATCAGGACGTCGGTCGCCTGCAGCGCGGTCTGCGCCACGTTGGTCAGGATCAGGGGCCAGGACAGCGCGAGCGTCGCGATCGTCTCGCGCCGCCACGCCCCCTGCCCCCGGGGCGGCGCGGTGGTGAGCGCCTCGCTCGCGGGGATCATCGGTCTCGTCTTTCCAAGGGACGGGCGTTGTACGCCGCGGCGGCCGGCGTGGCTATCGCGAATGTGAGGGGAGGGGGCGCGGGGCCCGAGGGTCAGCGGCCGAGGACGAAGACGCGCAGGCGGCGCAGGCGACTTCGTCGCGTGTTTCGGATCGCCACGCTCAAGTGGGGGCGACTCCGAAGATAGTACGTGATCGTTCGGGATGCAAGAACGTAGTGTTGGGCTTCCGACGCGTTTGCGCGCCTACGTATCAGGCCGGGTCGGCCGCGTTCAATCGCCAGCGACGCCGGCCCTTCCGTCGTCACAAAGCGCAGTCCACCACCTCGAGCAGCTCCAGCGCGCTCAGCCGTCCCGTCAGCGTGAAGTCCTCGAACTCGAAGACGAGGTCGCTCGAGACGCCGTTCTCGTAGAGCGTGAAGCCGATCACGTAGGCCGGCGTGCGCTCTCCGGGACCCGGCTCGAAATAGGACAGGCGCACCGGCCAGCGCGCCAGGTCCGCGAGCGGCGCGGCGACGGCGTCGGCCGCGCCCTCCGGCAGCGCGCGCCCGAGGATCGCCAGCGTGTCGTAGACCGTCCGCCCGTCGCCGGTGCCGTCGTAGACCCGCGTCGCGAGGAGCGGCGCGCCCGCCTGCGCGGTCTCGATCATGGCGACGATGTGCTGGGTCGGGAACATCGGCGCGCCCTCCACCACGAGCCTCGCGTCCTCCGGCTGATCGAGCGCGATCACCGTCTCGCCGTCGGTCCGCTCGGCCGAGCCCTCGACCTCCTCCAGCGTGATTCCGTCCGCGCGGGTCTCGGAGCGGAAGCGCAGGACCGAGGCGTCCGCCTCCTCGAAGGTGGCGCTGTTCGAATCGAGCGTGCGCGACGGCGTCTCCCGGCCCTGGAGCGCGGTCACCTGTCGCAGCCGCGTGGTGTAGCCCTCGCAGGGCGAGCCGTAGAACTCGATGGCGATGCGCCCCTGCGCCGACGACAGCGTCTCCGATCCCGGCGCGAGCGCGAGATCGTAGACGGCGCGGTGCGGCGTCAGCGGCGAGGCTTCGGCGAGGCCGCCGGCGAGGAGGACGAGAGCCGTGAGGACCGAACCGGGACCGAGCGCGCGCATGCCGCAACCTCTCCTGAGACGGGCCCTGTGTAGAACCGCCCGGGCGGCGGCGCAATGCGCCCGCTTGCGTCGCGCCCGCGGATCGGCCAGAGCTTGCGCCGTCCGCGCGCCAGGGCCGCGCCGCTCGAGGAGGATCGCCGCATGAGCATGATCGAGGACCGTCTCGCCGCAAAGGGCCTCTCGCTGCCGCAGGCCGCGGCGCCCGTCGCCAACTACGTGCCCTACGTCCGCACCGGGAACCTGGTGATCGTCTCGGGCCAGATCTGCCTGTCCGCCGACGGCAAGCTCGCGCCCGAGCACGTCGGCAAGCTCGGCGGGGAGGTGTCGATGGAGGCGGGGCAGGCGGCGGCGCGGCTGTGCGGGCTCAACCTCATCGCCCAGCTCAAGGCCGCCGTGGGCGATCTCGACGAGGTCGTGCGCTGCGTGCGCCTCGGCGGCTTCATCAACGCCAGGCCCGATTTCGCCGCCATCGCGCAGGTGATGAACGGCGCCTCCGACCTGATGGTCGAGGCCATGGGCGAGGCCGGCCGCCATGCCCGCTCGACGGTCGGCGTCGCCGAATTGCCGATGGACGCGGCCGTCGAGGTCGAGGGCATGTTCGAGGTCAAGGCCCACGGATGAGCGCCGCCCCTCTCGCCGCCGCGCCGGACTGGCTGACGGCGCGCCCCATCGCCCATCGCGGCCTGCACGACCGTGCCGCGGGCGTGATCGAGAATTCCCTCGCGGCCGCCCGCGCGGCCGCGGCGCGGGGCTTCTCCATCGAGTGCGACGTGCAGGACACGGCCGACGGCGAGGCGATGGTCTTCCATGACTACACGCTCGAGCGCCTCGTGGGCCGCGACGGCGTCGTGCGCGAGACGCCCTCCCGCGCGCTGGCCGGCATGGCTCTCGCCGGCGCCGAGGGCGAGGAGCGCGTGCCCTCGCTCGCGGCGCTGCTGGAGGCGATCGGCGGGCGCGTGCCCCTCGTCGTCGAGATCAAGAGCCGCTTCGACGGCGACATGACGCTGGCCGCCCGGACGGTGGAGGTGCTGTCCGGCTATTCCGGCCGTGTGGCGGTGAAGTCCTTCGATCCGGCGGTGGTCGCCGAGGTGCGCCGGCGCGCGCCCCACCTGCCGCGCGGGATCGTCGCCGAGGCGCACTACGTCCACCAGGGCTGGCGCCACCTCACCGAGGCGCAGAAGCACGCCTTCGCCAACCTGCTGCACTGGGAGGAGACGCGCCCGCATTTCCTCTCCTGGCACGTCGCCGACCTCCCCAGCGCCGCCCCCCACCTGTGCCGCCGCGCGCTCGGCCTGCCGGTCATGGCCTGGACCGTCCGCACCGCCGACGCGGCGGCGCATGCGAGCACGCACGCCGACCAGATCGTGTTCGAGGGCTTCGACCCGGCGTGACGCCGGACGGGGCCTCGCCCCCTCCCAAAAAGCGACGTGTGCATCGGTCAGCCCTCGGAGGAAGGGGAGCCCCCCGCACTCCCTCCGAGCCCTCCTCACAGCAGGCTCGCCCTCGCGTCGATCTCCCGGAGATAGCGCTCGATCGTCGCCTGCGGGCCGCCGATGTCGACGAGCGGCGCGCGGGAGACCGCGCGCACGTCGACGCGGGCGCCGGCGGGCGTGGGCCGAACCCGGATCGCGAGCTCGATCGGCAGGCGCAGCACGAGCGTGTCGGCGCGCGCGTCGATGCGCCCCGCCGCCGAGCGCCCGCCCGGCGCCGAGGCCTCGACGATGGTGAAGCCGCTCGCCTCCGCGGCCTCGCGGGCGAGCGCGAAGGCGGCGTCCTCGGGCATCTCGAGCGTGAGCCCGTCGAGCCGCGGCGCGGCCGCGCGCTGGCTCTCGCGCAGGCCCGGCGGGACCTGCGGCGCGACCCAGCCGCCGCGGGCCTGGACAGCCGGCCGCGAGGCGGAGAAGGCCGGCGCCCGGGCGGCGTCGGTCGTCACGTCGAGCATCGGCGGGCCGGCGAGCGTCCCCGCCGCGACGAAGGCCGGGTAGGCCAGGACCAGGATCCCGAGCAGGAAACCGCCCACCGCGCGGCCGAAGCCCTTGTGGCCCTCGACCCAGATCCGGGCGAAGGCCCCGAGCGCGAGCAGCACGGCGAGCCCCGCGAGCCCGCAGGCGGCCGCGAGCGCCACGAGCCCCGGCTCCAGCTCCACCCGGCGCCACCGCACCAGCACGCCCGCCAGCAGGAAGACCGCGAGCGCCAGCCAGCCGACGCGCTGCGACCACGTCGCGAGCCGCGACATCGGGTCCTCGACGATGAGACGACGCATCTCAGCCCTCGATCAGGACCCGCCGCGCCGCGATCTCCGCCGCCACGTAGTCCAGGAACACGCGAACGCGGGCCGAGCGCCGCAGGTCCGGATGGGTGAGCAGCCACAAGCCCGCCGAGAATTCCGGGCGCGGGTCGGAGAGCCGGCGCAGGCCGGGCCGCGCGTCGCCGATCAGGCAGGGCGCGGCGCCGATGCCGAGCCCCGTCTCGATCGCCTCCGCGAGGCCGAGCACCGTCGAGATCTTGGCCGCGATCCGCTCCGCCGCCACGTGCTCGTGCACGAAGCGGGCGACCTTCAGGCCGGAGAGATTGTCGCCGAGCGTCACCCAGTCGCGGCCGTAGAGCGTGACGAGATCGGGCGGCTCGGGATCGGGGAAGTCCTCGCGCCGCGCGTAGAGCGCCCAGCTGATCGTCGCGAGCCGGCGGCCGACCAGCGTCTCCGGCGGCGAATCGGTGGCGCGCAGAGCGACGTCCGCGTCGCGCTTCGACAGGTTGAGCGCCTGGTTGGCGAGGACGAGATCGAGCCGGATCTCGGGATAGCGCTCCCGGAAGCCGGCGAGGATCGGCATCAGCAGGTGGACGAGGAGCGAATCGCTCGTCGTCACCCGCAATTCGCCCGCCGGCGCGATCGCCTGGCCGGCGATCTTGCGGGCGAAGCCGTTGATGTCCTCGTCCATCCGCTCGGCGATGGCGCACATCTCCTCGCCCGCCGTGGTCAGCGCGTAGCCGGTGCGGTGGCGGTCGAACAGCTTGACGCCGAGCCCGGTCTCGAGCTGGCCGAGACGCCGGAACACGGTGGAATGGTTCACGCCGAGCGCGGCGGCGGCGCCGGTGAGGCCCCGCGCCTCGGCGATGATCTTCACCAGGCGGAAATCGTCCCAGGCGAGCTGATTGGCGTTCAACGTCATGCTTGCGACCGCGCAAAGTTATTCTTCCAAGGATAGCTCTGGCGTTGCGTGAGGGAAAGCCCAATTTTCGCGCTCACGGCGCCCCGAGGCGCTTTCCCGAAAATCCGCTCCGCTTCCCGCGGACGCGCCGCACCAGCCCAGGAGATCCGCGATGACCAAGGTCCTCGTTCTGTACTATTCCACCTACGGCCATATCGAGCAGATGGCCCACGCCGCCGCCGAGGGCGCGAAGGAGACCGGCGCCGAGGTGCACGTCAAGCGCGTGCCCGAGCTGGTGCCGGACGAGATCGCGAAGTCCTCCGGCTTCAAGCTCGACCAGGCCGCGCCGGTCGCGACCCCGGGCGAGCTCGCCGACTACGACGCGGTGATCTTCGGCGCGCCGACCCGCTTCGGCAACATGCCCGCCCAGATGAAGAACTTCCTCGACCAGACCGGCGGGCTCTGGGCGCAGGGCAAGCTCGTCGGCAAGGTGGGCTCGGTCTTCACCTCCTCCGCGACCCAGCACGGCGGCCAGGAATCGACCATCCTCTCCTTCCACACGGTGCTGCTGCACCAGGGCATGGTGATCGTGGGCCTGCCCTACGCCTTCCAGGGCCAGATGGGTCTCGACGAGATCAAGGGCGGCTCGCCCTACGGCGCCTCCACCATCGCCGGCGCCGACGGCTCCCGCCAGCCCTCAGCCGTAGAGCTCGAGGGCGCGCGCTACCAGGGCCGCCACGTGGCGCAGATCGCCGCGAAGCTCGCCGGCTGACGCGCGCGGATGAAACCTCTTCGGCGCCCGGGACGAGATCGAGGCTCGGCCGCCGAAGCGGACGACGTTCAGCGAAGGCGATCCTTCTGTTCAGCTTGCACCGTCCGGATCGGTATTCCGCAGCGAGGCGCGCATCTCCGTGACGACTCGTACGAGCTGCGGCAGATCGGTCACCGCGGATCGCCGGAGCATCGTCGGGTCGAGACGGTGGTACTGATGTGCGATGATGTTGCGCAGCCCGACGAATCCCGGCCAATCGATCTGCGGATATCGCGCCAGGAGGTCTCGCGGCAGCGCATTCATGGCCTCCCCATCTCGCTGAGGGCATTCTCGAGCGCTCGGAAACGGATGTCGTCGTCGAGGGGCAGGCGGTCGATCGCCGCCGGGTCCAGGCCGGAAACGATGCGAAGGGCCGCATCGGCCGCATCCAGGATGTCCTGCAGACGATCTTCGACCGAACGAGCCATCAGAACACCCTGATCGCGTCCCGGCGGATACGCTCGGCGGCCTCGTCCGTCAGCATCGACCAGAGCGAAAGGTCGACAGGTCGAGCAAGCCAGCTTTCGAAGTCGAGTCTCAGGCGGGAGAAGCCGACGAGGCTCAGTTGGCAATCCGGGGAAAGGATGACGATCAAGTCGACGTCGCTTTCGGCCGTGGCGTCGCCGCGGGCGGTCGAGCCGAACAGCCAAAGCGACTCGACGCCGCGCGCTCGCAGGTCGCGCTCCCGGCCGGCGAGACGACGGACGACGTCGTCGGCTCGCGCCGCTGCTTCCGGATGGATTTCAAGCTCGGTTCCGGGGTCGATCACCTCGGGTTCCCCCAGCTCCTCCAGCCGCCGCCGCACGCCCTCCGGCAGCCCGCCCTGCGCCAGCAGCGCCCGATGCGCGCCCGTGCGCACCAGGTCCTCCAGGCTCAGCAGCGCGTAGCGGGGCGTGTCGTGGTGGGTGATGAAGACCGGCTCGCGCGAGGCCGTGCGCTGGACCTCGGCGGAGCGCCTCTGCAGGTCTGCGGCGGTGACGACGGCCATGGTGGGGCTCCGAGGGAAAGTCTGTAAAATACAGATTTTCGCCGGTTCCCGCAATCCACCCACATCGCTCCCGCGCCGCCGGTCTCCCCTCGCCCCGGCGGCGAGGGGTCGGGGGTGTGGGGCGTGCAGAACGATCTCGACGCCGATGCCGCCCGCCCCGAACCGGACGATCGCAAGTATGTTCCGGCTCGCGCCGACACGGAGGTCGTGTCGGCGCTCTCATCCCCGCAATCCCCCCTCCATCGCCGCCACGGCGCATGACTCCGCCCCCGCTTCGTGCTGTATGCTCCCCCGCATGCGCTACCCGCCCGACCTGCTCGACGAGATCCGCGCCCGGCTTCCCGTATCGGAGGTCGTGGGCCGGCGCGTGCAGCTGAAGAAGGCGGGGCGGGAATGGAAGGCGCTCTCGCCCTTCAACGCGGAGAAGACGCCGTCCTTCTACGTGAACGACCAGAAGGGCTTCTACCACTGCTTCTCGTCGGGCAAGCACGGCGACATCTTCCGCTTCCTGATGGAGACGGAGGGCGTCACCTTCCCCGAGGCGGTGGAGCGGCTCGCGGCCCAGGCCGGCGTCGCGCTGCCCACCGCCGATCCCGCGGACGAGGCCCGCCAGAAGCGCCGCACCGACCTCGTCGACGTGATGGAGCTCGCCGCCGCCTTCTTCGAGGCGGAGCTGAAGGGCCGGCGCGGCGGCAAGGCGCGCGACTATCTCGCGAGGCGCGGCCTCGACGAGACGCTGCAGGCGCGCTTCCGCATCGGCTATTCCCCCGCCGACCGCTACGCGCTGCGCGACCATCTCGCCGGCAAGGGCGTGCCCGCCGAGATGATGGCGGAGGCGGGCCTCCTCGTCACGGGCGAGGACGTCAACGTTCCCTTCGACCGCTTTCGCGACCGGGTGATGTTCCCGATCTGCGACCTGCGCGGGCGCGTCGTCGCCTTCGGCGGGCGGGCGCTCCAGGCGGACGTGCCGGCGAAATACCTCAATTCCCCGGAGACGCCGCTCTTCCACAAGGGCGCGACCCTCTACAACGCCCACCTCGCCCGCAAGGCCGCGCAACAGCGCGGCACGATCGTCGCGGTGGAGGGCTATGTCGACGTCATCGCGCTGACCGCGATCGGCTACCCGAACGCCGTCGCCCCGCTCGGCACGGCGCTGACCGAGGAGCAGCTCGCGCTCCTGTGGCGGATGACGGACGAGCCGATCCTGTGCTTCGACGGCGACAAGGCCGGGCGCCGCGCCGCCTTCCGCGCGCTCGACGTCGCGCTCCCCGCGCTCCCGGTCGGCAAGTCGCTGCGCTTCGCCATCCTGCCCGAGGGGCAGGACCCGGACGATCTCGCCCGTTCCGGCGGCGCGCCGGCGGTGGAGCGCGTGCTGTCCGCGGCTCTGCCCCTCGTCGAGATTCTCTGGGCGCGCGAGCTCGAGGCCGGTCCCACCGACACGCCCGAGCACCGCGCCGCCCTCGAGCGCCGGCTCTTCGCCGCCGTGCGCACGATCAAGGACGAGACGCTGCAGCGCTATTTCCGCGAGGACGTCGAGACCCGTCTCGCCGACGCCTTCGGCGCGGCGCGCCGCGGGCGCGGGGCGGCGCAGGAGCGGGGCGGATACGGCGGGCGCGGCGGGGCCGGGCGGGCCGGCGGCGGCGGCCGCGGCGGGGGAGGGCGCACCGGCGGGCGCTTCGAGGAGCGGCACGGCGCGCGCCTGCCCGCCGGCTACCGGCCGAGCCCGCATCTCCTGCGCACGCGCCTCTTCGCCGGGGACGCCGTCGCCCCCGAGGCGCCGCATCCCCGCGAGGCCGCGATCCTCGGCGCCTTCGCCACGCATCCCGCGCTGCTCGAGGCGCAGGCCGAGACGCTGGCCGAGCTCGATTTCGCCAGCCCCGAGGCCACCGCCGTGCAGCGCTGTCTCGTCGACTGCGCCGCGCGGCACGAAGCGCTCTCGCCGGAGGTGATCGCGGCGAGGCTCGAGCGGGCGGGGCTTCACCGCGCGGTGGAATCGTTGTACGAGCGCATCGTGCCGGGGCTACGCTGGATCTGCGATCCCCTCGCCGATCCGTTGCGCGTGGAAGACGCCGTGCGGCAGGCCATCATCTTGCATCGCCGCGCGCGCACGCTACATACCGAACTCCGGTCGGCCGAGCGGGCTCTCGCCGAGGACGACAGCGAGGCGAACCTGGCTTGGCTGCGCGAGGTTCAGACGCAGCTCTCCTCCGTGGAGGGCGCGGAGGCTCAGCGCGAGGACGGGTAACGAGATCCGCGACGGCCGCCGACGGCGCGGCGGCCGAAGGCGGGCGGAACGGGTCACGAAGGGGAATTCGCGCGCGGCGCGCGGGTTTCATGGTTAACGGTTCGACAAGGCGACGCGTGTTGGATAGGGGGCCGCTCCGGGCGAGCGGCGCGAGACGCGAAGCCCAAGAGACGCGAAGCCCACAAGACGCGTGAGCGGGACGCGTAGGATATCCGAATGGCGACGAAGACGACTGAAACGACCGACACGGCCCCCGAGCAGCAGTCGGACGGGCCGCTGCTCGATTTGACCGACGCCGCCGTCAAGCGGATGATCAAGGCCGCGCGCAAGCGCGGCTGGGTCACCTACGACGAGCTGAACTCGGTCCTGCCGCCGGACGAGTTCTCGTCCGAGCAGATCGAGGACGTGCTCGGCCAGCTCAGCGAGATGGGCATCAACGTCGTCGAGAGCGAGGAGGCCGATCCCGAGGCGCAGGCCGAGGAGGCCGAGGAGGAAGCCGAGGGCGGCGACCTGGTCGAGGCCTCCCAGGGCCGCGCCGTCGCGACGCGCCCGGAGACCGCCAAGGAGCCGACCGACCGCACCGACGATCCCGTGCGCATGTATCTGCGCGAGATGGGCTCCGTCGAGCTGCTCTCGCGCGAGGGCGAGATCGCCATCGCCAAGCGCATCGAGGCCGGTCGCGAGGCGATGATCGCGGGCCTATGCGAGAGCCCGCTCACCTTCCAGGCCATCATCATCTGGCGCGACGAGCTCGTCGAGGGCCGCGTGCTGCTGCGCGACATCATCGATCTCGAGGCCACCTACGCCGACCCCGAGGGCCGCGGCGCCGATCGCGGCGACGGCGAGGCCGAAGGCGAGACCGCGGAAGGCGACGGCGCCGCTGCGGCGGCGGGTCGCGAGAACGGTCGTGCTGCATCCGCTGCGGCGCCCAACGGCGCCGTGAACGGCGCGCATTCCGCAACGGAAGGCGATGGCGCAGCGTCAGGCGCGCCGGAGGGCGATCTCGACGACGACGACATGGAGAACAACGTCTCGCTCTCCGCCATGGAGGCCGAGCTCAAGCCGCGCGTGCTCGAGACGTTCGACAACATCGCCGACAACTACAAGAAGCTGCGCCGCCTGCAGCTGGAGCATGTCGAGCAGCGCCTGCAGAACTCCCAGCTGACGCCCTCGCAGGAGCGCAAGTACAAGAAGCTCAAGGACGAGATCGTCACCGACGTGAAGTCGCTCTCGCTCAACCAGAACCGCATCGACGCGCTGGTGGAGCAGCTCTACGACATCAACAAGCGCCTCCTCTCGTTCGAGGGCCGGCTGATGCGCCTCGCCGAGAGCTACGGCGTCGGCCGCGAGGACTTCCTGCGCAACTACCAGGGCCACGAGCTCGATCCGAAGTGGCTGCTGCGGGTCTCGAAGCTCGGCGGCCGCGGCTGGCGCGACTTCTCCGCCAACGGCAAGGACAACATCCACGCGCTGCGCGAGTCGATCCAGGCGCTCGCCTCCGAGACCGGGCTCGAGATCTCCGAGTTCCGCAAGATCGTGCACATGGTGCAGAAGGGCGAGCGCGAGGCCCGCCAGGCGAAGAAGGAGATGATCGAGGCGAACCTGCGCCTCGTGATCTCCATCGCCAAGAAGTACACGAACCGCGGCCTGCAGTTCCTGGACCTGATCCAGGAGGGCAACATCGGCCTGATGAAGGCGGTGGACAAGTTCGAGTACCGGCGCGGCTACAAGTTCTCGACCTACGCCACGTGGTGGATCCGGCAGGCGATCACCCGCTCGATCGCCGACCAGGCGCGCACGATCCGCATCCCCGTGCACATGATCGAGACGATCAACAAGATCGTGCGCACCTCGCGCCAGATGCTCCACGAGATCGGCCGCGAGCCGACCCCCGAGGAGCTGGCCGAGAAGCTCGCCATGCCGCTCGAGAAGGTCCGCAAGGTCCTCAAGATCGCCAAGGAGCCGATCTCCCTCGAGACGCCGATCGGCGACGAGGAGGATTCGCATCTGGGCGACTTCATCGAGGACAAGAACGCGATCCTGCCGATCGACGCCGCGATCCAGTCGAACCTGCGCGAGACCACGACCCGCGTGCTGGCCTCCCTCACGCCCCGCGAGGAGCGCGTCCTGCGCATGCGCTTCGGCATCGGCATGAACACCGACCACACGCTGGAAGAGGTCGGCCAGCAATTCTCCGTCACCCGCGAGCGCATCCGTCAGATCGAGGCGAAGGCGCTCAGGAAGCTCAAGCACCCGTCGCGGAGCCGGAAGCTGCGGAGCTTCCTGGACAATTGATCGGCCGCGGAGGCGGTTCTGGGACAAGGACGCCCGCGGTGGGAGCCGCGGGCGTTTTCGATTTCCGAGCCGGTTCAGAGGAGATGTCGCGCGGGATCCATCCGCTCGTGCAGGATGCGCAGGACATCGAGGTATCGTTCGGCGACGCGGTAGTAGACACCGTGCGAACCCACCCGAATGCGCCAGAGGTCCGGCGCGACGTCGATCGCTCGTCTGCCGCGGCCCCGTCCGGACGCGACGCGTTCCACGGCGGCAGCGATCGACCGAACGTAATCCTCGGCTTTCTCCCGACCCCATCTCTCGATTGTAGATCGGCGGATGCTCATCAGACCGCTGTCCGCTTTCGTGCGGAAGCGAACCCGCCTCACCGATCCTCCAGACGCGCGCGCGCGAGAAACTCCTCGACATCGAACGGCTCCTCCTCGAAGCCGCTCGCCTCGCCCTCCGCGATCGCCTCCCGCAGCGCCTCGATCCGCTCGGCGTCCGCGAGCAGCGCCAGCGCCTCGCGCACGGCGTCCGACGGCGAGGCGTAACGGCCCTCGGCGACGGCGTTCTCCAGGAACACCGCGTCCTCCTCCGACAACTCGATCGTCTTGTGCACGGTCATGGCTTGTGCACGGTCATGGCGGTCTCCTCCGGGCGTCTGCTTCCTGCCTCGGCCGCCGCGCGGCCGCAAGCTGGCGTCTTGTGCCCTGAGGCAATGACGACTACCTTTACTGTCAGCAGACAGGAGCACCCATGCCGAGGCCGGTCCCGATCCCGAGCGGCGAGACGCCCGCCTCGCCGGTCGTCACGCAGGAGGAAGCGGCCGCCATGCTGCGGGCGGCGTTCAACCTGTTCGGCCTGTGGGGGCTGTCGGACGCGCAAGCGCGGGTGCTCCTCGGCCAGCCGAGCCCGTCGACCTTCTACCGCTGGAAGCGCGGCGAGATCGGGACGATCCCGCACGACACGGTCTGGCGGCTCGGCGACCTGATGGGCGTCCACAAAGCCCTGCGCTATCTCTTCGCCGAGCCGGCGCGGGGCTATGCCTGGATCGCCAAGCCCAACGCCGCCTTCGGTGGACGCTCGGCGCTCGATCGCATGCTCGCAGGCGCGCCGAGCGACATCACCGCCGTGCGCGCCTACCTCGACGCCGAGCGGGGCGGCTGGTGACGGCGCCGGCCCGCGTCGAGGTCGACTGGCCGACGAGCCACCGCATCATCCGCACCGTCTACCCGCCGGTCTGGCTGTTCGAGGACATCGCCGATCCGGCCGACTGGGACCTCATCGCGAGCGCGGAGGCGAAGACGAACCCGCGCGTCCGCGACGAGCTCGGGGATCTCTCCCTGGTCCCACCGGAGCGGCGCGTGTCCGGGGCGACGGCGAGCCTTGTGATGGGGGCCTTCACGCATTGCTCGCCCGACCGACCGGGGCGGTTCTCGGACGGGCGCTTCGGCGTCTGGTACTGCGGCGCGGTCTTCGAGGTGGCGCTGATGGAGACGATCCATCACTTCGCGCGCTTCATGCGGGCGACGGACGAGCCGCCGGGCGACGCCCTCTATCGTGAGCTCGTCGCCGGCATCGGCGGGACGTTGGCGGATCTGCGCGCCGGCTTCGACGATTGTCTCGCGCCGGACGACTGGCGTGCCGGCCAGACCCTCGGCGCCACCCTGCGGACGGACGGCGCGGACGGCGTGCTGTACCCGAGCGTTCGCTATCCGGAGGGGCTCGCCGCCGCGCTTTTCTGGCCGGACCGTGTTCGCCTGCCGGTCACGCAGGCGCGCACCCTGCAGTACCACTGGGACGGTGGCGAGGTGACCCGCTACTTCGTCATCGGAGAGGAGCGCTGGCGCCCGCTCCCCGGCGCCGCCTGAGCCCCGCCCTCCTCACCGCACCACCAGCCCCTCGATCGCTCCCACGTTCCGCCCGCCGGTGTCGTCCGCGTCCGAGGCCACGGCGACGCCCACCAGGATGCCCGGCTCCTCGCCGAAGGCGGCGCGGTGGTCGGCGGCGAGGTCGACGTCCTCCGCCAGCCAGCGGCCCTCCGGCGCGCCCGACGGGCGGCGGATGACGTAGACGCCGCGCCCGCGCGTGTAGGGGTTCTCGACCATCTGCCCGCGGGCGCCGTCGCCGCCGAAGACGTAGACGAGGAGCCGGCCGCGGCCCGACAGCAGCAGGGAGCGCAGGCTCGAGCGCCCGGCCTCGGCCTGGCGGCGGTCGGCCTCGGGGGCGAAGGCGAAATAGAGCGCGAGCGCCCGGTCGTCGCCGCCGCGCTGGCCCAGATCGGTGGGCGGCGGGCCCTCGTCCACGCGCCAGCGCCAGGCCGCGCGGGTCGCGTCGAAGGCGGACGCCGGCAGCCGCTTGGCGATGACCGAGGAACTCTGCGCCGCATCGACGGCGAGCGCGCCGGATGCTTGCGCGGCGTAGGTGGTGGCGGGAATGCCGCGGAAGGTGATCGCCTCCCAGCCGGCCGCATCGAGGCTCGGGCCGAAGGGAACCGGCGTCTCGGCGAGAGCGGGCGCGGCGAAGAGGGTGGAGAGCGCGAGGGCGGCGGCGAGGCGAAGGCGGCGGGTCATGCGGGCTCCGGGAAGTGTTGGGAGCGCCACGCTACGACGGCCGGAGGGGCCGCGCTCCTGACATCTCCTCACGAAGCCGCGAGCGACACCGCCCCCCGGAAGCGGCGCCGATACGCCCCGGGCGTGGTGCCGAGGCGCGATCGGAAATGGTGGCGCAGCGTCGTCGTCGCGCCGAAGCCCGCCGCGGCGGCGACGTCGTCGAGGGAGGCGTCGGTCGTCTCGAGCAGCGTCCGCGCTCGGGCGAGGCGCTCGGCGAGCAGCCATTCCGCCGGCGCCAGCCCGGTGGCGGCCTTGAAGCGCCGCAGGAAGGTGCGCACGCTCATGCCGGCCTCCGTCGCCATCGAGGCGATGGTGTGCGGCCGGTCGAGCCGGGCGCGCAGGGCGTCGAGCAGCGGCCCGAGCCGCGCGCCCTCCCGCGGGCGCGGTACCGGCGCCTCGACGAACTGCGCCTGCCCGCCCTCTCGGTGGGGCGGCACCACGAGCCGGCGCGCCACGGAATTCGCGGCCTCGGCCCCGAAATCGCGCCGGATCAGGTGGAGGCACAGGTCGATCCCCGCCGCGCTGCCCGCGGCGGTGAGGACGTCGCCCTCGTCGACATAGAGCACGTCCGGCCGCACGGTCAGGTCCGGATAGGCGGCGGCGAGGGCGGCGGCGTAGCGCCAATGGGTCGTGCAGGCCTTCCCCGCCAGCAGCCCCGCGGCGGCGAGCACGAACACGCCGGAGCACAGGGACAGCACGCGCGCGCCGCGGGCATGGGCGCGGCCGAGCGCATCGCGGATCGCCGCCGGGACGGGTGCGTCCGCCCCGCGCCAGCCGGGGACGACGATGGTCCCCGCCTCGTCCAGCAGTTCCGGCCCGCCGTCGCACAGGACGCGCACGCCCCCCATCGCCCGCAGCGGCCCGGGCTCCGCGGCGGCGACGGCGAAGCGATACCAGCCCGGCCCCATCTCGGGCCGCGCCAGCCCGAAGATCTCGACGGCGACGCCGAACTCGAAGGTGCACAGCCCGTCATAGGCGAGCGCGACGACGAGCGGGTTCTCGGGCGGGCGGGGCAGGGGACGGCGCGGGGCGGTGGGCGTGATTGGCATGATCTTGACGCTAGTCGGCGATCGCGCCGCTCGCAAGCGTTCAGGCAGGGGGGCATGCTCCGTGCAGCTCGTCGTGAAGAGAGGAGACACCATGCCCACCGAGGTCACCGCCGTACCCGCCGCCGCCTCCGCCGAGGCCGAGCGCCATTTCGCGGCCAAGCTCGCCTTCGAGACCGATTGCGACGACGTCCACACGGCGCTCGCCGCCGGAACGGCGGATTTCGCGCTCTTCGACGTCCGCGGCGCGACGGCCTATGCGCGCGGTCACGTGCCCGGCGCGGCCAACCTGCCGCGGCGGTCGATCTCGGCCGAGCGCCTCGCGGAGATCCCGCCGACGACCCTGCTGGTCGTCTACTGCGCCGGCCCCCATTGCAACGGGGCCGACAAGGCGGCGCTCGCGCTGGCGCGGCTCGGGCGACCGGTGAAGATCATGATCGGCGGCATGACGGGATGGGTCGACGAGGGCTTCGCCGTCGTGGCCGGCGACGCTCCCGGCGGGCTCGCACCGGCTTCGCGAGGGCTTTCCTAACGACCGTGGATAAGCTTACTCTCAGTCGTAAACGGGGGCTGAGAGATGAATCCGCTGATTACATTGGCGCTGCAATTCGCGCCGGACGTCGCCCGCGCCTTCGCCGGGGACAAGGGCGGCCGGGTGGCGGCGTCCGTCACCGACGCGGTCGCGCAGGCGGCGGGCACGTCCGACGCCGCCGCCGCGCAGATCGCGCTGGCGCAGGACCCGGCGAAGCTCGCGGACCTGCGCATCAGGCTCGCGCAGATCGCCGCGGACGCGGAGACGCAGCGCCGCGCGAACGAGCTGGACGAGCTCAAGGCGCAGATCGCCGACACCGAGAACGCGCGCGCCACCTTCGCCGAGCTCGCCAAGTCGGGCAACGTGGTCGGGTGGGCGCCGGTCATCGTGTCGATCATCGTCGTGACCGGCTTCTTCGTCATCCTCGCCTGGCTGATCGTGCGCGAGCCGGGGCTGACGGGCGATTCGAGCGTGCTGCAGCTCGTCAACATCACGATCGGCGCGCTCACGGCGGCCTTCGCCACGGTGGTGAACTTCTGGCTCGGCTCCTCCCACGGCTCGCGCATCAAGGACCAGCTCTCGGCGGCGCTGCAGGCGCAATCCGCGGCGAGCGGCGCCGGGCGCACCGCCGCCGCCCTCGGCGCGCATTCCGCGCGCATCGACGCCGCCGTCGACGCGCTCAACGCGCGGACGTCACAGGCGCCCGCGCCCGTGCCGCCGCCGCGCCCCGCGGATCTCGCGCCGCCGCCGGCCGCTCCGACGACCGCCGCCCAGCCGCCGACGGCCTCCGACGCCGACGCGCGCTTCGAGCGCTCGGTGACGCTCGTGCTCGAGCTCGAAGGCGGGTACGTCGACAACCCCGCCGACCCGGGCGGGGCGACCAACATGGGCATCACGCTCGATACGCTGCGCGCCTGGCGCCACGATCCGTCGCTCACCGCGCAGGACGTGAAGACCCTCACCGAGGCGGAGGCGAAGCAGATCTATCGGGCGAACTATTGGGACGTGATGCGGTGCGACGACCTGCCTGCGGGCGTCGACCTCAGCGTCTTCGATTTCGGCGTCAATGCCGGGCCGAGCCGTTCGGTCAAGCTGCTGCAGCAGCTCGTCGGCGCGACGCAGGACGGGATCATGGGGCCGAACACGCTGGCCGCCGTCGCGACGAAGCAGCCCGTGCCCTTGATCGAGAGCTTCGCCGACGGCCGGCTCGACTACTACAAGTCCCTCTCCACCTATTCGACCTTCGGCCGGGGCTGGACGAACCGCACCGAGCGGGTGGAGCAGGAGGCGCTCTCCATGGCCGGCGCCTGAGCCGGCCCGCCCTTCTCGCACGCCTCTTGCAAAGCCGCCGGCGCTGCCGCATCAGGGAAGCGGCACGGGAGACGGGCATGGCCGAGACGACGACGCGAGAGACCGCCATCGAGGAGCCGCGCGGGGAGCTCACCGTGCGCACGCTGGCCATGCCCTCCGACACCAACGCCAACGGCGACATCTTCGGCGGCTGGGTGCTCTCGCAGATGGACCAGGCCGGCGGCATCGCCGGCGTCGAGCGCGCCCGCGGCCGCGTCGTCACCATCGCGGTCGACGCCATGACCTTCATCCGCCCGGTGAAGGTCGGCGACGTCCTGTGCGTCTACACCGAGGTGGAGCACGTCGGCCGCACCTCGATGAAGATCCACATCGAGGCCTGGGCCCGTCGCTTCATGACCAACCAGCGCGAGAAAGTCACGGTCGCGACTTTCACCTTCGTGGCGATCGACGACGAGGGAAGGCCGCGGCCGATTCCGGCGGGGTGAGGCGCAGCCGGTTGGGTCTTCCTTACATTATCTGAGTCTCACTCCTCGGAAGCAGCCGCGTCGACGTCTGCAAGCACATAGCCGCCCGCAGGAAGAACGGACGGAAACCGATCGATTCTCGCGGCCCATTCGGCCGCAATGGGGGAAAGCCAGCGCGTCACTTCGTAGATGGCGGCATGATGCCGAGCGAGATCCCAGTGGAGGATGGGTTCGTGGTGAGCCACACGGTTGCGCAGGATTCTGACAGGGTTCAGGCGACGGCTGAAATCCTTGCGAGCGAGACGCTTGCCATCCGAGCGCAAGGCGATTTCGACAAGGCCCTCGCGCCACAAATTCTCGTAGGCCGGGCTGAACATCGCCGTCCAGAAGCTGAATGAAAGCGCTGCGACCACGCGGCCGGGTGTCGGCCCCTTTCCCTCGCGTGCAAGATCTTCGATCGCAGTCGCCACCTGCTCACGCTGGTTCGGAGCTTTCAAGAGGTCATCGACCTCGAACCAGCCTTTGCCATGAAGCTTGGACATGCGCTCGTGAATACGGTTGCGTAGGGCGACCTCCAGGATTTGGAGGGGAATGTAGAGCGACTCCGACAGCCTTGCGTTTAGTTCGTAGAGGGCAAGAGCGCGCTCGCGATCGTTCTCCGCCCAGATCACGTATCGAGCGAAACGCTCCAGCGATAGTGCGGCCTCCATGTCGGACGGTGTGGGCATTCTCGAAGTCCTCGGTGCGTGGAAAATGCGCTTGCACGATCGGTATGGCTGGCATACAAATCGTGCCGGACACCCCGGTTACGCCTCTGCCTCAGGCATGCGGCCGGGGTACTTTTTTGCGCGTCGATGCTTCTGCGTTTCGGCGCGCTTCGCGGCTTCGCTCGCCTCCTGTCGCTTCTGGCGCGCTTGGGCGAACTCCGGCTCGATTTACCCACCTTGTGACGCCTCACCCCCGCGACGCCGTCGGCGCGCTGACGTCCACCACCGTGCCCTCCGGGTCGCGCAGGAGCATCCGCCGCTGGCCGTAGGGCATGTCGGTGGGCGGCTCAAGCACCGAGGCGCCCATCGCCACGGCCGTGGCGTGGACCGCATCGCAATCGGCGACGACGAAGGTGAGGAGCACGCCCGCGGGCGCGGCGCGGGCCGCCTCGGGGACGATGGCGTTGCCGCGCTCCAGGATGCCGAGCTCGAGCCCCGGGATGCCGGCATGGGTGAGGATGACGAACCAGTCCGAATCGAAGTGCCGCGTCATGCCGAGCAGCCGCTCGTAGAAGCGGGCCGTGCCGTCGACGTCGGACGCGAGGACGTTGGTGAAGGCGCGTTGCATGAGGACCTCCTGGCCGCGGCGGCGGGGCGGTCCCCGCCGGATCAGAGCTTCGTCCGCAGCTGCCACAATTCCGGAAAGAACGGCTTCTCCAGCACGCCCTTGAGGTAGGATACCCCGGCCGAGCCGCCGGTGCCACGGCGAAAGCCGATGATGCGCTCGACCGTGGTCACGTGCCGGAAGCGCCATTGGCGCATCAGGTCCTCGAGATCGACCAGCTCCTCGGCGAGCTCGTAGAGGTCGAACAGCTCCTCCGAGCGGCGGTAGACCTGCTCCCAGACGGCCTCCAGCGCCGGGTCGTAGGCGTGCGGCTCGCGCACGTCGCGCTCGAGCTGGTGGGCGGGCACCGGAAGGCCGCGCCTGGCGAGGAGGCGGATCGCCTCGTCGTAGATCGAGGGCGCCTCGTAGGCGGCGAGAAGCGGCGCGTGGCGCGCAGGGTTGTGGGCGTGGGGCTTGAGCATGCCCGCGTTCTTGGCGCCGAGCTTGAACTCGATCATGCGGTACTGGAAGGACTGGAAGCCGCTCGACGCCCCCAGCCGCTCGCGGAAGGCGAGGTAGTCCGCCGGCGTCATGGTGGAGAGCACGTTCCAGGCGCTGACCAGCTGCTCCTGGATGCGCCCGCAGCGCGCCAGCGCCTTGAAGGCCGGCCGGGGGCGGTCCTCCCGCACCGCGCCCATCGCGGCGTCGAGCTCGTGGATGAAGAGCTTCATCCAGAGTTCCTGCACCTGGTGGATGGTGATGAACAGGTGCTCGTCGTGCTGCGTCGAGAGCGGATGGTGGGCGGAAAGGAGGGTGTCCAGGCCGAGATAGTCGCCGTAGGACATGTCCTTCGAGAAGTCGGTCTTGACGCCGTCGTCCGCCATGGGAGGCTCCTCGTCGCGGGAATGGTTGAAGCTTGAAATATCCGGCGCGCCGGCACAAGCTCGCGCCGCCGAAAAAGAGAGAACGCCCGATGCTCGACCTGCGCTCCCACTTCTCCCGCTATCGCGAGGCCGCGCCCGGGCGCCTCCACCTCGCCGCGCACAGCCATCATTACTGGCCGGACGTGACGCGCGAGGCGCAGCTCCAGGCGTGGGACGACGCGGCGCGCCTCGCGGACCGCAAATGGGGCCACGTGCTCGGGCCGGTCTGGGAGGCGGCGCAGGGCCACGTCGCCCGGGTGCTGTCGCTGCCCGATCCGAAAAGCGTCGTCTTCGGCCAGAACACCTTCGATTTCTGGGTGCGGCTGTTCTCCTGCATGCCCACCGACCGCCCGACGCGGGTGCTCGCGACCGACGGGGAGTTCCACTCCTTCAACCGCTATTCCCGCCGCCTCGCCGAGGACGGGCTGATCGACCTCGTCACCGTGCCGGTCGAGCCCTTCGCCACCTTCGAGGCGCGCTTCGCCGAGGAGGCCGCGAAAGGCGCGAAAGGGGGAGGATGGGACATCGTGCTGTTCAGCCAGGTGCTGTTCGGCTCGGGCCGCGTGATCGCCGACATGGAGGCCCTCGTCGCCGCCGTCCCCGACCGCGACACCTTCGTCGTGATCGACGGCTATCACGGCTTCCTCGCCCTGCCGACGGACCTGTCGCGGCTGGCGGGCCGGGTGTTCTACATGTCGGGGGGCTACAAGTACGTGATGAGCGGTGAGGGCGTCGCCTTCATGCATTGCCCGCCGGGCTACGGGGAGCGGCCGCGGGCGACCGGATGGTACGCCGCCTTCGGCGCGCTCACCGCGCGCCAGGAGGGGGAGGTGCCGTATGCCGAGGACGGCTTCCGCTTCATGGGCGCGACCTTCGACCCCACCGCCTTCTACCGCTTCAACGCCGTGATGGACTGGCTCTCGACGGTCGGCGTCGACGCGGCGGAGGCGCACGCCCACGCCCATGCCTGCCAGCGCGCCTTCGTCGCCGGGCTCGAGGCGGAAGGCGCAACGCTGCGCCGCGCGGAGCTGGTCGTGGGTCTCGACGAGGCGCGGCGCGCGAACTTCCTCGCCTTCCGCCGCCCGGACGCCGGGGACCTGCACCAGCGGCTGATGGCGGCCGACATCGTCACCGACGTGCGCGCGGATGTCCTGCGCTTCGGCTTCGGGCTTTATCACGCGGTGGAGGACATGGGCGAGGCCGCCCGGCGGGTGGCGGCGGCGCTGGGGTGAACGGCTTTGGCGTTCATCAATCGTTAGCCGGATCGACCCTATCCTCCCTCATGCGCGCGACCCTGCCAGCCCTCGTCCCGGCCCTGGCTCTCCTCGCGGCGCTCCTCGCGCCGGCCGTCGCGCGCGCCTCCTTCTCCGACCTGCCGCCCGTCGTCCAGGACAAGGCGCTCGCCATGGTCGAGGCCTGCCAGCGCGCGGGCGGCTTTCCCGGCGATCCGATGATGGCGATCGAGCGCGTCGACCTCGAGGACGACGGCCGCCCCGACGCCGTCCTCGACCAGAACCGGTTCGACTGCCGTGGTGCGCAGTCGATGCACTGCCCCTCGATCGGCTGCGAGACCTTCGTCTTCCTCAACCGCCGCTGGGGCGGCTGGAAGCAGGCGCTGAGCCTGGTGGGCTCCTACTGCATCGAGTACGGCGAGCGCCCGCCGCGCTTCGTCTCGATCCAGCGGAATTTCTCCTTCAACGGCGGCTCGGAGATCCTCAACGTGCGCTACCGCTTCCGGCGCGGGATGTATTTCCAGGACGGGCGCGGCAGCTGCTGATCAGGCCGCCACCAGCGCCGAGATCCCGTCCACCGCGAACTGCACCGCGAGCGCCGCGAGGATGACGCCGAGGAGCCGCGTGAGCACGATGTTGCCCGTCACGCCGAGGAGCCGCGCCACGCGCTCGGCCGCGAGGAAGGCGAGAAAGCAGATCGCCACCCCGACCGCGATCACCGCGACGAGCGAGATCTGCAGAACCGGCTCCCCCGCCGCGCGCCCCGCGAGCAGGATCACCGCCGTGATCGCGCCGGGGCCGGCCATCAGCGGGATCGCGAGCGGGAAGGCGGCGACGTTGCGGACGTGGTCGAGGGTGATCGCCGTCTGCGCCGTCTCGCGCTTGCGCTCGGTGCGGCGCTCGAAGATCATCTCGAAGGCGATGTAGAAGAGCAGGATCCCCCCCGCGATGCGGAAGGCCGGCAGCCCGACGCCCAGCGCCTGCAGCAGCAATTCCCCGCCGAAGCCGAAGAAGAGCAGGATCGCGAAGGCGATCAGGCAGGCGCGCACGCCGACGCCGCGGCGCTGCTCCTTCGTCATGCCGTTCGTCACCGACAGGAAGATCGGCGCGAGCCCGGGCGGATCGAGCGTGACGAGCAGCGTGACGAAGGCGGCCCAGAGGAAATCGGCGTCGGGCATTTCTGTCCTGGCGAGGCGAGGCGAGGGGAGGGGACCCGGGTGGGCTTAGCCGAAACGGGCGGGGGCGTCGACCGGTTCGCGCGTCGGCGGGTCCTTCGCCCAGCGAAGTGTTGCATCCGGGCGCGAGCGTGAAAGACTGGCGCCGCCTCATCGCCTGCGAGCCCGTCCCCATGCGCTTCGACCTCCTCGACTCCCTCTCCCTTGCCGGCTCGCCCGAGCGCCCGAACGAGGACGCCTGCGGGGCGGCGGGCGCGTTCGCCTGGGCGATCGACGGGGCTATCCTGCCGGGGACGGCGCCGATCATGGACGCGGCCTCCGACGCCGTGTGGCTCGTGCGCTACGCCGACGCCCGGCTCGCCGCGCTGGCGCCGCAGGCGAGCGATGCGGCGGGGCTCGTGCTCGCCGTGATCGAGGAGGCGCGGGCGCTCTTCCTCGCCCGCGTGGAGGAGACCGGCCGGCACGAGCGGCTGGAGCGGCACACCTGGCCGGCGGCGGCGCTCACCCTCGCGCAGGCGAAGCCCGGCCGGATCGAGACGCTCACCCTCGCCGACACGATCGCCTATGTCCGCGACGAGGCGGGGGGCGTCTATACGCTGGGCGAGGCGCCCGAGCTGCGCCGGGCGGAGAGCGCTCTCGCCGCCCGCCTGATGCGCGAGACCGGGACCGACGTGGAGGGCATGCGCAGGACCGAAGCCTACCGCGCCGATTCCGAGCGGCGGCGCCGGGCCATGGTGGAGAGCGCGCCGGCGATCTTCGGGCTCCATCCCGACGCGGTGGCGCTCGCCGAGCGCGGCGCGCTCGACCTCGACGGCGAGACGCACGTGCTGCTGGCGAGCGACGGCTTCTCGGCGCTGGTCGAGCTCTACCGCGACCGGGACGCGACGGCGCTGATGGAGGGGGCGATCGGCGAGGGGCTCGCCCCGCTCGCGACGCGGCTTCGCGAGATCGAGACCGAGATCGACCCCACGGGCGCGCGCTTCCCGCGCTTCAAGCGCAGCGACGACGCCACCGCGATCCTGGTGCGCGCGACGCTGTGAGATCGCGCGGCGCGCGCGCTTGCGCGGCGGGGCCCGCGCGCCTACATCCGCGCCAGCGGGTCGCGCCGCCCGCATGGCGGCTTTTCGTCTTGGACGAGACGCCGCGCCCGTGCTAGAGCCGGCGCGACCCTTTCGAAGACGACGAGCGGCCCGCCTCGCGCGGGGCCGCTCCAGGCTGTTCCGATGCAAACCGTACTCATCATCGTCCACCTGATCATCGTGCTCGCCCTCGTCGGCGTGGTGCTGCTGCAGCGCTCCGAAGGCGGCGGCCTCGGCATGGGCGGCGGCTCCTCCGGCGGCGGCGGGTTCATGACCGGTCGCGGCCAGGCGAACGCGCTCACCCGCACCACGGCAGTGCTCGCGGGGCTGTTCTTCGCGACCAGCCTCGGCCTCGCCGTCCTCGCCGGATACGAGCGCGCGCCGACCTCGGTGATCGATACGCTGCCGCTCTCCTCGCCGCCGACGCAGCCCTCCGCGCCCGGCGAGGCCCCGGCGGGACCGGGCGTTCTCGAGCAGCTCCAGCAGATGCAGGGCGACGAGCCCGCCGGGCCTCAGGTTCCGCAGTCGCGCTGACGGTCCCTCACGACCGGGTCTGAGAACGGGCCGGGAAACCGGCCCGTCGCATTTGCGTTCGCGACGAAGGACCCCCGCTCGGCGCGGCCCCCGCCGCGCCGTTTCCGAACTCGGGCCGCATGCCCCGCGGCCCTCACGTGTGGATGAGCACGGCCGCGCGCGATTCGCCGCTTGCGAATCGCGAGGGCCGTCATGAAGGTCGAGGTCCATGACGCGGTACGTATTCATCACCGGCGGCGTGGTGTCATCGCTCGGGAAAGGGCTCGCCTCGGCGGCCCTCGGGGCGGTGCTGCAGGCGCGCGGCTACAAGGTCCGCCTGCGCAAGCTCGACCCCTACCTCAACGTCGACCCGGGCACGATGAGCCCGTACCAGCACGGCGAGGTCTTCGTCACCGACGACGGCGCCGAGACCGATCTCGATCTCGGCCATTACGAGCGCTTCACCGGCGTACCGGCGACGAAGCAGGACAACATCACCACCGGTAGGATCTACCAGGACATCATCACCAAGGAGCGGCGCGGGGACTATCTCGGCGCGACGATCCAGGTGATCCCGCACGTGACGAACGCCATCAAGGACTTCGTCCTGACCGGCAACGAGGGCTACGACTTCGTGCTGGTCGAGATCGGCGGCACGGTGGGCGACATCGAGGGCCTGCCCTTCTTCGAGGCGATCCGCCAGCTCGGCAACGAGCTGCCGCGCGGCCACGCCATCTACATCCACCTGACGCTGCTCCCCTTCATCCCCTCCGCCGGCGAGCTGAAGACGAAGCCGACGCAGCACTCGGTCGCCGAGCTGCGCTCCATCGGCATCCAGCCCGACATCCTGCTGTGCCGCTGCGACCGGCCGATCCCGCGCGAGGAGCGCCGCAAGCTGGCGCTGTTCTGCAATGTCCGCGAGACGGCGGTGATCGAGGCGCGCGACGTGCCCTCGATCTACGAGGTGCCGCTCTCCTACCACGCCGAGGGGCTCGACACCGAGGTGCTCGCCGCCTTCGGCCTCGCGGACGCGCCCGAGCCCGATCTCTCGACCTGGGAGGACATCGTCAGCCGGGTGAAGAACCCCGAGGGCGAGGTCACGATCGCCATCGTCGGCAAGTACACGGGGCTCAAGGACGCCTACAAGAGCCTGATCGAGGCGCTCAATCACGGCGGCATCGCCAACCGGGTGAAGGTCAATCTCGAGTGGATCGAAAGCGAGATCTTCGAGCAGTCCGACCCCGCCCCCTATCTCGAGAACGTCAACGGCATCCTGGTGCCGGGCGGCTTCGGTCAGCGGGGCTCCGAGGGCAAGATCCAGGCGGTGCGCTTCGCCCGCGAGCGCAACATCCCCTATTTCGGCATCTGCTTCGGCATGCAGATGGCCTGCATCGAGACCGCGCGCTCGCTGGCCGGCGTCGACCTCGCCGGCTCGACGGAGTTCGGCGAGACGGCCGAGCCGGTGGTCGGCCTGATGACGGAATGGATGCGCGGCAACGAGCTCGAGCGCCGCGCCCAGGCCGGCGATCTCGGCGGCACGATGCGGCTCGGCGCCTATTCGGCGACGCTCGCCGACGGCTGCCGCGTCTCCGAGATCTACGGCGCGACCGAGATCTCCGAGCGTCACCGCCACCGCTACGAGGTCAACATGGCGTATCGCGAGCGGCTGGAGGAGGCGGGCCTGAAGGTCTGCGGCGTCTCGCCCGACGGGCTCCTGCCGGAGATCGTGGAGCGCGAGGACCACCCCTGGTTCGTCGGCGTGCAGTTCCACCCGGAGCTGAAGTCCAGGCCCTTCGAGCCGCATCCGCTGTTCCGCAGCTTCATCGAGGCGGCTTTGGTGCAATCGCGGCTCGTCTGACGCGGGCCTTCCCTCTCGCGCGCGGCCCGCGGACCGTGCTAAGAGCGGCGCTCCGTCAAACAGACTCGCGAGAGCCGATCATGTCCGCCTCGACCGCGCCCGAGACCGCCACCGACACGCCGAAGGCGAAGACGCCGATGCGCGCCGTGCCGGCCGGCTCGCCGCTCGAGGGCGTCATGCGCCAGATCGGCCGCGCCGCCCGCGCCGCCGCGCGCACGCTGTCGGTGACCTCCGCCGAGGCGAAGGACGCGGCCCTGCGGGCGGCGGCCGCCGCGATCCGCGCGGACGAGGCGACGATCCTCTCCGAGAACGCGGCCGACGTGGAGGCCGCCCGCGCCGCCGGCCAGGCCGCCTCCTATCTCGACCGCCTGGCGCTGACGCCCGAGCGGGTGGAGGCGATCGCGGCCGCGGTGGAGAGCATCGCCGCGCTGCCCGATCCCGTGGGCCGCGTGCTCGCCACCTTCGAGCGGCCGAACGGGCTCCTCATCGAGCGGGTCGCGACCCCGCTCGGCGTCATCGGCGTGATCTTCGAGGCGCGCCCCAACGTCACGGCGGACGCCGGCGCGCTCTGCCTCAAGGCCGGCAATTCCGCCATCCTGCGCACCGGCTCGGATTCGATCCGCGGGGCGACCGCGATCGCCAACGCCATGCGCCGCGGGCTGAAGCAGGCGGGCCTGCCGCCCGACGCGATCCAGCTCGTGCCCTCGAAGGATCGCGCGGCGGTGGGGATGATGCTGGCGGGCCTCGACGGCAACGTCGACGTCATCGTGCCCCGGGGCGGCAAGAGCCTCGTCGCCCGCGTCCAGGCCGAGGCGCGCGTACCGGTCTTCGCGCATCTGGAAGGCATCTGCCACGTCTACGTCCACGCGGCCGCCGATCTGGAGATGGCGCAGGCGATCGTGAAGAACGCCAAGCTGCGCCGCACCGGCATCTGTGGCGCGGCGGAGACGCTCCTCGTCGACCGCGCCTGCGCGGACACGCACCTCGCCCCCCTCGTGACCATGCTGCTCGATTCCGGCTGCGCCGTGCGCGGGGACGAGGCCGCGCAGGCCGTCGATCCGCAGGTCGCGCCGGCGAGCGAGGAGGACTGGCGCACGGAATATCTCGACGCGATCATCGCCGTGAAGGTGGTGGACGGGATCGAGGCGGCCATGGCGCACATCGCGACCTACGGCTCGAGCCACACCGAGTCGATCGTCACGGACGACGCGGCGGCGGCCGAGCGCTTCCTCGCGGAAGTGGACTCCGCCATCGTGATGCACAACGCCTCGACCCAGTTCGCCGACGGCGGCGAGTTCGGCTTCGGCGCCGAGATCGGCATCGCCACGGGGCGGATGCACGCCCGCGGGCCGGTGGGCGTCGAGCAGCTCACCTCGTTCAAGTACCGCGTGCGCGGCGCGGGGCAGACGCGGCCGTGATCCGCCTGCCGCCGGCCGCGGCCGGGATGCGCATCGGTCTGTTCGGCGGGTCGTTCAACCCGCCGCATTCCGGCCACCTGCATGCCGGGCGCATGGCTTTGCGCCGGCTCGGGCTCGACCGGCTCTGGTGGCTCGTGACGCCGGGCAATCCGCTGAAGGAGCGCGCGGGCCTGCCCACCCTGCCGGAGCGCATGGCGGCCGCGCGGGCGCTGGCGCGCGATCCGCGCATCGTCGTCACCGGCTTCGAGGCCGAGCTGCCCACGCCCTACACGATCGAGACGATCCGCTTCCTCCAGCGCCGCCTGCCGGGCGTGCGCTTCGTCTGGATCATGGGCGCCGACGGGCTCGCGAGCTTCCATCGCTGGCAGGAGTGGGAGGAAATCGCCGCGCGCGTGCCGATCGCCGTGATCGACCGGCCGGGGCAGACGCTGCGCGCGCCCTTCGCGAAGGCGGCTCGGGTCCTCGCGCCCGCGCGCCTGCCGGAGGCCGAGGCGCGGGCGCTGGCGGAAAGCGAGACGCCGGCCTGGGTGTTCCTGCACGGTCGGCGATCGCCCCTGTCCTCGACGGCGCTGCGGGCGCGAGGGCAGGTGGAGGTCGTGCAGAGCGGGGGTGAAAAACATCCGGTCGTTTGTTGACCGCGAGGGTCCGGGGCGGCAGAATGTTGCCAGGATGTTCTCGGGAGGGCGCGATGCCGAGGAGAGCGAACCATACGGCCGCCGACTTTCTGGCCGGAGACGAGACGTGGCTCGAAGAATTGGCCGAGATGGCGTCTCGTCCGCGCAGGACGTCTCGTTATCTGGATGACGCCGCACTGCGCCGCATCCGCGCTAGGGCGGACGCCAGCTATCGGCGCGCCGACAGGGAGCTGCAGAACCGGTTCCCCCAATTCTATCCAGGACGAGAGCATGGCGCCGGCGGCTGAAGAGGCGCGCGTCTTCGCGGTTTTGCGCGAGGCCGGCGCGCCGATCGTGGCGTCTGTCGCCTTCAGCCTGTACACGCAGGCCAAGCACGAGTGGGCCCGCGATTTCGAGCATCGCGAGAAGCGCCGGCCCACGGACGACGAGGTGGCCGGGTTCGTTCGCAGCTACGGCGCGATCACGCTGGAGGTGTTGCTCGCCGAGGGTGAGCGCGTGTTCGAGGACGCCGCGATAGAAAGCGTCGAGATCGCCCGCCCGGCCATCGTCGCCGAGGCCTTGCGCGGCGGGTTCTGGCGGGCGTTCTGGCCGTCCTTCGTCGCGACGGTGGCGTTCTCGCTCGCGCTGGCGCTCGTCGCCTTCTCGGCGGCGCTGCTCGGGTTCGGGCTGCCGGTGGCGATCTCGGTCGCGCGCGGGTGACGCGCGGGCGGACGCCGAGAGGGTAGATCATCGTTGAAATTCGGCCCCATCGGGCGCACATTGGCAACAGGCGGCACAGGATGCCGTCGCAAGCGCAGAAAGGACATGACGCTGGCTCAAGTGTCTCCGCGCGAAGCGGAAACCGCGCCGCTTCCCGCCCGTCACGAGGCGGACGCCTCGCAGGACGGCGAAATCCTGTCCCTGGCCAAGGATTGTCTCGACGACATGAAGGCCGAGGACGTCGTCGAGATCGACCTCGTCGGCAAGACGTCGGTCGCCGACGCGATGCTGGTGGCCACGGGCCGCTCGGATCGCCACGTCAACGCGATCGCGGATCGGATCATCCAGACGCTGAAGGACAAGGGCCACGGCGCGCCGCGCGTCGAGGGCATGCCCGCATGCGACTGGGTGCTGATCGACGCCGGCGACGTCATCGTGCACGTGTTCCGTCCCGAGGT
This sequence comes from Salinarimonas sp., assembly GCF_040111675.1. Taxonomy (NCBI): domain Bacteria; kingdom Pseudomonadati; phylum Pseudomonadota; class Alphaproteobacteria; order Hyphomicrobiales; family Salinarimonadaceae; genus Salinarimonas; species Salinarimonas sp. The sequence goes on along the minus strand of NZ_CP157794.1, from coordinate 4,011,646 downwards.
CCGCACGTTCTACAATCTCGAGAAGATGTGGGGCGCGGATCGGCCGGCCGAGCGCATCGGCGGCTGAGACGGTCGTGCGGCTCGCGATCCTGGCGGTCGGCCGCCTGAAGGCCGGCCCGGAGCGCGAGCTCGTCGAGCGCTATGCCGGGCGCGCCGGCGCGCTCGCCCGCACGCTCGGCCTGTCCGGGCCGGACATGACCGAGATCGCCGAATCGCGGGCGCGCCGCGAGGCGGATCGTCGCGCCGAGGAAGGAGCGGCGATCCTCGCCAAGGCGAGTGAGGGGGCCCTGATCGCCCTCGACGAGCGCGGCCGCGCCCTCGACAGTCCGGGCTTCTCCGCGAAGCTCGGCGTTTGGCGCGATGCCGGCCGGCCCGCGGCGACCTTCGTCATCGGCGGGCCCGACGGGCTCGACGAGGCGGTGCGGGCGCGCGCCGAACTCGTCCTCTCCTTCGGCGGGCTGACCATCCCCCACCAGCTGGTCCGCGTGCTCGTCGCGGAGCAGGTTTACCGCGCGTTCACCATTCTCGCCGGACATCCCTATCATCGCGTCGGCGACGAGAAGGCCTGACCATGTTCCGGCGGACGCCGCGACCCATCCGGGCGATCGGATCGCCGCCCGCCCTGGCGCTGGCGGCGGCGCTCGGGCTGGGCGTGCTCGCCGTGGCGGCGCCGGCCTGGGACGCGCGCGCCCAGAACGCGCCCGCCGCGCCCGCGACGTCCGACCCGGCCGGCGTCGATCCCGACGCGCTCGAGTCGGAGGCGGCCGAGACCGAGGCCGCCCGTGCGGCCCGCGCCGCCGAGCTCGAGGCCCTGCGGGAGGCGCTGGACGACGCGGCGACGCGGCGCCGCGCGCTCGACGCCGAGATCGCGACGCTCTCCCAGGATCGCGCCCGGCTGAACGAGGCCCTCATCGAGACGACCGCTCGCATCCGCGGCCTGGAGGCGCGGGCGGGCGACCTCGAGGAGCGACTGTCGGTGCTGCTCGGCTCGGAAGCGGCGATCCGCCGCTCGCTCGAGAGCCGGCGCGACGTGATCGTGGAGGTGCTCGCCGCGCTCCAGCGCATGGGCCGGCGCCCGCCGCCCGCGGTGCTGGTGCGCCCGGAGGACATCCTCGCCGCGGTCCGTACCTCGATGCTGCTCGGCTCGGTCGTCCCGGAGCTGCGCGCCGAGACAGAGGCCCTCGCCGCCGACCTCGAGGAGCTGGTGCGCCTGCGCCGCGCCATCGCCACCGATCGCGCCACCCTGGCCGCCGAGCTCGAGGCCCTCGCCGACGAGCGGGCCCGGCTCACGGCGTTGGTCGAGGCGCGGCAGGCACGCCTCGCGACGGCGCGGGCCGACGCGGAGGCGCAAGCGGCGCGCACGGCGGCGCTGGCCGGCGAGGCCGCGAGCCTGGAGGAGCTGATCACGGGCATGGAGCGCGAGATCGCCGCCGCTCGCGAAGCCGCCGCGGCGGCGCGCGCCGCGACGCAGGCGCGCATCGACGCGACCCGCGCCCGTTTCGAGGAAGCCGGGTTCCGCGATCCGGCCCGTCTCGCCCCGGCGCTGCCCTTCGCCGAGGCGCGCGGCCTTCTGCCGCGACCCGTGGCCGGAGAGACGCTGCGCGCATTCGGCGCACCCGACGGCTATGGCGGGCGTACGCAAGGCATCTCACTTTCGACACGTCCGGGCGAGATCGTGACCGCGCCCGCAGACGGTTGGGTGGCGTTCGCGGGACCCTTTCGGTCCTTCGAGCGTCTCTTGATCATCAACGCGGGCGGGGGATACTATCTTCTCCTCGCAGGGATGGAGACCATCACGGTCGACGTCGGCCAGTTCGTCCTCGCGGGAGAGCCCGTCGGCGTCATGGGCGCCGAATCGGCCCTGTCTCCAGCGGCCGGCGCCATGGAGACGACGGACCCGGTTCTGTACGTCGAGTTCAAGAAGGACGGTGGATCGATCGATCCGGCGCCCTGGTGGCAAGAACAGCAAGGCGAAGAGGTTCGCGGATAATGCGCAAGCTTTCCCTCCTGATGATCGGTGCGGCGATGGGCGCCGGTGCGGCGACCGTGGTGTCGCAGCCGACGCTCCTGTCGGGCACGAGCGCGATCGCGGCCTCCGCCGAGACCTACCGGCAGCTCAGCCTGTTCGGCGACGTCTTCGAGAAGGTGCGCACGGACTACGTCGAGGCGCCGGAGGAGGCCGCCCTGATCGAGGCGGCCATCAACGGCATGCTCACCTCGCTCGATCCGCATTCGAGCTATCTCGATCCCAAGAGCTTCCGCGACATGCAGGTGCAGACGCGCGGCGAGTTCGGCGGGCTCGGCATCGAGGTCACGATGGAGGAAGGCCTGGTCAAGGTCGTCACCCCCATCGACGATACGCCGGCGGCGAAGGCGGGCGTGCTCGCCAACGACCTGATCACCCATATCGACGGCGAGGAGGTGCAGGGCCTGACCCTGAACCAGGCCGTCGACCTGATGCGGGGCCCGGTCAATTCCTCGGTCGATCTGCGGATCCGCCGCGGCGAGGGCGCCGAGCCGATCACGGTCTCGATCACCCGTGACATCATCCGCATCCGCCCGGTGCGTTGGCGCGCCGAGGACGACGTCGGCTACCTGCGCGTGACGCAGTTCAACGAGCAGACCTACCCGAACCTCGAGAAGGCCATCGCCGAGCTCACCGAGGAGATCGGCGAGGAGCGGCTCAAGGGCTTCGTGCTCGACCTGCGCAACAATCCGGGCGGCCTGCTCGACCAGGCGATCATGGTGTCCGACGCGTTCCTCGACCGCGGCGAGATCGTCTCGACCCGGGGCCGAAACGCGGCCGAGACGCAGCGCTTCTCCGCCCGCTCGGGCGACCTCACCGACGGCAAGCAGGTCGTGGTGCTCGTCAACGGCGGGTCGGCCTCCGCGTCCGAGATCGTCGCCGGCGCCCTTCAGGACCACGAGCGCGCCACGGTCATCGGCACGCGCTCCTTCGGCAAGGGATCGGTGCAGACCATCATTCCCCTCGGCGGAACGGGCGCGCTGCGCCTGACCACGGCGCGCTACTACACGCCGTCCGGCCGCTCCATCCAGGCGGTGGGCATCGATCCGGACACGATCGTGCTGCAGAACGTCCCCGAGGAGCTTCGCGGTCGCGATGCGGTCGAGGGCGAGGCGGGCCTGCGCGGCCACCTCTCCAACGGCGAGGAGGAGGAGATGCCCGCGTCCTCCGCCTACGTGCCGCCGGATCCCGAGGACGACACGCAGATCGCCGCCGCCATCGCGATCCTGCGCGGCGAGCGCATCGAGACGGCGATCGACTCCGCCGCGCGCGAGCCCGAGGCCGAGACGGTTCCGAACTGAGGATAAGCCGCGACGCGGCGGCGCTTCGTCCGCCGTGTCGCCACCCTGCACTCGACGGCCCGCCTTCGATGCTCGACATTGGAGGCGGGCCGTTGCGATTCGGCCCCGGCGAGAGGGCCGGTATCACGGGTGAGGGGAGCGGAGACGGGTCCTGTGTCCAGCGCATCCGACGACCTGACGACGCCGCTCGGCGCGGATCGCGAGGCGAGGAAGCCCTCGGCCTGGGCGCGCTCGCCGCTGGCGCGGCTGCCGCTCGGGCGGATCGCCTCCGGCGCGCTGATGGCGTCCGCCGCCCTGATCGGCGGCTATCTCGCCCTCGCCGACGATCCGATGGGCGGCGAGCCGCACGCCGTCGTCGAGATCCGCGACGGCGCATCCCCCGAAGGCGCGGCCGCGAGCCCGCCGCAGAGCGGCCTCGCCCTGATCCAGGACCTGCCGCGCCAGGGACCGCGGGCGACCGCCGTCGAGGTGGAGCGCGCCTCCGGCGTCGACGTGATGCGCCCCGACGGCGCGGCCGATTCGGGCGCCTTGATCATCCAGGTGCCGCAGGACGGCTCCGCGGCGCCCTCGCAGGCCGATCTCGCCGGCGGCGGTCTCGCCCCGGCGCCGGACCCGCGCCTCGTCGAGCGCACACGCTACGGGCTCCTGCCGCGCATCGGCGAGGACGGCGCGACGCCGCTTTCCGTCTACGCGCGCCCGGCCGCGCCGCTCGTGGCTTCCGAGAGCACACGGGTCGCCATCCTGGTCACCGGGCTCGGCATCAGCCAGACGGGTACCGCCGAGGCCATCGACCGGCTCCCGGGCGACGTCAGCCTCGCCTTCGCACCCTATGGCGGCGATCTCGACCGGCACGTGGCGCGAGCGCGAGAGGACGGGCACGAGATCTTCCTGCAGGCGCCGATGGAGCCCTTCGACTACCCCGCCAGCGACCCGGGCCCGCATACGCTCACCACCGCCGCCTCCGCCGACGACAATCGCGACCGGCTGCATTGGCTGATGGGGCGCTTCACCGGCTATGTCGGCGTGGTGAACTTCATGGGCGGGCGGCTCACCGCCGACGACGCGGCATTTCGGCCGATCCTCGCCGAGATCGGCGGGCGTGGGCTCGGCTTCGTCGACGACGGCTCCTCCTCGCGGACGCGCGCACCGGCGCTCGCCGGCGCGCTGGGCCTCCCGGCGGCGCAGGCCGATCTCGTTCTGGACACCGTCCCCGATCCCGACCGGATCGACGCCGCGCTCGCCCGGCTGGAGACCCTCGCCCGGGATCGCGGCTTCGCGTTCGCCACCGCGAGCGCGCTGCCGATGACGGTGGAGCGCATCGCCGCCTGGGCCGCCGAGGCCGAGCGGCGGGGCGTGCGCCTGACGCCGGTCTCCGCCACGCTCGCCGTCCCCACCGGAGGCTAGGATGCCAGACGAGAAGCCGCCCTACCGCCCTTGTGTCGGCGTCGCTTTGTTCAACCGCGAAGGTCTCGTCTTCGTCGGCAAGCGTATCCCCGAATCCGGCCCGGAGCACGTCGAGGGCCCCTATGTCTGGCAGATGCCGCAGGGCGGCATCGACCCGGGCGAGGATCCGCTCCTCGCGGCGCGTCGCGAGCTGCTCGAGGAGACCAACGTCTCGAGCGCCAGCCTCCTCGGCGAGGCGGCCGATTGGTACGCCTACGACCTGCCCGACACGGTCGCCGCGCAGGCCTGGAAGGGCAAATGGCGCGGCCAGACGCAGAAATGGTTCGCCTTCCGCTTCGAGGGCGAGGAGAGCGAGATCGACATCGCCTCCCCGGCCGGGCACGCGCCCGAGTTCGAGGCCTGGCGCTGGGAGCGGCTCGAGCGCCTGCCGGAGCTGATCATCCCCTTCAAGCGCCCCGTCTACGAGCGGGTCGTGGCCGATTTCGCCCGCTTCGCGGCGGTGTGACCGCCCTCGTCATCGCCGCGTCACGCGAATCGCGCATCAGAGGCTGATGAGCGACGCCATCGACCGTCTGTACCGCGCCGTCCTCGCCGCCCGGAACGAGGACGTGGCGACCTCGAAGACCGCCCGGCTTCTCGCCGCGGGCCTGCCCAAGATGGGCAAGAAGCTCGCCGAGGAAGCCGTCGAGACCGCGCTCGACGCGCAGGGCGGCGATACCGGCCGGATCGTCGCCGAGAGCGCCGACCTGATCTATCATCTCACGGTCCTGTGGGCCGGCGCCGGGATCGAGCCGCGCCAGGTCTGGGAGGAGATGGAGCGGCGCGAGCGGCATTACGGCATCGCGGCGAAGGTGCCGAAGTCCGAGCGCAAGCGCGCCCCTGACGCGCGCCAGCGCCTGCGCTAGCTTCGTTGCGCGAACGCGACCCGGAGACACCCCGATGACGAAGCCGACGGCCGAGAGCGGCGCGCCGCCCACCGATGCGCCCGCCGGCGCGCCGGCGCATCCGAGCCTCGGCGAGGCCTTCCGGGTCTGGGCGCGGGTCGCCGCGCTCTCCTTCGGCGGGCCGGCGGGGCAGATCGCGGTGATGCACCGCATCGTCGTCGAGGAGAAGCGCTGGGTCTCGGAGAGCCGGTTCCTGCACGCCTTGAACTATTGCATGCTGCTGCCCGGCCCGGAGGCGCAGCAGCTCGCCACCTATCTCGGCTGGCTCACCCACCGGACGCTCGGCGGCGTGATGGCGGGGCTCTTGTTCATCCTGCCGGGCGCCGTCTCGATCCTGGCGCTGTCCATCGTCTACGCGCTCTACGGGAACGTCGGCTTCGTCGCGGCCCTGTTCTTCGGGCTGAAGGCGGCGGTTCTCGCCATCGTTCTCCAGGCGCTGGCGAGGCTCTCGGGCAAGGCCCTGCGCAACGGCGCGATGTGGGCGCTCGCAGCGGCGGCCTTCGTCGGCATCTTCTTCTTCTCGGTGCCTTTCCCGGTCATCGTCATCGGCGCGGGCCTGATCGGCTTCCTGGCCGCGCGCGCGGGCGCGCCCGCCTTCCTGCCGCCGCCGAAGAACGCACAGGCCGCCGACGATCCGCGCGGCGACTACCTCGTCGGCGATCGCCTGCCGCCGCACGCGAGGCCGACCGCGCGCGCGACGCTGCGAGTCGCGGGCGTGTGCCTCACGATCTGGCTCGTTCCCGTGGCCGCGCTCTTCCTCGCGCTCGGGCCGACGGACACCTACACGCAGATCGCGCTGTTCTTCTCGCAGATGGCGATGGTGACCTTCGGCGGCGCCTACGCCGTCCTCGCCTATGTCGCGCAGCAGGCGGTGGAGGCCTATGGCTGGCTCGCGCCCGGCGAGATGCTCGATGGTCTCGGCATGGCGGAGACGACGCCGGGGCCGCTGATCATGGTCCTGCAATATGTCGGCTTCCTCGCCGCCTTCCGCGATCCGGGAGGGCTCGACCCGGTGCTGGCCGGCGCGCTCGGTGGGCTGCTCGCGACCTGGGTCACCTTCGCGCCCTGCTTCCTGTGGATCTTCCTCGGCGCGCCCTGGATCGAACGCCTGCGCGAGAACAGGCCGCTCGCCGGCACGCTCTCGGCGATCACGGCGGCGGTGGTGGGCGTGATCCTGAACCTCGCGCTCTGGTTCTCGATCCACGTCCTCTTCCGCGAGACCGTGCCGGTCCTCACCGCCGGGCTCGATTTCGCGGCGCCGGTCCTCGGGAGCGTCGACCCGTGGGCGACGCTGCTTTCGGCGGCGGCGCTCCTCGCCGTGTTCCGCTTCGAGGCGGGCATGCTCGTCGTGCTGGCCGGGGCGGCGGGGGCGGGCGTCGTCCTGCATCTCGCGGGGCTCGTCGCCTGAGCGCGACCGGCCGCCGCCACATGAAGCGAAGCTGAACGGGCCGCTCAGGCTCGGTTCCGGCACGGCTCGCTACACGAGACCTCACGCACGGAGGTCTCGTCATGTTCAAGCGCCCGCTCGCCCTCGCAGCCGCCACCCTCTACGTCACGACGATGATCGGCCTCGTCGGCGGCATCGGCGTGATGGCGTCGAGCGCGCCGACCCAGCCGGAGGGCTCGGGCCACGAGGTCGGCTTCGCGCTGATCATGCTCCTGAACAAGTGAGGGCATCTCGTGCGAACGCACGTGAAGATGCGCCGGGGCTGGTCCGCCCGGAACCTCGAAGCCGGCATTCACGGCTGATGGTCGGGCCTACTCGCCGGCATCCTCGCGGGCGGCCGGACGCGCGCCCTCTCGCTCCGCCTGGCGCTTCTCGCGCCTGAGCGTCCAGACTTCGCGGACCGCGAAGCCGATCACGGCGACGAGGAGAAGAAACTCGCCCAAAACGATGAGGGCGCTCTGCATGGCGTGCCTCGTGGTGGCGATGGATGATCGGTCTCCTGCAGAGCTAGGGCGGCACGGCTGCCGGGAAAGAGGGCGGCGCGCGGGCCGTGCGGGAGAGCGGACCTCACGGCTTGGCAGCCGGGCGCCGCGTGCGCATGCTGCGCCCCGAAGGGCGGTGCTCGCCCGGGCAGGGAGATGGAGCCGATGAAGATCGCCAAGGTCGTCGCCAGCGTGCATCGCGTGCGCGGCACGCTGCCGGTCTCGGGCAAGCCGATCCCGGACGCGGTGCGGGTCGTCTGCGAGATCGAGACCGACGACGGCCTCGCCGGTATCGGGATGACCGGCCGCTTCCTCGCGCACGGCACGGCGGCCGTCGTGAACCATCACCTCGGTCCCGCGGTGGTCGGGCTCGACCCGCGTGACGTCGAGGCCGTCGACGCGCGTCTCGCGGCGCTCGCCTCCGAGCGCGGGCGCATGAGCGGCATCAATCTCGCGGCCAGGTCCTGCATCGATCTCGCCTGCTGGGATCTGGCCGGGAAGGCGGCAGGGCGCACCGTCGCGCAGCTTCTCGGGGGGCACTCCGACGCCGCCGACGTCTACGTCACCTTCGGCTTTCCCGGCTACGATCGCGACGAGCTCGTCGAGACGGCCCGGATGCTCGTCGGGCAGGGCCATGCGAGGCTCAAGCTGCTCGTCGGCACGAGCCACGGCCTGACCGCGGACATCGACCGGGTGCGCCGGGTGCGCGAGGCGGTCGGGGACGCGGTCATGCTCGCCATCGACGCCAACGAAGGCATCGGCCTCGACGCGGCCCTCCTCCTGGCCCGCGCCCTGGAGGATGCCGGGATCGCCTGGTTCGAGGACCCGCTCCACGACAACGACGCCCGCGACCTCGCCATGCTGCGCCGCAAGACGGCGATCCCGCTCTCCGCGGGCCAGATGGACGGGCACTCCTCGCGCTTTCGCGAATGGATCGAGCACGACGCCCTCGACGTGTTCATGCCGAACAGCATGTTCAACGGCGGCATGACCGAGACGCGCCGGGTCGCCGCGCTCGCCCACGTCTACAATCGTCCGCTCTCGGATGCGGGCGGCGGCGGGATCTTCAGCCTGCATCACGTCGCGGCCTTCGCCAACGGAACCTTCGCGGAGGTCCATCTCGGGGCCGACCAGGTCGAGCACACGCTCTTCACGCACGTGCCCGTCCCGCAGGACGGGCGGACGACGCTGCCGTCGGCGCCCGGATGGGGCGTCGAGCCGGATCGGGACGCGCTGCGCGAGACGCGCGTGGAGGCGGCTTGACGGCGCCCGACGGGTGATCGTGGCCTTGCGTGCTGCCGGCTCGCGTGCTGCCCTGCATCGACGCCGCTCCTCGGGGGCGGAGACGAGAGCGAGGCCATGCGCGACAAGCCGACCATCCACCACATCCCCGTCTGCCCCTTCTCCCAGCGGGTGGAGATCCTGCTCGCGCTCAAGGGGCTCGCGCACGCCGTCGACTTCCGCGTCGTGGACATCACGAAGCCGCGCGATCCCGCTCTGCTCGAGAAGACGCGGGGCACGACGGCCCTGCCGGTTCTCGAGACCGAGGACGGGCGCATCGTCAAGGAGAGCCTCGTCATCCTGCGTTACATCGAGGATCGCTTTCCGGAGCCGCGCATCGCCCGGACGGACCCCTACGACCGCGCCGTGGAAGCGATGCTGATCGCGCTGGAGGGCGGGCTGACGACGGCCGGCTACGGCTTCGTCATGAACCAGGATCTCGCCCGGCGCGACGCCTTCGCGTCGGGCATGGACGCGCAATACGCCAAGCTCGACGACTTCCTGAATTGGCAGGCGCCCGATCGCACCTTCCTGTTCGAGGATTTCGGCCTGGCCGAGGCGGTCTTCGCGCCGCTCTTCGCCCGTTTCTGGTTCCTCGACCATTACGAGGGCTACGACATCCCGGAGACGCTCCAGCGGGTGCGCCGCTGGCGCGACGCCTGCCTGGCGCACGAGGCGGCGCAGCAGGTCTCGCGCGAGGAAATCGTGAAGCTCTACTACGACTACGCGCTCGGCGCCGGCAACGGCGCGCTGCTCCCCGGCCGCACGCGCTCGAGCTTCGCCTTCGAGCCGCACTGGCGCGAGCGCCCCTGGCCGCCACGCGAGAAGTACGCTCCGCCGGCCTCGGACGCGGCGCTCGGGCTCGTTCCAGCGGGGCCGTCGGGATCGTGAGACGAGCGCGCCCGGAACCATCGAGCCTGCGCCCTGTTGCTCTCCAATCGGTTCTGCGCACGGAACGGGAGAGCAGCATGAGCGTCGCCAAGGTCACGGAGATCTCCGCCACATCGCCCACCAGCTTCGACGATGCAGTCAAGCAGGGCATCGAGCGCGCATCGAAGAGCCTGCGCAACATCACGGGCGCCTGGGTCAAGGATCAGAACGTGATGGTGGAGAACGGAAGGGTATCCGCCTACAAGGTGAACCTCGCGGTGACCTTCATCCTCGAAGACTGATCTCGACGAGCGTCGGGCTCTGAGCGCCCGCGACGCCTCTACGGCTCCTCGACCTCCAGCACGAAGCTCGGCGGCGTGATCGTGTTGGCGATCTGCCCGGCGATGTCCGCGCCGAGGCTCGGATCGGCGGGGTCGAGCAGGCCGCATTTCGCCAGCGCCTTGCGGGGGTCGACGTCGCGGCCGAGATATTCGAGCAGCACCTTGGAGGCGCCGGGGCGCCGGCCGCGCCGCGTCGGCCCGCCGGTCTGGACGCCGAGCAGGCGTTCGACCCGGGTCCGGTAGCTCGGATAGAGCGTCACCTGGGTGATGGAGCTCTGCTGCAGGGACTCGTGCTCGACGACGTAGATCCGGTCGGAGAGGAAGAAGACCGCGCCCTCGTACTTGTTCACGCCGACGTTTCGGCCCGTCTCCAGGTCGCGCAGGATCTCGACGTTCTTCCAGTAATACCGTCCGTCGTGCTTGGCGATCGTGGCGAAGGAGCGGATGATCTTGCCCGCATTGCCGAACGAGTAGAAATACCGGAAGTACGATCCGACGTACTTGTCCAGGTTCTGGCTCGCCCGGTAGAGCTTCTCGACACGCCGCAACGGCTCCGTCATGGTCTCGTCCGTGAGCGGACGCCGCCGCACGGCGACGAGCTGCTCGAACTGCACCGTCTCCAGCAGCATTTCCGCTTCCGTGACCCCGAAGAAGTCACAGATCCGGCGCAGGTTGCTGCGCGAGGGCCGAGACTGGCCGCCCAGATACTTGTTGAACTGTTGTCGGTTGAAATCGAGCTTCCGGCACACGTCCGCGATGGAGGGGTGGTAGCTGCACAGGAGCGCGAGGTTGGCGCGGAAGGGATCATCCATCGCCGGAGAGCATACCGAAGCCGAAGTCGTGTCAAGTCGCGAAGGCCTGCGAAATTGCCAAGTCCGGCCCGCCTCCCGAGGCTCGGCGCACATCGTCAACCGCGGGCGCCCGCCGCCCCACGCCGCCGAGACTTCATGAAGCACGTCGCGTCCTTCCCTCGCCAGGTCGAGGAAATCCGCCACATCGAGATCCCCATGCCGGACGGCTGCCGCCTCGCGGCCCGCATCTGGATGCCGGCGGACGCGCGCACGAACCCCGTGCCCGCGATCCTCGAGTACCTGCCCTATCGCAAGAACGATCTCACCACCGAGCGCGACGCCTCGATGCAGCCCTATCTCGCGGGGCACGGCTACGCGGTGGTGCGGCTCGACCTGCGCGGCAGCGGCGATTCGGAAGGGCTGATGGCCGACGAGTACCTGCCGCAGGAGCTTCAGGACGGCTGCGACGCCATCGCCTGGATCGCCGCGCAGGACTGGTGCGACGGGCAGGTCGGCATGATCGGGATCTCCTGGGGCGGCTTCAACGGCCTGCAGATCGCCGCGCTGCGTCCGCCGGCCCTGAAGGCGATCGTGACGCTCTGCTCGACCGACGACCGCTACGCCGACGACATCCACTACATGGGTGGCTGCCTGCTCGGCGAGCAGCTCTCCTGGGCCTCGATCATGTTCGGCCGCAACACGCTGCCGCCGGATCCGGAGAACGTCGGGTCCCGCTGGCGTGAGATGTGGCGCGAGCGGCTCGACGGCTCGGGCCTGTGGCTGAAGAACTGGCTCGAGCACCAGACCCGGGACGCGTTCTGGAAGCACGGCTCGGTCTGCGAGGACTGGGACGCGATCCGCATCCCCGTCTACGCCGTGTCCGGCTGGGCCGACGGCTATTGCCGCAGCGTCTTCCGGCTGATGCAGAACCTGCGCGGACCGAAGAAGGGCCTCGTCGGCCCCTGGGCCCACCGCTACCCGCATCTCGGCGCGCCGGGACCGGCCATCGGCTTCCTGCAGGAGGAGCTGCGCTGGTGGGACCATTGGCTCAAGGGCCGCGACACCGGAATCATGGACGAGCCGATGCTGCGCCTGTTCATGCAGGACAGCGTGCCGCCGCAGGGGACCTACGACGCGCGCCCCGGCCGCTGGGTGGCCGAGCCCTCCTGGCCCTCGCCGAACGTGACGCGCACGCCGTTCCACATGGGCGCCGACGGCAGTCTCGGGCCCGAGGCCGAGCGCCCGCACGGCGCGCTCGTCCATCGCTCGCCCCTCGACGTCGGCTCGGCCTCGGGCAAGTGGTGCGGCTACGCCGCGCCGGGCGACGCGCCGACGGACCAGCGCCGCGACGACGCCGGCAGCCTGTGCTTCGAGACGCCGCCCCTCGCGGAGCCGCTCGAGATCGCCGGCGACGCCAACCTCGTCCTCGAGCTCTCCGTGGACAAGCCGGTGGCGCAGGTCGCCGCGCGCCTCGTCGACGTCGACCGCGACGGCCGGGCGACGCGCGTCTCCTTCGGCGTCCTGAACCTCACGCACCGCGACGGGCACGAGCATCCGCAGCCGCTCGTTCCAGGCGCGCGCTATCGGGTCGTCGTGCCGATGAAGCACGTCGCCCAGCGCTTCGCCGCGGGCCACCGCGTGCGGCTCGCCGTGTCGACGAGCTACTTCCCGATGATCTGGCCCGCACCGGAGCCGGTGACCCTGACGCTCCACACCGAGGACAGCGCGCTCGAGCTGCCGCTGCGGAGCCCCGCGCCCGAGGACGCGGCGCTCGCGCCCTTCGCGCCGCCCGAGGCCGCGCCTCCGCCGCCGAAGACGACGCACCAGGAGCCCGAGATCGGCTGGACCGTCTGCGAGGACGCCGCGACCGGCGCGATCACGGTGCGCGTCGCGGACGGCGGCGGGGTCTTCACGCTCCACGACAACGACCTGACGGTGCGCAAGCAGGGCTACGAGACCTATTCCGTGATCCCCGACGATCTCGGCTCCGTCGTCGGCCGAACGCAGTGGGAGTACGGCCTCTCGCGCGGCGACTGGTCGATGCTCAGCCGCACCGAGACGCGGCTCACCGCCGACCTCACGCATTTCCGCATCGAGGCGCAGGTCAAGGTCTACGAGGGCGAGACGCTCGTGCACGAGCAGATCTGGGACGAGCGCATTCCGCGCCGGCTCGTCTGAGCGACGCGAGCAGACGCGGGTGGCGCGTCTTCTCGCGAAGGGTCACGAAATTGCGGTGCGGCCGTGAAGCCGGCTCAATCGACGACAAAACATCAAGGGGGAACGAGAGATGACCAAGCTCACCACGACGCGCCGCGGCTTCCTGGCCTCGTCGGTCGCGCTCGGCGCGCTGGGAACGCTGCCCGGCCTCGGCGGCGCGGGCGCCTTCGCCCAGACCGGCTCCGTCCTGAGGCTGCGCCTCGACGGCGACAACGACGTGCTCGACCCCGGCTACATGACCGGCGGCACCGAGATCGAGGCGCAGAAGCAGTGCCTGCCCTTCCTCGCCGAGTACAGCCGCGAGGGCGGCAGCTTCGGCTGGAAGCCGACCTACTTCGTCGAGACGCTGGTGCAGCGCGACCCGACGCACATCGACTTCACCCTCGCCGAAGGCCTGACCTGGTCGGGCGGCTACGGCCCCGTCACCGCGGCCGACGTCAAGTTCTCCTACGAGCGCATGAAGGAGAGCGACTGGTCGGGCTATTTCGAGGCCATGGAGCGCGTCGACGTCACCGGCGAGCGCAGCGGCACGATCGTGCTCTCGAAGCCCTTCGCGCCGTTCGTGATGATCACGCTCTGCCACGGGCCCGGCGCGATCCTCTCGGAGAAGGCGGTGACGGAGGCGGGCGGACGCTTCACCACGCGCTTCCCTGCCGTGTGCGGCCCCTACACCTACGAGACGATCCCGGGGCAGCGCGCCGTGTTCACGGCGAACCCGGACTGGACCGGCCCGAAGCCGGCCTTCGATCGCATCGAGGCGAACGTGATCACCGAGGTGAAGGCGGCCGAGCTCGCCTTCGAGGCGGGCGAGCTCGACTGCACGGAGGTCTCCGCCGACACGCTCGCGCGCTACAGGGCCGACATGCCGGCCGGCGCCGAGATCACGGTCGCGGGCGAGCTGCAATACATGTGGATGGGGATGAACACCGCGCATCCCAAGCTGCAGGACGTCCGCGTCCGCCGCGCGATCCAGCATGCGGTCGACGTCGAGTCGATCCTCATCGGCGCCTATTCGGGCACGACGACGAAGTCGAACGGCATCATCTGCCCGGGCCTGCTCGGCCAGCGCGAGGCGACGAAGTTCTACGACTACGATCCGGACGAGGCCCGCGCGCTGCTCGCCGAGGCCGGCGCGTCCGGGCTGTCTCTCACGCTGCGCACCCTCAACACGCAGGAACGGCTCCTCGCCGCGCAGATCATCCAGGCCAATCTCGGCGCGGTCGGGATCGCCGTGACGGTTCTGCCCCTCGACAGCGGCCCGTTCTGGGAGATGGGCCAGGAGAGCAAGGGCGACACCTGGAAGGACCTCGAGCTCTGGCTCATGCGCTTCGGCACCACGCCCGACCCCTACGAGGCCACCTCCTGGTTCGTGTCGAGCCAGGTCGGCAAGTGGAACTGGGAGCGCTGGACGAGCGAGGAATACGATCGCCTCTACGAGGAGGGCATCGCCGAGACCGATCCGGACACGCGCCGCGCCATCTACCTGCGCATGCAGGACATCATGGAGGAGACCGGCGCCTACGTCTGGATCAACCACGAGCCGGAGGCCTTCGTGCACACGACCGCGATCGACGTGGTGGCGGCGCCGTCGGGCGAGCTGAACTACCGCCGCTTCGGCAAGGCCTGATCCGGGCCGGCGCGGAGAGATGCTCGTCTACCTGACGAAGCGCCTGGGGCTGTCGGCGGCGGTCGTCGCCGCCGTCGTCCTGGTGCTGTTCTCGCTCCTGCACCTGATCCCCGGCGATCCGGCGACGATCGCGCTCGGGCCGCGCGCGACGCCCGAGGCGATCGCGCGCTACGCCGAGAAGATGCACCTCGACGAGCCGATCTGGGTGCAGTTCGCGATCTATGTCGGCAACGCCGTCCAGGGCGATCTCGGGCTCGACGTGTTCTCGGACCGCGCCGTCTCGGCCGTCATCGCGGAGCGGATCGGCTTCACGCTCGCCCTCGTCGTCACGGCCATGGGCTGGGCGATGCTCCTCGGCATCCCGCTCGGCTGCCTCGCCGCGGTGCGGCCGAACTCCTGGTCGGATCGCATCGCGGGCGTCCTCTCGGTGGGGACGATCGCGATCCCCTCCTTCCTCGTGTCGATCTGGGCGCTCCTCGTCTTCGCGGTGGAGCTGCGCTGGCTCCCCGCCATCGGCGCGGGCGAGCCGGGAGACCCGATCGACCAGCTCGCGCACCTCGTCCTGCCGGCCTTCGCGGTCGGGCTGAGCTGGGTCGGCTACCTCGCGCGGATGGTGCGCGCCTCCATGCTCGAGGTGATGAACGAGCCGTTCGTGCGCTCGGCCCGCGCCTTCGGGCTCGCCCCGGGTACGGTGGTGTTCGGCTATGCGCTGCGGGTCGCGATCCTGCCCACGATCACGCTCATCGGTATGGGCTTCGGCGGGCTGATCTCCTCGACCGTCTTCGCCGAGATCATCTTCGCCCGCCCGGGCCTCGGCAAGCTGATCTTCGACGCCGTGATGGCGCGCAACTTCCCCGTCGTGCAGGGCGCCGTCCTCGTCGCGACCGGGCTCTACGTCGTCGTCGTCCTCCTCTCCGACATCCTCGTCGCCTGGCTCGATCCCCGTGTCCGTGAAAGCCTCTGATCCCACGGGCGGCCTCGTCGTCGCCGATCCCGCCGGAACGCCGGAGCCCGTCGGCCCCGGCGAGATCCGCGAATCCGCCGCCCGCGAGCGCCGCGAGGCCCTGCGCGCCTTTCTCGGCAACTGGCAGGGCGTCACCGGGCTCGTGCTCGTGACGCTGTTCTTCGCCGGGGCGCTCTTCGCGCCGTGGCTCGCGCCCTACGACCCGAACGCGCTGGACATCCCCGCCCGGCTTTCGGGCCCGAGCCTCGAGCACCTCGCCGGCACGGACCAACTCGGCCGCGACACCTTCTCGCGCCTGCTCTACGGCGGGCGGGTGGCCTTGAAGATCGCCGCGATCGGCGTCTCGACGGCGCTCGCGGCGGGGCTGGTGCTGGGCATGCTCGCCGGCTTCGGCCCGCGCTGGCTCGACAACCTGCTGCTCCTCGCCTTCGACACGGTGCGCGCCTTCCCCACCATCGTGCTCGCGCTGGCCACCGTCGCGCTGACGGGCCCGAGCCTCGAGCTCGTGCTCGCCATCGTCATCGTCACCTCGATCCCGCAATACGCCCGCGTGGCGCGCACGGCGACGCTGAGCCTGCGCAACACCGAGTTCATCCTGGCGGAGCGCTCGCTCGGCGCGGGGCTCGGCCGGATCCTGCGCCATCACGTCATGCCGAACGTCATCGGCCCGCTCCTCATCCTCGCCGCGATGGACGTGCCCGTCGTCGTGACCGTCGAGGCGGGCCTCAGCTTCCTCGGGCTCGGCGTGCTGCCGCCGACGGCGAGCTGGGGGACGATCCTCAACGAGGGCTACTGGGCTACCTCGTCATCCGCGACACGCCGTGGATGGTGGTCGCCGGCGGCGTGCCGCTGATCCTCACGACCCTCGGCTTCACCTTCCTGGGCGAGGCGCTGCGCGACGTCTTCGACCCGCGCATGGGCAGGGGGCGATGAGGGTGGAGACGCTCCTCGACATCAGCGGCCTCTCGGTCGACTTCCGCACGGCGCGCGGGCGCGTGCAGGCCCTGCGGGACGTGAGCTTCCCCGTCCGGAAGGGACGCGTCGTCGGCATCGTCGGCGAGAGCGGCTCGGGCAAGAGCACCGTGCTCTGGTCCATCCTCGGCCTCCTCGCCGGAAACGCCGAGGTGCGCGCCGGCGCGATCCGCTTCGGCGCGCGCGATCTCCTCTCGCTCGGCGAGCCGGCCCTGCGCGCGGCGCGCGGCGAGGAGATCTCCGTCGTCTTCCAGGACCCGATGACCTCGCAGATCCCGGTGCTCAGCTACGCCCGGCAGATGCGCGACGTGCTCTACCGCCGCCGCGACCTCTCGGCCGCCGACAAGCGGCGGGCGGCCGTGAAGATGATGCAGCGCGTCGGCATCCCCGACCCGCAGGCGCGCGTCGACCAGTACCCGCACCACTTCTCCGGCGGCATGCGCCAGCGCGCCGGCATCGCCATGGCGCTCCTGACCGGGCCGAAGCTCCTCCTCGCCGACGAGCCGACCACCGCGCTCGACGTCACGATGGAAGCCCAGATCATCCATCTCCTGCAGGAGCTCCAGCGCGAGCTCGACACGACGGTCGTCGTCGTCTCGCACAATCTCGGCCTCATCGCCGAGCTGTGCGACGACGTCGTCGTCATGTATGCCGGCGAGGTGGTGGAGGCGGGCGACGTGCGCAGCGTGTTCCACGACGCGCGCCACCCCTATACCCGCGCGCTGCTGGAATGCGACCCGGCGCGGATCGCGACGCGCACCCGCAGGCTCCCCGTCATTCCCGGCGACATCCCGGACCTGACGAAGCCGCCGCCGGGCTGCGTCTTCGTCGACCGCTGCCCGCGCGCGATGCCGCCGTGCCGCGACACGCCCCCGCCGCGCGCGGCCGGCCCGGGCGGCGTCGCGCGCTGCCATCTGCTCGAGGGACCGCACGCCGATCCGTCCTGGCCGCCGCGGGAGACCGTCGCGCTGGCGCCGGAGCCGCCGCCGTCCGCCGCGCCGGCCGCCGCCGAAGGCGCCGATGCCGGGACCCCGCCGCTGCTCGCGGTCTCGAACCTCCATGTTCGCTTCCGCACCCTCGGCGCGATCCGGGCGCGCTTGAAGGGCGTCGCAGACCCGTTCGTCGACGCGGTGCTCGACGTCGACCTCGCGGTGGCGCGCGGCGAGACCGTGGGGCTCGTCGGCGAGTCGGGCTCGGGCAAGACGACGCTCGGGCGCACGATCCTCAACCTCGTGCCGGCGCAGGGCGGCTCGGTGCGCTTCGAGGGCCGCGAGATCCGAGGGCTGCCGGAGAGCCGGTTCAAGCCGCTGCGCCGCGACATGGCGATGATGTTCCAGGATCCCGTGGGCTCCCTGAGCCCGCGCAAGTCGGTGCGCGCGCTGATCACCGAGCCGTTCGAGATCCACGGCCTCGCCGGCCGCGACCTCGACCGCGAGGCCGAGCGCCTCGCCGATCTCGTGCGCCTGCCGCGGCCGCTCCTCGCGCGCTATCCCCACGAGCTCTCCGGCGGCCAGGCGCGCCGTGTCGGCGTCGCCCGCGCGCTCGCGCTCGAGCCGAAGCTCGTCGTCGCCGACGAGCCCACGGCGGGCCTCGACGTCTCGGTCCAGGGCGAGATCCTGAACCTGATGGCGGACCTGCAGGCGCAGAAGGGGCTCGGCTACCTGATCATCACCCACAACCTTCCCGTCGTGCGCCACATCGCCGACCGGCTCGCCATCATGTATCTCGGGCGCATCGTCGAGGAGGGCCCGACCGAGGCCGTGTTCCGGGCGCCGTTGCACCCCTATACGAAGGCGCTCGTCGAGGGCGTGCCGCAGCCCGACCCGGACCGCCGGCGCACGCACGTCTCGATCTCGGGAGAGGTGCCGAGCCTGCTCGAACGCCCCGCAGGGTGCGATTTCGCCGGGCGCTGCCCGTTCGCCCAGCCGCGCTGCCGCGCGGAGAAGCCGCCCGTCGTGGCCGCCGGCGGCGGGCGCCGGCACGCCTGCTTCCATCCGCTGGACCACGCCTGACGGTCCTGCGGCGCGACAGGGTCGATCCACCGCGGGCGCGCACGAGCCGGCTTTTCCGCAACGTCCGCTCGGACGGGCGTGCGTCAGAGCCCGGGCGTCGCGCCGCCGTCCACCAGCAACGAGGCGCCCTGGAGATGGCGCGCCCGGGGCGTGCACAGGAACAGCACCGCCTCGGCGACGTCCTCCGGCGTACCCAGCCGGCGGACGCCCTGCGCCGCGATCGCGCGGCGGCGCACGTCCTCGACCGGCAGGTTCTCGGCCTCGGCCTGCTGCGCGAACAGCCGCTCCATGCGGTCCGACACGGTCATGCCCGGATGCACGATCGCGACGTTCACGTCCTCCGCGAGGCCCTGCTTCGAGAGGGCCTTCGACCAGTGCGCCAGCGCCGCGTTCACGGCGCCGCCCACCATGAAGCCCGGGCTCGGCGTCATGGCGGCGGCGCCACCGATGTTGATCACCGTGCCGCTGCGCTCCTTCAGCGCGGGCCACAGCGCCCGCGTCAGCCGCACGGCGCCGAAGAGCTTGAGCGCGAAGCCGGCGGTCCAGTCCGCGTCCGGCTGCGCGGGGAAGGCGCCGGCCTTGGTGTCGCCGGCGCAATTGACCAGGACGTCCACCCCGCCGAGCGCCGCGAGCGCGGCGTCCGCCGCCGTGCGGCACCCGTCCTCGGTGGACAGGTCGGCGACGACGGGCGTCGCGCGCCCGCCGGCGGCCTCGATCGCGCGCGCCGCCTCGGCGAGGGCGTCCTGCGAGCGCGCGACGAGGGCGACGGCGCAGCCCTCGGCCGCGAGCCGCGCGGCGATGGCGCGGCCGATGCCCTTGCTGGCGCCGGTGACGACGGCGGTCTTTCCCGCGAGCTCACGATCCGGCACGGCGCGTCCTCCCCTCGGCTTCCGGCGCGACCTCCTCCGCCACCGCCGCGGGGCGGAAGCCGAAGCGGTCCGAGATCTCGGCGGCGACCGAGCGCGTGAGCGCGATGTGGTCGGCCATGGCGCCGAGCGAGGTGCGCCAGACCGGGCCGGAGAAGCCGACGGCGCCGACCACCCGCCCGCGGAAATCGCGCACCGGCGCCGCCATGCAGCGCACCTCGGCGTTGAACTCGCAATCGTCGAAGGCGATGCCGTCGCGCCGGACGGCCTCGATCTGCAGCCGCAGGGCCTGCGCGTCCTTGAGCGTGCTCGGCGTGTAGGGCTCGAACGCGATCCCGGCGACATGCGCCTCGTACGCGTCCTCCGACAGCCCCGAGAGCAGAGCCTTGCCGATTGCCGTGCAATAGAGCGGGCGCAGCGTGCCCACGCGCTCGGTGATCTGCAGCGCGTTCGGCGCGGCGCGGCGGGTGAGGATCAGCGCGCTGCCGCGCTCCCAGATGGCGTAGTGCGTCGCCTCGCCGGTCGCCTGCGCCAGCCGGTCGAGGAAAGGCTCGACCGTGTCGCAGATCTCGGCCTCGTCGAGGCAGGCCGAGGCGAGCTGGAACACCGCCCGGCCCATGCGGTAGCGCTTGTCGTTCGTCCCGGGACGCAGATAGCCGAGCGCCACCAGCGTGCGCGTCACGTGGTAGAGCGTCGAGGTGTGCAGGCCCACCGCCCGGCTGATCTCCGACAGCGTGACGCCGTCGCGATGCCGTGCGACCTCCTCCAGCACCGCGAAGGCGCGCTCCAGCGACTGGATCCTGCCGTCCCGATCGGGCTTGCCGTCTTCCGCCACATGGGCCTCCTTTTCCAGATGGCGAAACCTACCCTCACAATACGGGAAAACGCAATGGGGGTTCGTGGAAGCCGGGCCATCCCGCACGACATGCCTGGATTTCCTCGGCTTTTCGACTCGACGCGGGCGCTGCGCGACGGCGCCTCGCCGCTTATTTTTCTCACCCAATGAGATTAGATGTGCCCATGCGAGAAAACTGTTGACGGGACCTGCGAACCGCTCCTAGCCTTCCCAAAGGGCGGTCCGGTCGCCTCGATAAAAAAGCACAAGGCGGCGCTCCGCCGGTCGCGGAACGAC
Source organism: Salinarimonas sp. (assembly GCF_040111675.1). Classification (NCBI taxonomy): domain Bacteria; kingdom Pseudomonadati; phylum Pseudomonadota; class Alphaproteobacteria; order Hyphomicrobiales; family Salinarimonadaceae; genus Salinarimonas; species Salinarimonas sp. Next base: position 3,990,969 of record NZ_CP157794.1, on the reverse strand, counting down.
TTCTGGGAGGAAATCGACATGACCAAGCTTCGCGGAACCTTGACGGGCGTCGCGGTCGGGACCCTCGCTGCGCTCGCGGCGGCGGTCGGCCCGGCGGCGGCCCAGGACTTCCCCAACCGGCCGATCACCCTGATCGTGCCCTGGGGCGCCGGCGGCGGCACCGATACGGTGGCGCGCTCCCTCGCGGCGGCCATGGAGCAGGAGCTCGGCCAGCCGGTGAACGTGGTCAACCGCACGGGCGGCTCGGGCATCATCGGCCACACCGCCATGGCGAGCGCCGCGCCGGACGGCTACACGATCGGCACGATCAACGTCGATCTCAGCCAGCTCGTCTGCCAGGGCCTCACCGAGCTCACCGCCGACGAGTTCACCCACATCGCGCTGATCAACACCGAGCCGGCCGCGGTCAGCGTCGGAGCGGATTCCGAGTTCGAGACGCTGGAGCAGGCGCTCGAGGCCATCCGCGAGAACCCGCCCGGCACGTTCACCGCCTCGGGCTCGGGCACGGGGAGCATCTATCATCTCGCCTGGGCGGGCCTGATGGTCGCCGCCGGCATCGACCCGAGCAAGGTGACCTGGGTGCCCTCGCAGGGCGGCGGTCCCTCGCTGCAGGACGCGGCCTCCGGCGCTGTCGACTTCGTGACGCCGCCGCTCTCCACCGCCGCGCCCCTCGTCGAGGCCGGCAAGATCCGCCCGCTCGCCACGATGGGCGCGGACCGGTTCGAGCGCCTGCCCGACGTGCCGACGGTCGCCGAGGCGATCGGGGCGGAGTGGACCTCGCAGACCTGGCGCATGATCGGCGCGCCCAAGGGCCTGCCGGAGGATCTGCGCGACGGTCTCGTCGCGGCCGTGCGCGCCGCCTACGACAGCGAGTCCTTCACGACCTTCATGGGCGATCGCGGCTTCGCCATGACCTGGATGGGCCCGGAGGAGGCCAAGGCCTTCCACGCCTCCGAGGACAAGGCGATCTGCGAGGTGATGGAAGCCGCCGGGATGATCTGACCCCGCGCCCGCTTCCCGGCCGGACGCCGCGCGCGCCCGGCCGGCCTTGCGCTCCCCCGTGACAGGACGTTTCCGATGAAGGTCAACGACGCCATCGCCGGCGCGATCGTGCTCGCCATCGCGATCTTCGCCTTCGTCCATGCGGGCTCGTTCCGCACCATGCCCGGCGTGCCCTACGGCCCGAGCCTGTTCCCGCGGATGATCGCCATCGCCATGGGTCTCGGCGGCGTGATCCTCGTCGTCAACGGGCTGCGTGCGCTCCCGCGCGAGGGCTGGGCCCGGCTGGAGGGCTGGGCGCGGCAGCCGCGCTCCTACGGGCTGTTCGCGGCGGTCGTCGGCAGCGTCCTGTTCTACGTCCTGCTCTCCGAGCGGCTCGGCTTCCTGCTCACGGCGGCCCTGATGCTGACGGGGCTCCTCGTCGTCACCCGCGGGCCGCGGCGGCTGGGATCGAGCCTCGCCATCGCGTTGGCGACGACGGCGTGCATCCACGTGCTCTTCGCCCAATGGCTGCGGGTGCCGCTGCCCTTCGGCGTGATCGAGCTCTGGCTGGTGAGCTGAGCCATGGACGCGCTCCTCGCCGCCTTCGCGCTCGTGTTCCGGCTGGAGATCCTGGCCGTGATCCTCGGGGCCTGCGTCTTCGGCATCTTCGCCGGCGCCATGCCGGGGATCTCCGCCACCGTCGCCGTGGCGCTGCTCGTGCCGATCACCTTCTTCATGGAGCCCGTCGCGGCGCTCGCCGCCATCGCCACCGCCGTCGCCATGGCGATCTTCGCCGGCGACCTGCCGGGCGCGCTGCTGCGCATCCCCGGCATGCCGGCCTCGGCCGCCTACGCCGAGGAGGCGCACGAGATGACCCTGCGCGGCGAGGGCGGCACCGTGCTGATGATCTCGCTGCTCTGCTCCGTCGTCGGCGGCCTCGTCGGCACGCTGGCGCTCGCCTTCTCGGCGACGTGGCTCGCCGAGTTCGCCCTCGAGTTCCAGTACTACGAGTATTTCTGGCTCGCGGTGATCGGCCTGAGCACGGCGGCGCTGGTCGCGGCCTCGAACCCGGTGAAGGGCCTCGTCTCGCTCTCGATCGGGCTCCTCCTCGCCACGGTGGGCCTCGACATGATCTCGGGCCAGCCGCGCTTCACCTTCGGCACGCTGACGCTGATGGAGGGCATCCACTTCATCCCGGTGATGATCGGCGTCTTCGCCGTCGCCGAGGTGCTGCGCTGCCTGATCCACCCGCCGCGCGGGGACGGGCGCGCGGCGAAGGTCCAGCGCATCGATGTCGGCGCGGCCTGCCGCACCATCTGGCGCTACAGGGCGAACCTCGCCCGCGGCTCGGGCATCGGCACGCTGATCGGCGCGCTGCCGGGCGCGGGATCCGACATCGCCGCCTGGGTCTCCTTCGCGCTCGCCCGCAGGTTCTCGAAGACGCCCGAGCGCTTCGGCAAGGGCCATCCGGAGGGCATCGTCGCGGCGAGCGCCTCGAACAATTCCGCCACCTCCACCACCTGGGTGCCCTCGCTCGTCTTCGGCATCCCGGGCGATTCGGTCACGGCCATCGTGATCGGGGTGCTCTTCCTCAAGGGCCTGGAGCCGGGGCCGATGGTGTTCGTCGAGAACGCGCCGCTGGTCTACTCGATCTTCGTGTCCTTCTTCGTGGCGAACCTGGTGCTGATCCCGGTCGGCTACGTCGCCATCCGGCTCGCGAGCCAGCTCCTGCGCGTGCCCAGCACGGTGCTGATGCCCATCGTCCTCGTGTTCACGATGGTGGGCGCCTACGCGATCAACAATTCCATGCTCGGCGTCTGGATCGCGCTCGTCGCCGGCATCGTGTCGTTCTTCATGCAGGAGAACGAGTTTCCCGTGGCGCCGCTGATCCTCGGCATGGTGATCGGCGGGCTGCTGGAGCAGAACTTCATGCAGGCGATGATCGCCCAGCGCGGCGACCTCACCGCCTTCTTCGGCCGGCCGATCGCGGCGGGCCTCGGCGTCCTCGCCATCCTGATCTGGCTCAGCCCGATCGTGGCCGCCCTGCGGCGGCGGCGTCGCCGCCGCGACGGACCGCCGGGGGCGGGCGCCCCCCAAGACGTCGCGCGGCCGCGCACCCCCGACGAAGCGCTTTCATGACGAACGAGGAGACGGTCGCATGACCTCGACCAAAGGCGGCGATCTCATCGCCGAGCATCTGATCCGCGAGGGCATGCCCTACGTCTTCGGCATCTGCGGCCACGGCAACGTCGGCATGCTCGACGCGCTCTACGACCGCAAGGACAGGATCCGGCTCGTCTCGCCGCGCCACGAGCAGACCGCGGGCCACATGGCCGACGCCTATTTCCGCGTCTCGCACCAGCCGGTCGCGACGCTCACCTCCTGCGGCCCGGGCTCGGCCAACATCCCGATGTCGCTCGCCTGCGCCCAGGCGGACAGCTCGGCCTTCCTGGCGATCACGGCGAACGTGCCGACCTCGCAGTTCAATCGCGGGCCGTTCCAGGAAACCTACATGCACGGCCAGGCGAGCTTCCCGGAGGCGCTCAAGCCCTTCGTCAAGCGCTCCTTCCAGCCGACCCGCGTCGAGATGCTGCCGCTCGCCCTGCGCCAGGCGACGAACCTCCTCACCTCGGGGCGTCCGGGGCCGGTCAATCTCGACGTGCCCTACGACCTCTTCCAGGAGAGCGCCGAGGTCGCGCTCGACCCGATGGACCGCGCCGGCATCGACAATCGTCCCGGCGCCGCGCCGGAGGCGGTCTCCGCCGTCGTCGACCTGCTTCTCGCCGCCCGCGCGCCGCTGATCTTCGTCGGCCACGGCGTCACCCTCTCCGACGCCGGGGCGGAGCTCACCGCGCTCCAGCATCGCCTGCAGATCCCGCAGGTCGCCTCGCCCAACGGGATGGGCACGCTCGACATGACCGACCCGCTGGCGCTCGGCTTCATCGGGCGCAACGGCGCCTACACGGCGAACCAGGCCGGCCGGCACGCGGACGTGCTGCTCACCGTCGGCGCGCGCTTCGACGACCGCTCGGCCTCGTCCTGGCGCCAGGGCTATTCCTGGAACATCCCGCCGACCACGCTGATCCACGTCGACATCGACGCGGGCGAGCTCGGCCGCAACTACGAGCCGGCGATCGGGCTCCAGGCCGACGCGCGCACCTTCCTGCGCCAGCTCCTCGCCGAGCTCGACCGGCGCGGGATCGGGCGTCACGAGGGCACCCGGGAATGGCTCGCGCGGATCGCCGGCTGGCGGGCGGAGTGGACGGCCTTCATCGCCCCGAATTTCGAGATCGACACGAACCCGATGCGCCCGGAGCGGGTCGTCGCCGACATCCGGCAGGTCGCGCCGGACGACGCGATCCTCGTGCCGGATTCCGGCTCGCACCACAATTGGTTCATGCAGTTCTGGGAGTGCCGCCGGCCGCGCAGCATGCTCAACACCTGGGGCTACTCGGCCATGGGCTTCGGCGTCTGCGGCGTGCTCGGCGCGAAGCTCGCGGCGCCCGAGCGGCCCTGCATCGCGGTGGTCGGCGACGGCGGCTTCACCATGGCGCCGCACGTGTTGTGCACGGCGATCGAATACGACATCCCGGCCATCTGGGTGGTCTGGAACAATTATGCCTGGGGCGCGATCCGCGATCTCCAGCACGGCCAGTTCGGCGGCCGCGAGATCGGCACGAGCTTCACCCACGGCCCGAACGGCGAGCCCTACAATCCCGATTTCGCCGCGCTCGCCCGCGCCCACGGCGTCTCCGGCGTCAAGGTGAGCCGCTCGGACGATTTCCGCGACGCGCTGCGCGAGGCCGTCGCGTCGGGCCGCCCGGCGCTGATCGATCTCGAGGTCGATCCCGGCGTGAAGCCGCCCTCCACCGGCTCCTGGCAGCTCCCGCCGCTGCCGGCGCCCGAGCCCGCCTTCGGCGCGCCCTGGAGCCCCGCCTGACCGCGAACGCTCCCGCACGCCCATCCGAGGAGAGGCCCCGATGCCGAGCCCTGCAACGCTGACCCACATGATCGACGGCGCGCCGGTCGCCGGCCGCGACCCGTTCGAGAGCCGCGACCCGTATCGCGGCGGAGTCGTCTCCACCGCCCCGACGGCGGGTCCGGACGAGGTCGCCGCCGCCGTCGCCGCCGCGAAGCGCGCCGCGCCCGAGGTCGCCGCCATGCCCGCCTACGAGCGCGCCGCGATCCTGCGCCGGGCCGCCGACCTCGTCGTGGCGCACGCCGCCGAGATCGGCGAGATCATGGCGCGCGAGACCGGCAAGGCGCTCGGCGACGCCGAGGGCGAGGTGAAGCGGTCCATGGACACGCTCACCCTCTCCGCCGAGGAGGCGATCCGCATCGAGGGCGCGCACGTGCCCCTCGACGGCAGCGCCATGGGCCACGGCAAGATGGCCTTCCTGATGCGCTTTCCCATCGGCGTCGTCGCGGCGATCACGCCCTTCAACGCGCCCTTCAATCTCGCCTGCCACAAGCTCGCCCCCGCCTTCGCGGCGGGGAACGCGAGCATCATCAAGCCCCCGCAGCAATGCCCGCTCGTCGTCCACCGGCTGGTCGAGCTGCTCTACGAGGCCGGCGTGCCGCGGCGCTTCGTCCAGATCGTGCACGGCGGCGCGGAGACCGGACGCGCGCTCGTCTCCGATCCGCGGATCGACATGATCACCTTCACGGGCTCCTCGCGCGCCGGCTCCGACATCCGCGCGCGGGCGGGCCTCAAGCCGGTCGCGCTCGAGCTCGGCGGCGCGGGGCCGACCATCGTCTGCGAGGACGCGGATCTCGACGCCATCGCGCCGATCCTCGCCCGCAACGCGGTGCGGCTCGCGGGCCAGAGCTGCATCTCCGTGCAGACGATCCACGTCCCCCGCCGCCTCGCCGGCGCGCTCGGCGAGCGGATCGCGGCGCAGATGCGCGCGCTGAGGATCGGCGATCCGCTCGCCCCGGGCACCGACGTCGGCACGCTCGTCGACGAGGCCGCCGCGCGGCGCGTGGAGGCGTGGGTGGCGGAAGCGGTCGCCGAGGGCGCGCGGCTCCTCGCCGGGGGCAAGCGCCACGGCGCCGCCTACGAGCCGACCCTCCTCGCCGACGCGACGCCCACGATGAAGGTCGTGTGCGAGGAGGTGTTCGGCCCGGTGGCGAGCCTCGTTCCCTACGACGATCTCGACGAGCCGGTGCGGCAGATCTCGGAGAGCCGCTACGGGCTCCAATGCGGTATCTTCACCGACAGCACGAAGACGGCGATGTCCCTCGTTCGCCGGCTCAGGACCGGCGGCGTCATCGTCAACGGCACCTCGACCTGGCGCACCGACCAGCTCGCCTATGGCGGCGTCAAGGACAGCGGGATCGGGCGCGAGGGGCCGCGCTACGCCATCCGCGACATGACCGAGGAACGTCTCGTCCTGTTCAACCTGTGAGGTGCGGTTCATGTCGGGTATCCTGGTCACCGGCGCCGGCGGCTTTCTGGGAGGGGCGCTCACCCGCGCCCTCCTCGCCCGCGGCGACGCCGTCGTCGACCTCGAGGCGGGGGATCGCCGCGGGCTCGACGCGCTGGCGGCGCGCGCGCCTCTGCTCGCGGTCGAGGCCGCGGACATCTGCGACGGCGAGGCCGTGGACGCGATCCTCGCCCGCCATCGCCCGCGGGCCGTGGTGCATTGCGCGGCGATCGTCGGGGTCGTCGCCTCGCTCGAGGCCCCGGCGCGACTCCTGCGCGTCAACATCGAGGGCACGGCGAACCTGCTCGAGGCGATGGCGCGCCACGGGACGCGCCGGATGATCCATATCAGCTCGGAGGAGATCTACGGCGCCTTCCAGGCGGAGCGGATCGACGAGGAGCACCCGGTCGCCCCGCTTTACGCCTACGGCGTCAGCAAGGCGGCGGTCGAGCAGCTCGGGCGCAGCTACCGCGCGACGCACGGGCTCGACTGCATCGACATCCGAACGTCGTGGGTCTACGGCCCCGGCTTCCCGCGCGACCGCGTACCCGTGAACCTGGTCCGCGCCGCCGCCCGCGGGGAGGCCCTGCACCTGCCCTGCGGAGCCGAGAGCCGGATCGACCACACCTATCTCGACGACGCCGTCGCCGGCGTGATCGGCGCGCTCGACCTGGCCGAGCATCCGTTCGACGCCTACCACGTGGCGAGCGACAGCGCGCCGTCGCTGGCCGAGATCGCCGCCATCCTGCGCGAGCTCGCGCCCGGCGCCGACCTCTCGGTGGGCCCGGGCGAGTACCGGCACGCCGGGCGCATCCCCATGCCGCGCAAGGGCGCCTTGTCCTGCGCCCGCGCGGCCGACGCCTTCGGCTATCGCCCGCGCTTCGACATCCGCGCCGGTCTCGCCGCGACGCTCGAGGCGGAGCGGCGCGCCTTCGACAACGCGAGAGAAGGAGCGCTCCAGCATGGGTAAGCTGCTCGTCACCGGCGGCATGGGCCATGTCGGCTACGAGACCGTCCGTCAGGCCGCGGCCCGGGGCGTCCCGGTCGTCGCGCAATACCTGTCGACCTTCCGCGAGGCGGACGCCGAGGCCGTCGGGCCGAGCGTCACCTGGGCGCGCTGCGATCTCGCCGACCCCTACGAGCTGACCATGCTCGCGGCCGCGCACGACATCGACTCCGTGATCCACACCGCCGCGATCCCCAACGACAAGCTCGGCATCCCCCAGCCGCTCGCCACCTTCCGCTCGAACGTCGCCGCGACGCAGCTCCTGCTCGAGACGGCGCGGCGGCTCTCCTGGCGGCGCTTCCTGTTCGTCTCGACGGGCTCCGTCTTCCAGCAGCTGCCCGATGCGACGACCCCCGTGCCCGAGGACACGCCGCCGACGCCGCGCTCGCTCTACGCCGTGACGAAGCGCTCCTCGGAGATGATGCTCGACGTCTACGCGCAGACCTACGGCCTCTCGGCGGCGACGGTGCGCGTGTCGTGGATCTTCGGCCCGCCGCTCGTGCCCCGAAGCTTCGACGGCCCGCGCGGGCCGATCCCCGAGTTCCTGCGCCGGGCGCTCGCGGGGGAGGCGATCCGCGAGCCCTCGGGGGGCGATTTCGCGGCGAGCTTCACCTTCGCGCCCGACTGCGCGGCGGGCCTCCTCGCCCTGTGGGAGGGGCCGGCCCTGCGCCACACGGTCTATCACCTCGGTTCCGGGCGCAATCACACGACGCGCGAGGTCGCGGAGGCGGTGCGCCGCGCGGTGCCGGGCGCCGCCGTCGAGGTCGGCCCGGGAACGGCGCCGTGGACCGACACGACCGTGATGCGCGGGCCCCTGTCCTGCGCGCGGATGGCGGAGGAGCTCGGCTGGCGCCCGCGCCACGGCCTCGACGAGGCGGTGGCCGCCTTCGCCGACTGGATGCGGGCGAACCGCGACCGCTGGGAGGGGCGCTGAGCATGGGCGATCTCGTCAGCGATCCCTCGGCCGACGCGACCTGCGATCTCGTCGTCGTCGGCGCCGGCGCCGCCGGCATGACCGCCGCGGCCACGGCCGCCGCCGAGGGGCTTTCCGTCACCGTCGTCGAGAAGACGGCGTATGTCGGCGGCAACACCTCCTATTCCGGCGGGATGGTCTACGTGCCCGACAACGCCAAGATGGCGGAGGCCGGCGAGCCGGACGATCCCGAGATGGTGATGCGCTATCTCGACGCCGCCGTGCCGACGCCCGACGGGCGCGAGGCGCGCCGGCTCTTCGTCGAGAAGGGCCGCGAGGCCGTGGCCTTCCTCGAGGCGCACACGGCGGTGAGGCTCAAGCCCGTGCCGTTCTATCCGGACTACTACCCGGATCTGGAGGGCGCGCGCGAGGGGATGCGGGTGCTCGAGCCCGTGGCCTTCGATGCGGCGAGCCTCGGCCCCTGGTTCCGCAAGCTGCGCCCGCCGCTGCCCGAGTTCACCATTCTCGGCGGCATGATGGTGGCGCGCGAGGACCTGCCGCATTTCCGCAAGATGTGGCGCGCGCCCGCCTCCTTCCTGCGCGTCGCGCGGCTCGTCTCGGAATACGGCGTCCAGCGCCTGCGCCACCACCGCGGCTCGCGCCTCGTGCTCGGCAACGCCCTCGCGGGGCGGCTCCTGAAGTCGCTCGTCGATCGGGACGTGACGATAATCACCGAGTGCGCGACCCGCGAGATCCTGAAGGAGGGCGGCCGCGCCATCGGGCTGCGGATCGCGGACGCGTCCGGCGAGCGGGTGCTCGTGGCCCGACGCGGGATCGTGCTCTCCACCGGCGGCTTCTCGCATTCGGTCGAGAAGCGCCGCGATTGGCTGCCCGCCGCCGCGAGCCCGGACAGCCCCTTCGCGCCGGGCTCCACCGGCGACGGCCTCGACCTCGGCGTCGCGGCGGGCGGGGCGCTCGGCACGGAGAACACCAACAACGCCTATTGGAGCCCGGCCTCCGTCTATGTCCGCCGCGACGGGCGCAAGGTGGTCTACCCGCACACGGTGACCGACCGGGGCAAGCCCGGCTCGATCGTGGTCAACCGGGCGGGGCGCCGCTTCACCAACGAGGCTGTGTCCTACCATCGCTTCGGCGAGGCGCTGCTGCGCTCCAACGCCGAGACCGGGAACCTGCCGGCCTTCATCGTCTGCGACGCGGACTTCGTCTGGCGATACGGGCTCGGCGCCATCATCCCGTTCACGCGCAACCTGCGCCCCTATCGCGAAGCCGGCTACCTGAAGAGCGCCGACAGCCTCGCCGCCCTCGCCGACACGATCGGCGTGGACCGGGACGGTCTCCTCGCCACGGTGGCGCGCTTCAACGAGGACGCGAAGGCCGGCCGGGACACCGAGTTCGGCCGCGGCGAGGACGTCTATTCCCGCTATCTCGGCGATGCCGACCACGGCCCGAACCCCTGCCTCGGCCCGATCCTGAAGCCGCCCTTCCACGCCATCGAGCTGACCCTCTCCGACCTCGGCACGGTGGCGGGGCTGAAGACCGACTTCGCCTGCCGCGTGCTCGACGCGGACGGGCTGCCGATCGCGGGGCTCTACGCGGTGGGCAACGACATGCAGTCGATCATGCGCGGGCGCTATCCCGGGCCGGGCATCACGCTCGGGCCCGCGCTCACCTTCGGCTATCTCGCGGGCCTGCACGCCGCGACCGGGGGCGCGCCGTGAGCCGCGTGCTCGTCACCGGGTCCTCGGGCCTGCTCGGCGGCTACGTGGTCGCGGCGCTCGCGGGCGAGGCGGAGGTGGAGGCCTGGACCGAAGTCACGGGCCTCGACGCGCGCCCGCCGCCGGAGGCGACCGCCGCGCGCCTCGCCCGCCATGTCGAGGGCTCGATCCTCGACCTCGACGGGCTGAGCGCGGCGGCGCAGGGCATGGACGCGATCGTCCACGTCGCGGCGGCGGCGAACATCCATGCGGGGCCGCCCGAGCGCATCCTCGAGCTCAACGCCATGGGGACCTGGCGCGTGCTCGAGGCGGCGCGTCTCGCGGGCGTGCGCCGGGTGGTGCTCTGCTCGACCGACAGCGTGATGGGCAACACGGTCTGGCAGGACCATCTCTGGCTTCCCGAGCGGCTGCCCGTCGACGAGGACCACCCGCTCGCCCCGGCGGACCCCTACGGCCTCTCCAAGCTGATGGCGGAGCAGGCGGGCCGCGCCTATGCCAGGCGCGGGCTCCGCGTGATCGCGCTGCGCCCGGTCTTCATCCTCTTCCCCTCGATGACGGGCGAGGTCCGCGCCCGCCACGCCGATCCCGCGGGCTATCGCGGCCCCTGCGCCGGCGGCCACGCGCCAGCGGGCGGCGGCTTCCTTTGGCACCACGTCGATCCGCGCGACGTCGCGGAGGCCTTCCGGCTGGCGCTGCGCTGCGACGCCGACGGCTTCGAGGTCTTCTATCTCTCCGCGCCCTCGACCCTGCACCCGACGCCGACGCTCGATCGCATCGCCGAGGTGCTCGGCCGGCTGCCGGAGCAGGTCGACCGCGCCCGCTTCGAGGCGAACCCCTTCGCGCCCCTGTTCGACACGCGGCGCGCCGAGGCGCGCCTCGGCTGGCGCGCCCGCCACGACCACAGGCGGCTCGTCCACGCCGCGCCGTGACGGGCCCGCGCGCCACGGCTGTCGCGTGGTCCGCCGCCGATTTCGCCATGTGTGGCCCTCCGTCACTTGGACGGAGGGGGAGATCTCGTGGAGTCGCTCGAGTGACGATTCGGAGCTGGTCTTGCGCCTCCTGGCGCTGTCGATCGCCGCATCCGTCGGGACGGCTCCGCTGCCCGGCGCCTTCGGTGTCGCGCACGCGACGGCGGCGCATGCCGAGCATGGCGCCGGTCTCCGGCTCGTCGGCGCCACGTGCGAGGCCGTGCAGGCCGATCACGAAGGCCACCGAGAGATGGAGATAACGTCCCGCCTCGCCGTCGGCGACCGCGTCCTCTTCGAGGCCGACCGGGTGAACGGCGCCATCACGATCACGCGGATCGAGAAGGCGGACTGACGCGAGACCCGAGGCCGTCCCGGGCGCTCGCTCGTCGAGGGCCCGGGGCGCTCGCGCTCCCACCCGTCGGCGAAGGCGTCCGGGCGTGGACCGAGGCCACCTCCGGAACGAGGCTGAGCGTGCGCGTCAGGACGCCTGCGCCAGTGCGCGCCCGCGGGTCCCGACGTGCGTTCCGCTGCCGCCGTCCGCGCCGCCCGTGTGGGCCCGGGCGAGGAAGGAGCGGTTGACCGGGCTGTGCGGGCGCACGGCGAGCCGCTCGTTCGCCAGCGCCTCGGCGGTCTCGCGCATGCCCGCGCGGATCGCCGCCTCCGTCAGCGTCCAGTCGATCACGTCGCGCTGCGCGTGGCTGCCGCCGAAGCTGTTGGCGATGATGCGCCCGCGGTGCAGCGTCTCGACGGCGTCGACATAGTCGCCGCGGGCGAAGGCGCGGAAGCCCTCGATCAACGGCAGCCCGGTCGTGCGCGTCCAGCCAGCCACCTCGGATGCCCCGACGGCGCTCTCGCGGCACCGCCCCAGCAGGCGCTCGACGTCCGCCTCTCGTCCCGCGCCGAGATAGGCCATGGCGGCGTGCCAGTCGTTGAAGGGGTAGAGCGCGCCGTCGGCATGCGCGTCCCAGGCCGACGCGACCTCGTCGAAACGATCGCCGACGTCGTGGCCGGCGCTGTGGAGCCGCCACAGCAGCGCGGAGGCGTCGACGAGATCCACGGCGACCGAGCTGGCGTCCTTGCGGATCTCGTCGTCGAACAGCGCCAGCGCGGCCTGCGGCGCGTCCACCTCGATGTGGAACAGGGCCTCGTGCCACCAATTGTGGACCTTGAAGAAATTGCCGTCGCCGGACCAATGGGGCTCGCGCGTCCGCATCCAGCCGATCCCGTCGGCCGCGCGGCCCTGCATTTCCATCACGTGCGCGACGGCGTGATGCGCCCAGCAATCGAGCGGCTGGCGATCGACCGCCTCGCGGCCGGTGGCCTCGGACCGCGCGTAGTCGCCGGTCTCCTCGAGCCCGAAGGCGTACATGCCGAGCACGATCGGGTAGCCCGGCACGGACGGCGTCCAGGCGGGCAGCGCCCGGGCGATCCGGTTGCGCAGGTTGCGGGCGTCGGCGCGGAAGAAGTCGATCAGGTGCCCGGCCTGGAGAGCGAGCAAGTCGCGGGGATGCCGCATCAGGTGATGGTCGAGCGCGAGCCCCGCGGCGGTCCACTCGCCCGACAGGAGCGCGTCCAGCGCCGCGGCGTGCCCCGCCTCGCGCTCGGCGAGCGGCAGGCGCCGCGCCCCGTCGACGATCCCACGCGCCGCGAGCGCCGCCTCGGGCTCGGTGGCGAGGGCGAAGGCCCAGGCCTTCATCAGGTGCGCCATGGCGAAGTCCGGGGCGAGCGCGACGGCCTCGTCGAGCAGCGCCACGGGGTCGCCGCGGTAGATGTTGAACGCCTCCACGGCGGCGTCGAAGCGGTTCGCCGCCTCGGCGGTCGCGCCGGAGAGCGGGTTTCCTTGGCGGTCGTTGATCATCTGTGCCTCTCGGGGTCTCGTGTTTCGGGTCGGGCAACAGCTAACCCCGTCGGCCGAGCGACGACAGCCGACCCGTGGTGCGGATCCGGAAAGAAAGTGGGTCGAAGGAAATCAAGGGTTTGCGGCGGTTTCTTCGGCCATCGTCGCCTGGGCGGTGAAATCCCGCGCCGCAAACCGGACTCGTGGTACGGTAAGCGCCGGAGGAGACGCACATGGCGGAGCGCACGGCGTCGAGGCCCGCCCGGACGCGCGAGCAGATCCTCGCGGCGGCCGAGGCGGCGGTGCTGGCGAAGGGGTTCAGCGGAACCTCCATCGACGAGCTGATCGCGGCCGTCGGGATCTCGAAGAGCGGCTTCTTCTACCATTTCCGCGACAAGAGCGAGCTCGCGCGCGCCCTGCTCGAGCGCTACATCGCCGAGGACGACCGGATCTTCGACGCCCTGGAGGCGCAGGCCGACGGCTTGAGCGAGGACCCGCTGCACAGCTTCCTGATCGGCCTCAAGCTTCTCGCCGAGACCTTCGCGGACCTGCCGGAAGGGCATCCCGGCTGCATGGTGGCGTCCATCTGCTACCACGAGCAGCTCTTCGCGCGCGGGGTGCGGGAGATGAACGCGCGAGCCATGCTCGGCTGGCGCAAGCGCTTTCGCGCGCGCCTCGACCGGATCGTCGAGGCGTATCCGCCCCGCGTCCCCGTCGATCTCGACGACGTCGCGGACATGCTCTCGGCCGTCGTCGACGGGGGGATCATCCTCTCCAAGGCGACGAAGGAACCGCGGAGCCTGTCGCGGCAGGTTCTCCTGTATCGCGACTTCATCCGCCTCCTCTTCGGGCAGCCGTGACGCGTGCGGCGCGGCGCCGCCCGGTGTTCTCCGCGCCCCGGGGTCTCCCGCGTCGCGGCCGACGAGGAGCCGAGCGGCCCCGGAAACGCGCGATAGCTCGCTGGCCGTGGAAAGCCGTGGCGCCCCTGGCCGGGCCTGAGCCTCGCCATCGCGGTCAAGGCTCTCGTTCTCGGGGCCGGCGTCCGGCAGGATGGCCAGACGAAGCACGGCGCCTTGCCGGATCCCCGACGTCACGGCAGAACGCGCTGTGAGGGCACGAACTCCCATCGCGTCGCCGCCGCCGTTCCGCGCCCCGCCGCCGTTCCGCGCCCCGCCGACGTGGGGCGCTCGAACGACGCCTCAATGGCGCTGCGCGCGCCATGCGCCCGGGGACGAGCCGGTGGCGCGCCGGAACGCCCGGCTGAAGCTCGCGTCGGATTCGTATCCGACCGCCTCGGCGATGTCGAAGAGGGATCGTTCCGTGTCCGCGAGAAGGCCGGCGGCGATCTGCATGCGCCAGCTCGCGAGATAGCTCATCGGCGGCACCCCGAGCGTCTCCTTGAAGGTGCCGGCGAGCACCGTGCGCGACACGCCGGCGGCTCTCGCCAGCGAGGAGAGCGTCCAGGCGCGGGCGGGGTCATCGTGGAGGAGCGCGATCGCGCGCCCCACGTGCGGGATGCGCAGCGCCGCCAGCCAGCCGCGCGCCTCGGCGGGGAGGCGCTCGGCATGGATGCGCACGGCCTCGATGAAGATCAGCTCGCTCAGCCGCGAGAGCACGTTGTGGCCGCCGTCCCGATGCGCTCGTCCCTCCGTGACCGCCGCCCGGATCAGGCTGGCGAGCCAGCCGTCCCGCTCCGAATAGCCGTCGGTGATCACGAGCATGCCGGGCAGCGATGCGAGCAGCGGGTTGAACGGCAGCACGTCGCAGCCGAGAAAGCCGCAGATCAACCGGACCGTTCCCGGCCCGTCGCCGTTGCGCGACAGCATCAACGGCTCGAGGCGCTCGGGAAGCGGCGCTTTGAAGACCGCCGGGTCGAAGGGCGCCCTGAGGCCCGGCTCGCTCGAGAGCACGTGCGGCTCGCCCCGCGGAAAGACGACGACGCTGCCGGCGGTGAGCCGGATCGGCTCGGCATCGCCATCCAGCAGCCTCACCCAGCATGCCCCGTTCGCGACCACGTGATAATTGATCACGTGCTGCGCCTCGGGCATGATCAGCGCCTTGAACGCGCACGACGGCGGCGCTTCGGCGACCCAGGGGGCGCAGCCCTCGACGTCGAAGAAGAGCGCGCCCGACAGGTGCACCTCCTTCAGCACGTCCGAGAGAATGTCCGCGGCCATGGGGCCCGTCCTTCCGGCTGGCCGCTGCAGGATACTCCCGATCCGCTTCGGGCGCGACTCGCAGACTCCCGCGACGCGAAACCTCGGGCTCGCCCGGACGCGATCGGGACGATCGGTCATGACTGCGGAACGCGCGGCCCTGGGGCCGCGTCCGCTGCGGGCGTACCACTCGCCTGCCGCCGACGCGAACGGCGCAGAGCCCATTCACACATCGCCCCCACGGGAGACAGCCATGCGGACCGACTGGAGAGGCTTGCCGGTCACGGCGAGCGCCGACGCCACCGTCGATGCGATCGACACCTTCGTCGAGGGTTTCCTCGGCTACGAGAACCGGGCCGCGGGCATCCTCGCCGCGGCCGACGCCGACGCCGAGAGCACGCTCGCCAACGCCTACGCGGCGATGTTCTGCATGTTCCTCGAGAGCCGCGAAGCGCCGAAGACGGCGTCGGGCTATCTCGCCCGCGCCGAGGCGGCCGCGCCCACCGCGACGGCGCGCGAGCGCCTGGTGCTCGAGGCGGTCCGGGCCTGGGCCGATGGCGACGTGCCGCGCGCCATCGCGGCGGGCGAGGCGCTCGCCACCAGCCATCCGCTCGAGCTCGCGACGGCCAAGGCGACGCAATACCACTACTTCAACCTCGGCGATGCCGCGGGCATGCTGCGCATCGCCGAGAAGATCGGCGCCGTGAACGCCGATCTCCCCTATGCGCACGGCATGGCCGCCTTCGCCTACGAGCAGGCGCATCTGCTCGAGGACGCCGAGGCCTCCGCGCGGCGCGCGATCGGTCTCAAGCGCAAGGAGCCCTGGGCGCATCACGCGCTCTCCCACGTCTTCCTGGCGCAGGGCCGCACCGCCGAGGCGCGGGGCTTCCTGGAGGACGTCAAGGAGACCTGGACGGACCTCAATTCCTTCATGTTCAGCCACAATTGGTGGCATATGGCGCTGGTGATGATCGACCAGGGCGACGTCGACGCGATCCTGGGCTTCTACGACCGTAACATCTGGGGGCTGTGGAAGGAGTACTCGCAGGACCAGATCGGCGCGGTCTCGCTGCTGGCGCGCCTCGAGCTGGTCGGCGTCGACGTCGGCGATCGCTGGGCGGACCTCGGCGAGCACCTCAAGGCGCGCGTCGACGATCACGTCCAGCCCTTCGTGAGCGCGCACTACGTCTACGGCCTCGCCCGCGCCGGCTTGCCGGAGGCGGACGCGACGATGGCCGCGATCCGCGCCCACGCCGCCGCGGCGCCGGCCTACGTGCGCGCCGCCTGGACCGAGGTCGCCGTGCCGCTGTGCGAGGCGTTGCTCGCCCATGCCCGCGGCGATTACGAACGCACCGTGCGCAGGCTGGAGCCCGTCCTGCCGCGGCTTTCCGAGATCGGCGGGAGCCATGCCCAGCGCGATCTCTTCGACCAGATCCGGCTCGACGCGCTGATCCGGACCGGCCGGCTCGGGGCCGCGCAGCGCATCCTCGAGCAGCGGCGCGAGGCGAGCCCCGAGGCGAAGCCCGCCTACGGCAAGCTCGCTCTCGTCTACGACCGGCTCGACCTGCCGCAGGAAGCCGGCCGCGTCATGGTCCGCGCCCGCGCCGCTGCGCTCGCGCACTGAGGGCGCCGTCAGACCGCCGCTCGACCATCGTCCGAAACGCGACGAGCGCCTCGCCGCCTTGCGGCGGGCGCTCGCCTGCGCCCGAACAGGAGACCTGCCATGTCCACCGCCTTCACGCGGCGGCTGCGCCGCCCCCTCACGACCCGGCAGCCCAGTAGGGCGACGAGTGCGAGGACGTCGACCGCCTGCGGTCCGAGCGTCCAGGGGGCGATGCTCGCCGCTCCTCGGGTGCCGGGTTCATGGGGCGCTGCCACGCCGACGCCTTCCGCTCCGTGTCGGGCGTGTTCGATCTGCCGCTCGAGCCGCGCGCTGCGATGCCGGCCGCTCCGAGGCCACGCAGGCGGGCGGGCGGAGCCGGTGGAGCCGGCGGGCGCCCGAGGGCAGCGGGACGAACGGCTCGGAGAAAACGCGCGATGACGCGACGGCCTTCGAAAGCCGTGGTGCCCCTGGCCGGGATCGAACCAGCACTCCTTGCGGAACTCGATTTTGAGTCGAGCGCGTCTACCAATTCCGCCACAGGGGCGACGCTGGTCCTCAGGTAGCATCACGACGGCGTCAGATCAATGCGCGCCGCGTTGCGTGGGCCGGCGCGCCGGACTATGTCGGCGGTGCGCGCCACACCTTCCGAGGACGACACTGCATGACCGCCTCCGCGAGCCCGATCGGGCCGCTTCTCGACCGCCGCCTCGTCGCGCTTCTCGTCACGCTCGTCGCGGCCGCGACGATCGGGACGGCGCTGGTCTTCCAGTACGGCCTCGGCTACCTGCCCTGCGCGCTCTGCCTGCTGCAGCGCTGGCCCTATTACGTCGGCCTGCCGCTCGGGCTCGCGGCGATCGCCCTCGCGCCGCAGCCGCTCCTGGGGCGGCTCGCGCTCGCCGCGCTGGGGGCGACCTTCCTCGTCTCCGCCGGGCTGGGGGTCTATCACGCCGGCGTCGAATGGAGCTGGTGGCTCGGCCCGTCCGATTGCGGCGGGGCGGCGGCGCCGGCGGCGGGGTCGATGGACCAGTTCCTCGCCCAGCTCGAGACGACCCGCGTCGTCTCCTGCACCGAGGCCGCCTGGCGCTTCCTCGGCCTGTCGATGGCCGGCTGGAACGCGGTCGTCTCGCTGGGGCTCGCGGGCCTCGCCTTCGCCGCGGCGGCGCGCGGGCCGGGCCGGCGGCGCGCGTAGCGCCGCCGGCCGCGGGGGTCTCACATCTGCTCGGTCTGCGCCCCGCTGTCCGGCCGGGCCTTGCCGAGCGAGGGCTCCTGGCCCATGGCCTTGGCCGGCGCCATGGTGAACTCCCCGCGGCCGTCCAGCGAGGGCCCGGAGGTCCAGCGGCCCTGCGGCGCCTCCTTGTCGAGGGAGGTGTTGAGGAAGACGTAGGAATGCTCCGTCGCCTCGTGCGCGGTCGGCGTCGAGTTCGGGATCGGCAGCGTGCCGGCGAAGCCGCCGTTCTCCTCGATCACCGCGAGCCATTGCTGCTGATGCATGGTGTCGCGCGCGATCAGGAAGGAGAGCATGTCCTTCATGCCGGGATCGTCGGTCGCCTCGTAGAGCCGCGAGGCGAGGACCCGCCCGCCCGCTTCCGCGGTCGCGTTGGCGAGCATGTCGGCGGCGAGGTTGCCGGTGGCGTAGACGTGGCTCATGTCGAAGGGCACGCCGTTGGCGTTCACCGGCATCGCCGAGAGGCCGGACGAGAGCAGGTGGCGCGGGTTCATGCCGCCCATCACCGCGGCCACCACCGGATCCTGCGCCGCCTCGTCCTTCATGTGGGCGGGCGCCTTCTCGAGGTTGAGCGCGACCGCATGGCCGAGGAACTCGATATGCGAGAGCTCCTCCGTCGCCGTGGCGATCAGCAGGTCGCGATATTTCGGGTTCCCCCGCGCCCCCATGGCCTGGAAGAAGTACTGCATGGCTACGCGGATCTCGCCCTCGACGCCGCCGATCGCCTGCTGCAGCATCTTGGCGAAGATCGGGTTCGGCTTCTCGCAGCGGACCTCGTATTGAAGCTTGCTCTGATGAAAGAACATCCTCGCGCTCCTCGCTCGTCGTCGGACGGGCGAGCGAAAGCGCGAGACGGGTCCGGGTTCCTCCTCTCTCCGCACGGCGCGGGCGGCCGCGCGGCGGTGAAGCCTCACGGCTCCAGCTCGGTGTCCCAGTAGAGATAGTCCATCCAGCTGTCGTGGAGGTAGTTCGGCGGGAAATGCCGGCCGTTCTGGTGGAGGTCGTTGAGGGAGGGCGCGTAAGGCTCCTGGCGCGGGAGCATCTCGGCGTCCCTGGGGAGGCGGTCGCCCTTGCGCAGATTGCAGGGCGAGCAGGCGGCGACGACGTTCTCCCAGGTGGTCTGGCCGCCCTTGGAGCGGGGGATGACGTGGTCGAAGGTGAGATCCTCGCGGGCGCCGCAATATTGGCAGGTGAAGCGATCTCTCAGGAAGACGTTGAAGCGCGTGAAGGCCGGGATGCGCGTGGGCTTGACGTAGGTCTTGAGCGAGACGACGGACGGCAGCCGCATCTCGAAGGTGGGACTTCGGACCGTCTTCTCGTAATGCGAGACGATGTTCACGCGATCGAGGAAGACGGCCTTGATGGCGTCCTGCCAGCACCAGACCGACAGCGGGTAATAGCTCAAGGGCCGGTAATCGGCGTTGAGCACGAGGGCCGGACACGCGTCCGGCCGGACAGTCGGTTGAACGTGTACGCTCACGTCACCTCCTCCGGCGGGGAGGGGATCGCTCCACGCTCCCACGCCGGAAAATCTACTCCCATCGTGACAGGCTTGTGAAGGCGCGTTCGCGCCGCAGCGGACGCGACGGGGCGAGATTCGTGTTCCCGGCCGCGATTCGCGCGGCGCCACAAGGCTTTCAGGCGAGGCGGTCGACGACGAGGCCCTGGCCGGGCGGGGGCGGGGCGGGGGCCGGCGCGGGCTCGGGGGCGGCCGCGGCGGGGCGCTGGTTGGTCTCGGTCACCATGGCGAGGCTCGCCTCGACCAGCCGATTCGCCGCCGAGGCCTCGGCGGCGCGACGCAGCGCCTGCGCGTTGAAGTCGGTCCGGCCCGCGGACCAGGCGGCCGAGAGGCCGGCCGTCGCATCGAGGCTCATCTGTCGTCTCCCTCTTCGCGCCCTGTCCCGTCGTCCGCTATCCTGATAGCGCAGGCCCGTGAATCGTTCGTTGCCGCGGTCTCGCGGATGCGCGCGGTCGCGTTCGGCGTCGCGCGCCGGCCCCGCGGCGGCCCCGCGGCGGCGAAAGGCGCGCAAACGCCTCGTTTTTCGGTTGACTCGGCCGGGAGCGCCCCTTATGTACCGCGAACTTCCGGCGGGCCGTAGGTCCGGCAGGTGTCGACGCGCCCAGCGACGACCGATGCGCCCTAAACGCCGCCGAAACTCATAACCGTCTGACAGACGTCAGCTTTGGGGCACGACCGGGGTCCTCGACGATCTCGGTCCTCTGCGTGGCGACGCGCCTCAGGTCTCACCCGGACCCGACGGCGCGGTTTCGCTTTGCGTCGACGGTCGCGGGGGAGCCGATTCGCGTCATGGGGCGCGTGGCTCCGGGCCGCGATCCGGGCGCGAGGCGGCCATCGGCCCCGCGACGGTGAATGCGTGGAGGCCTCGGCTCGCGAGGGGAGATCGTCTCCCCGGGCGGATCGGGACCGGTTCGAGGAACGAGTGGCCGCATCGCGGCCAGGACAAGAGGGCAGAGGATGCCGACCATCTCCCAGCTGATCCGCAAGCCGCGGACGGCACAGAAGGCGCGCAACAAGGTCCCGGCGCTGGAAGCGTGCCCGCAGAAGCGCGGCGTGTGCACCCGCGTCTACACGACGACGCCGAAGAAGCCGAACTCCGCGCTGCGCAAGGTCGCGAAGGTGCGCCTGACGAACGGCTTCGAGGTCATCGGCTACATCCCCGGCGAGGGCCATAACCTGCAGGAGCACTCGGTCGTCATGATCCGCGGCGGCCGCGTCAAGGACCTGCCGGGCGTGCGCTACCACATCCTGCGCGGCGTCCTCGACACGCAGGGCGTCAAGAACCGCAAGCAGCGCCGCTCGAAGTACGGCGCCAAGCGCCCGAAGTAAGCCGGTCGCCTCGAAGTTTCAGGACGGAGCTGTTCCATGTCCCGCCGCCATCGCGCAGAGAAGCGTGAAATCAATCCGGATCCGAAGTACGGCGATCTCGTGCTGTCGAAGTTCATGAACTCGATCATGTACGACGGCAAGAAGTCGAACGCCGAGAGCATCGTCTACGGCGCCTTCGACCTCGTCGAGAGCCGCGCCAAGACCGACCCGCTCGAGATCTTCAAGGCCGCCCTCGAGAACGTCGCCCCGGCGATCGAGGTCCGGTCCCGCCGTGTCGGCGGCGCCACCTACCAGGTTCCGGTCGAGGTTCGCCCGGAGCGTCGCCAGGCTCTGGCGATCCGCTGGCTGATCACGGCCGCCCGCGCGCGCAACGACAAGACCATGGTCGAGCGTCTCTCGGCCGAGCTGATGGACGCCGCCGCCAACCGCGGCAGCGCCGTGAAGAAGCGCGAAGACACGCACCGGATGGCCGAGGCCAACCGCGCCTTCTCGCATTACCGTTGGTAAGCGCGGCCTGAGAGATCGAGACGGAGACACGCGATGCCTCGCGAGCACGAAATCAAGGACTACCGCAACTTCGGGATCATGGCCCACATCGACGCGGGCAAGACCACGACGACGGAGCGGATCCTCTTCTACACGGGCCGCTCGCACAAGATCGGCGAGGTCCACGACGGCGCCGCGACGATGGACTGGATGACCCAGGAGCAGGAGCGCGGCATCACGATCACGTCGGCCGCGACGACCTGCTTCTGGCGCGGCCATCGCCTGAACATCATCGACACGCCCGGCCACGTCGATTTCACCATCGAGGTGGAGCGTTCGCTGCGCGTGCTCGACGGCGCCGTGTGCGTGCTCGACGGCAACCAGGGCGTCGAGCCCCAGACCGAGACCGTCTGGCGCCAGGCCGACAAGTACGACGTGCCGCGCGTGGTCTTCGTCAACAAGATGGACAAGATCGGCGCCGACTTCTTCAAGTGCGTCGACGACATCATCAAGCGCGTGGCCGGCAAGCCGGTCTGCCTGCAGCTGCCGATCGGCTCCGAGTCGAACTTCAAGGGCGTGATCGACCTCGTCCGCATGAAGGCGATCGTGTGGCTCGAGGAGTCGCTCGGCGCGAAGTTCGTCGACGAGGAGATCCCGGCCGAGCTGCAGGACCAGGCCGCGGAGTACCGCACCAAGCTGGTCGAGGCCTGCGTCGAGCTCGACGACGACGCCATGGCGGCGTATCTCGAGGGCCAGGAGCCCTCCGAGGAGGAGCTCGTGCGCCTGGTCCGCAAGGCGGTGCAGGATCGCGCCTTCCATCCGGTGCTGTGCGGCTCGGCCTTCAAGAACAAGGGCGTGCAGCCGCTGCTCGACGCGGTGGTCGACTACCTGCCCTCGCCGATCGATCGCGGCGGCGTCAACGGCCTCGCGCCGGAGACCGAGGAGCCGATGAGCCGTCCGGCGGACGACACCGCGCCGTTCTCGCTCCTCGCCTTCAAGATCATGGACGACCCCTTCGTCGGCACGATCACCTTCTGCCGTATCTATTCCGGCACGATCCTCGCCGGCTCGACGGTGCTCAACTCCACCTCGGGCAAGAAGGAGCGCATCGGCCGCATGCTGCTGATGCACGCCAACAACCGCGAGGACATCAAGGAAGCCGGCGCCGGCGACATCGTCGCCATCGCGGGCCTCAAGGAGACGCGCACCGGCGACACGCTGTGCGATCCCACGAAGCCGATCATCCTCGAGAAGATGGAGTTCCCGGACCCCGTCATCGAGATCGCGATCGAGCCGAAGTCCAAGGCCGACCAGGAGAAGCTCGGCATCGCGCTCTCCAAGCTCGCGGCCGAGGACCCCTCCTTCCGCGTCTCGACCGACACCGAGTCCGGCCAGACCATCCTCAAGGGCATGGGCGAGCTGCATCTCGACATCAAGGTCGACATCCTGCGCCGCACCTACAAGGTCGACGCGAATGTCGGCGCCCCGCAGGTGGCCTATCGCGAGACGATCACCCGCAAGGCCGAGATCGACTACACCCACAAGAAGCAGACCGGCGGCACGGGCCAGTTCGCCCGCGTCAAGCTCGTCGTCGAGCCGAACGAGGCGGGCGCCGGCTACCAGTTCGAGTCGAAGATCGTCGGCGGCTCGGTGCCGAAGGAATACATCCCCGGCGTCGAGAAGGGCATCAACTCGGTGATGGGTGCGGGCGTCGTCGCCGGCTTCCCGATCGTCGACTTCAAGGTGCAGCTGATCGACGGCGCCTTCCACGAGGTGGATTCCTCGGTGCTGGCGTTCGAGATCGCGACCCGCGCGGCGATGCGCGAGGCCCTGCAGAAGGGCGCCTCGGTCCTGCTCGAGCCGGTGATGAAGGTCGAGGTCGTGACGCCGGAGGAATATACCGGCTCCGTCATCGGCGACCTGAACTCCCGTCGCGGCCAGATCCAGGGCCAGGACATGCGCGGCAACGCGGTGGTGATCAACGCCTTCGTGCCGCTCGCGAACATGTTCGGCTACGTCAACACCTTGCGCTCCATGAGCCAGGGCCGCGCGAACTACACCATGCTCTTCGATCACTACGAGCAGGTTCCGTCGAACGTGGCCGCCGAGGTTCAGGCGAAATTCGCCTGATCCTCTTCCCGCAGACAACTTGAAGAACGACTGGGTGCCACCATGGCTAAGGCAAAATTCGAGCGTACGAAGCCGCACTGCAACATCGGGACGATCGGCCACGTCGATCACGGCAAGACGTCCCTGACGGCTGCGATCACGAAGGTGCTGGCTGAGACCGGCGGGGCGACGTTCACGGCCTACGACGCGATCGACAAGGCTCCCGAGGAGAAGGCGCGCGGGATCACGATCTCGACGGCGCACGTCGAGTACGAGACGACGAACCGTCACTACGCGCACGTCGACTGCCCCGGGCACGCGGACTACGTGAAGAACATGATCACGGGCGCGGCGCAGATGGACGGCGCGATCCTGGTCGTGTCGGCGGCGGACGGCCCGATGCCGCAGACGCGCGAGCACATCCTGCTGGCGCGCCAGGTCGGCGTGCCGGCGCTGGTCGTGTTCATGAACAAGGTCGACATGGTCGACGATCCGGAGCTGCTCGAGCTCGTCGAGCTCGAGATCCGCGAGCTCCTGTCGAAGTACGACTTCCCCGGCGACGACATCCCGATCACCAAGGGCTCTGCCCTGATGGCGCTCGAGGACAAGTCCCCCGAGATCGGCAAGCAGGCGATCCTCGCGCTGATGGCGACGGTGGACGAGTACATCCCGACGCCGGAGCGCCCGATCGACCAGCCGTTCCTGATGCCGATCGAGGACGTGTTCTCGATTTCGGGCCGCGGCACGGTGGTGACGGGCCGCGTCGAGCGCGGGATCATCAAGGTGGGCGAGGAAGTCGAGATCGTCGGCATCCGCGACACCGTCAAGACGACCGTCACGGGCGTCGAGATGTTCCGCAAGCTGCTCGATCAGGGCCAGGCGGGCGACAACGTCGGCGTCCTGCTGCGCGGCACCAAGCGCGAGGACGTGGAGCGCGGCCAGGTCGTGTGCAAGCCGGGTTCGGTGAAGCCGCACAAGAAGTTCAAGGCCGAGGCCTACATCCTCACCAAGGAGGAGGGCGGGCGCCACACGCCGTTCTTCAACAACTACCGTCCGCAGTTCTACTTCCGCACGACGGACGTGACCGGGATGGTGAAGCTGCCCGAGGGCACCGAGATGGTGATGCCGGGCGACAACGTCGCCATGGAGGTCGAGCTGATCGCGCCGATCGCCATGGAGGAGAAGCTGCGCTTCGCCATCCGCGAGGGCGGCCGCACCGTCGGCGCCGGCGTCGTCGCGGCGGTCCTGGACTGAGGCACGAGGCAGGTGGAAGCGCGGCCGCCACGGCGCGGCCGCGTTTTCCGTCCCGCGGCGGGATCGCCCGCCGAGGGCTAGCGAAGGATAACGGGGCAACCCATGAACGGTCAGAATATTCGCATCCGCCTCAAGGCGTTCGATCATCGTGTGCTTGACGCCTCGACGCGCGAGATCGTGTCGACCGCGAAGCGGACGGGGGCGCAGGTTCGTGGGCCCATCCCGCTGCCGACGCGCCTCGAGCGCTTCACGGTGCTGCGCTCGCCGCACATCGACAAGAAGTCCCGCGAGCAGTTCGAGATGCGCACGCACAAGCGTGTCCTCGACATCGTGGACCCCACTCCCCAGACGGTGGACGCGCTCATGAAGCTCGACCTCGCCGCGGGCGTGGACGTGGAGATCAAGCTCTGAGGCCGTCCGGCTTCGAGCGTCAGGCATTCACACGCCGAGAGGAAACGCACATGCGCTCAGGCGTCATCGCACAGAAGGTCGGCATGACCCGCGTCTTCACGGACGCCGGCGAGCATGTTCCGGTCACCGTCCTCAAGCTCGACCAGTGCCAGGTCGTCGCTCATCGGACGAAGGATAAGAACGGTTACGTGGCGCTGCAGGTCGGCGTCGGTCGGGCCAAGGTCAAGAACGTGTCGAAGGCCGAGCGCGGCCGCTTCGCGGTGGCTCGGGTCGAGCCCAAGCGCAAGCTCGCCGAGTTCCGCGTGTCCGAGGACGCGCTGATCCCGGTCGGCGCGGAGATCACCGCGGACCACTTCGTCCCGGGGCAGTTCGTCGACGTGACGGGCACCTCGAAGGGCAAGGGCTTCGCCGGCGGCATGAAGCGCTGGAACTTCGCGGGCCTGCGCGCCTCGCACGGCGTGTCGGTCTCGCACCGCTCGATCGGATCGACGGGCGGCCGCCAGGACCCGGGCAAGACCTTCAAGGGCAAGAAGATGCCCGGTCATCTCGGCGTCGAGCGCGTCACCACGCAGAACCTGCGTGTCGTGCAGACCGATCCCGAGCGCGGGCTGATCCTGGTCGAGGGCGCCGTCCCCGGCGGCGACGGCGGCTGGATCTTCGTGCGCGACGCGGTCAAGCGCGCGCTCCCGGCGGACGTGCCGATGCCGGGCAAGTATCGTGAGAACGGCGCGGCCGAGGCCCCCGAGGCTCCGGCCCAGAGCGAGGAGAACGCGTGATGAAATTCGAGATCACGACGTTGGACGGCGGCAGCGCCGGCGAGGTCGAGCTCGACGACGCGATCTTCGGTCTCGAGCCGCGCGCCGACATCCTGCAGCGCATGGTCCGCTGGCAGCTGGCCAAGCGCCAGGCCGGGACCCACAAGGTCAAGAACCGCGGCGAGATCGCCCGGACGACAAAGAAGGTCTACCGCCAGAAGGGCACCGGCAACGCTCGCCACGGCTCGGCGCGCGTGGGCCAGTTCCGCGGCGGCGGACGCGCCTTCGGCCCGGTCGTGCGCTCGCACGCCCACGACCTGCCGAAGAAGGTGCGCGCGCTGGCGCTCCGCCACGCGCTCTCCACCAAGGCGCGCTCCGAGGCCCTGATCGTCGTCGACGACATCAAGGCGACCGAGCCGAAGACGAAGGCGCTCAAGGAGCGCTTCGCCAAGCTCGCGCTGACGAATGCGCTGATCATCGGTGGCGCCGAGCTCGACGCGAACTTCAAGCTCGCCTCGCGGTCGATCCCGAACATCGACGTGCTGCCCATCCAGGGTATCAACGTCTACGACATCCTGCGCCGCGAGAAGCTCGTGCTGACCAAGGCGGCCGTCGACGCGCTGGAGGCGCGGTTCAAATGAGCATGGATCCACGCCATTACGACGTGATCATCGCTCCCGTGATCACGGAGAAGTCGACGAACCTGTCCGAGCAGAACAAGGTCGTCTTCAAGGTCGCGATCGACGCCACCAAGCCGCAGATCAAGACCGCGGTGGAGAAGCTGTTCGACGTCAAGGTCAAGGCAGTCAACACGCTCGTGACCAAGGGCAAGAACAAGGTCTTCCGTGGCATCCGCGGCCGTCGCTCGGACGTCAAGAAGGCGATCGTGACCCTCGAGGAGGGGCACTCCATCGACGTCACCACGGGCCTGTGAGGAAGGGAACGTCATCATGGCTTTGAAGAGCTTCAAGCCGATCACGCCCGGCCTTCGCCAGCTCGTGATCGTCGACCGGAAGGGCCTCTACAAGGGCAAGCCGGTCAAGGCGCTGACGCAGGGCCTGTCCCAGAAGGGCGGGCGCAACAACACCGGCCGGATCACCGTCCGGTTCCGCGGCGGCGGCCACAAGCGCACCTATCGGATCGTCGACTTCAAGCGCCGCGCGCGCCTGGGCGACGTCGCGAGCGTGCAGCGGATCGAGTACGACCCGAACCGCTCGGCCTACATCGCGCTGATCCGGTACGAGGACGGCCAGCAGGCCTACATCCTCGCGCCGCAGCGCCTGGCCGCCGGCGACACGGTCACCTCGGGCGCGAAGGCGGACATCAAGCCGGGCAACGCCCTGCCGCTGTCCGCCATCCCGGTCGGCACGATCGTGCACAACGTCGAGCTCAAGATCGGCAAGGGTGGCGCCATCGCCCGCTCCGCCGGGTCCTACGCCCAGATCGTCGGGCGCGACCAGGGCTACGTCGCGGTCCGCCTGACCTCGGGCGAGCAGCGTTTGGTGCACGGGCAGTGCTTCGCCACGGTGGGCGCGGTCTCGAACCCCGACCACATGAACATCTCGATGGGCAAGGCCGGTCGCAACCGCTGGCTCGGCCGCAAGCCGCACAATCGCGGCGTCGCGATGAACCCGATCGACCATCCGCACGGCGGCGGCGAGGGCCGCACCTCCGGCGGCCGTCACCCGGTGACGCCGTGGGGCAAGCCGACCAAGGGGCGCAAGACGCGCTCCAACAAGCGGACGGACAAGTTCATCGTCTCGAGCCGTCACGCCCGGAAGAAGAGGTAAGGATAGAGCCATGGCGCGTTCGATCTGGAAGGGCCCGTTCATCGACGGCTACCTTCTCAAGAAGGCCGAGGCGGCTCGCTCGTCCGGCCGCAACGAGGTGATCAAGATCTGGAGCCGCCGCTCCACGATCCTGCCGCAGTTCGTCGGCCTCACCTTCGGGGTCTACAACGGTCAGAAGCACATTCCCGTCTACGTGACCGAGGAGATGGTGGGCCACAAGTTCGGCGAGTTCTCGCCGACGCGCACCTTCTCCGGCCACGCGGCGGACAAGAAGGCGAAGAGGCGCTGACATGGGCAAGCCCGCTCAAACCCGCTCGCTCCCCGAGAACGAGGCCAAGGCCGTCCTGCGGATGCTGCGCATCAGCCCGCAGAAGCTCAACCTCGTCGCGGGCCTGATCCGCGGCAAGAAGGTCTCGGTCGCCCTCGCCGATCTCGAGTTCTCGAAGAAGCGCATCGCGCGCGACGTCAAGAAGTGCCTCGAGAGCGCCATCGCCAACGCCGAGAACAACCACGACCTCGACGTGGACGATCTCGTCGTCAAGGAGGCGTTCGTCGGCAAGGCGCTCGTGATGAAGCGCTTCCACGCTCGCGCCCGCGGCCGCGGCGCCCGCATCATGAAGCCGTTCTCGAACCTCACCATCGTGGTTCGCGAGCAGCCCGCCGAGGCCTGAGGAGGAGACCATGGGTCACAAAGTCAACCCGATCGGGCTGCGTCTGGGCATCAACCGCACCTGGGACAGCCGCTGGTTCGCCCAGAAGGGCGAGTATGCCCGCCTGCTCCACGAGGACATCGCCATCCGCGACGCCCTGATGAAGCAGCTCAAGCAGGCCGCCGTGTCGCGCATCGTCATCGAGCGCCCACACCGCAAGTGCCGCGTCACCATTCACTCGGCCCGTCCGGGCGTGGTGATCGGCAAGAAGGGCGCGGACATCGAGAAGCTGCGCAAGCTCGTCGGCCGGATGACCAAGGCCGAGGTGACGATCAACATCGTCGAGGTGCGCAAGCCCGAGACGGACGCGACGCTCATCGCCGATTCGATCGCCCAGCAGCTCGAGCGCCGCGTGGCCTTCCGCCGCGCCATGAAGCGCGCCGTGCAGTCGGCGATGCGTCTGGGCGCCGAGGGCATCCGCATCAACTGCTCCGGCCGTCTCGGCGGCGCCGAGATCGCGCGCCTGGAGTGGTACCGCGAGGGCCGCGTGCCGCTGCACACCCTGCGTGCGGACGTGGATTACGGCGTCGGCACGGCGTTCACGACCTACGGGACGTGCGGCATCAAGGTGTGGGTGTTCAAGGGCGAGATCCTCGAGCACGACCCGATGGCGCAGGAGCGCCGGATGACCGAGGAAGGCGGCCGCTCGGGCGGCGATCGCGATCGTGACCGCGAGCGCGGGCCGCGCCGCGACCGCGAGCGCGAGAGCGCCTGACCGAGAGCTTTGGAGGCACGCCATGCTGCAACCCAAGAAGACCAAGTTCCGCAAGCAGTTCAAGGGGCGCATCCACGGCGTCGCCAAGGGCGGCACGGAGCTGAACTTCGGCTCCTACGGCCTCAAGGCCGTCGAGCCGGAGCGCGTCACCGCGCGCCAGATCGAGGCCGCGCGCCGCGCCATCACCCGCCAGATGAAGCGTCAGGGCCGCGTCTGGATCCGCATCTTCCCCGACGTGCCCGTGACGGCGAAGCCGACCGAGGTCCGTATGGGTAAGGGCAAGGGCTCGCCCGAATACTGGGCCGCTCGCGTCAAGCCGGGCCGGATCATGTTCGAGATCGACGGCGTCGCCGAGGACATCGCCCGCGAGGCGCTGCGCCTGGCGGCGGCGAAGCTCCCGATCCGCACGCGCTTCGTTCAGCGCATCGCCGATTGAGGAGAGACGAGATGAAGTCGAACCAGCGTCTGTCCGACCTGAAGGCCATGACCCCCGACCAGCTGCAGGACGAGCTCCTCAAGCTGAAGAAGGAGCAGTTCAACCTGCGCTTCCAGCGGGCGACCGGCCAGCTCGAGAACACCGCGCGCGTGGCGCAGGTCCGCAAGGACATCGCCCGGGTCAAGACGATCCAGCGCCAGAAGCAGGCCGCCGAGGCCGCGGCCTAAGGAAGGACCACCATGCCGAAGCGCGTTTTGCAGGGCGTCGTCGTCAGCGACAAGCAGGACAAGACCATCGTCGTGAAGGTCGAGCGCCGCTTCACGCACCCGCTGCTGAAGAAGACCGTTCGCCGCACGAAGAACTATCACGCCCACGACGAGAACAACGCCGCCAAGGTCGGCGACGTCGTTCTCATCGAGGAGACCCGTCCGCTCTCCAAGCTCAAGTGCTGGGCTCTGGTGGAGCCGGCGACGCAGGGCTGACGCCCGTTTTTCGGGGTTGTGCGGGACGGGCGCTTCCTGTAAGGGAGCGCCCTTCTCGCGATCATGAGCAGGGGGCGCGAGACCCCCGTCAGGAGTAGTCCGGCCGGGCAATCCCGCTCGCGCCGGAAACCTTTTGAGACAAGGAAAGGATCACAGCCATGATCCAGATGCAGACGAATCTCGACGTCGCCGACAATTCCGGCGCCCGTCGCGTGATGTGCATCAAGGTTCTGGGCGGCTCGAAGCGCAAGTACGCCTCCGTCGGCGACATCATCGTCGTCTCCGTGAAGGAGGCCATCCCGCGCGGCCGCGTGAAGAAGGGCGACGTCATGAAGGCGGTCGTCGTGCGCACGGCGAAGGACATCC
Organism: Salinarimonas sp.; assembly: GCF_040111675.1. Classification (NCBI taxonomy): domain Bacteria; kingdom Pseudomonadati; phylum Pseudomonadota; class Alphaproteobacteria; order Hyphomicrobiales; family Salinarimonadaceae; genus Salinarimonas; species Salinarimonas sp. The sequence goes on along the minus strand of NZ_CP157794.1, from coordinate 3,960,756 downwards.
GCCGCGCGGACGGGTCGGTCATCCGCTTCGACAAGAACGCCGCGGTTCTGGTGAACAACAACAAGGAGCCGGTCGGCACCCGTATCTTCGGGCCCGTGCCGCGCGAGCTGCGCGCCAAGAACCACATGAAGATCATCTCGCTGGCTCCCGAGGTGCTGTGATGGCGGCGAAGATCAAGAAGGGCGACCAGGTCGTCGTGCTCACCGGTCGCGACAAGGGCAAGAGCGGCGAGGTCGTCCGCGTCATGCCCAAGGAGACGCGGGCGCTCGTGCGCGGCGTCAACCTCGTCAAGCGCCACCAGCGCCAGACGGCGCAGCAGGAAGGCGGCATCGTCAACAAGGAAGCGCCGGTCCACCTGTCGAACCTGGCGGTGCGCGACCCGAAGGACGGCAAGCCCACCCGCGTCGGTTTCAAGATTCTGGACGACGGGCGCAAGGTCCGCTTCGCCAAGCGCTCGGGAGATCTGATCGATGGCTGAGATGAACGGCTACACGCCCCGGATGAAGCAGCACTACGACGAGGTGGTGCGCCCCGGTCTCGTCGAGAAGTTCGGCTACAAGAACCCCATGGAAGTGCCGTCGATCGAGAAGATCGTCATCAACATGGGTGTCGGCGAGTCGACCGCGGATTCGAAGAAGGCCTCCTCGGCCGCTTCCGATCTCGCGCTCATCGCCGGCCAGGCGCCGGTCATCACCCGGGCCCGCAAGGCCATCGCCACCTTCAAGGTGCGCGAGGGCATGCCGCTCGGCTGCAAGGTGACCCTGCGCAAGACGCGGATGTACGAGTTCCTCGACCGCATGGTCACGATCGCGCTGCCGCGCGTGCGCGACTTCCGCGGCCTGAACCCGAAGTCCTTCGACGGCCACGGCAACTTCGCCATGGGCATCAAGGAGCACATCGTGTTCCCCGAGATCAACTACGACCGTGTCGAGCAGATCTGGGGCATGGACGTCATCGTCACGACGACGGCCAAGACCGACGAAGAGGCGCGCGAGCTGCTGCGTCTGTTCAATTTCCCGTTCCGGCAGTGAGGCTGCAGGGCCTCAGACGCGGAAACCGGAGAGGAATTCATGGCTAAGAAGTCCCATATCGAGAAGAACAAGCGCCGCCAGCGCATGGCCAAGCAGTGGGCCGGGCGCCGCGAGCGTCTCAAGGCGATCGCCAACGACGAGTCGGTGTCGATGGAGGAGCGCTTCGAGGCGCGCCTCAAGCTCGCCGAGATCCCCCGCAACGCCAACCCGACGCGCATCCGCAACCGCTGCGAGGTGACGGGCCGGCCGCGCGCCTATTACCGCAAGCTCGGCATGTCGCGCGTCGCGCTGCGCGAGCTCGGGTCGCGGGGCCTGATCCCCGGCCTGGTCAAGTCGAGCTGGTAAGGAGGACGCATCATGGCGATCAACGATCCGCTCGGCGACATGCTCACCCGCATCCGCAATGCGCAGCTGCGCCGGCGTCCCAGCGTGGCGACCCCGGGCTCGAAGCTCCGCGCGCGGGTTCTGGACGTGCTGAAGTCCGAGGGCTACATCCGCGACTATTCGGTGGCGGAGTTCGGCAACGGCCGTACCGAGTTCTCGATCGAGCTCAAGTATTACGACGGCGCTCCGGTGATCAAGACGATCGAGCGCGTGTCGAAGCCGGGCCGTCGCGTGTACATGTCGATCGACACCATGCCGCGGTTCGCCGACGGCCTGGGCACGGTCATCCTGTCCACGTCGCGCGGCGTCATGGCCGACCACGAGGCCCGCGAGGCCAACGTGGGCGGCGAAGTGCTCTGCCGCGTCTTCTGACGCGCGGGCGATCTCGGAACCGAAGGAGAGCGACATGTCTCGCGTAGGCAAGAAGCCGGTCCCGGTCCCGCAGGGCGTCACCGCGTCCGTGGACGGCCAGACCGTGAAGATGAAGGGCTCGAAGGGCGAACTGTCCTTCGTCGTCCCCGAGGAAGTGTCGGTCGCGATGGAGGACGGCTCCGTCGCCGTCCAGCCCCGCGACCAGACCAAGGTGGCCCGCTCGAAGTGGGGCCTCTCGCGCGCCATGATCGCGAACATCGCGACCGGCGTGTCGAAGGGCTTCGAGCGCAAGCTCGAGATCAACGGCGTCGGCTATCGCGCGGCGGTTCAGGGCAAGACCCTGAAGCTGGCGCTCGGCTACAGCCACGACATCGACTTCGACATCCCGTCCGACATTCAGATCGCGACGCCCAAGCCCACCGAGATCCTGATCTCGGGCATCGACAAGCAGCGCGTCGGGCAGGTGGCGGCGGTGATCCGCGGCTATCGCGGCCCCGAGCCCTACAAGGGCAAGGGCGTCAAGTACGCCGACGAGACCATCTTCCGCAAGGAAGGCAAGAAGAAGTAAGGAGCGGGAGCCATGGCTAAGAACCTCGACGCCGTCGCGCGCCGCAAGGCCCGCGTCCGCAAGGCCATCAAGGCCGTCGCCAACGGGCGCCCGCGCCTGTCGGTCTTCCGCTCGTCGAAGCAGATCTACGCTCAGATCATCGACGACGAGAAGGGCCACACCCTCGCCGCCGCCTCCACCCTGGAGAAGGACATGCGCGAGAAGCTCAAGACCGGCGCCGACCGCTCCGCGGCGGCCGAGGTCGGCAAGCTGGTCGCCGAGCGCGCCAAGGCCGCGGGCGTGACCAAGGTCGTCTTCGACCGGTCGGGCTACATCTACCACGGGCGCGTCAAGGCGCTCGCGGACGCCGCGCGCGAAGGCGGGCTGGAATTCTGATCGGAAGGGGCGTATAGCCCACCGGTCCATCGAGACGGCGCCGCGCGGGAGGGCTCATCGCCCCGGCCCGCGCGGAGCCATGACGGCGGCAAGCAAGAAGGGGAGGGGGCGCGCCGCGCCTCCGGGCTCGCGGGACACCTCCCGGCGCCGATCCCCGGCAGCGAGCGGGAGCCGCCGCCCGCGTCAGTGAGAGAGATCATGGCGAGAGAAAGAGACAGGCAGGATCGCGAGGAGCGCGACAGCGAATTCGTCGACCGCCTCGTGCACATCAACCGCGTCGCGAAGGTGGTGAAGGGCGGGCGTCGCTTCGGCTTCGCCGCCCTCGTCGTCGTCGGCGACCAGAAGGGCCGCGTCGGCTTCGGCCACGGCAAGGCCCGCGAGGTGCCGGAGGCGATCCGCAAGGCCACCGAGGCGGCGAAGCGCGGGCTCGTCCGCATTCCGCTGCGCGAGGGCCGCACGCTGCACCACGACGTCGCGGGCCGTCACGGCGCCGGCAAGGTCGTGATGCGCGCCGCCCCGGCCGGTACCGGCATCATCGCCGGCGGCCCGATGCGCGCCGTGTTCGAGGCGCTCGGCGTCCAGGACGTGGTGTCGAAGTCGCTCGGCTCCTCGAACCCCTACAACCTCGTGCGCGCCACCTTCGACGCGCTGAAGTCCGAGGACAGCCCGCGCTCCGTCGCGGCTCGTCGCGGGCTCAAGGTTTCGGCCCTGCAGGCCCGCCGTCCCGGCGGCGGCGCCGACGCGTCGGCCGAAGGCTGAGGGAGGGCGACATGGCTGAGAAGACCGTCACGGTCGAGCAGATCGGCTCGCCCATTCGCCGCGAGGCCCGCCAGCGCCAGACGCTGATCGGGCTCGGGCTCAACAAGCTGCACCGGACGCGGACCCTCCCCGACACGCCCGCCACGCGCGGGATGATCGAGGCGGTGAAGCACCTCGTGCGCGTCGTCGAGAAGTGAGGAGGCGCACGTCATGAAGCTGAACGAACTTCGCGACAATCCCGGCGCGGTCAAGGAACGCATGCGGGTCGGCCGCGGCATCGGGTCCGGCAAGGGCAAGACCGGCGGCCGCGGCGTCAAGGGCCAGAAGTCCCGCTCCGGCGTCCGCATCAAGGGCTTCGAGGGCGGCCAGATGCCGATCTATCGGCGTCTGCCCAAGCGCGGCTTCAACAACCCGAACGCCCGCGACCTCAACGAGGTCAATGTCGGCCGCATCCAGCAGGCCGTCGACGCGGGCAGGCTCGCCGCCGATGCGCCGGTCACCGTCGAGGCGCTCGTCGCCGCGGGCGTGTGCTCGCGTGTCCGCGACGGCGTCAAGATCCTGGGCGTCGGCGAGCTCTCGGCGAAGCTGACCTTCAAGGTGAACCGCGCCTCGAAGTCGGCGGTCGCCGCCATCGAGAAGGCCGGCGGCTCGGTCGAGATCCTCGACGAGGCCGTTGCGCAGGCATGAGCCTGAACCCATCTTGAGCGACAGCGAGCGGCGGCCCGTGCGTGCGAGCGTGCGAGGCCGCCGTTCCGCTCTGAGAACCGAACGATTTCGACTTGGGCGCGCCTCGAGGAGGGGACGATGGCCTCAGCAGCCGAGCAGCTTGCTGCGAACTTGAATTTCGGAGCGCTGGCGCGCGCCGAGGAGCTGAAGAAGCGCATCTGGTTCACGCTGGGCGCGCTCATCATCTATCGTCTGGGGACCTACATCCCGCTCCCGGGCATCGACCCGGAGGCGTTGGCGCAGTCCTTCGAGGCGGCCGCGGGCGGCGTGCTCGGCATGTTCAACATGTTCGCGGGCGGCGCGGTGGAGCGCATGGCGATCTTCGCGCTCAACATCATGCCCTACATCTCCGCCTCGATCATCATCCAGCTCCTGACGGCGGTCTCGCCGACGCTGGAGGCCCTCAAGAAGGAGGGCGAGAGCGGGCGCAAGGTCATCAACCAGTACACCCGCTACCTCACGGTGGTGCTGGCCGTGTTCCAGTCCTGGGGCATCGCGGTGGGCCTGTCCGCATCGGGCGGCATCGTGGTCAATCCGGGCTACTTCTTCATCGTCACGACGGTGATCACGCTGACCGGCGGGACCATGTTCCTGATGTGGCTCGGCGAGCAGATCACGGCGCGGGGCATCGGCAACGGCATCTCGCTGATCATCTTCGCCGGCATCGTCGCGCATCTGCCGCAGGCGACGGCGGGGCTGCTCGAGCTCGGCCGCCAGGGCGCCATCTCGACGCCGTTCATCATCGGCGTCATCGTCATGGCGGCGGGCATCATCTACTTCGTGGTGTTCATGGAGCGGGCCCAGCGCCGGCTGCTGATCAGCTACCCGAAGCGCCAGGTCGGCAATCGCATGTACGACGGCCAGACCTCGTTCCTGCCGTTGAAGCTCAACACGGCCGGCGTGATCCCGCCGATCTTCGCCTCCTCGCTGCTGCTCCTGCCCACCACCGTGGCGAGCTTCTCGGCGGCGCAGGGCGGCGACGGCATCCTGAGCACGATCGTGATCTACCTCGGGCACGGGCGGCCGCTGTTCATGCTGCTCTACGCCTCGCTGATCATCTTCTTCGCCTTCTTCTACACGGCCATCGTGTTCAATCCGGCTGAGACGGCGGACAACCTCAAAAAGCACGGCGGCTTCATCCCGGGCATCCGGCCGGGCGAGCGCACGGCGGACTACATCGACTACGTGCTCACCCGCATCACGGTGATCGGCGCCCTCTACCTCACCGTGGTTTGCCTGATACCCGAATTTCTCATTTCCTATGCGGCGTTGCCGTTCTATCTCGGGGGGACGTCGCTGCTCATCGTCGTCACGGTGACGATGGACACGGTCGCGCAGGTGCACGGGCATCTGCTCGCGCATCAATACGAGGGCCTCGTCAAGAAGGCGAAGCTGAAGGGCGCGCGCCGGGGTCGCTGAGGCTCGGGCGTCGCGCCGCGCCCCCGGCGCGAGAGCATGGGAAACGCGAAAGGGACAGGGATGAGGCTCATCTTCTTGGGACCGCCGGGCGCCGGCAAGGGAACGCAGGCCGCGCGCATCTCCGAGCGCCACGGCATCCCGCAGCTGTCGACGGGCGACATGCTGCGCGCCGCCGCCGCTGCCGGCTCGCCGGTCGGGCTCGAGGCGAAGAAGCTCATCGACGCCGGCGCGCTGGTGCCGGACGAGGTGGTGGTCGGCATCGTGGCCGAGCGCATCGAGGAGCCGGACGCGGCCAAGGGCTTCATCCTGGACGGGTTCCCGCGCACGGTCGCGCAGGCCGAGGCGCTCGACCGGATGCTCGCGTCGAAGGGTCTCTCCCTCGACGCCGTGATCGAGTTCGTGGTGGACGAGGGCGCGCTCCTCGACCGCATCGCCACCCGCGCCCGCGAGATGCAGGAGCGCGGCCAGGAAGTGCGCAAGGACGACAATCCCGAGGTCTTCAAGACCCGTCTCGAAGCCTTCAGGAAGCAGACGGCGCCGCTCTCGGCCTATTATGCCGAGAAGGGGCAGCTGGAGAAGATCGACGGCATGAAGCCGATCGACGAGGTCACCCGCGATCTCGTCGCCCTGCTCGAGAAAAAGGCGGGCTGAGCGCATGCGCTCTTGACGTGGCGCGTCAACCCGTGTACGGGCCCGTCTTCCAGCGTCGAACACAGGTCCCGGCGGGCTTCGCGAGAGGCCGACCGGGACTTTGCGTGCTTCGCCTCACGGCCCGAATGGGCCCAACCCGCGCGAGGGCCGGCCTCCACCGGACGCGCGACATCACGAACCCGCCGGCGGCCGAACGGTTCGCGCGGCTCATATGGAGACGAGACGTGGCTCGTATCGCAGGCGTCAACATTCCGACCAACAAGCGCGTCGTCATCGCGCTGCAGTACATTCACGGCATCGGGGCCAAGAAGGCCCAGGAGATCTGCGAGAAGGTCTCGATCCCGGCCGAGCGCCGCGTGAACGAGCTCACCGACGCGGAGATCCTCCAGGTCCGCGAGACCATCGATCGCGACTACATCGTCGAGGGCGACCTGCGCCGCGAGGTCTCGATGAACATCAAGCGCCTGATGGACCTCGGCGTCTATCGCGGCCTGCGTCACCGCCGCAACCTGCCGGTCCGCGGCCAGCGTACGCATACCAACGCGCGCACCCGCAAGGGGAAGGCGAAGCCGATCGCCGGCAAGAAGAAGTGATCGCCACCGCGTGATTTCCCGGGGCGGCGCCGTCGTCGCCCCCTCTCATCCCGAGCGCCTGGCATGACGGGCGCGCCAGAAGGACCGAGGACAGATGGCTCGAGACACCACCCGCGTCCGCCGCCGCGAACGCAAGAACATCGTTTCCGGCGTCGCGCACGTGAACGCGTCGTTCAACAACACGCTCATCACCATCACCGACGCGCAGGGCAACACGATCTCCTGGTCGTCCGCCGGCATGATGGGCTTCAAGGGCTCGCGCAAGTCGACGCCCTACGCCGCCCAGGTCGCGGCGGAGGATGCCGCCCGCAAGGCGGCCGAGCACGGCATGCGCACCCTCGAGGTCGAGGTCTCCGGCCCGGGCTCCGGCCGCGAGTCGGCGCTGCGCGCGCTCCAGGCGGCGGGCTTCACCGTCACCTCCATCCGCGACGTCACGCCGATTCCCCACAACGGCTGCCGTCCGCGCAAGCGTCGCCGCGTCTGACGCGCACGCTCGGCGCGCCGCGAACCGGGTCCCGCTCTCGGGCCGCGCGGCGCGCATCGTTCGGGAGGCGCCGCGCGCGTCTCCCGCTTTGCCCGTCTCACGAGAGGTGAGGTCGTGATTCAGAAGAACTGGCAAGAGCTGATCAAGCCGAACAAGCTGCAGGTCAGCCCGGGCGACGACCCGAAGCGCGTCGCCACCGTCGTGGCCGAGCCGCTCGAGCGCGGCTTCGGGACCACTTTCGGCAATGCGCTGCGGCGCGTGCTCCTGTCCTCGCTCCAGGGCGCGGCGGTCTCCGCCGTGCAGATCGACGGGGTCCTGCACGAGTTCTCGTCGATCCCGGGCGTGCGCGAGGACGTGACGGACATCGTCCTCAACATCAAGGCGATCGCCATCCGCATGCACGGCGACGGCCCCAAGCGCATGACGCTGCGCAAGACGGGCCCCGGCCTCGTCACCGCCGGCGACATCAACACGATCGGCGACGTCGAGATCCTCAATCCGGACCTCGTCCTGTGCACCCTCGACGAGGGCGCCGAGATCCGGATGGAGTTCACGGTCAACACCGGCAAGGGCTACGTCTCGGCGGACCGCAATCGCCCCGAGGACGCCCCGATCGGCCTCATCCCGGTCGACGCCCTCTACTCGCCGGTGCGCAAGGTCTCCTACCGTGTCGAGAACACCCGTGAGGGCCAGATCCTCGACTACGACAAGCTGACCATGACGGTGGAGACCGACGGCTCGGTCACGCCGGAGGATGCGCTCGCGTACGCGGCGCGCATCATCCAGGACCAGCTGGCGATCTTCGTGAACTTCGAGGAGCCCCGCAAGGAGGAGGCCGCGACGGTCTCGCCGCAGCTGCCCTTCCCGCCGGCGCTGCTCAAGAAGGTCGACGAGCTCGAGCTCTCGGTGCGTTCGGCCAACTGCCTGAAGAACGACAACATCGTCTATATCGGCGACCTGATCCAGAAGACGGAAGCCGAGATGCTGCGCACGCCGAACTTCGGCCGCAAGTCGCTCAACGAGATCAAGGAAGTGCTCGCCGGCATGGGCCTGCATCTCGGGATGGAAGTGCCGGGCTGGCCGCCGGAGAACATCGAGGATCTCGCCAAGCGCTTCGAGGAGCACTACTGAGATCCGCGCCTCCGCCGAACGGCGGGGGCGCATCCACACCGGGCGTTCCGCCCGATCAAGACGGACGGCCGTTCCTTGGCACGGCGGCCGGCAACGAAGGAGAGCCACCATGCGTCACGGATATCGCGGCCGCCGCTTCAACCGTACGGCCGAGCATCGCAAGGCGATGTTCAAGAACCTCGCTCAGGCGCTGATCAAGCACGAGCAGATCGTCACCACGCTGCCGAAGGCGAAGGACCTGCGTCCGGTCGTCGAGAAGCTGATCACGCTGGCCAAGCGCGGCGACCTGCACGCCCGTCGCCAGGCCATCTCCCGCATCCAGGACGAGACGCTGGTCAAGAAGCTGTTCGACGTGCTCGGCCCCCGCTACGCCGAGCGTCCGGGCGGTTACACCCGCGTCCTCAAGGCCGGTTTCCGCTACGGCGACAACGCCCCGATGGCGGTGATCGAGCTCGTCGACCGCGATCCGGACGCGAAGGGCCAGGACTCGGGCCCCTCCGCCGAGGTGGAGACGGAAGAGGCCGCCTGAGGGCGCCTTCCACCGGCACGGATTTCGAGAGGGCGGTCCCGCGGGGCCGCCCTTTTTCGTTCGGGTGGTGACGGGTACCGCGAAGGCACAATTTGGGATATTGTTGAGGAGGTCGACCGTCTGACGGCAGGTGCAGACGTTCTTCGTGTCGGCCGAACCATGGGGGCAGGACTCATGACGGGCCGAAGCGAAAGCCGCGCAGAGAGGCTCTTCGAGTTCATCGATCGCGTCCAAATCACAACCCCGCGTGGGCGCTTCTTCGTGCTCGGCGGACCTGTTTCAAGTCGGGAAATGGACGCGATGAAGTTGGCACTTCTAGAACGGGAGGGCTCGGAAGCGTTCGCCTTTGCCGACCGGGTGAACGACCGCGTAATCGCCAAGGCGCAGGGTCTCCTCGCCTTCAACGCCATTATCGCGGCTGCGGCTCTTTTCGTCGCCGCTGAAGGCGCGGGCGGGTGGTTCGTGAGGGGCGCCTTCGGCTCCTCCTTCATCGCCTCGGTGTGCACCTTGGCCTCGCTCTTCGTCTTCTGGGCAGACGCGGAGACGGTCCGGTCGAGAGGCGCGGATCTCGAGATGACGGTCTATCTCGTCTGCCGGCGCGCGGCGCTGACCGGCGCAGCGACGCTTCTTTCTCTAGCCGCATCGGCCATGACGCTCGGAGCGTTTCTGGCGTTCCAGCACGGGTGACGGGTCGCGTCGATCAATGCTGGTCGCGGTCGACCGCCGAGGTCGAGCGTTCACCCCCCACCCAGTCTCCCCATGATCGTCCGCATCACGCCCGGCAGGTCGCGGTCGATCTCGATGGCGAAGAAACGCAGCACGCGGAAGCCCGCCTGCGCCAGGGCGTCGTCGCGGGCCTGGTCGGCGGGGGAGGGGCCCTGGTCCGCCGCCGCGTCCACCTCGACGACGAGGCGCGCGCGCAGGCACGCGAAGTCGACGATCCCGCCGAGGAGGGGCGCCTTGCGGCGGAACTGGAAGCCGTCGGCGCGCAGGCGCCGCAAGGCCTGCCAGAGGCGGCGTTCCTGCGGGCTCATCTCGCGTCGCTCGGCGCGGGCGCGCAGGATCGTGGCTGCGGGCGCGCGGCGGATCTCGCGCGAGGAAGGGGCTTGCGAAGGCGTCGGCATGAAGGCGTCTCCCGTTCGTGAACGGACGCCATGCTATGTCGAGTCTCGGCGCTAGAACAATTCAGGAACAAACCGCATATCGCAACGTCATCCGGCCCGCCCGCCCGGCTTGCATGCCGGGCGGGCGCACCGCGCCGCGGTCACTGGACCGGGTAGAAGAAGCACGGGCGGGCCATGGCCTGCCAGGCGGTGGCGCCGCGCTGGCCGGTGGGCTGCGTCACCTTGCCCTGGGCGCCGGCCCAGATGCCCCAGTTGGCGCCGTGCTGGGCGATCGCCTGGTTCGACCACACGGCCTGGGCGGCCGCGGGGCTGGAGCCGTGGGCGACGACGGGCGACGCCTTGCAGTCGCCCGGCTGCGGGCCGGGGGCGCGCAGCTGGAGGGCGTCGGCCGGGGTGGCGACGACGGAGCCGAGGAAGCCCGCGCCGAGCGCGAGGGCGGCGAAGGCGGCGGGGGCGGCGAGCTTGAACATGGGTCGGGGTCTCCTGATCGGGTCTGGGTCTTCGAGGCGGGGCGCGGGGTCTGGTGTCTCGCGCCTCGTCCTCGCTTCGTCGGACCCACCCGTCGGGAGGTTCACGTGCGTTGGGGAAAAATTCGCAAGCCCCCTTCAGATCACCGCGACACCCATCTGCGCGAACAGATCGCCGTAATCGAGCAGCACCCAGTTCTCGCGGATCGTGCCGGCCTCGCAGCGCCAGAAATCCATCACCCGCAGGGTCAGCGCCCGGCCCGTCGGCGGGACGCCGAGATAGGGGCCGGCATGGGTCATGGTCATGGAGGGCCAGCCGCCGGAGCAGACGTAGTCGCCGTCGCCGAAGCGGCAGAAATGGTTGCCGCCCACCCGGTCCGGAAACGCCGTGAGGAAGGGGATGCGGTGGTCGCGCTGGAAGCCGGGATAGGTGAAGTTCGCGCCGATCCCCGCCGGCCCGTACCAGAGCATCTGCGGATGCCAGTAGCCGGTCTGGCCCGCGGATTCGAAGCTCGTCGGGTCGAAGGCGCGCAGATCCGTCAGCATCGCTTCGACGAGGGCGGCCGAGGACTCGGAGCGCTCCGGCGCGTCGGGCATGACGCCGTCGTGCGTCGCCGGACCGGGGAAGAGCATCTCGGTCCCGAGCATGTGGGGGAGGGGGAAGGCCCCCGTCTGGCGCTTGAGGTCGAGGAGGTCGAGGAGGATCGTCGCCTCGACGATGGTCTCGCCCTCGATCCGGTACATCTCCCCGGCGCGCAGGAAGACGAGCCTGCCGTTGGGCGTCACCCGCCCGAAGGGCCGCTCGAAATTGCCGACATAGTGGCCGAGCGCGGCGACGAAGTCCCCCTCGCCGCGCCGGGTCGTGCCGGCCATGAAGATCTCGTCGCGGCGCAGGCACCGCGGCAGCGCCCGGCGCAAGGGGAGGATCAGCCCCTCGAGCACGGCCTCGATCCCGACGAGATCGCCGAGCGGATGGCAGACGCGGTAGCGGACGTCCGGCGCGAGGCGGGTCTCGAGCAGGGGCCGCAGGTCGGTCTCCGGAGCCTCCATGAGCGCGTGGAGGAACGAATATGTCGCGCGGCGCGCGGCCCGCAGATCTTTCATGAGTCACCGGGTGGGCGAGGGTTCGCATAAAATGCTTGCCAACGCGAAGGAGTGCCGTCAATCTCGTTTTGCATAGGTATGCAAGACCGAAGGCCAGAGAGCTCGCCAAGGGCCGGCCGGGGAGCGCGCGCATGGCCGAGGTCCGTCTGGAGCACGTCACCAAGCGGTGGGGATCGTTCGTCGGCGTCGCCGATTTCGACCTGACCATCGCCGACCGGGAATTCCTGGTCCTGCTCGGGCCGTCCGGCTGCGGCAAGACGACGACCATGCGCATGATCGCAGGCCTCGAGGACGCGACCTCGGGGGCGATCTTCATCGGCGAACGGCGGGTGAACGACCTCGATCCTAAGGATCGGGACGTGGCGATGGTGTTCCAGAGCTACGGGCTCTACCCGAACATGAACGTCTACGAGAACATCCGCTTCCCCCTGAAGGTGCGCAAGGTCCCGGCCTCCGAGCACGACGAGCGGGTGCGCCGCGCGGCGGCGATGGTGGAGCTCGACGCCTTCCTGCACCGCAAGCCCGCCGAGCTCTCCGGCGGCCAGCGCCAGCGGGTGGCGCTCGCCCGCGCCATCGTGCGCGAGCCGACCGTGTTCCTGATGGACGAGCCGCTCTCCAACCTCGACGCCAAGCTGCGCGTCTCGACCCGCGCGCAGATCAAGAACCTCCAGCACGAATTGAAGGTGACGACGATCTACGTCACCCACGACCAGATCGAGGCGATGACCCTCGCCGACCGGGTCGTGGTGATGAACAAGGGCGTGATCCAGCAGGTCGGCACGCCGACGGAGATCTACGACGACCCGGCCAACACCTTCGTCGCGGGCTTCATCGGCTCGCCGGCGATGAACCTGATGGAGGGCGTCGTCCAGGGCGGGATCTTCGTCGGGCAGAGCGTGCGCGTGCCCGGAATCGCGCTGCCCGACGGGCCGGTGACGCTCGGCTTCCGCGCCGAGGACGCGGCGCTGGCCATGGACGGGAAAGGGGAGATCGTCGCCCCGATCTACACGCTCGAGCTCCTCGGCGATGCGACCATGATCACCGTGCGCGCCGGCGGGGCGCTCGTGTCCGTGAAGGCGCACAAGGATTTTCGCGCCGGGATCGGGGACCGGGCGGCGATCCGCCTCGCGCCGGAGCTCTGCCATCTCTTCGACGCCGAGAGCGGCGCGCGGCTGACGCCGGCGCGCGCGGCGGGCGGCGTCCGGGCGGCGGCGGCCCGCTGACACGCGAACCGGCGATCGACACCTCCAGGAACGAGACCAACGGGGAACGAGGATCAGAGAATGAAGACCAGCCATATCGCGCTCGCGGCCGCGCTCTCGCTCGCGGCCGGCCCGGCCCTCGCCCAGGAGGGATGCGACTTCACCACCGACCTGGCGATCAAGCACCTCTCCGCCGCCTTCCCGGCCTGGGTGGCCGTGACGGACACGATGAAGGAGTGCGCGCCGAACCTCGTGGTCGAGCTCGACCAGGAGTTCCGCCAGAAGCAGCCGACCGCCTTCGCGGCCGAGCCCTCGCTCTACCACATCGGCGGCGTCGCCAACGGCACGCTCACCCCGCTTCTGAACGAGGGCACCATCCGCCCGCTCGACGCCTATGTCGAGCAGTACGGCCAGGACCTCTCGCCGAACCAGCTCATCCGCGTCGACGGGAAGATCGTGGCCATCGCCATGATGGTGAACACGCAGCACCTGATGTACCGCACGGACGTGTTCGAGGAGCTCGGTCTCGACGTGCCGACCACCTACGCCGAGGTGCTCGACGCCGCCGCGAAGATCCGCGAGGCGGGGCTCGTCGAGTACCCGATCGGGGCCACCATGGCGTCCGGCTGGAACCTCGCCCAGGACTTCGTCAACATGTATGCCGGCTTCGGCGGGGAGTTCTTCGACGCGGAGGGCAACACGCTGATCACGTCGGAAGCCGGCGTGAAGGCGCTCGAGACGATGAAGGCGCTAACCGAGTACATGGATCCGGAATTCCTGGTCTCGGACTCGACCTACGTCCAGCAGCAGTTCCAGCAGGGCAAGATCGCCATGGCCAACCTCTGGGCCACCCGCGCCGCGGCGATGGACGACGAGGCCGAGAGCCAGGTCGCCGGCAAGGTCGGCATGGCGCCCGCGCCCTTCGCCGAGGAGGGCGCCAAGCCCGCCACGACGATCTGGTGGGACGGCATCGTCATCGCCCAGAACATCCCCGACGAGGAGGCCGAGGCCGCCTTCCGGCTGGCGCTGGAAGGGCTCTCGCCGCGGATGGTCGCCGCCAACAACGACGACGCGGTCTGGCTGATCGAGGGCTACACGCCCGGCCCGCTCGCCGAGGGCGCGATCCAGACGGCGATGGCCGGGCCGGTGGCCTATCCCTCGTCGGTCGAGATGGGGCTCCTGCACACGGCCATCGGCAACAACATCGCCGACTACCTCACCGGCCAGGAGAGCGCCGAGCAGTCCCTCGCCGACACCGAGGCCGCCTATCTCGCCGCGGCCCGCGAGGCGGGGCTGCTGCAGTAACGCCGACGCGCGGCGCGGTTCGCGCGCCGCGTGTCGTCCCCGGCCGAAGCGCCGTCAGGCGCGGAGGGGAAGGGGACCCAGCAATGGAGTCGCGGCGAAGCCGCCGCTGTCGGCGGCGACCAGCCGCCTGGTCGGCGGCGCAGGGAGCGCCTGCGGCGCGACAGTCTCGCGCTGGGTCCCCTTCCCCTCCGCCGGCTTCGCCGGCTCCGGCCGGGGATGACACCCGCTCGACCGGTATCGGGTCGAGAGCAACCACGCTCAGGGAGGGACAGGGATGAAGCCGCGCACGTTCTTCGCCTTCGTCGGGCCGTCCCTGATCATGATGCTCGTGTTCATCGCGGCGCCGCTGGTCTTCGTCTTCGCCCAGAGCTTCTACAACACGCAGACCGTGTTCGAGCGGGTGGAGGAGGAGCGCTGCACGCCGGGCTTCCCGGCGCCGAACTGCGAGACCATCGTCTCGACGCGGCCGCTGCTCGACGAGAACGGGCGCGTCGTCACGCGGACCGTCTTCGTCGGGCTCGAGACCTACCGCGCGCTGCTCCAGCCGGAGGCCGTCGCCGCGGCCTTCGCGGCGGGGGAGGGGGTGTGGACGCGCCTGTCGAACATCGACTTCTACAAGGCGCTGCGCTTCACCCTCACCTTCACGCTGATCACGCTGCCGCTCGTGCTGGGCCTCGGTCTCGCGGTGGCGCTCGCGGTGAACTCGGTGGTGCGCTCCGTGCGCGGGCCGGTGATCTTCGTCTCGCTCCTGCCCTTCATCATCACGCCCGTGATCGGCGCGCTGTCGATCCGCTGGCTGTTCATCGGCGACGGCATCCTGACGAACGCGATGGAGGCGCTGACCGGGCGCGAGATCTTCATGTTCGCGCAAGGGTGGACGATCGAGCTGCTGATGCTGTTCTACCGCGTCTGGCACGTGGCGCCCTTCGCCTTCGTCGTGTTCTACGCCGGGCTCCAGACCGTGAACCAGGACACGCTCGAGAGCGCGGTGATCGACGGCGCCTCGCGCGTCGAGCGGCTGCGCTACGTCGTCGTGCCCCACCTGATGCCGCTCATCGTCTTCGTGGCCCTGATCCACCTGATGGATTCCTACCGCGTCTTCGAGGAGGTGATCGGCTTCTCCGCTTCCGCCCACCGGATCTCGCTGCAATTCCTCACCTACGACTTCCTGACGCCCGACGATTCCGGCAACCGCTCCATCTCGCGGGCCTCCGCCTCCTCCATGCTGACCATGGTGGGCATCGTCGTCCTGCTGATCCCGCTTCTCATGCGCACCTGGCGCGACTACCGGCCGAGGGGGTGAGACCATGATGGGCGCCAAGACCCTGCAGCCCTCCGCATCCTTGCGCTGGACGACCGGCCTCTTCCTCGGCTTCTGGTGCCTGATCGCCGCGTTCCCCTTGTTCTGGATCGCGGTGATGAGCTTCAAGCTCCCCGTCGACGCCTTCGCGGCGAACCCCTTCGCCGTGATCTTCGGGCCGGCGACCCGCGCGACGGGGCAGGGGCTCTCCGTGCTCGATCTCGTGCTCGGCGCGGCGACGCTGGTCGCCCTGTATCTCGTCGCCGCGCGCCGGCTCGGGAGATGGGTGGAGAAGGCCGCGCCGGACGCCTGGCTGCCGCTCGGCTGGCTCGTCGGCGGCGTGCTCTACGGCGTCGCCGCGATGGCGGTGCTGGCGCTCCTGCTGCCGGCCGTGCTCGGCGGGCTCGAGGCCCTGCTCGCGCCGATCCCGGTGCTGGGGCTCCTGGCGCAGCCGGTGCTCGGGCTGACGCTGGAGCATTACCGGAACGTCTGGGTCGACCAGGAATTCTACCGCAACTTTCTCAACTCGCTCCTCGTGACCGGCGGCGTGGTGACGATCTCGCTCACCGTCGGCACGCTCGCGGGCTATGCGCTCGCGCGCACGCGCTCCTCGCTCGCCTTCTGGCTCTTGATCTCGGCCCTGATCTTCCGCGCCCTGCCGCATTCGGTGCTGGTGTCCGGCTACCTGCCGCCCTTCATCAACTCCGCCGAGATCCTGGAGCCGATCCTCGGCGATAACGCGCCGACGCTCTACGGCCAGCCGCTCGCCGTGATCCTGGTGCTGGTGGCGATCAACCAGCCGTTCACGATCTGGATGCTGCGCTCGTTCTTCATGAACATCCCGGCCGAGCTCGACGAGGCGGCGCGGGTCGACGGCTGCTCGCATTTCGAGGCGTTCTGGCGCGTCATCATGCCGGTGATGTGGCCTGGCGTGATCACGACGGGGCTGTTCTCCTTCCTGCTCGCCTACAACGACTTCCTCGTCACCTCGCTGCTGCTCGACGCGCAGAACCAGACCATGGTCCCCGCCATAGCCGGCTTCTTCAACCGCGAGACGACGACGACGGACCAGGTCCGCGCGGTGGCCGCGGCGGTGTCGATCACCGCGCCCCTGTTCCTGCTCGTGATGGTGTTCCAGCGCCAGATCGTGTCCGGCCTCACCGCGGGGGCGGTGAAGGGATGAGGAGATCCGGCCCCGCGCGAAAGTTCGACCGATCGCGAAGCACGAGGTCGGCGATGGCGCACCCGGCCTTCTCCTTCCCTGTAGGGGAAGGTGACTCGGCGAAGCCGAGACGGATGGGGCGCGCGGAACGCGCGTTCGGCGTAGCCGAAGCATGGTGCGCCCGCCGGACACCGCCCGATTTCCGCTTCGCGGAACGCGCTGCGCGCGCCCCATCCGTCACCGCGCTCCGCGCGGCGCCACCTTCCCCTACAGGGAAGGACAAGAGAGGCGACCCTTCAACTCAGGTGACCCCATGCCCGAATTTCTGAAATCCTCCCGAAGCCAGGCGGAGCGCGCCGAGGACGACGCCAGGGTCCGCACGACGGTGGAGGGCATCCTCGCCGACATCGAGGCCCGCGGCGACGCCGCCGTGCGGGAGCTCTCGGCGAAGTTCGACCGCTACGAGCCCGCCGCCTTCCGCCTCACGGACGCCGAGATCGAGGCCGCGATCGCCGCCGTCTCCCCGCGCGACCTCGAGGACATCCGCTTCGCGCAAGACCAGATCCGCCGCTTCGCCGAAGCGCAGCGCGCCACGATGCAGGATCTCGAGGTCGAGACCCGTCCCGGCGTGATCCTCGGGCACCGGCACGTCCCGGTGAACGCGGTCGGCTGCTACGTGCCCGGCGGCAAGTACCCGATGGTGGCCTCGGCCCACATGTCGGTGCTCACCGCCGCGGTCGCCGGCTGCAAGCGCATCGTCGCCGCCGCGCCGCCGGTGAACGGCAAGCCGCATCCGGCGATCGTCGCGGCCATGCATCTCGCCGGGGCGACCGAGATCCTCTGCCTCGGCGGCGTCCAGGCCGTGGGGGCGATGGCGCTCGGCACGGAGACGATCGCGCCGGTTGACATGCTGGTCGGCCCCGGCAACGCCTTCGTGGCGGAGGCCAAGCGCCAGCTCTACGGGCGGGTGGGCATCGACCTCTTCGCCGGCCCGACCGAGACCTGCGTGATCGCCGACGAGACGGTCGACGCCGAGATGGTCGCGACCGACCTGCTCGGCCAGGCCGAGCACGGCCCGACCTCGCCGGCGGTGCTGATCACCAATTCCCGCACGCTCGCCGTGGAGACGCTCGCCGAGATCGAGCGGCTGCTCGGCATCCTCCCCACCGCCGACATCGCCCGGGTGTCCTGGGCGGATTACGGCGAGGTGATCCTCTGCGAGAGCTACGAGGAGATGCTGTCGGAGAGCGAGCGCATCGCCTCCGAGCACGTCCAGGTGATGACGGCGCGCGACGACTGGTTCCTCGCCAACATGACCAATTACGGCGCGCTCTTCCTCGGCCCGCGCACCAACGTCGCCAACGGCGACAAGGTCATCGGCACGAACCATACGCTGCCGACCAAGCGCGCGGGCCGCTACACCGGTGGGCTCTGGGTCGGCAAGTTCCTGAAGACGCACACCTACCAGAAGGTCCTCACCGACGAGGCCGCGGCCGAGATCGGGGCCTATTGCTCGCGGCTGTGCATGCTGGAAGGCTTCGTCGGCCATGCCGAGCAGGCGAACGTGCGGGTGCGCCGCTTCGGCCGCCGGAACGTGCCCTACGGCGCGGCGGCTGAGTGAGCGGGCCCGCGCGCACCATGTCCAAGCCGTTGCCCAAGCCCTCGCCCACCTCCCTCGACGTCGCCGCCCGGGCCGGGGTCTCCCAGTCCGCGGTGAGCCGCGCCTTCACGCCCGGCGCCTCGGTCTCCAAGGCGACCCGCGCGAAGGTGATGGCGGCGGCCGAGGAGCTCGGCTACCGCCCCAACGTGCTGGCGCGCACGCTGATCACCGGGCGCTCGCGCATCGTGGCGCTCGTCGTCGCCTATCTCGACAACCAGTTCTACCCGGTGGCGCTGGAGAAGTTCTCCAAGGCCTTCCAGGCGCTCGGCTACCACGTGCTCGTCTTCATGGCGTCCAACGCCGACGAGGACGTGGCGCACGTGCTGGACGGGCTCCTCGACTACCAGGTCGACGGCGTGATCATGGCCTCCGTGTCGATCTCGAACCGTCTCGCGGCGCGCTGCGAGACGGCGGGCGTGCCGGTGGTGCTGTTCAATCGCCGGCAGGACGACGAGCGGCTTTCCGCCATCACCTCGGACAACGTCGCCGGCGGCGCCAAGGCGGCGGACCACCTCGTCTCCCTGGGCCGGCGGCGGATCGCGCACGTCACCGGCTGGTCGGGCTCCTCCACGGGGCGCGATCGGCGCGAAGGCTTCCTCGCGCGGCTCGACGCGCACGGCGTCGCTCCCGTGGCGGTGGTCGACGGGATGTACGACCGCGAGGTGGCGCAGCAGCTCACCCGCGCGCTCTGCGCCGGGCCGGAGCGGCCGGACGCGCTCTTCGTCGGCTCGGACCACATGGCCTTCGCGGTCATGGACACGCTGCGCTTCGAGCTGGGCCTGCGCGTGCCCGACGACGTCGCCGTGGTGGGCTACGACGACGTGCCCATGGCCGGCTGGCCGGCCTACGACCTCACGACGGTGCGCCAGTCCGCCGATGCGATGGTGGCGGCGACCGTCGAGACCCTGATGGCGCGCATCGACGACCCGTCGATGGCGCCCCGCCACCTGCGCATCGACGCACCCCTCGTCGTGCGCGGCTCCACCGTGAAGCGAGAGACCACCCGATGAAGGGCTTCGACCCCCGCTGGCGCGATTTTCCGCACTACATCCTCGGCGTCACCGAGGAGATCTGGGAGGGCCGCGGCGTCCACACGCTGCGCGAGACCTACGCGCCGGACATCCCCGTGCGCGCGCCCGCCGGCCTCGTCGTCGGCAACGAGGCGGTGATCGCCGCGACGATGGCGACGCTCGCCGAGTTCCCGGATCGCCGGCTCCTCGGCGAGGACGTGATCTGGTCGGGCGACGACGAGGCGGGCTATCTCTCCTCCCACCGCATCCTCTCCACCGCGACCCACGCCCGCGACGGCGTCTACGGCCGCGCGACCGGGAAAACGCTGCGCTACCGCATCATCGCCGACTGCGCCGCGCGGGAGAACGTCATCTACGACGAGTGGATCATCCGCGACCAGGGCGCCATCGTGCGCCAGCTCGGCCTCGACCCGGCGGACTACGCCCGCGACCAGATCGCGGCGGAGGGCGGTCCCGCGAGCGCGCGCCGGCCTCTGACGCCGGCGACGAACCCGCCGCCGATCTATACGGGCCGCGGCAACGACTCGGAATGGGGCGCGCGCTACGCGGCGCTCCTCACGCGGATCATGAACGCCGACCTCGCCGCGATCGCGAGCGCGTACGACCGCGCCTGCCAGCTGGAGCTGCCCGGCGGCGTCACCGGCCACGGCCGCGCGGCGGCGGACGCTTTCTGGATGGGGCTGCGCGCCGCGCTCCCCTCCGCGGCCTTCACGATCGAGCACGTGATCGGTCGCGAGGACCCCATGATGCCCCCGCGCGCGGCTCTGCGCTGGTCGCTGCACGGCCGCCACGACGGCTGGGGCGCCTTCGGCCGCCCGACGGGGGCGGAGGTCTACGTGATGGGCTTCTCCCACGCCGAGTTCGGGCCCGCGGGCCTGCGCCGCGAATGGACGCTCTTCGACGAGACCGCGATCTGGAAGCAGATCCTCCTCCATACCGGACACGCAGGATAAGACGCCATGGACACGCCCGTTCTCACGCCGGCCGAGATGGAGGCGCGCATCGTGCGCTACGGCGCGCTCGTGCCCTGCCGCACCGCCTTCATCGACGCGCACACGCCGGGCTCCGACCAGAAGGAGAACTTCACCATCATCGGCGGGGGCGTCTCGGAGAGCCCGGACCAGCACGTCCACATCGCGGAGACGCCGGGCTTCAACATCGGCGCCGCCGGCCAGCCGCCCAAGTGTCGCAACTCGCTCCATTCCCACCGCACGGCCGAGGTGTTCTTCGTGCTGAAGGGCCGCTGGCGCTTCTTCTGGGGGCGCTTCGGCACGGCGGGCGAGGTGGTGCTCGAGGAGGGCGACATCTTCGACATCCCCACCGGCATCTTCCGCGGCTTCGAGAACATCGGCACGGATTACGGGATGATCATGGCGATCCTCGGCGGCGACGACGCCGGCGGCGGCGTGATCTGGGCGCCCCAGGTGATCGAGGACGCCGAGGACCACGGCCTCGTCCTGGGAAAGAACGGCAAGCTCTACGACACCAAGAAGGGCCAGCATCTCCCCGACGGCGTGCCGCCGATGCCGCTCCTGACGGAGGAGGAGCTCGAGGCCTTCCCCGAGCTGCCGCCGTCGGCGGTGGTGCGCGACTACATCGCCCGCTACTGGGACCTGATGGCGCTGGCGAAGCACGAGCCGGCCAGGGTCATCGGCGCGGAGGGGCTGATCCGCGACCGCCCCGGCTTCGAGGTCGAGCTCCTCGCCCGCGGCTCGATCCCGGAGGAGGCCTACGCGACGCAGAGGCACGAGGTGCTCATGGTGATGCGCGGCCATTGGCGCCTCGCCTGGGCCGGCGGCGAGACCGTGCTCGCGCCGGGCGACACCTGCGCCGTGCCGCCGGGCCTCTCGCGCGCGCTCGCGCCCTCCATGTCCGGCGAGGCGAGCCTCTACCGCGTGCGCAATACGGACGACCAGCCCGGCCCGACGCGGCGGTCACATCTCCCCGCAGGGGAGGTGGGCCGCGCCAGCGGCCGGGGGGGGGGCGGCGCGCGTCGCGATTCCCCTCTCCCTCGTGGAGAGGGGCTAGGGCTGAGGGGCGTCGGGCAGCGCTCCGGCCGGACCCCGGAAGATGGCTTCTTTCGGATCGCGGCGCTCCGATCCGATCCTTCCCTGTAGGGAAGGTGGCGCGCCGCCGCAGGCGGCGTGACGGATGGGGCGCGGCGCGTGAGCGACGCGTTCCGCGAAGCGGAAGTGACCGGTGACCGGCGGTCTCGCCCGTCGGCTTCGGCTTCGCCGAACGCGCGTTCCGCGCGCCCCATCCGTCCCGCCGCTTCGCGGCGGTCCACCTTCCCCTACAGGGAAGGAAAGGCTTCGGCGCGCCCGCCGAGCGCTCTCCACGAGGGAGAGGAGAGAGCCCGAAGCGTCGGCTCGTTCGCGTTGGACACGTTCGTCTTGGAAAAGGAAACGCCCCGATGAGCATCCCCGTCACCCATGTCGGCTCGCTGCCCCGCTCGCAGGCGGTGGTCGACCAGCTCTTCGCCCGCGAGCGCGGCGAGCCCGTCGACGAGGCCGTCTTCGACGAGACCATGCGCGCAGCCGTGTCCGAGACCGTGCGCCGCCAGGTCGAGGCGGGGGTGACGATCGTCTCCGACGGGGAGACCTCGAAGATCTCGTATGCCACCTACGTCAAGGACCGCTACGAGGGCTTCGGCGGCGACAGCCCGCGCAACGCGCCCGCCGACCTGAAGCTCTACCCGACCTTCCTCGAGCGCCTCGCCAGGTCCGGCGGCACGCCGACCTACGCGCGCCCGCAATGCATCGGGGAGGTGCGCTCCAAGGGCCAGGGCGAGCTGGAGAAGGACATCGCCAACCTGAAGGCCGCCATGGCCGAGCACGGCGCGGCCCGCGGCTTCATGAACGCCGCCTCGCCCGGCGTGATCTCGCTCTTCCTCCAGAACGCCCACTACCCCACCCGCGAGGCCTACCTCGCGGCCTTGGCCGACGTGATGAAGGCCGAGTACGAGACCATCGTGGCCGCCGGTCTCGACCTGCAGCTCGACTGCCCGGACCTCGCCCTCTCGCGCCACATGCTGTTCACCGACCTCTCCGACGACGAGTTCGTGCGCGTGGCGCGGACACACGTCGAGGCGCTCAACCACGCGCTCTCCGACGTGCCGAAGGAGAAGGTGCGCGTCCACATCTGCTGGGGCAATTACGAGGGCCCGCACGTCTGCGACATCGGCATGGACAAGGTGTTCTCGACGCTGATGTCGGTGAAGGCCCGCTATCTCCTGTTCGAGACCTCGAACCCGCGCCACGCCCACGAATGGACCGTCTTCCGCGACCGGGCGCGGGAGATCCCCGAGGACGTCGTGCTCGTGCCGGGCGTCGTCGACACCACGACGAACTTCGTCGAGCACCCGGAGGTCGTCGCCCAGCGGCTCGAGCGGTTCCTGCCGATCGTCGGGGCCGAGCGGGTGATCGCCGGCTCCGATTGCGGCTTCGGCACCTTCGCCGGCTTCGGCGCGGTCGATCCCGAGATCGCCTATGCGAAGCTCGCCACGCTGGCGGAGGGCGCGGCCCTGGCGGGCGCACGCGTCCCGGCGTAAGGAAGCGCCATGACCGAGAATCCCGAACCCCTCCTCCTCGTCCCCGGCATGCTCTGCGACGCGCGGCTCTACGGCCCGCAGATCGCGGCGCTTTCCGGGATGCGCTCCGTGTCCGTGCCGACGATCGCCCATGCCGACAGCGTCGCGGCGCTCGCCGCCTCGATCCTCGCGGAAGCGCCGCCGCGCTTCGCGCTGGCGGGGCTGTCCATGGGCGGGATCGTGGCGATGGAGGTGGTGCGCCAGGCGCCCGACCGCGTGACGCGCCTCGCGCTCCTCGACACCAACCCGCTCGGCGAGACCGACAAGGTCCGCGCCGCCCGCGAGCCGCAGATCGAAGAGGCGCTCGCCGGCGGGCTCGAGGCGGTGATCCGCCGCGACATGTGGCCGGTCTATCTCCACGCGGAGAGCGAGCGGCAGGACATCCGCGACCTCGCCCTCGCCATGGCGCTGGCGCAGGGCGCGGAGGTCTTCGCCCGCCAGTCCCGCGCGCTGCAGACGCGGCCCGACCAGCAGGAGACGCTGCGCGCCTATCGCGGCCCGACGCTGATCCTGTGCGGCGAGGACGACCGGCTCTGCCCGGTCAAGCGCCACACCCTGATGCACGAGCTGATGCCCGGCTCGACGCTCACGATCGTCCCCGGCGCCGGCCACCTGCCGACGCTGGAGACGCCCGAGGCGGTGAACGCGGCCATGGCGGCGTGGCTCGCGGGGTGAAGTCGCCTCAGCTCGCCTCGCCCTCGAAGATCCCGAGCCCGCCGGCCTCCTCGCCCCAGAGCGCCTCGACGCGGGCGTCGCGGCCGCAATTCCAGCGGTAGAACTTGTAGGCGAGCGGGTTCTTCTCGTAATAATCCTGGTGGTAGTCCTCGGCCGCATAGAACTCCGTCGGCTCCTCGATCGTGGTGGCGATCGGCTCGTCGAAGCGGCCGGCGACCTCCTCTTTCGTCTCCCGCGCCAGCCGCTCCTGCTCCGCGTCGAGCGGGAAGATCGCCGAGCGGTACTGCTCGCCCACGTCGCAGAACTGAGCGCCCGCCGTGAGCGGGTCGATCGTGCGCCAGAAGACGTGGAGCAGCTCCTCGTAGGAGACCCGGTTCGGATCGTAGACGATCTCCACCGCCTCGGCGTGACCCGTGCCGCCGGCGGAAACCTGCTCGTAGGTCGGGTCCTCCACCGCGCCGCCGACATAGCCGGACGTGGTCTCGAGCACGCCGGGCACCTCGTCGAAATCGGCCTCGACGCACCAGAAGCAACCGCCGGCGAGGATGGCGCGGGCCGTGCCGTCGCCGTCCTGCGCCGAGGCGGGCGCGGCGAGCAGGGCGGCGCCCGCGAGCGCGCCGAGCAGCGTGCGGGATATCATGCGAACCATGGTCGGTCTCCTTCGCTTTCCCGCAATGTGGGGGCCGCGGGCTCGGGCGCAATCGGGCTGCGCAAGACGCCGCGGGCGCGGGCGCAAGGAAAGATCCTGGTCTATCGGCGTTGGCTTGCGTAGATGAAAGAGACGCGACGCGACACGAAGAGGACGGAAGCGATGGGCCTTCTGGTCGAGGGACGCTGGCAGGACCAGTGGTACGACACGAAATCCACCGGCGGACGCTTCAAGCGCCAGGCATCCCAGTTCCGCGACTGGATCACGCCCGACGGCTCCCCCGGACCGAGCGGGGAGGGCGGCTTCGCCGCCGAGCCGGGGCGCTATCACCTTTACGTGAGCCTCGCCTGCCCCTGGGCCCACCGCACCCTGATCTTCCGCAAGCTCAAGGGCCTGGAGGAGATGATCTCGCTGTCCGTGGTGCACTGGTTCATGGGCGAGGAGGGCTGGACCTTCGCGCCCGGCGAGGGGGTGATCCCCGATCCCGTCAACGGGGCGCGGGTGATGCACCAGGTCTACACCGCCGCGAACCCGACCTATACCGGGCGCGTGACCGTGCCGGTCCTCTGGGACAAGCAGCGCGGGACCATCGTCTCGAACGAGTCGGCCGAGATCATCCGCATGCTCAACACCGCCTTCGACCGGGTCGGCGCGACGCCGGGGGACTACTATCCCGCGCCGCTGCGCGACGAGATCGATGCGGTCAACGCGCGCGTCTACGACGACGTCAACAACGGCGTCTACAAGTCCGGCTTCGCCACGAGCCAGGAGGCCTACGAGGAGGCGGTGCGCCCGCTCTTCGCCACCCTCGACTGGCTGGAGGAGCGGCTGTCGAAGAGCCGCTACCTCGTCGGCGACGCGATCACCGAGGCCGATTGGCGGCTGTTCACGACGCTGGTGCGCTTCGACCCGGTCTATGTCGGGCACTTCAAGTGCAACATCCGCCGGATCGTCGACTACCCCAACCTCTCCGGCTACCTGCGCGAGCTCTACCAGATCCCCGGCGTCGCCGAGACCTGCGACTTCGGTCATATCAAGCGGCACTATTACGAGAGCCACCCGAGCGTGAACCCGTCGGGCGTCGTGCCGCTGGGGCCGGAGCTCGACCTGATGGCGCCGCACGGGCGGGGGTGAGGGGCGCCAGGCGCCACCGTTGTCATCCCCGGCCGGAGCGCCGAAGGCGCGGAGAGGAAGGGGACCCAGCACAAGAATGCTCGCCGCGAAGCGGCGTCCATCGGCGGCGACCAGCCGCCTGGTCGGCGGCGATAGAGCGCCTTCGGCGCGCTTTCTGCGCTGGGTCCCCTTGTATCTTCGTCGGCGACCTTGAGCGCTGCTAAGCTTGGGGTTGCGACGGGGTCGGTAGCAGCCGACCCCGTCGCGGGCGGGACGCGCTCGTGAGTCCCCTCTGGCCGACAACCGTGGGAAGCCTGGGACGCCCGCCCTGTCGCACGCGACCGCACAGTCGCTTGGTCTCCAACGATCGCATGCGCAAGGAAGGCTACCGTGACGACACCGATTTGTGGAGTGGACATCGGCATGGAGCGGCTCGACGCCGCCCTGTCCGGACAGGAGAACGCGAGGAAGCACCTCGTCGTCGAACGAACGCCCGAAGGCGTCGCACGTCTCGCGGAATGGTGCCGCGCGCACCGCGTCCGCCTCGTCGTGCTGGAGGCCACCGGCGGGTACGAGCGCCTCGTCCACCGCCTGCTCTGGGCGGAAGGGCTGCCTTGCGCCATCGCCAACCCCCGCCAGGTCCGCCACTTCGCCGAGGCCATCGGCAAGCTCGAGAAGACCGATCGCATCGACGCCGGCGTCATCGCCGACTTTGGGGCGACGGGAAAGCTGCGCCCCAAGGCGCCGGACGACGCGGCGCAGGCCCGCCTCGGCGAGCTCGTCACGCGTCGACGCCAGCTCGTGCGCGACAAGGTCGCCTGCCAGAACCGCGCACGCCTGGTCGAGGACGAGGCCGTGCGCGCCTCCATCGAGCGCCAGATCGACTTCCTGCGCGAGGAGGTCGCTTTGTTCGATCGCGAGATCGCCGAGCAGACCCGCACCGCCCCGCTCGCCAGCGCACTGCTCGACGCCTTCTGCGAGATCAAGGGCGTCTCGACCGCCAGCGCCGCCCTCGTCCTCGCCGACCTGCCCGAGATCGGGCTCCTCACCGGCAAGCAGGCCGCCAAGCTCACGGGAACGGCTCCTCTCGCCAAGGACAGCGCCACCATCGCCGGCAAACGCTCCACCCGTGGCGGCCGCGCCAGCGTCCGATCCGGCCTGTACCCGATCGTCACCGTTCTCGTCCGCCACAACCCCGACTTCGCCGCCAAGCACGCCGCCCTCAAGGCCAAGGGAAAAGCGCCAAAATCCATCCGCATCGCTCTCCTGCGCAAGCTCGTCGTCCGCCTCAACGCCATCGCCAGAGACGTTCGAAAAGCCCTTGCCGAAAGCCAGCACAATGCCGTAGCCGCTTGACAGACAAGACAGTCGCTTCCCCTCCGGTCGCTTCGCGACCTGCGGCCGGGGATGACGACGGTTCACCCCGCCCCGCCGGCCTCCGTATTGAGCCAGGCCGCGCCGCAGGCCTTGGCCAGCTCGCGCACCCGCAGGATGTAGCTCTGGCGCTCGGTCACCGAGATCACGCCGCGCGCGTCGAGCAGGTTGAAGGCGTGGGAGGCCTTGATGCACTGGTCGTAGGCCGGCAGCGCCATGTCGTGGCGCTCGCCGCGGTCGCCCGCCTCGAGATACTTCCGGCAGGCGGCCTCGGCGTCCTTGAAATGGCGGAACAGCATCTCGACATCGGCGTGCTCGAAATTGTGCCGCGAATATTCCTTCTCGGCCTGCAGGAAGACGTCGCCGTAGGAGACCCGCTCAGCCCCGTCCAGCCCGTTGAAGTTCAGGTCGTAGACGCTCTCCACGCCCTGCACGTACATGGCGATGCGCTCGAGGCCGTAGGTGATCTCGCCGGAGACCGGCGCGCACTCGAAGCCGCAGGCCTGCTGGAAATAGGTGAACTGGCTCACCTCCATGCCGTCGCACCAGCATTCCCAGCCGAGCCCCCAGGCGCCGAGCGTCGGGCTCTCCCAATCGTCCTCGACGAAGCGCACGTCGTGCACCGTCGGATCGAGGCCGATGGCGGCGAGCGAGCCGAGATAGAGCTCCTGGATATCCGGCGGGCTCGGCTTCAGGATCACCTGGAACTGATAATAATGCTGCAGCCGGTTCGGGTTCTCGCCGTAGCGCCCGTCCTTCGGCCGGCGCGAGGGCTGCACGTAGGCGGCGCGCCACGGCTTCGGTCCGAGCGAGCGCAGCGTCGTCGCCGGATGGAAGGTGCCCGCGCCGACCTCGAGATCGTAGGGCTGGAGGACGACGCAGCCCCGCTCGGCCCAATAGCGCTGCAGCGTCAGGATCAGGCCCTGAAACGAGCGCTTCGGGTCCATATGCGGGGCGGTCTCGGCGGTCATCGTCGGGTCTCTCGCGCGGGCGGGTTCGGCGCGAGAGGGATGAAGAGCGCGGGCGGTGAAGTCAAGCGGGCGAGGCGCCGCTCCGAAGCTTGGGGCTTCGGCGGCGAGGCTCACAGCCCCGCCTGCGCCTCCACCACCGCCACCGCCGTCATGTTGACGATGCCGCGCGCCGTCACCGACGGCGTGACGATGTGGGCGGGCTTGGCCGGACCGATCAGGATCGGGCCCACCGGCAGGGCGTCGGCCAGCACCTTGGTGAGCTGGTAGGCGATGTTGGCGGCGTCGAGATTGGGCATGATCAGCACGTTCGCCTCGCCCGTGAGCCGCGAATGCGGCAGCACGCGGTCGCGCGTCGCCTGGAGGAGGGCGGTGTCCGCCTGCATCTCGCCGTCGACCTCGAGAGTCGGCGCGCGCTCGCGGATCAGCTCCAGCGCCTCGCGCATCTTGCGCGCCGAGGGCGTGTCCACCGCGCCGAAATCCGAATGCGAGACCAGCGCGATCTTCGGGTCGAGGCCGAAGCGCTGGACGTGGCTCGCGCAGGCGCAGGCGACGTCGGCGATCTCCGCCGCCGTCGGGTCCGGCCGCACGTGCGTGTCGGCGAGGAAATAGGCGCCCTTGCGGGTGATCATCAAGGAGAGCGCCGCGAAGTCCCGCGCGCCGGGCGCGAGGCCGACGATGGTGCGGATATGGCGCAGGTTCGACTGGAAGCGCCCCTCGAGCCCGCAGATCAGCGCGTCGGCGTCCCCGCGGCGCACGGCGACGGCGGCGATCACGGTGGCGTTGGTGCGTACCAGCGTGCGCGCGGCGTCCGGGGTGATGCCCTGGCGGCCCGCGATCTCCAGATAGGTGGCGACGTAGTCGCGGTAGCGCGGATCGTCCTCCGGGTTGATCAGCGCGAAGTCGCGGCCGATCTCGATCGAGAGGCCGAAGCGCTTGAGCCGCGTCTCGACGACGGAGGGGCGCCCGATCAGGATCGGCTCGGCGATCCCCTCCTCGATCACCACCTGCACGGCGCGCAGCACCCGCTCGTCCTCGCCCTCGGCGTAGATCACGCGCCGGGGCGCGGCCTTCGCCGCCGCGAAGAGCGGCTTCATGATGAAGCCCGAGCGGAAGACGAAGCCGCCGAGCGAATCCTCGTAGGCCTTGAGGTCGGGCAGCGGGCGCGCGGCGACGCCCGAGTCCATCGCCGCCTTCGCCACCGCGGGGGCGATGCGCAGGATCAGCCGCGGGTCGAACGGGCTCGGGATCAGCGATTCCTTGCCGAAGGGCCGCGCCTCGCCGCCATAGGCGCGCGCCACGACCTCGGAGGGCGCCTCGCGGGCGAGCGCGGCGATCGCCTTCACCGCGGCGGCCTTCATCGCCTCGTTGATCGTCGTCGCCCCGACGTCGAGCGCCCCGCGGAAGATGTAGGGGAAGCACAGGACGTTGTTGACCTGGTTGGGGAAGTCCGAGCGCCCGGTGCAGATCATGGCGTCGGGCCGCACGCCCTGCGCCACGTCCGGCATGATCTCGGGCGTCGGGTTGGCGAGCGCCAGCACCAGCGGCAGCGTCGCCATCCGCTCGAGATATTCGGGCTTGAGCACCCCGCCGGCGGAGAGGCCCAGGAACACGTCCGCGCCCTCGATCACCTCGGCCAGCGTGCGCTTCTCGGTCTTCTGCGCGTAGGCCGCCTTCCAGCGGTCCATGAGCTTGTCGCGGCCCTCGTAGACGACGCCCTCGATGTCCGTCACCCAGACGTTCTCGCGCTTCACGCCGAGGGTCAGCAGCAGGTTGAGGCAGGCGAGCGCCGCCGCGCCGGCGCCCGAGGCGACGACCTTGATGTCCTCGATCTTCTTGCCCGAGAGCGCCAGCGCGTTCGTCACCGCCGCGCCGACGATGATGGCCGTGCCGTGCTGGTCGTCGTGGAAGACGGGGATGCCCATGCGGGCTTTCAGCCGCTCCTCCACCTCG
This sequence comes from Salinarimonas sp., assembly GCF_040111675.1. Lineage (NCBI taxonomy): Bacteria > Pseudomonadati > Pseudomonadota > Alphaproteobacteria > Hyphomicrobiales > Salinarimonadaceae > Salinarimonas > Salinarimonas sp. Next base: position 3,931,058 of record NZ_CP157794.1, on the reverse strand, counting down.
AAGCACTCGGGCGCCTTGATGTCCTCGAGATTGATCCCGCCGAAGGTCGGCTCCAGCGCCGCCACCGTCTCGACCAGGGCGTCGACGTCGGTCTGCGCCACCTCGATGTCGAACACGTCGATGCCGGCGAACTTCTTGAACAGGACCGCCTTGCCCTCCATCACGGGCTTCGACGCGAGCGGGCCGATATTGCCGAGCCCGAGCACCGCGGTTCCGTTCGAGACCACGGCGACGAGGTTCTGGCGCGAGGTCAGCGTCGCCGCCTCGCCCGGGTCCTCCACGATCGCCTCGCAGGCCGCTGCGACGCCGGGCGAATAGGCGAGCGCGAGGTCGCGCTGGTTGCCGAGCGGCTTCGTCGGCTGGATCTCGAGCTTACCCGGCCGGGGCTCGCGGTGATAGACGAGGGCGCCGGACTTCAGGTCCTCGGAAATGGTCTTCGACACGCGCGGCCCCCTTCTCGAAACGCATGGGGCGGTTCTAGACGCCCGGGGTGCGGGGGCGCAACACGCGTCTGGCGTCTGGGCTTTGCGCGGGGGGAAAGGGTGTTGCGCCGGGGGGCGCGGGCTCTTCCCTCTCCACGAGGGAGAGGGGAATTCCGGTCGCGCCCTTCATTTCGCCCTTCTCAAGCCTCCCTCGCCATCTCCCGCAGCCGGAACTTCTGGATCTTCCCCGTCGAGGTCTTCGGGATCTCCGTGAAGACCACGTGGCGGGGGCACTTGTAGCCGGCGAGGCGCTCGCGGCAGAAGGCGACGATCTCCTCCGCGGTGGCGGAGGCGCCCTCGCGCAGCTCGACGAAGGCGCAGGGCGTCTCGCCCCATTTCTCGTCGGGCTTGGCGACGACGCCGCAGGCGGCGACCGCGGGGTGCTTGTAGAGCACGTCCTCGACCTCGATCGAGGAGATGTTCTCGCCGCCCGAGATGATGATGTCCTTCGAGCGGTCCTTGAGCTGGACGTAGCCGTCCGGGTGCTTGACGCCGAGATCGCCGGAATGGAACCAGCCGCCGGCGAAGGCCTTCTGCGTGGCGCCCGGGTTCTTGAGATAGCCCTTCATGACGACGTTGCCGCGCATCATCACCTCGCCCATCGTCTCGCCGTCGGCGGGGACGGGCGCCATCGTCTCGGGGTCGAGCACGTCGAGGCCTTCCAGCGCGGCGTAGCGCACGCCCTGGCGCGCCTTCTTCTGCGCGTAGGCGGCGCCCTCCAGCGCGTCCCAGTCCGCGTGCCAGTCGTTGATGACGGAGGGGCCGTAGGTCTCGGTGAGGCCGTAGAGGTGCGTCACGGAAAAGCCCGCCTCGCGCATCGCGGCGAGCACCGATTCGGGCGGCGGCGCGGCGGCGGTGAAGAACTGCACCTCGTGCGGCAGCGGCCGCTTCTCGGCGTCCGGCGCGTTGAGCAGCGTCGCCATCACGATCGGCGCGCCGCACAGATGCGTGACGCCGTGATCGGCGATCGCGGCGTACATGGGCTTCGCCCTCACCTGCCTGAGGCAGACATGCGTGCCCGCCACCACCGAGATCGACCAGGGGAAGCACCAGCCGTTGCAGTGGAACATCGGCAGGGTCCAGAGATACACCGGGTGCTTGCCCATGCCGCAGGTGACGATATTGCCCGTCGCCAGCAGGTAGGCCCCGCGATGGTGGTAGACGACGCCCTTCGGGTCCCCCGTCGTGCCGGACGTGTAGTTCAGCGTGATCGCGTCCCACTCGTCGCCCGGCGGCGCCCAGGCGAAATCGGGGTCGCCCTGCGCGAGGAAGGCCTCGTACTCCATCGCGCCGAGCCGCTCGCCCGGGCCGTCGTATTCCGGGTCGTCGTAGTCGATGACCAGGATCTCGTGCTCGATTTCGGCCAGCGCCGCCTCGATCGTCTTCGAGAATTCCCGGTCGGTGATCAGCACCTTGGCCTCGCCGTGCTTGAGCGAGAAGGCGATGATCGCGGCGTCGAGGCGGGTGTTGAGCGTGTTGAGCACGCCGCCCGTCATCGGCACGCCGTAATGCGCTTCCAGCATGGCCGGCGTGTTGGACAGCATCGCCGCCACCGTGTCCCCGCGCCCGATACCGCGCTGCGCCAAAGCGGAGGCGAGGCGGCGCGCGCGGGCGTAGAACTCGGCGTAGGTCCGGCGCAGCCGCCCGTGCACGATGGCGACGTGGTCGGGAAAGACGGCGGCCGAGCGCTCCAGGAAGCCGAGCGGCGTCAGCGGCTGGTGGTTCGCGGGATTGCGGTCGAGATCCCGGTCGTAGATCGTCTGCATCCTCGGCCTCCCCTCGCGCCCGGCGGCGGGCGCCTTTCTCTTCGACGCCAGCGTAGCGGGCGACGGCGCGCGTCCGCAATCGGCCGAAGGGCGAGGCGCGGCTTCACCGGGTCGGCACGCGCACCTGCGGCGCCGTCTCGACGCCGCGCTCCACCAGGAGCGCGCGCAGGCGGTTGGGATAATCGGTGATGATGCCGTCGACGCCCATGTCGACGAGGCGGCGCATGTCGGCGAGCTCGTTGACCGTCCAGGGGATCACGGCGAGGCCGGCCTCCTTGGCCGCCGCGAGGCGCGCGTCGTCGACGTCGTGATGGTTCGGCGACCAGACCGCGCAGCCTGCCTGCGCGACGAGCGCCGGCACGTCGCCGCCGAGATCGTCCGCGTCGCGCCCGCCGAGCCAGGGCGACGGACCGGGCGCGCCGACCTGGACCGTGTCCCACCGCCCCTCGGCGGTGAGGCAGGCCCGCGCGATCTCGGGCGCGATCGCGGCCAGCGCGTCGAGGGTGCGCCAGTCGAAGCTCTGGACGGTCACCCGCTCCACCAGCCCGTGCGCACGCACGAGATCCGCGATCGCCGTCGCGAAGGCGTCCGGGCTCGGCGAGAGATCCGGCCGATTCGGCTGGATCTTGGTCTCGATGTTGAAGCGCACGTGATCCGCGCCGAGCGCCGCCGCGCGCTCGAGCACTTCCGCGAGCGTCGGGATGCGGGCGCCGTCGCGGGTGATCTGGTCGGCGAAGCGGCGGGCGTAGTCCGTCCCCGCGCGTACGCGGCCGACGTCGAAGGTCTTCACCTCCTCGAGCGTGAGCGCGCGGATCGGCGTCTCCTCGACGACGTAGCCGCCGTCGGGCCCCCGCGCGAGATCGGGGTTGAGCGTGAGGTCGTGGTGGACGACGAGAACGTCGTCGGCCGTCATCACCAGGTCGAGCTCGAGCGTGTCGACCCCGATGGCGAGCGCCTGCTCGAAGCCGCCGAGCGTGTTCTCGGGCGCGAGCCCGCGGGCGCCGCGATGCCCCTGCAGGTCGAAGGCCGCCGCCGGGAAAGCGGCGAGCGCCGCGGCGAATAGGATGGCGAGCCGCACGATCGTCCTCGTTTTCGCGTGTCCGGGCCCGCCTCGCGCGCGCCCTGCGTCATCGTACCGTCCGCTGCGCGGGGAGCAAGCACCGCGGATAAGCGCTCCTCCCGATGGCCGAAAGTCTCAAGACGCGCGACCTTGCTTCGCTCGCGCGCGCGACACAAGGTGCCGCCGAAACGAGAACACCGGTCCGGGAGGAGGTCGCGATGACGACGCAGCCAGCGAGCCGCTACCATGAGATCTACGCCGCCTGGAAAGCCGATCCGCAGGCGTTCTGGGGCGAGGCGGCGCAGGCGATCGACTGGTACACCCCGCCCGAGACCGTCTTCGACGAGAAGGCCGGCATCTACGGCCGCTGGTTCGAGGGCGGGGTCTGCAACGTCTGCCACAACGCGCTCGACCGCCACGTCGCGACCCGCGGCGACCAGCCCGCGCTGATCTACGACAGCGCCATGACCGGCGAGAAGGCGACGTGGAGCTACGCCGAGATGCGCGACGAGGTCGCCGCGCTCGCGGGCGTGCTGCGCGAGATGGGCGTCGAGAAGGGCGACCGGGTCGTCGTCTACATGCCGATGATCCCGCAGGCGGTGTTCGCCATGCTCGCCTGCGCGCGGCTCGGCGCCGTGCATTCGGTGGTGTTCGGCGGCTTCGCGGCGAAGGAGCTCGCCACACGCATCGAGGACGCGCGGCCGAAGGCGATCCTCTCCGCCTCCTGCGGGCTCGAGCCCGGACGCGTCGTCGCCTACAAGCCGCTGCTCGATCTCGCCGTCGAGCTCTCCGTGCACAAGCCCGAGGCCTGCCTGATCTTCCAGCGGCCGCAGGCCGAGGCCGGCCTCGTCGACGGCCGCGACCGCGACTGGGCCGAGGCCGTCGCCGCGGCGAAGGCCGCCGGCCGCCATGCCGATTGCGTCCCCGTGGCCGCGACCGATCCGCTCTACGTGCTCTACACGTCGGGCACGACGGGCAAGCCCAAGGGCGTCGTGCGCGACACCGGCGGCTACATGGTCGCCCTCGCCTGGTCGATGCACGCGCTCTACGGGATGGAGCCCGGCGAGGTCTATTGGTGCGCCTCCGACGTCGGCTGGGTGGTGGGCCATTCCTACATCGTCTACGGCCCGCTGATCGCCGGGTGCACCACGATCCTCTACGAGGGCAAGCCCGTGGGCACGCCGGACGCCGGCGCCTTCTGGCGCGTGATCGCCGAGCACGGCGCGACGACGTTGTTCACCGCGCCCACCGCGCTGCGGGCCATCAAGAAGGAAGACCCGAACGCCGAGCACCTGAAGCGCTACGATCTCTCGAAATTCCGCGCGCTCTTCCTCGCCGGCGAGCGCGCCGACCCCGCCACCGTGCAATGGGCGGAGGAGATCCTGCAGGTCCCGGTGATCGACCACTGGTGGCAGACGGAGACCGGCTGGGCCATCGCCGGCAATCCCGTGGGGCTCGGCGTCCTGCCGGTGAAGCACGGCTCGCCGACCGTGCCGATGCCGGGCTACGACGTGCGCATCGTCGACGAGGGCGGCAAGGACGTCGGCCCGAACACGATGGGATCCATCGTCATCCGCCTGCCGCTGCCTCCGGGCTGCCTGCCGACGCTCTGGCATGCGGACGACCGCTTCCGCGAGAGCTATCTCGAGGCCTTCCCGGGGAACTACAACACCTCGGACGCGGGCTTCGTCGACGAGGACGGCTATCTCTTCATCATGGGCCGCACCGACGACATCATCAACGTCGCCGGCCACCGCCTCTCCACGGGCGGCATGGAGGAGGTGCTCGCCGCCCATCCGGCGGTCGCCGAATGCGCCGTGATCGGGGTGAAGGACGCGCTCAAGGGCGAGGCGCCCTGCGGGTTCGTCGTGCTCAAGGCGGGCGTCGACCGCTCGCCGCTGGAGATCGAGAAGGAGCTCGTCGGCCTCGTGCGCGAGAAGATCGGCCCCGTCGCCGCCTTCAAGCTCGCCATCACGGTTGGCCGCCTGCCCAAGACGCGGTCCGGCAAGATTCTGCGCGGCACGATGAAGAAGATCGCCGACGGCGACGAATGGGCCATGCCGGCGACGATCGACGATCCGGCGATCCTCGACGAAATCGCGTCCGAGCTGAAGCGCCGCGGTATTGCAAATTCATGATAGTGAAGTGGCTTTAACTCCGGTTTAATGCCAATCGGGCATCGTGCGCTACGTCATGCGGTATCCCGCCGCGCCGGACGCTGCGTACGATGCCCCGATTCATGGTCGCTCTCTTCGCCGCCCTCTCGCTCGCGCTGCCCGTCATGGCGAGCGCGCCGGCGGATCCGCGCGAGGGAGCGGCCATCGTCTTCGCCCCCTGGACCAGCCAGGCCGAGGCCTTCGCCCGCGTGGGCGCGGCCGGCGGCGCGCTGGTGCGTGCGGGCGCCTTCCCCTTCATCGCCGTCGCGATCGCCGACGAGCCCGAGGCCTTCGACCGCGCCGTGCGCGCGGCGGGCGCCTGGGCGCTCCTCGACCCCCGGGCGCTCGGCGGCTGTCTCGTCCCGGAAACCGAATAGTCCCGCGTAAGATCGAGGAAACTCCCGATGGTCGACGTCTCCACCCTGCGCATCACGACGGCGAAGGCGCTCTCCGCGCTCCTCGCCGCCCATGTCGCCGTCGCAGCCGGCATCGCGCTCGCCGTGGGCGGCTCGCTCGTCACGAACGTCGTGATCGCCGCCCTGCTCGCTGCGCCGGGTGTGGCGCTGACGCTGACGCGTCCCGATACCCCGGCGACCCGCTACGCCATCGCCATCGGCCTCGTGGCGCAGGTCTCGCTGTTCGTCTTCGAGCTCGCCGGCCACCCCTGGCAGATCGACGTGCACATGTACTACTTCGCGGCGCTCGCCATGCTGGCGGGCTTCTGCGACTGGCGCACGATCCTGGTCGGCGCGGCGGTGACCGCTCTGCACCACCTGTCCTTCAACTTCGTCATCCCCTTCGCGGTCTTCCCCGAGGGCGCGAGCTTCCTGCGCGTCGCGCTGCACGCGGTCATCGTCGTGCTCGAGACCGCCGTGCTCACCTGGGTCGTGCTGACGCTCGAGAAGATGATCGCCGCCTCGCGGGCGGGCGTCGCCGCCGCCGAGGAGGCCGCCGCCAAGGAGCGCGAGCTCGCCTCCATGCGCGACGCCGAGGGACGCAAGGTCGCCGAGCGCGCCGCCATGGTGGACAAGCTCGCCGCCGAGTTCGAGAGCGGCGTGCGCTCGGCGCTGGCCAGCCTCGACGACGCCTTCCGCGCCATGCGCGCCCAGGCCGACGGGCTCACCGAGATCGCCGGGCGCACCCGCGGCTCGGTCTCCGACGCCATGCAGCGCTCGGAGGCGACGGCGGCCAACATCCAGCACGTCGCGGCGTCCGGCGAGGAACTCGCCGCCTCGATCGGCGAGATCGGCCGCTCGGCCCAGGCCTCCTCCGAGATCGCCGGCCGCGCGGTGGCGGGCGCCCGCGCCACCGACCAGCACGTGCAGGACCTCTCGGTGGCCGCGCGCTCCATCGGCGAGGTCGTGGATCTGATCCGCTCCATCGCCGAGCAGACCAATCTCCTCGCGCTCAACGCCACCATCGAGGCGGCGCGGGCGGGCGAGGCCGGCAAGGGCTTCGCGGTGGTCGCCGCCGAGGTGAAGACGCTCGCCAACCAGACCGCCAAGGCGACCGAGGAGATCGGCGCGAAGGTCGCCGAGATGCAGGCCGCCACCGACGGCTCGGTCGCCTCGATCCGCGAGATCGCCACGACGATCGACGAGATGAACCAGATCGCGGCCGCCATCGCCTCGGCCGTGAGCCAGCAGAGCGCGGCCACGTCCGAGATCTCCCGCAACGTCCAGGAGGCCGCGAGCGGGGCGAAGGCGGTGAACGGCGCGGTCGACGTCGTGGGCACGCTCGCCGACGAGACCGGCGCCTCCTCCGAGGCGATCATCGCCGCCTCGAAGGCGCTCGCCGACGAGGCGGCCGCCATCCGGCAGCGGGTCGAGGGCTTCGTGGCGAAGGTCCGCGCGGCCTGATCCGACATCGTGCTGCATCGCACGAAAAAACCCCTCTCCCCGCGTGCCGAGCGGGGAGAGGGGCGAAATCTGCAGGTGAAGGGCGGAGCGGATCGCTCCGCCCCCAACCGCGAGCCGCGGTGGATCGGCGCCGCACGGCGGAGAGCGCGGGCAACGACGGCCGTCTCCGATCACCGACCGCCGATGCCGAGATCGTTTCCGGCGGCCCGTGGCCTTCCCGGACGCCCCCTTACTGATTCACCGGCGATTTCGGGTCCATCAGCAGGGCGACGATGTCCTTGATCTGGTCCATCGTCAAAACGCCGTTGGCGCCGAAGCGGGGCATCATCGAGCACGGGAAGGCCACGTGCGGATTGTAGATCTTGTCGTAGGCGGCCTTGGTCGCCTCCTCCGAGAAGTCCCGCAGCTTGCCGTAGCCGAGCAGGCTCGGGCCGAGCGTGCCGTAGGAGACCTCGCCCGGGGTGAGCTGGTGGCAGGCGTAGCAGTTGCCGCCGTTCTCCCGCCGCGGCGGATAGTCGGAAAAGCGCATGCCGTAGCCGGACTGGGCGAGCTTCTCGCCGTTCTCCCAGGAGCCCATCAGCACGCCGTCCTCGGGATAGACCACGGTGCCCTCGGCGCGGGCGCGGATCTCCTCGAAGACGTCGTCCGGCGGGTTGTTGGCGAAGGCGTTGCACTGCTCCATCGTCTGGTCGGGCGTGAGCCGCGCCGCCCAGTCCGGATCGATGCCGGGGAAGGCGGCCTCGACCATGGCGTCGACCTCGGCCGTGGAGGGCGCCGCGTCCTGCGCGAGAGCCGCGGTGGAGAGGGCGGCGGTGGAGAGGCCCGCGGAGAGCGCGAGAGCGAAAGCGATCGTGCGCATGAAAGCCTCCCTCAGCGCTTGATGCCGGGCGCGGCGACGTCGCCGCCGGCGGCCTTGTCGACGAGATAGGAGATCAGCGCCACGGAGGCCTCCGAGCCCATCTCCAGCTTGGGCATGCGCATCTGCCAGTAGCAGTCGTACATGCGGTGCTGCATGGTCATCACGTGCGTCGAGGACACGCGGTAGGCCGGCCATTCACCGACGACCACCTGCGCCTCCTCCGGATCGGAGAGATAGGGCAGCTCCTGCAGGCGGATGCGCAGGCCGCTCGCCGCGTGGCAGGTGGCGCAGGAGAAGTCGAACGGGCCCGAGCGGCGGTTGAACAGAGCCTCGCCCATGGCGACGACGGCCTGTCCGGCCTCGTCGTCGAGCTGCGGGTCGAAGGCCTCGCCCTCGGAGCGGTTGGCGATGAAGGTGGCGATGGCGCCCACGTCCTTCACCGGCTGGCCGCCCGACGGATGCGGCTTCTTCACGAATTCGGCGACGTCGAACCCCTGCAGCTCCTGCATGCACCACAGGATGCGGGTCTCGACGTCCATGACGCGCCCGGCATCCTCGAAATAGCGCGGCAGCTGCGCGAAGGCGCCGTCCACCACGCCCGGGCCGAGGCCGAGATCGCAATCCTCCAGGGTGGCGTTGTTGGGGCCGGCGGGCGTCGCCCACAGCATCTCGCCGCGATCCGCGTCGAGGAGGGCCGGATTCGACCAGGGGTCCTCCCGCAGCATCTGCCGGAAGCGCTCGAGACCGCGTTGGGTCTCCTCTTCGGTCTGCGCGCCGAGGGGGCTCACGCCCCCCGACAACGCGACTCCCGCCGCCAGCGTCGCCGCCAGCGCCATCGTCGTCAGCTTGTGCAAGGCCGTTTCCTCCCGCGCCTCGTTTGCGGTTCTTTCGTGTCGCGGATCGGTTTTTGGCGTCCCGATCCTTTCACGCATGTTACATGCAAAAAATGCGATGGGAAGGGGTTCCCTGGAAAGATTCCGATTGACGTCGGGGCGTCGTTTCGCCAGCATAGCAAAAACTGAATGTGTTCGCCGCGACAAGGCGAACCGGGAGGGAGCCGAGGGCGTTCGCACGCTTTTGAAGCGTGACCGCTTTTCGATCTCCGGCTGCGAGTTTAGCCTGCGAGCGATGCTCGGGGGCGCGCCACGCTTTCGTGCGGCGGAAACAGGGCGCACGAGCGAAGAGGGAGACGAATGATGACTTTCCAATTGACCCGCCGTCAGGCGCTGCTGGCCGGCGTCGGTGCGGTCGCGGCGGCGACCGGCTTGAAGGGCGTGACGGTTCCGGCCTTCGCGGCGGCCGAGGACGCGCAGGCGGCGATCGACGCGTTCACCGGCGGCGCGGAGCCGACGATGGGCCGCGTCATGCTGGACGTGCCGGAGATCGCCGAGAACGGCAACACGGTGCCGATGGACGTGTTCGTCGAGAGCCCGATGAGCGAGGACGACTACGTCTCCGAGGTCCTGATCGTGGCCGACGGCAACCCGCGCCCCGGCGTGGCGACCTTCCACTTCTCGCCGATGTCGGGCGTGGCCCAGGCGAACACCCGCATCCGTCTCGCGGGCACGCAGAACGTCATCGCCGTCGCCAAGATGAACGACGGCTCGGTGTTCATGGACCGCAAGGAGGTGAAGGTCACGATCGGCGGCTGCGGCGGCTGACGCCCGCGCCCGATCGTCGACCGTTCATCCCACGCACCGAACACGAGGAATACGAGCCATGGCGACCCCGCGTCCCCGCATCCGTCTCGATCGCAACGAGATCACCAAGGGCGAGACCATCGAGGTGAAGACCCTCGTCTCGCACACGATGGAATCCGGCCAGCGCCGCGACGGCGACGGCAACACCATCCCGCGCAAGATCATCAACACCTTCAAGTGCGAGTTCGAAGGGCAGGTGGTGTTCTCCTGCGACATCGAGCCGGCCGTCTCGGCGAACCCCTACTTCCAGTTCAACGTCGCGCCGCCCCGCTCGGGCACGCTGACCTTCACCTGGATCGACGACGACGGGACCGAGATCACGGCGACCGAGGACGTCGTCGTCAACTGATCCCCGGCAGATCGCGAGGGCGCCGCGACGGCGTCCTCGCCATCCCTCCCGTCGAGACCCGCGCCGCCGCGCCGCATCCGCCGCGCGACCGACGACGCATGCCCGCCTCCCGGGCCGACCAGGACTGACACGCGATGCCTTCGAGACGCGAATTCCTGCAGATGGCCGCCGCCACCGCGGCGATCCTGCCCGCATCGGGCTGGTCGCGCGCCTTCGCCCAGCAGAGCCTGACGCAGGACGAGCTCCTGCGCATGGACCCGGTGGGCCGGCTGTCGATCATCCACGTCACCGACATCCACGCCCAGCTCGCGCCGGTCTATTTCCGCGAGCCCTCGATCAATCTCGGGGTCGGCGAGGTCAAGGGCCTCGTGCCCCACGTCACCGGCCGCGCGCTGCTCGACATGTACGGCATCGCGCCGGGCTCGGCCATGGCGCACGCGCTGACCTACGAGGATTTCGCGACGCTCGCCAAGGCCTACGGCCGCATGGGCGGCCTCGACCGCATCGCCACCGTGATCGCCGCGATCCGCGCCGAGCGCGGGGAGGGCAACACGCTCCTCCTCGACGGCGGCGACACCTGGCAGAACTCCTACACCTCGCTGCAGACCCGCGGCGAGGACATGGTGGACTGCATGGCCCTGCTGCGGCCGGACGCCATGGTCGGCCATTGGGAGTTCACGCTCGGCGAGGAGCGGGTGAACGAGCTCGTCGAGAAGCTCGCCTTCCCCTTCCTGGCCTCCAACATCCGCGACACGGACTGGGAGGAGCCGGTCTTCGACGCGATGACCATGGTCGAGCGCGCCGGGGTGAAGGTGGCGGTCATCGGCCAGGCCTTCCCCTACACGCCCATCGCCAACCCGCGCTGGATGATCCCCTCCTGGTCCTTCGGCATCCGCGAGGAGGAGATCGCCGCGAGCGTCGCCGACGCCCGGGCGCAGGGCGCCGACGTGGTCGTGCTCCTGTCGCACAACGGCTTCGACGTCGACCGCAAGCTCGCCTCGCGCGTGCCGGGGATCGACGTCGTGCTCACGGGCCACACCCACGACGCGCTGCCGGAGCCGGTGATGGTCGGCAAGACGCTGGTGATCGCGTCGGGCTCGCACGGCAAGTTCGTCTCGCGCCTCGATCTCGACGTCTCCGGCGGCGAGGTGAAGGGCTTCGGCTACAAGCTCATCCCGGTCTTCTCCGACGCCATCGCGCCGGAGCCGACCATGGCCGCGAAGATCGCCGAGATCCGCGCCCCGCACGAGGCGGCGCTCTCGGAGGTGCTGGGCCGCACCGACGGGCTGCTCTACCGGCGCGGCAACTTCAACGGCACGCTCGACGACGTGATCTGCGAGGCGATGCTCGAGCGCCGCGACGCGGAGATCTCGCTCTCGCCGGGCTTCCGCTGGGGCGCCTCGCTCCTGCCCGGCGACGAGATCCGCGCGGAGGACGTCTACAACGCCACCGCCATGACCTACCCGGCGACCTACCGCATCGGCATGACCGGCGCGCGCCTCAAGGAGGTGCTGGAGGACGTCGCCGACAACCTGTTCAACCCCGATCCCTACTACCAGCAGGGCGGCGACATGGTGCGCGTCGGCGGCATCTCCTACGCCATCGACGTCTCCGCGCCGATGGGCTCGCGCATCTCCGAGCTGACGCTCACGCGCACGGGCGAGGCGCTGGAGGCCGAGCGCGAATACGCGGTCGCCGGCTGGGCGAGCATCAACGAGAGCACCGAGGGCCCGCCGATCTGGGACCTCGTGATGGAGCACATCCGCGACAAGCAGGTGATCGCGCCGCGGGAGACCGAGACCGTGCGCGTCACCGGCGCCTGACGCCGCGACGAGACGACGAGAGACGAAGGGAACGATGCCGATGTCCAAGGACGAAGCCGCAAACGGCCCGCGCGCCTCGCGCCGGACCTTCCTGCGCGCGGGTCTCGCCGCCGGCGGCGCCGCGCTGATGGGCGGCAAGGCCGTCGCCGAGACGGCCAACCCCGCGAACCTGCCGCCCAACGTGCCCGACTGGTCGCGCTATCTCGGCGAGGGCGTCGCCGTGCGCGCCTACGGGCGGCCCTCGGAGCACGAGAGCCATGTCGTGCGCCGCGACGTGGAATGGCTCACCGCCTCGCGGGAATCGTCGGTGAGCTTCACGCCGCTGCACGAGCTCGACGGCCCGATCACGCCCAACGGCCTGTGCTTCGAGCGCCATCACGGCGGCATCGCGGAACTCGACCCGCAGGACTACCGCCTCGTCCTGCACGGGCTCGTCGACAAGGAGCTCGTCTTCACGCTGGACGACCTGAAGCGCATGCCGCGGGTCAACCGCGCCTATTTCGCCGAATGCGCGGCGAATTCGGGCATGGAATGGCGCGGCGCGCAGCTCAACGGCTGCCAGTTCACGCACGGCATGATCCATTGCGTGATGTATACCGGCGTGCCGCTGCGGGTGCTCCTCGCCGAGGCCGGCGTGAAGCCGACGGGCAAGTGGCTGCTGCTCGAGGGCGCCGACGCGTCGGGCATGACGCGCTCGCTCCCCATCGAGAAGGCGCTCGACGACTGCCTCGTCGCCTATCGCATGAACGGCGAGATGCTGCGCCCCGAGAACGGCTATCCGGTGCGCATGGTCGTCCCCGGCTGGGAGGCGAACATGTGGGTGAAGTGGCTGCGCCGCATCGAGGTGGGCGACGAGCCCTGGTACCAGCGCGAGGAGACGTCGAAATACACCGATCTCCTCGAGGACGGCAGCGCGCGCAAGTTCACCTTCGTGATGGACGCCAAGTCCGTGATCACGAGCCCGAGCCCGCAGGCGCCGGTCAATCACGGCCGCGGCTTCACCGTGATCTCCGGCCTCGCCTGGTCGGGCCGCGGCAAGGTCGCGGGCGTCGACGTCTCCCTCGACGGCGGGCGCAACTGGAACCGCGCGCGCATCGACGGGCCGGTCTGGGGCAAGGCGCTCACCCGCTTCTACTACGAGTTCGACTGGGACGGCTCGCCGCTGCTGCTGCAGTCGCGCGCCGTGGACGAGACCGGCTACGTCCAGCCGACCAAGAACGAGCTGCGGGCCGTGCGCGGGCTCAACTCGATCTATCACAACAACGGGATCCAGACCTGGCACGTGACGGCCAGCGGGGAGGTCGAAAATGTCGAAGTCTCCTGAGAAGGCCTCTCGCGCCATGCGCGGCCTCGCGCTCGCCGCGCTCGTGGCCGGCGGCGCCGTTCTCGCCGGCGGGGCGCTCCTGCCCGCGCCGACGCAGGCGACCGAGACCACCGGTTCCGTGACCGACGGCGCCTTCCCCGAGCTTCCCACCGGCCTCGGCCTCGGCCGCCCGGCGAGCGCGGAGGAGATCGCCGGCTGGAACATCGACGTGCGCCCCGACGGGCTCGGCCTGCCGGAGGGCCGCGGCACGGTGCTCGAGGGCGAGGAGGTCTACGTCATGCAATGCGCCGTGTGCCACGGCGATTTCGGCGAGGGCGCCGGGCGCTGGCCGATGCTGGCGGGCGGGTACGAGACCCTCGACACGCACGACCCGATGAAGACGGTGGGCTCCTACTGGCCCTACGCCTCGACCCTGATCGACTACATCTACCGCGCCATGCCCTACGGCAATGCGCAGTCCCTCTCGCCCGACGAGCTTTACGCGGTCTCGGCCTACGTGCTCTACTTGAACGACGTCATCCTCGACGAGGATTTCGAGCTCAGCCACGAGAACTACGCCGAGATCGAGCTGGAGAACGTGGCGAACTTCTTCCCCGACGACCGCGAGGTGGCGGAGAAGCATTTCTGGAGGGAGCCCTGCATGACGAACTGCGCCGAAGGACAGGCCGAGATCCTGATGCGGGCGCGCGCGCTCGACGTCACGCCCGAACCGGGCCAGGGGCCGACCGTCGACTGATGGTCGGGCCGGACCTTTCCCCCCTCCGCCGACTCCCTCCGGCGGATCGGCCCGGCGCGCGGGAGGCGCGCGCCGGGACCGCGTGCGGGCGCGCGCGCCGCGCCCGCACGTTTCCCGCGGCTCTCAGAACCCTCCTGGCGCCGGTCGCGGCTCTCGCCGCGGCCGGCCTTTTCGCGTTTTCCCTGGCGGTCGCGCCCGCCAGGGCGCAGTCTGCCGCGCAGGATCTCGCGGGTGACGCGGAGTACGGCGCCTATCTCGCGGGCGAATGCGTCACCTGCCACCAGGAGAGCGGGCATTTCGACGGTATCCCGCCGATCGTCGGATGGCCGGTGGAGAGCTTCGTCCTCGTCATGCACCAGTATCAGAACGGCGAGCGCGACAATCAGGTGATGCGCACCATCGCCGGCCGGTACAACGACGAGGATCTGGCCGCGCTCGCGGCCTATTTCGCAACGCTCGGGTCTGGCGCGGAGAAAAATACCCGATAAACTGCATAATGCGTGTAAACACGCAGACTTTTGTGAAATTCGGCCTCGGGCCGAGCTGGGAGGATGGACATGTCGATCACGCGTCGAACACTCATCAAGGCCGGAGCCGTCGCGGCGGCCGCCGCGCCCTTCGGGCTCTCCGCCCCCGCCATCGCGCAGGGCGCGAAGCCGCGCCTCGTCGTGATCGGCGGCGGACCGGGCGGGGCCACGCTCGCCAAGTACGTCGCGCGCGATTCCGACGGCGCCGTCGACGTCACGCTGGTGGAGCCGAAGGAGCGCTTCGCCACCTGCTTCCACTCGAACCTCTATCTCGGCGACTTCAAGGGCTGGGACGAGATCAACCACGGCTACGAGCAGCTGACCGAGGCCTACGGCGTGAAGCACGCCCGCCAAACGGCCACCGCCATCGACCGTGAGGCCAAGACCGTGCGCCTCGGCGACGGCTCGGATCTCGCCTACGACCATCTCGTCGTCGCCCCGGGCATCGACCTCGTCTACGACTCGGTCGAGGGCTATTCGGAGGAGGTGGCGGAGACGCTGCCCCACGCCTGGCTCGCCGGCCCGCAGACGCAGCTTCTCAAGGCGCAGCTCGACGCGCTCGAGGACGGCGCGCAGATCCTGATGATCGCGCCGCCCAACCCCTATCGCTGCCCGCCCGGCCCCTACGAGCGCGTCTCGATGATGGCGCACGTGCTCAAGGCCAAGGGGCACACGCGCTCGCGCATCGTCATCCTCGACCCGAAGGACAAGTTCTCCAAGCAGGCGCTCTTCTCCGCCGGCTGGCAGCGCTACTATCCCGGCATGGTCGAGTGGCAGGATCCGATGATCCACGGCGGGATCGGCGCCGTGGACGTCGCCTCGATGACGGTCGAGACCGATTTCGGGCCCTACAAGGGCGACCTGATCAACGTCATCCCGGCCCAGCGCGCCGGCGCCATCGCGGTGCAGGCGGGGCTCGCCAATGAGACCGGCTTCTGCCCCATCGTCGCGGAGAGCATGCGCTCGACGGTCGACGAGGCCGTCACCGTGCTCGGCGACGCGACGATCGCGGGGGACATGCCGAAGTCCGGCTTCTCGGCGAACAGCCAGGCCAAGGTCGCGGCCAACGCCATCCGCGCCGCGCTCACCGGCTCGCGCCAGTTCCCGGCGCGCTATTCCAACACCTGCTGGAGCCTCATCGCCGACGACGACGCGGTGAAGGTCGGCGGGCGCTACGAGCCGCAGGACGGCAAGATCACCGCCACCGAGACCTTCGTGTCCCAGCTCGACGAGGACGACGACCTGCGCCGGCAGACGCAGGAGGAGAACATCGGCTGGTACGAAGGCATCGCCACGGACATTTTCGGATGAACCAGAACGAGAAGAACGCGCGCGCCGGCGGGGCCACCCGCCGGACGCTGCTCGCCGCCGCGCCCCTCGCCGGGGCCGCGGCCGCTCTCGGCCTCCCTCCGGGCCTTCGCCTCGCCCACGCCCGCGCCAGCGAGACGCTGACCATCGGCGACATCACGGTCCGGGTCGTCTCGGACGGCACGCTGGCGCTGCCGGTCTCCTTCACCCTGCCGGAGACCGCCTCCGACGATCTCGACGCGCTCTATCGCGAGAACGGCCAGGAGCCGCCGCGCGAATTCACCAACCAGACCAACGTGGTGCTGATCGAGACCGGCGAGCGCCGGGTGCTGGTCGACGCGGGCTCCGGCCCGAATTTCCAGGCCACCGCCGGCAAGCTCACCGACGCGCTCTACGAGATCGACGTCGACCCGCAGAGCGTGACCGACGTCGTCTTCACCCACGGCCACGCGGACCATCTCTGGGGCGCGGTGGACGATTTCGAGGAAGGGCCGCGCTTCGCCAACGCCCGCCACGTGATGGGCGAGGCGGAGCACGCCTACTGGAGCGACCCGACGACGCCCGACACGGCGCCGGACTGGCTCAAGGGCCTCGCGCTCGGCGCCGCGCGGGTGATCGAGACGCTGGGTGGCGCGCTCGAGACCGCCGGCGCCGATGCCGAGCTCGCCCCGGGCGTGCGCTACGTCGCCACGCCGGGCCACTCGCCGGGGCACATGTCGGTGCTCGTCGAAAGCGGCGGCGCCCAGCTGATGATCGGCGGCGACGCGCTCACCAACGCGTTGATCTCCTTCCAGAAACCCGACTGGCCGCTCGGCACGGACCTCGACCGCGAGCAGGCGATCGCGACCCGCCTCGCGCTGCTCGACCGGCTCGCGACGGACGAGATCGGCCTCGTCGGCTTCCATCTGCCCTTCCCCGGCATCGGCCGAGTCGAAAGGCGGGGTGGCGCGTTCATCTACGCTTCAGGATGATGCGCCCTATAAAGGCCAAGCTGGAATCAATCCAGGCAGGACCAACGCCCGAAGAGAGAGGAACCTTCATCATGCGCATCATCGCCCTCGCTGCCGCCTCGCTCCTTCTGGCCGGCGGCGTCGGAACCGCCCAGGCCCAGGACGCGGCCGCCGGCCAGCGCGTCTTCAACCAGTGCCGCGCCTGCCATCAGGTCGGCGAGACGGCCCGCAACCTCGTGGGCCCGCAGCTGAACGGCCTCTTCGGCCGCGAGGCCGGCTCGGTGGAGAACTACAACTATTCCCAGGCCTTCCAGGGCCTCGACAAGACCTGGGACCACGAGAACTTCGCCGTCTACATCCAGAACCCGCGCCAGGTCACGCCGGGGACGAAGATGGTCTATGCCGGCCTGAAGAACGAGCAGCAGATCGCCGACCTGATCGCCTATCTCGACCAGTTCAACGCAGACGGCACCACGAAGTGACGCGCCCGCGCGCCCTCCGGGGCGCGCTCGAGACCCGAGACTGAAGCACGGCGGGAGCGATCCCGCCGTTTTTTCGTGGCTAGAGCAGATCCCGACCTGATGCGATCAGGTCGGGATCTGCTCTGGATTCCTCTTTCGGGCATGATCGCGTCCACCAACCGGATTCCACTCGGTGGGATCATGCTCTCTTATGACCGTGGTCAAGGGTGGTAGTCGAGCGGCTCGGGCCCGCGCCTTTGCGCAGGGTGAGATTGCCAGTCGGCAGCGAGGTGACGGGACGGTCCTGAAGACGACGGTCGATCAAGCTCTTATCCGCGGGTTGGTTACCGCACTTCCGTAATCCGTCTCGGGCCATCCCTGTCTAGCGTCGGGCGTCGAGCTGGTGCTCGGCCACATAGAGCATACGGGAGTTCCCCACCGTAGCCGTCCCGTCGCCTCGCTGCCGCGATTGTCGTCAGCGGTCACGATCTCGGTGGGGCTCGAGACATCGATGTCGTCGGCCGAGCGAGCGGTGTCATCATCATCGTCGACCTCCGTCACGCGGCCTGGCGCGGCTCGACCTCGCGGCCGATCGCCCAGAGGAAGGCGGCCATCTCGCGGGCGATCGCCGCGGTCACGACGGGCGCCTTCTTGCCGCCCGTCGTCATCCGGCGGTAGCGCTTGCTCAGGCGGACCTGCGCCTTCCAGGCGATGTCGCGCACGGCCTTGGGCAGGTTCTCCAGACGCCTTCGGATCGTCTCGGTGACGCGCGCCGGGTGGCGATAGCTCCAGGCGCCCTCGACCAGGACACGCCTGGCCCGACGATTGCCGGCGAGCGTGAGCGCGCCGCGCTTCACGCTCTCGCCCGTCGAGCGCTCGGAGGGCACCAGCCCGAGGAAGGCCATGAGCTGGCGCGGGTCGTCGAAGCGGCGCACGTCCCCGACCTCGACGGCGAAGGTGGCGGCGACGAGGAGCGAGACGCCGCGCATCGCCTGGTAGGCGGCGACCAGCGGCGCCATCGACCAGGACGGCACCAGCTCCTCGATATGGGCATCGAAGCGCTCGAGCCGCTCACCGGCATCGCGCTCGGCGTCGACGTGATCCTGGAAGACGATCTGCTGGGCGGAATGCTCGAACTTCTGGGCGGCGAGCCAGCGCCTGTGGGCGGCGCTCCAGCGCTTCCGGCCCGTGAAGATCCGGCCGTGGCGCAGCAGGAAGGATTGCAGCTGCTGGCGCTTCTTGCGCAGGTCCTCGCTCGCCGCTTCGCGGGCGCGGACCAGATCGCGCATCGCCTCGTGCACGTCGTCGGGCACCCAGATGCCCGTCAACTCGCCGGCGCGCAGCAGACGCGCCAAGGTGACCGCATCGCGCCGGTTCGTCTTCACCCGCTCGCCGGGACGCTTGGGGATCAGCGAGGGCGCCACGACCTCGCAGACGTGCCCCATCGCGGTGATCTGCCGGTGCAGCCCGTAGCCGGTCGGGCCGGCCTCGTAGCAGACGTGCAGGCGCCCGTATTTCTTCTCAAGCTTGCGCACCAGGCGCTCGACCGCCGCCGGCGTCGCCTCGATCTCGCCGAGGTAGCGCACCTCGCCGGTCCGGCCGCCTTCGGCCACGGCGACCGCGTGCTTCTCCTTCGCGACGTCGACACCGACGAAGACGGTGCTATCCTCTCCCATGGTCCGCCCTCCTTTGCTTGGGGCTCGGCTCGGCGATCCCGAGCAACCCCCGTTAAGCTCAAGCTCGCAAAGGCTAAGGGCGGGCCGCCCCTCGCACCACGGTCATAACGTCTAGCGCTCCACCAGGATCCACAGCCCCACCCGCGCCCCGGCGAAGATCGCCGCGAGCGCGAGGAAGCTTCCCACGGAGAGCGTGGCGACGCCCGAGACGCCCTGGCCGATGGTGCAGCCGAGCGCCGTGACGCCGCCGGTGCCCATCAGGAAGCCGCCGAGCACGTGCCGCTTGAGCTCGCGGGCGTCGTCGGGCGCCTCCCAGAAGAACTCGCCGTGGACGCGCGCGGCGAGGAAGGCGCCGGCGAGCACGCCGAGCGTCGCGCCGACGGGGAAGTCGACGGCGATGCCCGTGGAGAGCGCCGCCCAGAGCAGCGTCTCGCCCAGCGGCGCGACGAAGGTGAAGCTCTCGACGCGGCCCTCCTCGAACGGATCGAACCCGACGACGCCCGTGATGGCGAAGCCGAGCACCACCATCGCGCCGATGCCGAGCCCGGTGGCGATCAGCTTCGGCGCGGCGCGCAGCCCGTCATGGGCGAGAGCCAGGGCCCCGAAGGCGCCGGCGACCGCGAGCGCGAAGGCGGTGGCGCCCGCGCCGGTGAGGCCGAAGAGCGTCGGCAGGGTCTGCGCGTCGCGCGGCGCGAGATCGAGGGCGAGCGGGTCGAGGAGCGCGATGCGCGGAACGCCGGTCAGCCCGCGCATGGCCATCAGCGCGGAGAAGCCGAGCACCAGGAAGCCGAGGAGCGCCTTCAGGTCGCCGCCGCCGAGGCGCAGCAGCATGCCGAAGCCGCAGGTCCCCACCAGCGCCATGCCGAGCCCGAAGACGAGCCCGCCGAGAAGCGCGCCCGCCCATTCGAGCCGCGGCCCGACATAGATCGTGCGCGAGAGGTCGAACTCCGAGGCGAGCGTCAGCGCCAGCACGCCGGCGATCGCCACGGCGATGGCGAGCGCCCAGGCCCGCAGGCGGCGGGTGTCCCTGGCGTAGACCGCGTCCTCGATGGCGCCCAGCGTGCAGAAGCGCCCGCGCCGCGCGATGAAGCCGAGCGCCGCCCCGGCGAGGAAGCCGAGAGCGGTGCGCACGAGGTTGGCTTCCAGGAGTTCCGTCATCGACGCGTCCGCCTCCGCCCGCGCGACATGCACGATGGTGAATATTTCACCATCTGCGTGGCGTGAATCAAGCGCCGCGGTTCGGTCGGCGCGCCGATCACGCGCGAGGGGGCGCGATTCCCCTCTCCCTCGCGGCTCCTCGGTGCACACATCTCCTGCAGTCGAGCGTCGGCGACCGCGTGCTCGGGGAGCGGACGAGCGGCGCTCGTCTTTCCTTCCCCTACAGGGAAGGAGAAGGCTCGGCGCCCGTCGCGCAGCTCCGCGACGTCGCTCGTCCTCGGCTGCCGGCGGCGCGGAACGATGCGTGAAGCGACCAGCCGCAGGGGAGAGGGGAGTCCGTCGGCGCTCTACGCCTGGAGGTCGCGCCAATCCAGCAAGGCGCCTGCGCCGCGGGCGACGTGCCGATCGACTCTCCACGAACGGAATTCCCCAAGCCCGGCTCACTCCGTCGCCGGCTTGCCGCGCAGGGTCTTGGTGCGGGCGTGCTTCGTCTTCGAGTCGAGCCGGCGGCGCTTGGAGGCCAGCGTCGGCTTGGTCGGGCGGCGCGGGGGCGGGCGGTAGGCGGCGCGGCGGATCAGGTCGACGAGGCGGGCGATCGCGTCCTCGCGATTGCGCTCCTGCGTGCGGTGGACCTGCGCGGTGATGACGATGACCCCCTCCTTGGTCATGCGGCTTCCCGCCACGGCGGGGAGCCGCGCCTTCACCGGCCCGGGCAGCGAGGGGGAGCCCAGCGCGTCGAAGCGCAGCTGGACGGCGCTCGCGACCTTGTTGACGTTCTGCCCGCCGGGCCCCGAGGCGCGAAGCGCCGTCATCTCGATCTCGTCCTCGTCGAGGGCGATGGTGGGGGTCACCGCGATCATTTGAAATGCGCCGCCTGCGTTCCGATATGAGGGCTGTCGAAAGAGAGGTGTGAGCGCATGATCCGTTTCATCAAGTACGACGGCCGTCAACAGCGCGTCGTGACGGTGCCGCGCTGGGCGATCGGGCTCGGCCTGGTGGCGGCGTTCCTGGTGGGGCTGCTCGCGCTCACGCTCGCCGCCGGCATCGCGCTCGTGGCGATCCCGACCGTGCTGATCGTCGGCGCCGTCGCCGCCTGGATCGGGCGGGGCAAGGCCATCGGCGGGCGCCGCTCCGTCGTGCCGCGGGACGCCGCGCGGGCGCAGGCGGATCCCGTCCGCCGCCGGCCCGGCGAGCGCGAGGAGATCATCGACGTCGAGTACCGCATCGTCGACGAGGACGAGGACGGCCCCCGAGGACCTCGAGAGCCGCGCCGATGAGCGTCGCGCGCGTGCGCCGCGACGCCGACGGCTTCGACGTCGACGCGGAGCTGATCGGGGAGGGGCTGCGGCTCGAGCCCGCCGAGGTCGTCGCCCTCCTGCGGGAGGGCGCGATCACGAGCCGCGTCGAGCGCGGCGAGGGCGAGGACGCGGGCCGCTGGCGGCTGACCTTCTACCACGCGAGCGCCCGCTTCCGGATCGTCGTCGACGAGGAGGGCGTCGTGCTCTCGCGCTCGCGCGTCGCCTTCGAGGACGGGCCGCTGCCCCCGGCCATGCGCCGCCCGGGCTGACCGTCCCGCGAGGGCCGTCATACGCTGTCATCCCGGGCGCCGAACGGCGACCCGGGACCTAGAGACACCGACGCCGATCTCGCAGCCTTCAGGCTGCGTTACGCAAACATCGATGCATTCATCTGTCGCGCGACGCGCGCGCCATGCGCGCTCGACCCGACGTCGCGCGTATGGCTCCCGGGTCCGCTTCGCGGCCCGGGATGACATCGGATCAGCCCTCCTCGCCGCCGGCCCAGGCGAGCGCGCGTTCCAGGCGGTCGTCGCCCCAGAACATCTCGCCGTCTTCCGTCAGGAAGGTCGGCGCGCCGAAGATTCCCTTGGTGCGCGCCTCCTCGGTGATCGCGCGAAGCCGGGTCTTGTTGGGCTCGGCGGTGGCGGCCTTCATCGTCTGATCCGGGTCGAGCCCGACGGAACCGGCCAGCGCCGCGACGGCGGAGGGCTCCTCGATGGAACGGCCCTCGCCGAACTCGGCGTGGAAGACCGCGCGCACGAAGGCGCCGCACCAGTCCTTGTCGGCGCCGTGGAGGGCGACCCGCGTCGCGGCGAGGCCGTTCTGGGGGAACGGGTCCGGCTTGCGGAAGGGCAGGCCGCGGCGCTCGGCCTCCCGGGCGACGTCGCGCCACATGTAGCGGCCCTTGGACGGGTAGAGGTTGAAGGGCGAGGTGTTCCACCCCTGCGCCTGGAAGATCGGCCCGAGCAGGAAGGGACGATAGCGCACGTCGACGCCGGCCGCCTCGGCGAGCGGCTCGATGCGCATGGCCGAGAGGTAGGAATAGGTCGAGGCGAAATCGAACCAGAACTCGAGGACGGGGCGACGGGCCATGGGGAGCGAATCCTCCGCGCGGGATCGAGAGCGAGGGTGAGGTCTGCGCGGCGGAGACGCGAGCGGTTGCGCGCGCCGTCCACCGGATTATAAACGCGCCGTCCCAACCGTCGGCACGATGGCGGCGAAAAAAAGTCCGCCCGCGCTCCGACATCGCTCAGGCCCCGTCCGAAAGCCCCAGCCATGACCGACAAGCGCGTCAACAAGGTCGTCCTCGCCTATTCCGGCGGGCTCGACACCTCCATCATCCTGAAGTGGCTGCAGACGACCTACGGCTGCGAGGTGGTGACCTTCACCGCCGACCTCGGCCAGGGCGAGGAGCTGGAGCCGGCGCGCAAGAAGGCGCAGCTGCTCGGGATCAAGGACGAGAACATCTACATCGAGGACCTGCGCGAGGAATTCGTGCGGGACTACGTGTTCCCGATGTTCCGGGCGAACGCGCTCTACGAGGGCGTCTATCTGCTCGGCACCTCGATCGCCCGGCCGCTGATCGCCAAGCGCCAGATCGAGATCGCCGAGGCCACCGGCGCGGACGCGGTCTGCCACGGCGCCACCGGCAAGGGCAACGACCAGGTCCGCTTCGAGCTCGGCTATTACGCCTTGAAGCCCGACGTCACCGTGATCGCGCCCTGGCGCGAGTGGGACCTGCGCTCGCGCGAGCAGCTGATCGCCTTCGCCGAGGCCCACCAGATCCCCATCGCCAAGGACAAGCGCGGCGAGGCGCCGTTCTCGGTGGACGCCAACCTCCTGCACACCTCCTCCGAGGGCAAGGTGCTGGAGGACCCCGCGCAGGACGTGCCGGACTACGTCTTCTCGCGCACGCTCTCCCCGGAGGAGGCGCCCGACCAGCCGACCGTGATCGCGATCGGCTTCGAGGCGGGCGACGCGGTCTCCATCGACGGCGAGAGGCTGTCGCCGGCGAGCCTGCTCGCGCGCCTCAACGATCTGGGCCGCGACAACGGCATCGGCCGGCTCGACCTCGTCGAGAACCGCTTCGTGGGCATGAAGAGCCGCGGCATGTACGAGACGCCCGGCGGCACGATCCTGCTCACCGCCCACCGCGCCATGGAATCGATCACCCTCGACCGCGGCGCGGCGCATCTCAAGGACGAGCTCGCGCCGAAATACGCCGAATTGATCTACAACGGCTTCTGGTTCTCGCCCGAGCGCGAGATGCTCCAGGCGCTGATCGACAAGAGCCAGGAAAACGTCACCGGCACCGTGCGGCTGAAGCTCTACAAGGGCGGCGTCCACGTGATCGGCCGCGAGAGCCCGTTCTCGCTCTACGACCAGGACCTCGTCACCTTCGAGGAAGGCGCCGTCGCCTACGACCACCGCGACGCGGCCGGCTTCATCAAGCTCAACGCGCTGCGGCTGAGGACGCTGGCGCAGCGGCGCAAGAAGCTGGGGATGTGAGGGGAGAAGCGCGCCGCTCCGGGAGGGGCGGCGCGGGTTCGCAACGAGGCTGGCGCACGTGCGCCGGGCGTGATACGAGGTCGCAATGAGACCGAAGCGCAACCCATCTGCCCGCCCTTCGCACCCCGGCGCGCTCCTGCGGGAGATCGTCCTTCCGGCGCTGGGGCGACCGAAGGCGGAGATCGCGCGTCTCCTCGGCGTCTCGCGGGAGAGCCTCTACCGCATCCTCGACGAGAAGCAGCCCGTGACGCCGACCATGGCGGTGAAGCTCGGCAAGCTCTGCGGCAACGGCCCCCGCCTGTGGATGCGCATGCAGGCGAACGTCGATCTCTGGACGGCGGAGCGCGAGGTCGACGTCAGCGGCATTCCCACGCTGGATCAGGCCTGACCTCACATCCCCTGAAGCCGCCCCTCCGCCAGAGCCATCGCCTGGCCGCGCTCCTCGGGCGTCAACGCGTCGAGGCGCTCGTCGAGCCAGGCGTCCGTCAGTCCCTGCGAGGCGGCCATCAGGTGCCAGGACGCGGCCTCGATCGGGTCCTGCGGGACGCCGCGTCCCTCGGCGTGGAGGCGGGCGAGGCGGTTCTGGGCGATGGCGTTGCCGCGGAACGCGGCTTCGCGGAACCATCGGGCGGCTTCCTCCGGGTTCGGGGCGATGCCCTCGCCGTTGAACAGCGCGATGGCGAACTCGACCATGCCGGAAACGTCGCCGTTGCGGGCGGCGCGGGAGAACCAGGCCGTCGCCGCGATCCGGTCTTCCTCCACCCCGCGGCCCTCCGCCAGCAGCACGCCGTAGCCGTGCTGGGCCGCGGGGAGGTCCGCCTCCGCCGCCTGCCGCATCAGGTCGGCGGCGCGGGCGAGGTCGGCCTCGTCCTCCGAGGCCAGGAGGAGGAGCGCGAGATTGTAGGCGGCGCGCGGATGGCCAGCCTCGGCGGCCTCGTCCAGCAGCCGGCGGCCCTCCGTGACGTCGCGGTCGCGGCCGACGCCCTCGATGGCGTTCATCGCGAGCGCGAACAGCGCGTTCGGGTCGCCCTCGCGGGCCGCGAGCCGATACCAGTCGTTGGCCCGGGCGAGATCCTGCGCGACGCCGTAGCCCTGCGCGTAGAGCTCGCCGAGCAACGTCATCGCGGCGGCGTCCTCGGGATCGCGCTCGAGGCGCTGCGTCGCGCGGTGGAAGGCGGTGAGATAATAGCCGCGCTGGAACGCGCCGTAGGCGAGATCGGCGTCGGGATCGGCGGCTTCGCCGAGGGGCGGGGGCGCGCCGAACGGCGCCGCCTCGAGCCGCTCGGTCTCGACGGGCGCCGTCTCCGCCGGCGCGGCGAGCGCGGGCGCGGAGGTCGCGGGGGTCTCCGTCGCCGTCGCAGGCTCCTGCGCCGCGGCGGCGCTCGCCAGGGCGAGGCCGAGGGTCGCGACCAGCGCGGGCAGCGAGGGCCGGAGCGCGAGGCGGATCACCGGCGCTCCTCCTCCGCGCGCCGGGCGCGCTCGGCGTCGACGCGGTCGAGAACGGCGCGCGCCGCCGCGATCGCTGCGGCGGGGCCCTCCGGGTGGTCGAAGACGGCCGCGCCCAGGCCGACGAACTCGGCGCCGGTCTCGGCCAGGATCTCGACGTCCTCCAGCCGCGGCGCGACGGCGACGCAGGGCGTCTCGAAGATCTCAGCCCACCAGCCGGCGCGCTCCTGCGTGAGCTCGAGCGCCGGCAGCGACCCGTCCGGCCGCGGCTCGCCGAAGACGAGGTAGTCGACGCCGATCTCGCCGGCGGTCATGGCGTCGTGGCGCGTGCGCAGGCCGCCGACGCCGACGACGCGGTCGCTCTCCAGCCGCTCGCGCAGGCTGCGGGCCGTCGCGAGATCGGGGACATGCACGCCGTCGGCGCCGCCGCGGGCTGCGATGCGGGCGATGTCGAGCGCGCCCGCGCCTTCGCCCTCGAGCGCGAGGACGACGGCCGCGCCGTGCTCCTGGGCGACGGGGGCCAGCGCCTTGACGTGGTTGATCAGGCTGCGCTCGTCGCGGGCGGGCAGGCGCAGCTGCACCGCGGCGACGGCGCCCGTCTCCGCCGCCTCGCGCAGGCGCGGCGCGAAGGCGGACGGATCCTCGACGAGCGGCGTGATCAGGTAGAGGAGGGTCGGCGTCACGGGGGCCTCATGCGCTGGACGCGGATCATGCGTGCGGCGGGCGCGGCGCCGGGCGCGGGTGGCGCGGCTTGGCGACCGAGCGCGAGGACGACGGCCGCGCCGTGCTCCTGGGCGACGGGGGCCAGCGCCTTGACGTGGTTGATCAGGCTGCGCTCGTCGCGGGCGGGCAGGCGCAGCTGCACCGCGGCGACGGCGCCCGTCTCCGCCGCCTCGCGCAGGCGCGGCGCGAAGGCGGACGGATCCTCGACGAGCGGCGTGATCAGGTAGAGGAGGGTCGGCGTCACGGGGGCCTCATGCGCTGGACGCGGATCATGCGTGCGGCGGGCGCGGCGCCGGGCGCGGGTGGCGCGGCTTGGCGACGCGCGCCGTGCGCGCTAGGAACGCGTCGGCCTTCGGCCGGCCGGCGCCCTTGCGCTTCTCATGCCGCTCATTTCCGGCATGCGCAAGCTCGGTCCGCCATCGAGGAGAACGGACGACATCGTGACGCGTAAGCTCCCGCCCCGTTTCGCCCCCGTGCTGTTCGCGCTGATCCTGTCGGGCCTGATGTCGTTCATGGTGTCGGGCATCGCCACCGTCGCGGCGGTCGGGCTCGCGCACGGGTTCTTCGCCAAGTGGATCACGTCCTGGCTTCTGGCCTGGGCCGTCGCGTTCCCCGGCGTGTTCGTCCTGGCGCCTCTCGTGCGACGCCTCGTGGAGCGGCTGGTGGACGCGCCCGGCGGTCGCTGACGTCGGCTCATGGCGGCGGCAGGGCGCGCAGCTTCGGCAGGATGTCCGCGCGCCACGCTTCCGCGGCGGCCTCGGCGAGCGGGAACCAGCGCACGTCCGAGGCCTCGTCCACGGCGGCGCGAGCCGTCTCCTGCGCATCGGCCAGGAAGGCGAAGCGCAGGTCGTGGTGCACGTGCGGGCCCTCGCCCTTGCGCGGGTTGGGCGGGATCGGGTGGGTGTCGATGTCGACGAGCGCCCCCTCGCGTCCCGGCCAGGGGCGGATCGAGGAGAGCCCGGTCTCCTCGCGCGCCTCGCGCAGCGCCGTGTCGGCCGGGCGCTCGCCGGGATCGACGTGCCCGCCGGGCTGGAGCCAGCGCCCGAGGAAGCGATGGCGCACGAGCAGCGCGCGCCGCCCGCTCGCATCGAGCACGATCGCGCTCCCGGTGAAATGGCCCGGCCGGGTCGTGCGGGCGAAGGGATCGGCGACCGATCCCGCGAAGGCGATCATCGCCCGTGCGCGCCCCGCCTCGGCGGGATGGGTGTCGGCATAGGCCTCGAGCGCGGCGATGGTGTCGAGGGCGAGGAGGCTCGCGTGCACGGGCGCCTCAGGTCGCGGCCATGACGGAGCGCTCGATCTCCGCGGCGAGGCCCGGATCGAGGTTCAGCCGCGCGGCGAGCATGTCGAGATAGGCGCGCTCCGCCGGCCGGTCGGGGACCATGGCGAGCAGCGAGGCGGCGTAGAGCTCGGCCGCCATCTCCGGCGTCCTGGCGGCGCGCACCACCTTGTCGATGTCGAGCGGCGCGGCGAGCTCGTCCATGACGAAGGCCTTGGCCTCGGCGTCGAGATCGAGGCTCTCGACATGGCCGAAGATCGCCTTCTGCTCGTCGGCATCGATGTGGCCGTCGGCCTTGGCGCCCTGGATCATGGCGACCAGGATGGCGTGGGCGAGCGCCTCCTCGCCGCCCGGTGCGTTCCGCGGCGCGAAGGCGCTGTCGGCGGGCGGGGGCAGGAGCGCCTGCTCGGGCGCGGGCATCATGTGCGTCGGGCCGGGCACGCTCGGCGCCGCGGGCGCGGCGTCGCCGCCCTGCTGGCGGTTCTTCCAGGCGGCGTAGGCGAGGCCCGCCACCGCCGCGACGCCGCCGAGCTTGAGCGCCGTGCCCGCCGTGCGGCCGGCGAACTTGCGGGCCTTCTTGTTGCCGAGAAGCAGCCCCAGCACGCCGCCGGCGAGCGCGCCCTTCATCAGGTCGCCGTTCCCGCCGCCGGTCTTCTGCTGCGCGCCGCCGCCGAGCATCTGCTGCGCCTGCGCCTGCAGCCCGGAAAAGTCGCCCGCCTTGGCGGAGCCGAGGACCTGGTCGAGGAGCTTCTTGGCGTCGAGCATCGGGGAGGGGACCTTCGCGGGAGGGACGTTCCGTGCTGATGTGGGCGCGGGGAAGCGGGGCCGCAAGGCTTCCCGCGGCGTCACGATCTCACCGCAGCCCGTCCTTGTGCTCGATCGGGCCGTTCTCCGTCAGCGCCGCGACGGCCTCGTCGCGGCGGGCCTCCATGGCGGCGCGGTCGCGCGGCTCCTGGATGGCGCGCCGCCCCGACTCCGTCACGAGATCGATGTGCTCGGCGATCACCGCCTTGTGGCCCTCGTCCACGGCGAGCTCGGCGAGCTGCCCCAGCGTCTCCAGCAGGTGCATGATCACCGCCGGCGAATCCGCCGCCGAGCGGCGGATCTGGTGGAAGGCGATGTCGACCAGCCCCTCGAAGGTGGAGATGGGGGAGATCACCCGCACCACGCCGTCCTCGTCCGGGAAGCCGCGCTCGGCCGAGGGCCGGCGCATGATGGTGGCGATGGAGAGGCCCAGCCGGTTGATCGCGGCGATGGCGGTGAAGGCGTCGTTCATGCTGGGCGAGAGGGCGCGCAGCGCGATCTCCACCAGCTGGCGGATGGCGAACTCGAGATCCTGCACCGGCGTGCGCTCCGGCCCGATCACCACCGCCTCGGCGAAGGTCTTCGCGAGCCGTTTCGAGCGCGCGTCCGGCGGCGTCACCCAGGCGTGGACCCCGCCGGGCAGGACGTGGTGGCCCGGCCGGTAGGCGAGCTCGACGACGCAATCCGCCTCCCGGGCGGCGCACACCAGGAGATCGTAGTCGATGGCCTGGATGTAGCCGCCCTCGTCGCCGCGGATCGGGCCGGTGCGGGCATGCTCCTCGATGGAGCGCGGGTGCTGGCGCTCGTGCGGGCCGAGATCCGGCAGGAACTGGTCGACCACCGCATCGAGCCGGTCGCCGACCCGATGGATCAGCGTGTCGGCCACGATGGAGCGGGCGAGGTGGTGGACATAGAACAGGAGCATCGCCACGGAGGCCAGCACCAGCAGGGAGCCGACGGTGATGGCGACCGCCGGCTGATGCGCGTGCGCCTCCTCGCCCACCGGCAGGCCGCGCAGGACGAGGAGCAGGTAGACGATGGTGGCCAGGAACAGGCCGAGCCCGATCTGCGTGCGCCGGTCGCCGATGAAGTTGCGGATCAGCCGGAAGCCGAGCTGGTTCGCGGCGAGCGTCAGCACCACCATGGTGATGGAGATGGCGAGCGTCGCCATCGTGATCATGGACGACAGCAGCGTCGCCAGGAAGGAGGGCGCGTCCCGGGCCGGCGCCTCGAGGCTCGACCAGAACCCGTCGTCGGGCAGGTCGACCCGCAGGAGCACGAGCGCCAGCGCCGCCCCGGCGAGCGCCATCGCGCCGGGGACGAACCACAGGCTGTTCTGCACGGCGTCCCAGACGGTCGCGAGACGCGAGCCGACGGGGCGCAGGAGGGTCTTGCGGCGCATGCCGGGAGAACGGCGGCGCAGGCTTGGGCGTTCCGCCAGGGCGGGCTCATGCGTCGGCGACGACCCTCGACGAGGCCCTCACCCCTCCGCCAGCTCGGCGAGAATCCGCGCCCAGGAGCGGATGCCCTTGTGGAAGCTCGTCAGGTCGTACTTCTCGTTGGGCGAATGCACCCGGTCGTCGTCGAGCCCGAAGCCCACGAGCAGCGAATCGAGCCCGAGCGTGCGCTTGAAGTCGCCGACGATGGGGATCGAGCCGCCCGAGCCGATGATCACCGGCGCGTTCGGCCACTCCGCCGCGAGCGCCGCCTCGGCCTTGGCCAGCGCCGGCATGTCGTAGGACAGGCTGATCGCGCGCGAGCCCTTGTGGCGGACGATCTCGTAGGAGCAATCCGCCGGCACCCGGGCCGCGACATGGCGCTCGAGCGCCGCCGAGACCGCCTCCGGATCCTGGTCGCCGACCAGCCGGAAGGAGATCTTGGCGGAGGCCTCGGCCGGGATCACGGTCTTGGTGCCCTCGCCGGTATAGCCGCCGACGATGCCGTTGACGTCGCAGGTGGGGCGCGACTGGATCATCTCGATGATCATCCGGTCGCGCTCGCCGACGGGCTGCGAGAGACCGATCGGCCCGAGCAGCGTCTCCGGCGTGAGACCGAGCGCCTCCCAGCGGGCGCGCACCTCCGGCGGCGGCTCGGACACGCCGTCGTAGAAGCCCTCCAGCGTCACGCGCCCGGTCGCGTCGTGCAGATCGCCGACGATCCGCGCGAGGATGTGGATCGGGTTCGCGGCCGCCCCGCCGAACAGGCCCGAGTGCAGGTCGCGGTCGGCGGCGCGCACGATCACCTCGTCGTAGGCGAGGCCGCGCAGCGAGGCGGTGACGGCGGGGGTCTGCGGGTCCCATTGCGTGGTGTCGCACACGAGCGCGAGATCGGCGGCGAGCTCGTCCCGGATCGCCTCGACGAAGGCGGGCAGGCCCTTCGAGCCGTTCTCCTCCTCGCCCTCGATCAGGAAGGTGAGCCCGATCGGCAGCGAGCCGGTGACGGCCTTCCAGGCTCGGCAGGCCTCGACGAAGGTCATCACCTGGCCCTTGTCGTCGCAGGCGCCGCGGGCGACGATCACCTCGCGCCCGTCGGGAAGCCGCTTGCGCACGGGCGTGAAGGGCGGGCTCTCCCACAGTTCCACCGGGTCGACCGGCTGGACGTCGTAATGCCCGTAGAACAGGGCGTGCGGCGCGCCCGCCGGCCCCTCGACGCGGCCGACGACGGCGGGATGCGCCCCCGGCACGTCCCGCACCTGCGCCGCGACACCGAGGCTCGCCAGATCCTCCCGGATGAACCGCGCCGCGGCGACGCAATGCTCGGCATAGGCCGGATCGGTGGAGATCGAGGGGATCGCGAGCCAGGTGAAGAGGCGCTCGAGCGAGGCGTCGAGGTTGGAATCGATGTGGGCGAGGATCTCGAGGAGGTGCGGGGAGGGCATGGGGGGCAGGCTTTCCTAGTGTGTCGTCTGGGGAAGACTCGTTCTTTTGGGTATCCGCGGCATTGCACCGTGCTAAACTAACACAATTGGTGTTGCGGGCATGCCACGAATCAGCATCTGGATCAGAGCGCGCCCGGCAGAGCAGGACGCGACTTTTGCAAGCACGTCGAACGAACCTGAGCTCGCGTCCTCCAGGACAACGAAGAGTCCGCAATCGCTTTCAAGCTCGTCCAGAGCTTGTTCATCGAAGGTCTTCCGGCTTATCTCTGTAAGCCAGAGCGTTCTGTGTTCATCTAGAGGAGCAGAGAAGGCGGTGTCCATGGCTAAACCTATTCCGCTGCACCCTCGCATCCGCGAGAGGCAAAAGCCGCAGATCTCGGCGTCGGCGTTGGCGGAGTTCATCATTACGCCGCCGGACCGACAAGACGAAGTTCTGCACGACGCGAGGTTCATGAGGCCGCCGGCTGTGGCCCCATATGGAGATGCGCTTCGAGCGATGCGGGCGTATTGCAATGACCCGCGCCGAGCCCCTTTCCATCTCGATAATGCAATCGGTGCGCTGACAAACCGGAGCCAGTCTCAGGAACTGAAGCCGTCTCTCCGTGACGAAGCCGCCCGCTGTGTCGAAGCCATCACCCTCTTTCAGAACAGTGCAAATCAATTTGGACTGTCAAAGTTACCGATGTTTGAATGTGGACGGCTAGCGCCGCTCTCAATTTCCCGGGTCGCCGTTTCGGTCCAGCCTGACATCCTCGTGGGTGCCTCTCAGCCGGGAAATAATGATCTCGTTGGAGCCGCAGGATTCCGGCCACAGAAGCGCCCCAACCCCAACGAGTGCAAGTTGGAGGCGACGCGAACAGCAAGGCTTGAGTTTAGGCGGGAGGTAGCTCGCTATATGACGGTCCTGCTCAGAATGGCACTGCTCGAAATGGGATTTCGCGCGGACCAGATCGAACCAAAATGGCTATTTGTCTTGGATCTTCGGACCGGTGAAAGAATAGAGCTGCCAAGCGATCGGATCTCTCGCGAGAGGCGGATTAAGGCCGCGTGCGGGCAGATTGAGAGGCTTTGGTCAAGCATTGAGCCGAAACCAGGAGACTTTCAAGGATGATCTACCCTTCAGAAGAGGGATCTGGAGAGGCTGATGCGCTGGGCTTTCGTTTTACAAGATAGCTTGCGCAAAATTGAGACGGGAGGCGTTCATGGACTTCTTCGATCGTGACGGGCGCGCATTGGTCTACTCGCCCGACGGCACACATCTCCATACTTGGGACGGGGATCCCGTCGGCTACTTACATGAAGGCAAGATTTTCGACTTCAGCGGAAAGCACCGCGGGTGGTTCGAGAGTGGTTGGCTTCTGAACAAGTACGGCGAGCGTATTGCCTTCACCAGGGATGCCACTGGCGGGCCTATAATGCCCTTGACCTCGCTGCCGCCGCTGAAGGGGCTTCGGGGACTTCTGCCGCTGAAAGGCTTGCGCGAGCTGCCGCAGCTCAAACCGTTGCCATCGTCCCAATGGGGGCGCGCTTGGTTTTGAGCTACACCGGGCCGAGCACAGTGGCAGGCCGCCGAGCACGACGCTGGGGCGCCCGCCATCGCGGAGGCTGGGTGTACGCGTTCAGCTCTCCGCCCCGCGCAACCGAACCCCCGGCCCACCCCCGTTCGCCGGGATGAACTCCACCCCTGCCTCCTCCAGCGCCCGCCGCAGCGCCACCGCGGTCAGCTCCGTCCCGCTCAGCGGGCCGTCCTGGAGCTCCAGCCGGGCGATGGTGGGGACCGAGACGTTCGAGGCCTCGGCCAGCGTCTTCTGGCTCCAGCGCAGCAGCGCGCGGGCGGCGCGGACCTGGGCCGAGGTGAGGCGGGCGGGCTTGTCGGACGTCATGATTGATTTTTGCTCGTTCGATATTTTTAATATTGACGCACGCCCGGCGTGCGGGTGATATTAAATCCATCATCGGATACCAGCAACGGAGAACCCCAATGGGGGAGAGCATTCCGGGCGACGCGGGCGCGTGCCCGCTCGCGGCCTTGTGCGCGGAAGCGGGCGATCTCATCCGGCGGCGGCGGGTCGCGGAGGAGCGGGAACTGCACGGGGAGAGCCCGCGCGAGCGGATCGCGGCGGAGAGCACCGTCTCCGAGATCACGGCGACGCTGGGCCACATCGCCCGGCGCGCCAGCGACTTCCGCCCCGCCTCGCGCGACGGCGCATTCCTCGCCATCGCGCTGGCGCTGGCCGAGGCGGAGGTCGTCGCCTTCGGGGAGGAGGGACGGCAGGGCCCGGCGCTGCGGCGGCTGACCCGGCTCCTTTTCGCGCTGCGCGCCTATGTCGAGCGCGAGGGGGGCGCGCGGTCGGAGGCGGCCGAGGCGGTGGCGACGTACTGGATGCCGGATGCGATGGACCCGCACCGGGCTCTGGCGGGGTGAACCGTGTCGCCCCCGGCCGGAGCGCCGTCAGGCGCGCAGGGGAAGGGGGCCCAGCGCAGGATGTGCGCCGAAGAGTTACGTCCAGTGTTTTCTGCAAAAGCGTGGCGGTTTGGCGCGCCGGTGGGGTTCGGGGGCGGGGCGAGCGCTGGCTCCTCAATAGCAGGGCGCTCGCCCCGCCCCAGCCGCCGTTAGGCGGCTTCTGCGCGGTCCAGCTGCCGCATCTGTTCCTTCTTGTGCTCGGCCAGGTGGCTCATGTTGAGGTAGCGCGTGCCCTCCAGCCAGTTTTCGTGGATCTCGACCGCCAGCGCGCGGACGAGGCGCAGGCAGGCCGCGTCGTCGGGGAAGATGCGCACCACCGTCGTGCGGCGCTTGATCTCCTGGTTGAAGCGCTCGAGCATGTTCGTGGACTTCAGATGCTTATGGTGCTGGCGCGGCAGCCGGTAGAAGGTCAGCGTCTCCTCGACGTTGTCCTCGACCCACTGCGTCAGCTTCGGGTACTTGTCCTGCCACTTGTTCAGCCAGCGGGCGAGATCCTGGCGGACCTCGGCGAGGTCGCGCCGGTCGTAGAACCAGCGCAGCTCCTGCAGGCAGTCGTCGTCGTGCTTGCGCGGCACGTGGTCGAGAGCGTTACGCAGGAAGTGCACGTAGCAGCGTTGCCAGGCCGCGTCGGTGAGCGTCTCCGTCACCGCGCGCTTGAGCCCCTCGTGATCGTCCGAGACCACGAACTCCACGCCCGACAGCCCCCGCGCCTTCAGCCCGAGCAGGAAGTCCCGCCAGCTCGAGCGGCTCTCCCGGTTGGCGAGCTCGACGCCCAGCACGTTGCGCCGCCCCTCCCCGTCGATCCCGATCGCGACCAGCACGGCCCGGCTCTGGATCCCGATCTCGCGGACCTTCTCGTAGCGCGCGTCCAGGATCAGGTAGGGATAGGCCTCCGTCAGCGGCCGGCGCGCGAACGCCTCCAGCTCCGCGTCCATACGCTTGTTGATCGCGCTGATCGCCGAGGCCGAGAAGGAGTGTCCGCACAGCTCCTCGGTGATCGCCTTGACCTTGCGCGTCGAGACCCCCTGCACGTACATCTGCGCCAGCGCGCCCACCAGCGCCTTCTCCGAGCGCTGGTAGCGCTCGAACAGCTGCGTCGAGAACAGCCCGTGCCGATCCTGCGGCACCCGCAGCTCCAGCGTCCCGACCCGCGTCACCAGCGAGCGCGTGTAGTAGCCCGCACGGTAGCCCCGGCGCCCCTCCGTCCGCTCGCTCTTCTCCGCGTTCAGCACCGCCGTCATCTCCGCCTCCAGCGTCGCCTCCACGATCGCTTGAACCATCCGCGGCAGATAATCCTCGTCCCGCGACAGCAGCGCCTGGACATCCAACGTGACGGACTTACCCTTCTCTCCGGTCATGGCATGCACCCTCCAGGGGTCGGTGACTTCAGACATCACCAGCGTGCCATGACCGCCGATCTTAGCATCGGATTTTTGCAGAAGACACAGTACGCGACCCGCCGAAGGCGCGCTGCATGCCGCCGACCAGGCGGCTGGTCGCGGCCGCGATGAGCGGCTTCCGGCGCGGCGAGTCGCGCTGGGTCCCCTTCCCCTGCGCCGGCTTCGCCGGCTCCGGCCGGGGATGACACGGGTGGCGACGCCGTCATCGCCCCCCCGCACGCCCCCCTTGCGCCAGATCAACGACACCCCCCGCCCGCCGCGCTTCACTTCCCTCATGCGCACGATCTCCCCCTCCCGGGCACCCGCCCTCACCCCCGCCGCCATACCCGCCGCCTATGCGCTGGAGACGGTGCCGCGCTACACGAGCTATCCGACGGCGGCGCAGTTCGGGCCGTTCGTCGACGAGGCGCTCTACCGGCGCTGGCTGGCCGAGCTCGACGGGGAGACGCCGCTGTCGCTCTATGTGCACGTGCCCTATTGCCGGGTGCTGTGCTGGTATTGCGGCTGCCACACCTCGGTGCTGAACGACGACGCCCGCATCGCGCGCTACGCGCGCCGGCTGGAGCAGGAGGCGGAGCGGGTCGCCGCGGCGATGCCGCGCAAGGGGCCGGTGGCGCACCTGCATTTCGGCGGCGGCACGCCCACCATCCTCGCCCCGGCGGATTTCGTGTCGGTGATCGAGCGGCTCGAGGCGAGCTTCCCCTTCGCGCCGGACGCGGAGATCGCGGTGGAGATCGATCCGCGCACGCTCACCGAGGAGATGGCCTCCGCGCTCGCCGGGGCGGGCGTGAACCGCGTCTCGCTCGGCGTGCAGGACGTCGACCCCGAGGTGCAGCGCCTCGTCCACCGGGTGCAGCCCACCGAGCAGGTCGCCGCCGCGGTGGCGCTCCTGCGCGCGAACGGCATCCACCGCATCAACGTCGACCTGATGTACGGCCTGCCGAAGCAGACCGTGGCCCATGTGCGCGCCAGCGTCGCCGCGGTGCTCGCCATGGCGCCCGATCGCGCGGCCGTGTTCGGCTACGCGCACGTGCCGTGGTTCGCCAAGCACCAGGCGGCGATCGACGCGGCGCTCCTCCCCGGCGCCGCCGAGCGTCTGGCACAGGCCGCGGCCGCGGCCGAGGCGTTCGCCGAGGCGGGCTTCGTCGAGGTCGGCTTCGACCATTACGCGCGGCCCGACGACCCGCTCGCGATCGCCGCGCGCGAGGGCACGCTCAAGCGCAATTTCCAGGGCTATACGACCGACACGGCCGAGACGCTGATCGGCTTCGGCGCCTCCGCCATCGGCGCGCTGCCCATGGGCTACGCCCAGAACGAGCCGCATCTCGGCAAGTGGGCCCAGGCCGTCGACGACGGCCGCATCCCCGTCGTGCGCGGCGTGCCCGTCACGCCCGAGGACGCGCTGCGCCGGGCGGCGATCTACGCCCTGATGAGCCGCTTCGACGTCGATTGCGGCGCGCTCGCCGCGGCGCACGGCGTCGACGAGGCGTTCTTCGACGCGGAGCTGGAGCGGCTCGACCCGCTCGTCGCCGACGGGCTGTGCGCCCGCGCGGGCCGGCGCGTCACGGTGCCGCCCCACGCCCGCTTCCACGTCCGCAACGTCGCGGCGCGCCTCGACGCCCATTGGGCGCCGCAGGCGAGCCGGCATTCGCGGGCCGTGTGAGGGAGGGGGCCGGCGTCGTTGGGTTCCCCCCCGTTCGGGTCTGCAACGGCTTGTAACCTGCGGGACAGCGGCTGAGCGCTTTCCTTCCCTGTAGGGGAAGGTGGCTCGGCGAAGCCGAGACGGATGGGGCGCGGCGCGTAGCGACGCGTTCCGCGAAGCGGAACCCCGAACCGTAGCGACCTGCTCGCCGGTCCACTTCGGCTTCGCCGAACGCGCGTGCCGCGCGCCCCATCCGTCACCGCGCTTCGCGCGGCGACACCTTCCCCTACAGGGAAGGAGCGAATATGTCGCCCCGACGTCTGCTCACTGCCCGGGCGCGATCGGGTTCCAGCTCGTCACGCCGCGGAAGAGCTGGCGCACGAAGCTCTGCTCGGCGCCGCCCGTCGGCGTCTCGCGGGAGATGAAGTCGAAGATCACGCCGTCCTCGAGGCCGTAGAGCGCCTTGCGCTCCACCCGCAGCTGGGGCGTGAAGTAGATGGCCGCCACCGTCTGGTCGACGACGTCCTGACGGTTGAAGGCGCCGCGGCGGCGGGTCGTCTGGCTGATGTAGTACCAGGACTGGTTCCCCACCGTGGAGACGGTGGAGGGCGTGCCCATCAGCTCCAGCACCTCCTGCGCGCCCATGCCGGGCGTCACCTGGTCGAGCGCCGCCTGGTCGAGGATGTAGCCGCGCTGGAACTCCTCGGTGATCGGCGCGAGCGACGTGGTGCAGCCGGCCGCGAGGGCCGCGACGCCCGCGAGCGCGGCGAGCCGCAGGACGCCGCGGCGGGTGGGCTGCGAGATCGGGGAGGCTTTCGCGAGACGCATGGGGACGTGTCCGGATGGGCTGCGGCAGGAGGGAGCTTGCGCCGCGCCGGCTGAATGGCTTAACCCCGACCTAGACCCTTTGACAAGGCGGGACAACCCGGGCGAGGCCGATGATCCTACGTTTCTTCAGGCGCGACCCGCGCCGCGAGCTGATCGAGAGCCTCTACACGCGCGTCGCCCAGGCCGCGCGCCAGCCGGGGCTCTATCTCGACGCCGGCGTCCCCGACACCGTCGAGGGACGCTTCGAGTGCCTCGCGCTGCACGTGGTGCTCGTCTTCCGGCGCCTGCGCACGCTGCCGGCGCCGGCCTCCGACGTGAGCCAGGATCTCGCCGACGCCTTCTTCCGCTCGCTCGACCAGTCTCTCCGCGAGATGGGCGTGGGCGACCTCTCGGTGCCCAAGAAGATGAAGACGCTGGCGGAGGCCTTCTACGGCCGCGCCCACGCCTACGACGCGGCCCTCGACGCGCGCGATGCGGACGCGCTCGCCGCCGTGCTCGCCCGCAACGTCACCGGCGGCGAGGAACCCGCGCACCGCCTCGCCGCTTACGCGCTCGAGGCCGAGGACGCGCTGAAGGGGCAGGATCTCGACGGCATCCTCGCCTCCGGCCCGGTCTTCCCGGCGCTCGACGCCGAGCCCGGCGAGGCCCCCTCGGGCGAGACCGCGCCCGATCCGTCGCGTTGAGAGAGGAGAGCCCGACCATGCACGACGACGACACGCTTCCCCTCTCGCGCCTCGTTCCGGTCGACAAGCTTCCGGGCCGGGGCGAGAATGTCCGCGTCGAAGCCACGGAGGAGGAGCGCCGCGCGCTCGCGCAGGCCTTCAAGCTGCCCGCCATCCACACGCTCGTCGGCGAGTATCGCGTCACCGGCGATACGCGGGGCGCGAGCGTGGTCGGCAGGGTGAAGGGCCGCGTGACGCAGACCTGCGTCGTGACGCTCGAGCCCTTCGAGGCCGAGGTGGAGGAGGAGGTCGACGTGGACTACGCGCCCGCGACCGAGCCCGCGGACGAGGAGGAGGCGGAGCTGCGCAAGCTCGATCCGCCCGACGAGATCGTCAACAACCGCATCGATCTCGGCGCGCTCACCGCCGAGTTCCTGGCGCTCGGCCTCGACCCCTATCCGAAGAAGCCCGGCGCCGAGTTCACGCCCGTCGTCGAGGACGGCGAGGAGGGCTCGCCCTTCGACAAGCTCAAGGCGTTGAAAGGTCCCAAGGGCGGAGGCTGAGGCTGAGGGCGGGGGGCGACCCCCGCCCTCCCGCGCCTCACAGGAAGCCGACCAGCGACAGGATCGCGATGACGATCACGACGAGGCCGACGATATAGATGATCGAGTTCATGGGAACGCTCCGTTACGACTGACGCCCCAACCGCCAGCCGAACCCGAGCGTTCCCGAGAGGATCAGGAGAGCTTTCCGCGCTCGCGGATATAGTCCTCGCTCGTGCGCGGCTTCGGCCGCGGCGCCTCGTGCGGATCGAAGCTCTCGTTCACCACCGCCTGGACGCGGCAATCCTCGCACATCTGCAGGACGCGCAGGCGCTCCTCGCCGGCCTCGCCCGAGAACATCCAGTGGCGGCCGCCGAGCTTGTCCATCACCCGCTCGATCGTGGCCTTGGTGCCGAAGGCCTTGCCGCACTCGATGCAGCAGAACGGCTCCTCCTCCTTGATCACGCGCCTGGGCGCGTCCCAAGCGGCGAAGTCGAGGCGGGGCTCCAGCGTGATGACGCCCTCCGGGCAGGTCGCGGCGCACAGGCCGCATTGCACGCACAGGCTCTCGGTGAAGCGCAGCATCGGCCGTTCGGGATTGTCCGAGAGCGCGTCCGCCGGGCAGGCGGAGACACAGGAGAGGCACAGGGTGCAGCCCTCGACGTCGACGACGATGCCGCCGAAGGGCGCGCCCGCCGCGAGCGGCACGACCGGGACGGGGGCGGGGGCGACGCGGTGGAGCTCGCGGAAGGCGATCTCGAGCAGCTGGCGCTTCTTCGGCTGGGCGAGGAACGTCGCCGGGACCGCCGCGCCCGATCCCGCGCGGGCGCGCGCCGCGGCGCGCGCGGCCGCCCCGAGCGCGTCCGGATCGTCGGTCTCGACGACGCCGACGGGCGCCTCGCCGAAGCCGAGCGCGGTCAGGATCGTGTTCACGGTCTCGACGGTTCGGGCGAGGCCGTCGAGCGGGTGCTTCGGCTTCGCGCGGGCGAGGAAGAGCGCGCCCGCCGCGCCGTAGGCGAAGAGCGCGGCGAGGGTCTCCGGCCCGACCTGGGTGATCTCGTTGACCGCGACGGGAATCACCGTCGCCGGCAGCCCGTCGCCGAAGCGCGCGAGCGCGTCGATCAGAGGCTCGCCGTGCTCGACGTCGTGGAACAGGATCACCGCGTCCGCGCCGCCTGCCGCGCGATAGGCGCGCGTCGCGACGCGCAGGCGCGCCACGAGATCGCCGGCGGCGGGCAGCGCGTAGGACGCCGCGCCGGTGGGGCAGGCGGCGGCGCACTGGCCGCAGCCGGCGCAGATCGCGGGGTCGATGGCGACGTGGTCGCCCGCCGGCGCGATGGCGCCCGTCGGGCACAGGTCGAGGCAGCGCGTGCAGCCGACGATCTTCGAGCGCGAATGGGCGCACAGCCCGGCGTCGAAGTTCACGAAGCGCGGCTTGTCGAAGGTGCCGACGAGGTTCGCCGCATCGAAGAGCGCGCGCTCGACGGCGACGGGGTCGCGCGGGTCGGCGCGAAGGTAACCCGGGCGCAGGTCGTGCGCGGGAAACAGCGGCTGGTCGCCCCTGAGGTCGACGATGACGTCGCAGGCGGAGGTCGCGCCGTCGCGGGCGGGGCCGAAGAGAAGCCTCGCCCGCGAGGCGGGGGAGGGGGCGGCGTAGTCGTCGATGGAGAGCTCGAAGGCGCCGAGATGCCCCGTGGCGGTGCGCACCCGTCCCTTCAGCACGGGGAACTCCGCCTTGCGCGGCGGGGCGATGTCGCCCGGCCGCTCCAAGAGCACGGTGACGTCGAGATGGTCGGCGAGGCGCCGCGCCGCCTCGATCGCCGCCTCGTCGCGGCCGAGCACCAGGGCGACGCCCTCGCTCTCCAGCGTGACGATGGCGGCGTCGGTCACGGGCGTGCCCGCCATGGCGAGGAGCGCCGCCATCTTCGGGCCGGCGGCCGCGCCCTCGCTCGACCAGCCGCCGGTCTCGCGCACGTTGGCGAGCGCGTAGGGCGCGCTCGCGCCGGCGGCCTCGGCGGCATCGGCGAAGGCGTCCTCTTCCTGGGTGCAGCCGATCGTCACGGCCGCGCCGGCGGCGAAGGCCGCTTCGAGCCGGCCGATCTCGGCCCGGCAGAGCTGGTTCGCCGTCTCCAGCCGCCCGCCGCAGCCTTTGGCGAGGGCATCGGGGTCGAGCGTCATGGTGCGCTCGCAGGAGCAGGCGAAGACGATGCGGTCGGACGCGGACATGACCCGGGAAACCTCGAAGCGGAGACGCTCTTGCCGTAAATCGGTTTATATTGGAATAGACCCAAAGAAGGGCGTTGAACAGCCGCCCCCCTGAGAGGAAACGCCGCGTGCCGACACTCGCCGCAGCCGCCGCCCCGCTGGACCTGCCGCCTCTCTTCACCGCCGTGCGCCTGCGCGAATCGGGCGACGCCTTCGCCCATGCCTGCCGCATCGCGCCGGAGGCGGGGGCGGGGACCTTCGTCCATGTCGGGCGCTACGATCTCGTGGAATTCGCCGTCGTGCTCGAGCCCGAGGAGCCGCTCGTCTCGGCGCGGCGCGCCTTCTTCGCCGGCATGGCGGCGCTCGCCGACGCGATCGCGGCGCATTGCCCGCCGGAGAAGGCGGTGGTCTTCCGCTGGCCGGACACGATCCTCTACGACGGCGCGCTGATCGGCGGCGGGCGGCTCGGCTGGCCGGAGGATTGCCCGGAGGATTCCGAGCCGGGCTGGCTCGTCTTCGGCGCGCAGCTCATCGCCGCGCGGCTGATGGTCGACGAGGGCGGCCTGAAGCCCGACTCCACCTCGCTCGAGGAGGAGGGCTTCGCCGAGCCGCAGGCGCTGATGGAGAGCTTCGCGCGCCATCTCATGCTCCACGTCGACGCCTGGGCGAATCGCGGCTTCCGAAAGGTCGCCGATCCCTATCTCGCGCGGCTCGAGCGCGGGAAGGCGGGCGAGCGGCGCGGCATCGACGGCAACGGCGATCTCCTCGTCCACCGCCACGGCGTCACCGGCGCGGAGCGCACGCCGCTCCTGCCCGGCCTCGCCGCGCGCGCCTGGTACGACCCGACGCGAAAGGGCCCGCGCCTGTGAAGCTGCCGCGCACCATCCGGCTCGACCCGTCCGATACCTTCGTCTTCGCCAATCCCGCGGAGCCGGGGCGCTGGGCCGTGACGGGCTCGTTCCTGTTCCTCGACGCCGACCCCGACGCCATGACCGGCAAGGAGCGCGCCGCCTTCCGCGCCGGCTTCGCCGACGTCGAGGCGCTCGGCTTCTCGACGCTCGTCGTGGTCACGCCCGCGACGCCGGAGGAGCGCGACGCGGCCGTCGAGGCGCTCGCCCGGCAGATCGCCGTGCGCTTCTCGGCGCCGACGATGGACCACGCCCGCGCCGCGGCGGCGGAGGAGGTGGCCTACGCCGCCTCGCTCTGCGAGGAGCACGCGGAGGGCACGCTGATCGCGCTCCACCGCACGATCCGCGAGGGCCGGCTGGTCGAGCAGTTCCGCACGCTCCGCCACCGCGAGGCCGGCGCGCCGGGCGCCGACCGGCTGCACAGCCACGCCAAGGCGTTCCTCGTCGTCGAGAGCGAGGGTGAGGACGAGCTGGAGGAGCGGGTGGATCTCGTCGACATGATGAAGGGTGAGGGGACATGAGGGAGTTCTGGGTCTCGAGCGGCCACCACCTCACCCGCCGCACGCCGGAGGGCGCGCTCGCGGTGACGGACGAGTTGCTGCTGGCCTATCTCGCCCGCCCCGAGATCCTTCCCCCGGAGGAGGCCTGCGACGCCGAGCGGCGGCTCTACGCCGCCTTGATGCGCGCACCGCGCCGCACGGTCTCGGAGCGCGAAATCGCCGCCTTGGCGGATCCGGACGCGCGGGAGAACTGGGCGTTCTTCGTCTCCTTCCGCGACCGGCTCCTCGCCGCGGGTACGGTGGAGGCCGCCTATGCCGGCATCGTGCGCGACGGCGCCGTCGTGCCGCCGCTCTTCCTCTCGCAGATGGTGCACCTGATCCTGCGCAACGCGCTGGACGGCTGCGAGGACCCCTACACCCTGCGCGCCGCCGAGCTGTTCTTCCGCCCTCAGAAGGTCTCGACCTACGAGGGATCGACGCTGCTCGCCGATCTCGAGCTGATCGAGGAGTTCGAAGGCAAGGGACCGGTCTCGCCCCTCGTCTCCATGCTGGGCAAGTCGATCACGGACGAGCTCGACGTCCTCGACGACGGCAATTCCTGGACCTACTGGAGCCGCTCGGACGCCCACACGATGGCGCTGCCGCTCGGCTCCGCGCCGAAGGCGCGCGAGGGCCTCGCCCGGGCGATCGAGGCCTTCGTCGCCCACATGCACGGCGTCTCTTGCACGGTGACGCCGCTCGAGCGCATCGA
The DNA here is from genome assembly GCF_040111675.1 of Salinarimonas sp. Taxonomy (NCBI): domain Bacteria; kingdom Pseudomonadati; phylum Pseudomonadota; class Alphaproteobacteria; order Hyphomicrobiales; family Salinarimonadaceae; genus Salinarimonas; species Salinarimonas sp. The sequence continues at coordinate 3,888,026 of NZ_CP157794.1, read as the reverse complement.
GGACCCGTCCTGGCGCTGGTTCGTCGGCCTCGACGCCGAGGCGACCGCGATCGGCAACCGCCTCTGGCGTGGCGAGCCGGTGGGCTACGACGACCAGGCCCGCGTGCTCTGCCTGCTGCGCCTCGACTTCGGCAAGGACGCGCCGGTGGAGCCCCGCGTCAAGGGCGCACCGGTCTACCTGATCCTCGCCATGAACCCGGACAAGGTGGTGCGGACGAAGCCGCAGAACCTGGTGACCGGGCTGCCGCTGGTGGGGAGGGGGTGATGCGGGTCGCGGTCGTCGATCAGGAGGGGGCGAACGCACCCGCGACAGGCTCGCTCGTCGGTTGCGCCAACGGCGGTGACGGCCGCGACCGAACTGCCCTCTCCCTCGCGGCTAGCCGACTCATACGTCTTCCGAGACCGCGGGGCTCCTTCGGATGGTCGCGAGCCACGATGTCCTTCCCTGTAGGGGAAGGTGGATCGCCGCGCAGCGGCGAGACGGATGGGGCACGCCGAAGGCGTGTTCGGCGCAGCCGAAGCGGGCGGCGGTGGGCGTGCCGGAGAGGATGCGCCCGTCCCCGTCCCCGTTTCCGCTTCGCGGAACGCGTCGCTTCGCTCCGCGCCCCATCCGTCTCGGCTTCGCCGAGCCACCTTCCCCTACAGGGAAGGAGAGCCGCGGCTATACGCTTGCGCATTGTCCGGAGGATCGCCCCATGACCCACGTCACCCTCGGCATCGTCGCGCGCCGGCGCGAGACGCAGAACCGCTGGGCGCCGGTCTCGTGGGCGCCCTCCGCCGTGCTGCCGTCGGCGCCGGAGACGCCGGCCTGGACGCGCATCGCCGCGGAGGGGCCGGAGGAGACCTGGTACGTCGGTCCCGCGACGCTCGACCTGCATCCGGGCGAAACGGCGCATTACCGCGACAATCTCGGCTCCGGCCGGCCCTCCGTGTGGGTGGCGCTGCGCAAGCGTGACGAGCGGGTCGAGGTCGCCTCGGTGAGCGTCGACCCCTACGAGGGCGAGGCGCTCGCCGGCGACGAGGCGCTCCTGCTCGAGGCGCTGCCGATGCCCCCGGAGGTGGAGGCGCTCCTCGCCGCCTTCGTCGCCGAGTTCCACGTCGAGCGGGAATTCTTCAAGCGCAAGCGCAAGCCGGCGGACCCGAACGCGCTCGCGCGCCGCCCGCCGCGGGTGCTCGGCCTCGACGAGGACGGGCGCGGGGACCCGGACCGGGAGAACGAGCCGTGAGCGGCGAGGGGTTCCTGTCGCGCTGGTCGCGGCGCAAGCGCGAGGAGGTCCGGGAGGAGGTCCGTGCGGCCGAGGAGCCGGACGAGAACGCCGTCCCCCAGCCGACGCCCGAGGCCGAGCCGGCCGCCGAGCCCGCGCCCGTCGCCGAATCGGCGCAGACCCTCAGCGAGGAGGAGCTCGCCGCCCTGCCGCCGATCGAGACGATCGACGAGACCACCGACATCAGCGGCTACCTGCGCGAGGGCGTGCCGGCCGCGCTGAAGAACGCCGCGCTCCGCCGGGTCTGGGCGACGAGCCCGGCGATCCGCGACTATCTCGATCCCGCCCGCGAATACGCCTACGACTGGAACGTCCCCGGCGGCGTGCCGGGCGACGGGCCCCTCGGCCCGAACTTCGACGCCAAGGCCCTGGCGGACCGGATCTTCGCCCGGCATCAGACCAAAGTCGAAGACCCCGATGAGCGCACCGCGGATGCGCAAGAGGCCCGCGGCGATCCGCCGCAGGGAGGGGAGGGGAACCCCGCCGTAGCGGCCGCCGACCCGGCCGAGGACGAGGGTCCTATGCAACGGACTGTCGGCAGCGCTCGATATGACGTGAGGGAAAGCTCGGCGGCGCATGGTTTTGCCGGCGAAGCGGAGGCCTCCGAGGCGGCGCCCTCGCCGCAGCCGACGCCCGAAAACACCGCTGAACCACGTGTTTTCCGCCCACGACCCCGCCGTCACGGCGGCGCGACTCCCGTCTAAAACGGTTCGCATCTGGCTTGTCGTGTGGCCATAGTCGGGTACTATGGAACCGTTCGAAAGAGGTCGCCCCGACAGAAGGCGGCTGCAACGAGGAAGCGCATGCGGGACGAAGGGCTCGATCTGGCGATCCGCGCCGCGGGTGGCGTCGGCGCGTTGGCGCGCACGCTGGGCATCTCCCAGCCGTCCGTGTCCAACTGGAGCCGGATTCCGGCCGAGCGCGTCCTCGCGGTGGAGACCGCCACCGGCGTTCCGCGGACCCGGCTGCGGCCCGATCTCTACCCCGACGGCGAAGGCGGCGATCAGGTGCAGGACATCGACGAGATCGACCTCCTGCGCGCCCGCGAATACGACCTCCTCGCCCATCTCCTCGGCCGGGCGCCCACCGCCGAGACGCTGGACGCCCTGCGCGGCCTCAAGGGCGATTCGACCCCGCTCGGCATGGCGCATCTCCAGCTCGCCGATGCGGCGGCGCGGATCACGCCCGAGGCGGCGAGCCGCGAGTTCTTCGACCTCTTCATCGGGCTGGGGCGCGGCGAGCTTTTGCCCTACGCCTCGTTCTATCTCACGGGCTTCCTGCACGAGCGCCCGCTCGCGTCGGTGCGCGCCGACCTGAAGTCGCTCGGCCTCGAGCGCGAGGACGGCCTCAAGGACCCGGAGGATCACGTCGCGATCCTGTGCGACGTCATGGCGGGCCTCGCCGGCCGCCGCTTCGACGCGGAGCCGAGCGCCGAGCGCGGCTTCTTCGAGCGGCACCTGAGGCCTTGGGCGCCGCGCTTCTTCGCGGATCTGGAGATCGCTCCCTCGTCGCGGCTCTACAAGGCCGTCGGCGCAGTGGGCCGCACCTTCCTGGAGATCGAGGCGGAAGCCTTCGAGATCGGGGAGTGAGCTGAACGGGCGCGTGCGCGGGCGCGCCGGCTGTAGCGAGGGGCGGTCCGCGCCGCCCGAGGGAACGGGTCCGCCCCCCGACGGGCCCGACGTGGAGGACCGGGAATGCGCAAGACGCAACATGACGAGAGCGCCCGCGAGGCGCTCGATCGGCGTGGCTTCCTGCGGGCCGTCGGCGGAGCCGGCAGCCTCGCGGCGGCCGTCGTCGTCACGCCGCTCGCCGCCGGCGAGGCGCAGGCGGCGGAGAGCGCCGACGAGAAGGTGAAGGCGCGCTACCAGGAAACGGCGCACGTCCAGGCCTTCTATCGCACCAACCGTTACTGAGGAGGCGGGTTCCATGCTCGTCAAGCGCAAGACCGGCGAGGCGCGCCGCGCCCGTCATCCCGCGGTGGTCGCCGGCCTCGTCAACGAGGCCATCGACCGCCGCACCTTCCTGCGCCGCTCCGGCCTCGCCGTCGGCGGCCTCGCCGCCGCGGGCTCGCTGTCGCTCGGCGCCGTGCGCAAGGCCGAGGCCGGCCCGATGCAGGAGGGCGTCGCCGTCGAGACCCGCAAGAACATCTGCACCCACTGCTCGGTTGGCTGCACGGTGATCGCGGAAGTCCAGAACGGCGTGTGGGTCGGCCAGGAGCCGGCCTGGGAGAGCCCGATCAACCGCGGCACCCACTGCGCCAAGGGCGCGTCGGTGCGAGAGCTGGTCCACGGCGACCGCCGCCTGAAGTACCCGATGAAGCTCGTCGGCGGCGAATGGCAGCGCACCACCTGGGAAGAGGCGCTCACCGAGATCTCGGCGAAGCTCGGGACCATCCGCGAGCAGTCTGGCGCGGATTCGGTGTTCTGGCTCGGCTCGGCGAAGTTCTCCAACGAGGGCGCCTATCTCTACCGCAAGCTCGCCGCCTTCTGGGGCACGAACTCGGTCGACCACCAGGCGCGCATCTGCCACTCGACCACGGTGGCCGGCGTCGCCAACACCTGGGGCTACGGCGCCCAGACCAATTCCTACAACGACATCCGCAATTCCAAGACCATGATCATCATGGGCGGGAATCCCGCGGAGGCGCACCCGGTCTCGCTCCAGCACGTGCTTTCGGGCAAGGAGCTGAACCAGGCGAACATGATCGTCATCGATCCGCGCTTCACCCGCACCGCCGCCCACGCCACCGAATACGTCCGCATCCGTCCCGGCACCGACATCCCGGTGATCTGGGGCATGATGTGGCACATCTTCGAGAACGGCTGGGAGGACAAGGACTTCATCGCGCAGCGCGTCTACGGCATGGACGAGGTGCGCAAGGAAGTCGCGAAGTGGACCCCCGAGGAGGTCGAGCGCGTCTCCGGCGTCCCGGGCGAGCAGCTCGAGCGCGTCGCCGAGATGTTCGCGACCCAGAAGCCGTCGACCCTGATCTGGTGCATGGGCGCGACGCAGAAGACGGTGGGCACCGCCAACGTGCGCGCCTACTGCAACCTGCTGCTCGCCACCGGCAACGTCGGCTCCACGGGCACCGGCGCCAACATCTTCCGCGGCCATTGCAACGTGCAGGGCGCGACGGATCTCGGCCTCGACGTCACCTCGCTGCCGCTCTACTACGGCCTCGGCGAGGGCGGCTGGAAGCACTGGGCCCGCGTCTGGGAGGTCGAGTACGACTGGCTGCAGGGCCGCTTCGACGAGGTCCCGGCCAAGGCCGGCCGCGACGGACGCGACCGCAAGACCAACATGGAGACCCCCGGGATCACCACCACCCGCTGGTTCGACGCGGTGATGATGAACCCCGACGACGTCGACCAGCGCGACAACGTCAAGGCGATGATGGTGTTCGGCCACGGCGGCAACACCGTCACCCGCATGCCGGAGGTGGCCGAGGGCTTGAAGCGCCTCGACCTCCTCGTCGTCGCCGACCCGCATCCGACCACCTTCGCGGTGCTGGGCGAGCGGACCGACAACACCTACCTCCTGCCGATCTGCACGCAGTTCGAGTGCTCCGGCTCGCGCACGGCGTCTAACCGCTCGATCCAGTGGGGCGAGAAGGTCGTCGAGCCGATCTTCGAATCGGCGACCGACTACTGGGTGATCCACCAGCTCGCCGAGAAGCTCGGCTTCGCCGACCGGATGTTCAAGAACATCGCCATGGTGGACGGCAAGTTCGGGCCGGAGCCGGAGCCGGAATCGGTGCTCTCGGAGATCAACCGCGGCGGCTGGTCCACCGGCTATTGCGGCCAGAGCCCCGAGCGCCTCAAGGCGCACATGGCCAACCAGGGCGCGTTCGATCTCGTCACCCTGCGTGCGCCCAAGGACGTCGCGGACGTCGGCGGCGACTATTACGGCCTGCCCTGGCCGTGCTGGGGCACGCCGGAGATCCGCCATCCCGGCACGCACATCCTCTACAACACGAACCTTCACGTGAAGGACGGCGGCGGCACCTTCCGCGCCCGCTTCGGCGTGGAGCGCGAGGGCGTCACCCTCCTCTCCGAGGGCTCGTACTCGGTGGGCTCGGAGCTGACGGACGGCTATCCGCAATTCACCTACGGCGTCCTCAAGACGCTGGGGTGGGACGCGGACCTGACGGAGGCCGAGCGCGCCCGGATCGAGGCCCAGGGCGGCGAGAACGCCGACGCGGTCTCCTGGTCGCTCGACCTGTCGGGCGGCATCCAGCGCGTGTGCATGGAGCACGGCGTGATCCCGTTCGGCAACGGCAAGGCCCGGGCCATGGCCTGGAACCTGCCCGATCCGGTGCCGGTCCATCGCGAGCCGATCTACTCGCCGCGCACGGAGCTGGTCGCGCAGTACCCCACCCGCGAGGACTTCCGCCAGCAGCGCGTGCCGAACATCGGCCACACGGTGCAGATGGCGGCGATCGAGAAGAACGTCGCGCGCGACTTCCCGATCATCCTCACCTCCGGGCGCCTCGTGGAATACGAGGGCGGCGGCGAGGAGACGCGCTCGAACAAGTGGCTCGCGGAGCTGCAGCAGGACATGTTCGTCGAGATCAACCCGGCGGACGCGGCCGAGCGCGGCATCGCGGAAGGGCAGTTCGTCTGGGTCTCCGGCCCGGAGAACGGCTCGAAGGCGCGGGTGAAGGCCCTCGTCACCGAACGTGTGGGGCGCGGCGTGGCGTTCATGCCGTTCCACTTCGCCGGCTGGTTCCAGGGCGTCGACCAGCGCGGGAAGTACCCGCAGGGCACGGACCCGATCGTGCTCGGCGAGAGCGTCAACACCGTCACCACCTACGGCTACGACCCCGTGACCGGCATGCAGGAGACCAAGGTCACGCTCTGCCAGATCGCAGCCGCGTGATCGGAGGATATCGACAATGGCTCGGATGAAGTTCCTCTGCGACGCGGACCGGTGCATCGAGTGCAACGCCTGCGTCACCGCCTGCAAGAACGAGCACGAGGTGCCGTGGGGCATCAACCGCCGTCGCGTCGTCACCATCAACGACGGCGCGCCCGGCGAGCGCTCGATCTCCATGGCCTGCATGCATTGCACGGACGCGCCCTGCGCCGCCGTGTGCCCGGTCGACTGCTTCTACACGACGGTGGACGCCGTCGTGCTGCACTCGAAGGACCTGTGCATCGGCTGCGGCTACTGCTTCTACGCCTGCCCGTTCGGCGCGCCGCAATACCCGCGCGTCGGCAATTTCGGCTCGCGCGGCAAGATGGACAAGTGCACCTATTGCGCGGGCGGCCCCGAGGCGGACATCACGATGGCGGAGTACGAGAAGTACGGCGCCAATCGTCTCGCCGAGGGCAAGCTGCCGATCTGCGCGGAGATGTGCTCGACCAAGGCGCTGCTCGCCGGCGACGGCGAGATCATCGCCGAGATCTACCGCGAGCGCGTGGTCACGCGCGGCTACGGCTCGGGCGCCTGGGGCTGGCAGACGGCCTACAAGGAGACGGTCGCGATCTGAGGCGCGGCTCGACGAAGGCGGCGGGGCGAGGCCTCGCCGCCGGACCGCCTCGTATTCACAGGTTCAGGGAAGGACGACCCCATGCTCCGCGCGAGCCTCACCTCAGCCGTTAAGACCGGGCGCGCCGCCCTCGCGGCGATCGCGCTTCTCGGCCTCGCCGCCCTCGCGGCCCCCGAGACGGTCTCGGCGCAAACCGTCAATCCGACCGCCGACGCGGTCACGGAGGAGCAGCTCCTCCAGGCGCTCCAGCCGGGCGGCGAGATCGCCGGGCGCGTCTCGATTCCGGATCAGGCGGCGACGGGCCTGATCAAGCCCGGCGGCCAGGACTGGCGCGCCTTCCACCAGGGCACGATGCTTTGGATCACGGCGATCGCGCTCCTCGGCATGCTCGCCGTCGTCGTCGCCTTCTACGCCGTGCGCGGCAAGATCACGATCGATTCCGGCCTGTCGGGAATCAAGATCCTGCGCTTCAACGGCTTCGAGCGCTTCGTGCACTGGCTCACCGCCGGCTCGTTCCTGGTGCTCGCGCTGACGGGGCTCAACCTCGTCTTCGGTCGTCACGTGCTCCTGCCGCTGTTCGGGCCGGAGACCTTCGCCGCGGCGACGCAGTGGGGCAAGTACGCCCACAATTATCTCGCCTGGCCGTTCATGGCCGGCCTCGTCTTCATGCTCGTCGTCTGGATCAAGGACAACATCCCCAACGGCACGGACGTCGCGTGGCTGAAGGCGGGCGGCGGCCTGTTCTCGAAGGGCGTCCATCCGCCGGCGAAGAAGTTCAACGCCGGCCAGAAGGGGATCTTCTGGTCCGTGATCATCGGCGGCGCGGCGCTCTCCGTCACCGGCGTGTTCCTGCTCTTCCCCTGGCTCGCCGGCGGCTATGCCGACTGGCAGCTGATGCAGATCATCCACGGCATCGTCGCCGCGGTGCTGGTCGCCATCATGGTCGGCCACATCTACATCGGCTCGGTGGGCATGCAGGGCGCCTTCGACGCCATGGGCTCCGGCGAGGTCGACTACAATTGGGCGAAGGAGCACCACTCGCTCTGGGCCGAGGAGGCCCGCCGCAAGCAGGCCGCAGCCGGCGGGCGCGCGACGCCGGCGCCGCAGCCGGCCGAGTGATCGGCTCGTCCACTTGGTTCACGAGGGCGCGGGGGAGACCCCGCGCCCTTTCCTTTTGCGCGCCGAGACCTCCCCGCAGGGGAGAGGGAATTATCGGCGCTCCATGGCCGACGCTCGCGACCGTTCCACAGAGCGCCTTCGCACGCCGAATGCGAATGCCCATCGCCTTCACCCCCGCAGCCGACGAGCGGCGATGCGTTTCTCTCCGGCCCGGACGATGATCTCCCAGTGGTCCGCCTGGACGACGTCCCGGATCCTGCTCGGGCGATACGCCGCGACGTTCTCGCCGCCTGCGTGGCGCAGGCTGTCGTAGAGGATGCCGTCCTCGCCAGCCGCGCGCAGTCCCTCGCCGAAGGACTGCGCCGCGGCGGTGCTCGTGCCGGCGTAGAGATCGGGCCGCTCCGCCGCCTGCCCGCGGATGTCGACGTAAGCGCCCTGGAGCGTCGCCTCGTAGGCGCGGAAGACCCGCGTGAGCGAGGGCTCGCCGCGCGCCGCCGCCTCGCGGCGCAGGTGATGGCCCACCTCCGCCACCGCCGTGCGGATCGCGGCCGCCGCGTACCAGGCCCCGAGGTCGGGGCCGTTGAAGCGGCTGCCGCCCGGCGCGACGTGGAGGAAGGAGGCCATGACGATACTGGCGTTCGGCCGGCCGTAGACCCATTCGTCCCGCGGCAGGCGGGCCACGCGATGTGCGACGAGGCGGTCGTTGGTCCAGCCGACGAGCTCCATCACCGCTTCGAGATCCGCCGCCGTCGCGACACGCTCGAACAGGGCGATCGGCGGAAAGCGCGAAGGGATCAGGCGATGGCTCGGCCTCGGCGCCGGGGCGCGGACATGCGTCATGAGAGGTCGATGTCGCCATCCTCGTAGGGCGTGAAGCCCTCGTCCACGGCGTTGGGCGGCATGTAGATCCCGCCGCGCGCGGCGTCGAGGAAGCGGCGCACGGTCAGGAGCGCGTCCTGCGAGCCGTCGGTGACGAGCGCCATCGGAGGGCGTCCCGCGAAGACCGGCGCGCCGTGCGGCGAACGCAGCCATTGCAGGCCCGCCGCCTCGTCGCCCTCGAGGATCGAGAGCGCCTGGTAGATGCCGAGAAAGGCCGAGATCCGGGTCAGCGTGTCGAGGTCGAGGGTGACGTCCCGGTGCTCGCGCACGGCCTTGGCCCAGCCGTGATAGGTCGAGCGGGACGGCGAGCCCAGCACGCGCAGCCGCTCTTCCTCAGTCATCCGCCAGAGATCCGCCACCGCGAGGAAGGTGCGCAGGCCCGGCCCACTCAGCCGGCGGCGCTCGGCGCTGCTGAACAAAGCCGGGTTCACGAGCTGCGGTCCCGCGGCGGCGGCGGGGCGGCGCTCCGGGCTGGCGTTCGGCATGAAACGCTCCTCTTGTCCTGATCCGAATATGGTCCGAATTCGGACATCCGACAAGACGCCGCCGCGCAAACCCCGTTACATCCGCCCCGCGCCGCGCTAGAACCGTCCTCCCCGACGTCAACGAGGTTCCCCCATGCGCGTGATCGGGCTCGCCGGCTGGAGCGGCGCGGGCAAGACGACGCTTCTCGCCAGGCTCATCCCCGCCCTGGTGGCGCGCGGGGTCGAGGTCTCGACCCTCAAGCACGCGCACCACGCCTTCGATGTCGACCGGCCCGGCAAGGACAGCCACACCCACCGCGAGGCCGGCGCGCGGGAGGTGCTGGTCGCGTCCGCGCGGCGCTTCGCGCTGATGCGCGAATACGGCCCGGGCGAGGAGGAGCCGCCGCTCGGCGCGCTCCTCGCGCGGCTCTCGCCGGTCGACCTCGTGATCGTCGAGGGGTTCAAGGCCTGGCCGCATCCGAAGATCGAGGTGTTCCGCGAAGCGAACGGCAAGCCGCATCTGTACGACACGGCGCCGAACGTGCGCCTCCTCGCGAGCGACGTCCCCGTTCCCGCCGCGCCGGTTCCGGTGATCGCTCTCGACGACGTCGAGGCCATCGCGGACGCCGCCTTGCGCGAGGCGGTCGCGCGCGACACGCTCCTCGCGGAGCTCGCGCGCACGCCTTCGCCGGCGCGGCTCAGGCCGGCGCGCGGCTGAAGGAGACCGGACGATGGCCCAGCTCTCGAACGATTGCTTCGCCTTCGGCGGCGCCCTGATGCGGGTCGACGAGGCGCTCGCGCTCATCGCCGAGCGGATCGCGCCGGTGACGGCGGTGGAGCACGCGCCGCTCGCCGAGGCGGACGGACGCGTGCTCGCGGACGACGTCACGGCGCCGATCCCGCTGCCACCCTTCTTCAACTCGGCCGTCGACGGCTACGCGGTCCGCCACGCCGACCTCACGCCGGGCGGCGAGACGCGCCTTCCCGTCTCCGGGCGGCTGGCGGCGGGCGCGGCTCCGGCCGCCGACGCTGCGGAGCGCGTGGCGCTGCGCATCTTCACCGGCGCGGCCATGCCCGAGGGTTTCGACACGGTCTACATGCAGGAGGACGCCGTGCGCGAGGAGGGCGACGTCGTCCTCCCCGCCGGCCTGAAGCCCGGCGCCAACGCCCGTCCCGCCGGCGAGGATCTCGAGGCCGGCGCGCTCGCCCTGCCGGCGGGCCACCGGCTCACCCCGCGCGACCTCGCGCTCCTCGCCGCGCTGGGCCTTCCCGAGATCCCCGTGCGCGCGCCGTTGACGGTGGGCGTGTTCTCCACGGGCGACGAGCTCGTCGGGCCGGGCCGGGCGCTCGGGCCGGCCAAGCTCTATGACGCCAACCGCTTCATGCTGATTTCGCTCGCGCGCCGCGCCGGCTGCGTCGTGCGCGATCTCGGCATCCTGCCGGACCGGCGCGAGGCGGTCGCGGCCGCGCTGGCCGATGCGGCCGAGCGCGTCGACATGCTGATCACGTCCGGCGGCGTCTCGACCGGGGAGGAGGATCACGTCAAGGCGGCGGTGGAGGCGGCCGGCGCGCTCACCTTCTGGCGGGTGGGCATCAAGCCCGGCCGGCCGGTGGCGCTCGGCGTGGTGAAGGGCAAGGCCTTCATCGGCCTGCCGGGGAACCCGGCGGCGGTGTTCGTGACCTTCGCCATGCTGGCCCGGCCGCTGATCGCGCGGCTTGCGGGGGAGACCTGGCGGCGGCCGGTGTCGTTCCCGGTGCGCGCCGGCTTCGCGTACAAGAAGAAGGAAGGCCGGCGCGAATACGTGCGCTGCGCGCTCGCGCCGGACGGGGCGGGCGGCCTCCTCGCCCGCAAGCACCCCCGCGAGGGCGCGGGGGTGATCACGTCGCTGACGCAGACGGCGGGTCTCGTCGAGCTGCCGGAGGAGGTCACGCGCGTCGCCGAGGGCGACACGGTGGCGTTCCTGCCCTACGCGGCGCTCGTGTGAGACGTCCTGCACCCTGTCTGTCATCCCGGGCCGCGGAGCGGACCCGGGACCCATACCCGCCGACCTGATTTCGCAGCCTTCAGGCTGCGTCACACCGACACGTCGAACCGGTGTGCGACGAGCGCGACATGCGCGCTCGAGGCCGACGTCGAGGATATGGGTCCCGGATCGCCTTCGGCGTCCGGGATGACAGCTCCACGCGAGCCGCGGACCGCTTCAAGTCGTTCAGCTGCGCGAGGAATACCAGTCCGAGCCGACGAGGTTGTGGCCGGGGTCGCCCACGCGGGCGCCGGTCGTCGCATAGGCGTCGGCGGCGGTGGACTGATAGGTGCTCTCGAGCAGGTAGGCCGCGCCGACGGCGACGGCGAGCGCCACGACGAGCGAGGCGACGAAGGCTTTCATCGGGGTTTTCCTCCCAGGATTCCGGTTCTCTATCAATGCCGCGAAACGCGAGCGCTTTCAAGCGTTTGCCACGTCGTCGCCGACGTTCGCGCCAGCGGTCGCGGGAACTCGAACAACAAAAGCGAATTGCCTCGCGAAACGGGCGTTTCACGCCCTCGGAGAGCATTCATGAGTTCCCACGATCCTCGCGATCGCGCCGGCGCTCCGCCGCGCGCGCTCGGCGTCGCACGCCTGTTCGGCGCCCTCGTCCTCGGCGGCTTCGTCGCCGCGCTCGCCGTGCCCCCCGCCGTGGAGGCGACGGGCGCCATCGAGTTCTTCCGCGCCGACAGCCGGGCGACGCAGCCGGGCCGCGCCGAGCCGCCGGGCCTGCTCGGGCGGATCTTCGGCGGCGAGCGTCGCGCCGCGCCTCGCGTCCGGCCTGCGCCGCAGCCGCGCCAGGCGACGCCGCGCCCGGCGGCCGAGCCCCGCCAGGCGCGCCGAATCGTCCCCTCGTCCCGCGGGCGGACCTACTGCGTGCGCATGTGCGACGGCTACTACTTCCCCGTCGGCGATCTCGCCGCGCGGCGCGACCTGCCGCTGCACGACCTCGCCTGCAACGCGGGCTGCCCCGGGGCGCCGACGAAGCTGTTCGTGCTCCCGCCCGGCGCCGAGGAGATCGAGGAGGCCAAGGCCGCAGACGGCATGCGCTACGCCGATCTGCCGATGGCGCAGGCCTACACGACGGCGATCGACGGCACCTGTTCCTGCCAGGGCCCGAACCGCCGCGTCGCCGACCGGCTCGACATCCGCCACGACATGACGCTGCGCCGCGGCGACATCGTCGTCACCAGGGAAGGCCCGCTCGTCTATCGCGGCCGCGACGGACAGCCGGAGGAGCTCGCCGAGTTCCGCCCCTTCGGCGAGGCCGAGATCGCCGGGAGCCTGCGCGCGAAGGCGGACGCGCGGCTCGGCGTGAGCTTCCGCAAGGAGATCGCGCGGGAGTTCCTGGCCGAGACCCGGGCGACGGTGGACATGGCCTCGCGGTGACGTCGCGCCGCGCCGATCCGCCTCACGCCTCGCCATGCTCCGCGAGGAGGCGCTCGGCCTCGGCCACGTCCTCGGGCGTGTTGGCGTTGAAGAACGGATCGAGCGGGGTGGCCGGCCAGGCGGCCAGCGCGACGCCGTGGCGGGCGGTCCAGCGGTCGATCTTGCGCATGTCCTTTACGACGAGCGCGTGGCGCAGGTCCTCGCGCAGATCCACCCGCCAGAGCGCGTTCGTGGGATGGGTGCGCCCGTCGCTCTCGGCGCAGGCGAGCGGCGTCCCCGCCGCCGCGCGGGCGGCGTGCAGGCGCGAGACGAAATCGCGCGGGACGAAGGGCGTGTCCGCCGCGAGCGTCGTGACGTAGGCGATGTCGGGCCGGTTCCGCGCCGCCCAGTCGAGCCCGGCGAGCACGCCCGCGAGCGGGCCCGCGAAGCCCTCGACCGTATCCGCCACGACCGGCAGCCCGGTCTGCGCGAACCGCGCCGGGTCGCCGTTGGCGTTGAGGACGAGCGCGTCGCATTGCGGCGCCAGCCGCTCGATGGCGCGGGCGAGGATGGTCTTGCCGCCGATCGTGCGCAGCGGCTTGTCGCCGCCGCCCATGCGCCGCGCGAGCCCGCCGGCGAGGAGTACGCCGAGCGTGGGGGGATGCGCCTCACTCATCGCCGCCCGCTCCCTCCTTCGATCCCTTGCGCCGGTGCTTCGCGCTCTCGTCGGCCACGTAGGAGAGGTCCTGGTCGTAGACGATCCGCTCCTCGCCCGAGAGCGCGACGAAGCGCTTGCCGCGCGCGCGGCCGATGAGCGTGAGCCCCGTGCGCCGGGCGAGCTCGACGCCCCAGGCGGTGAAGCCGGAGCGCGAGACGAGGATCGGGATGCCCATGCGCACGGTCTTGATCACCATCTCCGAGGTGAGGCGCCCCGTCGTGTAGAAGATCTTGTCGGCGCCGGTCTCGCCGTGGCGGAACATCCAGCCGGCGATCTTGTCGACCGCGTTGTGGCGCCCGACGTCCTCCATGTAGACCAGCGGCTCGTCGCCGCGCGCGAGCACGCAGCCGTGGATCGCCCCCGCTTCCAGGTAGAGCGAGGGCGTCGTGTTGATGGCGTGGGTGAGGCGGTAGAGCCAGGAGGTGCGCAGGCTCGCCTTCGGCAGCACGATGTCGTCGAGCGCCTCCATCAGGTCGCCGAAGGTGGTGCCCTGGGCGCAGCCGGAGGTCTGCGTGCGCTTCTTCAGCTTGTCCTCGAAATTGGTCTCGCGCTCGGTGCGCACCACGACGACCTCGAGATCGTCGTCGTAGTCGACCGCGGTGACGACGTCGTCGGGCTTGAGCATGTTCTGGTTGAGCAGATAGCCGAGCGCCAGGTATTCCGGATAGTCGCCGATCGTCATCATCGTGACGATCTCCTGGGAATTCAGGTAGAGCGTCAGCGCCCGCTCGACGACGACGGCGGTGTCCACGGGCCGGCCGGTCTCGTCGACGCCGGAGACGGTTCGGGTGAGCCGCGGGTCGGCGGGATCCGGGGTGATCCGGGTGGTGGACGTCACATCAGCACTCATGCGCGACCTCACGAAGCCTGGGCGCCGGCGCGGCTGGCCGAGCAGGGCGGTCTCACGATGAGCCTCTCTATCACGGCCGGCGGGCCCTCGAAACGCCGAGGAGCGGCTCGGCCTCACTCTGCGTCGTCGCCATCCGCCGAGCGGTCCTCCTCCACCACGGGCACGGCGTAGGTCCCCGTGAACCAGCGCTGCAGGTCGACGTCGGCGCAGCGCTTCGAGCAGAACGGGCGATACTTCACCACGGCGGTCTTGCCGCAGATCGGGCAGGCGCGACCCGCCATCTCGGCGAGGTCGTCGTTGGCGGGGGCCTCGGTCGTCTTGCGGGGCATCGGGTCTCCTTCTCCGCGCGGCGCTCTCACACCGCGTTCAGCCAGGACAGCCGCACGGGGTAGCCTTCGCCCTCGAGCAGCGCCGCGGTCTCGTAGATGGGAAGCCCGACCACCGCCGGGTAGGACCCGACGAGCTTGATGACGAAGGCGCCGGCCAGCCCCTGGATGGCGTAGCCGCCGGCCTTGCCGCGCCATTCGCCGGAAGCGAGGTAGGAATCGATCTCGTCCCGCGACAGCCTCTTGAAGCGCACGCGGGTCTCGACCACGCGCTCGCGAAAGCCGTCCTTGGGCGTCACCACGCACACGCTGGTATAGACCCGGTGCTGGCGGCCCGAGAGCAGCCGCAGGCAGCCCGCCGCCTCGTCGACGATCTCGGCCTTGGGCAGGATGCGCCGGCCGACCGCCACCACCGTGTCGGCGGAGACGAGATAGGCGCCTTTCAGGCTCTCGTCAGCCCGCGCCGCCCTGAGCGCGCCGCGCGCCTTCTCTTGGGCGAGGCGGCGGGCGAGGTCGCGCGGCTTCTCGAGCTTCAGCGGCGTCTCGTCGACGTCGGCCGGCAGCAATGCGTCCGGCTCGAGCCCGATCTGCTGGAGGAGCTGCAGGCGCCGCGGCGACGCCGAGGCGAGGACGAGCTTCGGCCGCCATTCAGGCTCGCGCGATCCGAACAACGACACGGGTGGTGATCCTCCAGGCATGAGCCCGCGCGAGAGGCGCGGCGGCCGGACGTTAGAGCATCATCCCACCGAGTGGAATCCGGTTGATGGGCGAGATGATGCTCCAAGCAACAGGCCGCGGCGCGGCTTGTGAGCGGCCGCTCGCGTCAGATGTCCGGATCGCCGTCCGGCGCGCGGGCGGCCGCGCGCTCCGCCGCCGCGTGGTGGGCGTGCTCCTTGGCGAGCCGCCGGTAGCGCTGCACGCCGACGGGGATCGCGGCGAGGTAGACGACGACGGCGATCGACAGCATGGCGAAGGGGAAGGACACGACGAGCGCCACCAGCGCCACCGCCCCCACGAAGAGCGGCAGCACCCGCTCGCGCGGGATCCGCTGGCCCAGCGTCTTGCCCGCATAGGTCGGCACGGTGGAGACCATCATGAAGGCGATGGCGACGAGGTAGGCGAGCGCGAAGGGCGCCGCGACCTCCTCGTTCGTCGGCACGCCGAGAAAGTAGAGGTAGATCGGGAGCAGCGCCGAGAGCGCGCCCGCGGGTGCGGGCATGCCCACGAAGAAGTTCTTGCGCCATTCCGGCCGGTGCGGATCGTCGAGGGCGACGTTGAAGCGCGCGAGGCGCAGGCAGGAGGCGATGGCGAAGACGAGCGCCGCCGCCCAGCCGACGCCGCCGGCGTTGTCGAGCGTGAAGGCGAACAGGATCAGCGCCGGCGCGACGCCGAAATTGAGGAAGTCCGAGAGCGAATCGAGCTCGGCCCCGAAGCGCGAGGTGCCCTTCAGGAGCCGCGCCACGCGCCCGTCGAGCGCATCGAGCACGGCGGCGACCAGGATCGCGTAGACGGCGAGCTCGAGCCGGCCCTCGTAGCCGAGGCGAATGGCGGTGAGCCCCAGGCACAAGGCGAGCAGCGTGATCAGGTTCGGCGCGATGACGCGGAACGGCACCGGCTTGAAGCGGCGCCGGCGCGGCTCGTTCGGATCGGGGGCGAAGGGGGCGAAGAAGTCGCTCATGGTCTGGCAACGAGCCGGGCGGGGCGACGGTTCAGCCCGCGCGGAACTGGCGCGGGGGCTCCGACGACTTCAGGTCGGCGAGCACGGTCTCGCCGGCGATGGCGTTCTGGCCGAAGCCGACCAGCGGGCGGGCCGAGAGCGGCAGGTAGACGTCGAGCCGCGAGCCGAAGCGAATGAGCCCGAAGCGCTCGCCCGCCTCGATCTCCTCGCCTTCGCGCACGAAGGAGACGATGCGCCGCGCCACCAGGCCCGCGATCTGCACCACCGCGATCTCGGTCCCGCTCGTCTCGATGACGAGGGAGTTGCGCTCGTTGTCCTCGCTCGCCTTGTCGAGCTCGGCGTTCAGGAACAGGCCCTTGGAATAGACCTGCTGGGTGATGGTGCCCGACACCGGCGCGCGGTTCACGTGGCAGTTGAACACGTTCATGAAGATCGAGATGCGCGTCATCGGCTCGCGCGGCAGGTCGAGATCGTGCGGCGGCACGGCGGTGGTGATCATGCTCACCCGCCCGTCGGCGGGGGAGACGACGAGCCCGTCGCGCAGGGGCGTCGTGCGCGGCGGGTCGCGGAAGAAGTAGGCGACCCACAGCGTGATCACGAGCCCGATCCAGAACAGCGGCTCCCACAGGAAGCCGAGCCCGATCGAGGCCGCGCCCGCGATGGCGATGAAGGGATAGCCCTCGCGGTGGATCGGCACGAAGACCTTGCGGACGGATTCGACGAGGGACATGGGACAGGCTTCCAAAACGATACGGTACGGCTTCAAGCGCATGCGGGATCGCGCGCCCCGGGTCAACTGTCGCGAGGGCGCGCGCGTTCGCAGACGGCGTGGCGCAGAGGCGTTCAGTCGCTCCTCGGCGAGGCAGGATCCCCCGCGACGGGAGCGGGCGCCGGGGCGGGCGCCTCCAGCGGAAGGCCCCGCGCCGCCAGCCGGGGGAAGAGGAGCTGCTGCCCGAGCCCCCGCGCCACCAGGAAGACGAGGAAGGACAGCCACAGCGCCGTATTGCCGAGATCCTGCAGGAGGTAGAGCAGCGCGATGTAGACCGCGAGCGCGGCGAGCATCGTGTTGCGGAGCGCCGCCGTCCAGGTCGCGCCGATGAAGACGCCGTCATGGGCGAAGGCGAGGGCCCCGGCGAGCGGGGTCAGCGCCGCGAAGACGAGATAGAGCCGGGCCGCCTCGCGCACCTCCGGATCCGTGGAGACGAAGTCGATGAAGGCGGCGCCGCCGACATAGAACCCGGCGGAGAGCAGCGCGCCGAAGACGTGCGCCCACAGGACCGCGATTCCCGCCGCCCGGCGGAAGGCGCGCGGGCGCTTCGCCCCGTAGGCCTGGCCACCGATGGCCTCCGCCGCCGTGGCGAAGCCGTCGAGGAAGTAGCCGCCGATCAGGAAGACGTTGAGGAGCACCGCGTTCGCCGCGAGCGTCACGTCGCCCGAGCGCGCGCTCAGCGACTGGAAGCCGATGAAGGCCACCATCAGGGCGATCGTGCGGATCATGATGTCGCCGTTGACGGCGAGCATGCGCTTCAACGCGACGGGATCGAAGAGCGCCGCGCGCCGCGCCCGCAGCGGGTTGTCGCCGAGCCGGACGACGATCGCGAGCCCGAGCGCGAAGCCGATCGTCTCGCCGATCACGGTGCCGAGCGCCGCGCCGGCGACGCCCCATTCGAGGCCCACCACGAGCCAGATCGTCAGCGCCACGTTGGCGAGATTCTGCACGACCTGCGTGAGGAAGCCGAGATCCGTGCGCCCGCGCCCGGTGAGCGTGCCCAGCAGCGCGTAGTTCATCAGGGTGACGGGCGCGGCCCAGATGCGGATGGCGAAATACTCGGCGAAGGCCGCGTCCACGGCGTCCGACGCGCCGATGATCGCGAAGGCGCCCCAGGCGATCGGCACCTGCAGCGCGAGGAGGAGAAGGCCGATGGCGCCGCCCACCGCGAAGGCGCGCGCCAGCGTCTCGGAGACGCCCTGCCGGTCGCGCGCGCCCACCGCCTGCGCGGTGAGGCCGGCCGTGCCCATGCGCAGCGCGCCGAAGGTCCAGAACAGGTAGTCGAACACCGCCGCGCCGAGCGCCACGGCGCCGAGCAGCGCCGCGTCCCCCAGCCGGCCGATCACGGTGGCGTCGACGAGGCCGAGCAGCGGCACCGTGATGTGCGAGAGCATCATCGGCACGGCGATGCGGAACATCCGCCCGTGCGTCACCTCGACCGGCGCGGTCTCCGCATGGGCCATGACGGGCGCGCTCAGCGCAGCGCCGAGAGGAGGCGCGCGACGACGTAGATCGGCACCACCACGACGGCGCCGTAGGCGAGCCAGCGCCCGAGCGTGCCGAAGGCCTCGAAGCCGGTCTCCCAGAGATCGCGCAGAACCTCGATCGCGCCGCTCACGAGCCCCTGCGGCGTGATGCCGACGAGCGACATGAACGCGCCGACGAGCAGCGACAGGAAGATCAGCTTGGTGATCACGGCGGCGGGCGAGCCGCCCAGGATCCGCTGCATCGGCAGCCTCCGGTACCCACGCGCCGAGGCGGGCGCATGCGCGCTTCACATGGCAGGGGAGGGCGGGCTTGGCAAGACGGGGTTCGGCGAGACGGGGCTCGGCGAGACGGGCTCGGCGAGACGACCCCTCCCCGCAGGGGAGGGAGGAGGCCCGAAGGGCCGACGGGTGGGGAGGGCCCGCATCGAGCGCGCCGTCCCCTCCGGGCCGCTGACGCGGCCCACCTCCCCTGCGGGGAGATGGCGGCCGTCGCGTCACTCGATCGGCGCGGAGGCCTTGGCGGTGGCGCCGATCTTCGAGGCGGCGATCACCGCCTGGGTGCGGCTCTCGACGCCGAGCTTCTGGAGGATGGCCGAGACGTGGGCCTTCACGGTGGCTTCCGAGACGCCGAGCTCGTAGGCGATCTGCTTGTTGAGCAGCCCCTCGGACAGCATCATCAGCACGCGCACCTGCTGGGGCGTGAGCGTCGCCATGCGCCGGGCGATCTCGGCGGCCTCGTCGTCGTCGTCGGCCGCGAGGTCGACGTCCGGCGGCGTCCAGCTGTCGCCGGCGAGCACCGCCTGCACGGCGGCGCCGATCTCGGCGGTGTCGAGGCTCTTGGGGATGAAGCCGGAGGCGCCGAAGCCCACCGCGCGGCGGATCACCACCGGATCCTCGTTGGCCGAGACGATGACGACCGGGATGTCCGGATATTGCGCGCGCAGGTAGATGAGGCCCGAATAGCCCTGCACGCCCGGCATGGTGAGGTCGAGCAGGACGATATCGACGTTGGCGTCCTTGGCGAGGGCGGCGGTCAGCTCCTCGAGCCCGCCGGCCTCGACCACCGAGACGTCCGCCAGCACCCCGGTGACGGCCTGGCGCAGGGCGCCGCGGAAGAGCGGGTGATCGTCCGCGATCACGATGGTCGTCTGGCTCGCCTTGTCCACGCTTCCGCCTCCCCAACGCTCGACCGCGCGCGGGACCGTGTGGTCCTGCTACCGTACCGCGAGGGGAAGCCGAATTCGTGCGCCGGCGCAAGAGGGTATGAACACGAAGGACCCGATCGAGGTTCAGATCAGAGCCGCGCCGCCGCGGGCGGGGTCGAGCTCCGGCTCGCGCCGCCCCGTGCCCCGCGCCGCGGGCCCGCCCGCGCGCAGCATCAGCCGCCCCGATCCGGCCTCGGCCCTCATGCGCCCGCCCTCGACGATCACCGCCCCGCGGCGGATCACGGTGGTGGGCCAGCCGCGCACGGTGCGGCCGGCATAGGGCGTGTAGCCCGTGCCGTCGCGGACCGTCTCGTCGGAGAAGGTCACCTGCGCCGCCGGGTCCCAGATCGCGACGTCGGCGTCGTAGCCCGGCAGCAGCGCGCCCTTGTTCGGCAGGTTGTAGATCCGCGCCGGGTTGGTCGCGGTGAGCGCGACGAAGGCGTCGAGGTCGGCGCGGCCGTGCGAGATCATGGCGTCGAACAGGAGCGGCAGGCGCGCCTCGAGCCCCGGCAGCCCGTTCGCCATCTGCTTGAAGGTGCTCTGCGGGCCGTGGGCGAGCTTGCCGGTTTCATCGAAGCGATAGGGCGCGTGGTCGGAGGAGACGGTCTGCAGGTCGCCGAGCGCGAGCGCGCGCCAGAGCGCCTCCTGGTCGGCCTCGGCGCGCGGCGGGGGCGAGCACATCCATTTCGCGCCCTCGAGCCCGGGCCGGTCGAGGTCGGCGGCGGTGAGAAAGAGGTATTGCGGGCAGGTCTCGGCGAAGACCTTCGCCCCCTCGCCGCGCCAGCGCCGGATCACCGCCGCGCCCTCGGCGGTCGAGACGTGGAAGATCATCACCGGCTGGTCGAGGAGCAGCGAGAACCGGATCAGCCGCTCGAAGGCCTCCGTCTCCGACAGGCGCGGATGCGAGAGCGCATGGTGCTTGGGCGCCGTGTGTCCGGCGGCGAGGAGGCGCTTCACCGTCCAGGAGATGATGCCGTGGTTCTCGGCGTGGACGCACACCATCGCGCCCTTGTCCTTGGCCACCGCCATCACGTCGAGGAGCTGCTCGTCCGAGAGGCGGATGCGGTCGTAGGTCATGAAGGCCTTGATCGAGGAATGGCCCTTCTCGATCAGCGCCGGCAGCTGGGCGAGCGCGGCCTCGGTCGGGTCCGCCACGATCATGTGGAAGGCATGGTCGATCACCGCGCCGCGGGCGGCCAGCGCCTCGTAGTCGGCGACGACCTCGGCGAGGTCGAGCCCCACGTGCTGGGCGGCGAAGGCGATGACGCTGGTCGTGCCGCCGAAGGCGGCGGCGCGCGTCGCGCTCTCCCAGGTGTCGGCGTTCATCAGCCCGCCGGCGGAGACCTGCTCGATATGGGTATGGCTGTCGATGCCGCCGGGAACGACGATCTTGCCGGTCGCGTCGATCTCGGCTCTGCCCGGCGGCAGGCCGCGCCCCACCGCCACGATCGTCTCCCCCGCGATGGCGACGTCGGCGACGACGGAGCCCGCGGCCGAGCCGACGAGGCCGTTGCGGATGACGAGATCGGGCGTGTCCGAGCCGGGCGTGATCATGCGAAACCTCCTGTGCGCGCGGCCGCCACTGGACACCGCCCCGGCCGCGGTTTCAATGGGAGGCGAAAGGAAACCGCATGAGCGCCGACGCCCGCATCCTCGTGATCAACCCCAACAGCAACGCGGGCGTGACCGCCGCCATGGCGGAGGCGCTCGCGCCCTTCGCCCGGCCCGACGGCCCGCGCATCGACTGCACGACGCTGGAGGAGGGGCCCTTCGGCATCGAATCGCAGGCCGACATCGAGAGCGTGGTGCTCCCTCTCGCCCGGCTGGTGGCGCGGGAGAAGGCGGCGGCCTACGTCATCGCCTGCTTCTCGGATCCGGGCCTTCAGGTCTGCCGCGAGGCGACCCGCGCGCCGGTCCTCGGCGTGCGCGAGGCCGGCGTGCTCACCGCGCTCGCCCGCGCCGACCGCTTCGGCATCATCGCCATCCAGAACCGCTCGATCCGCCGCCATCTGCGGGCGCTGCGCGAGATCGGCGCCATCGGCAGGCTGGCGGGCGACCGCTCCCTCGACATGTCGGTGGCGGAGACGGCGTCGGGCGAGGCGACCTTCGGGCGGATGCTCGAGATCGGCCGGACCCTGCGCGATACGGACGGCGCCGAGGCGATCGTGCTCGGCTGCACCGGCATGACCCGCCACCGCGCCGCGCTCGAGGCCGAGCTCGGGATCCCCGTCGTCGACCCGACCCAGGCCGCGGTGGCGATGGCGCTGGGGGCCGTGCTGGCGGGGTGAGGACGCCCCGAGCCCTCCCCGCAGGGAAGGGAGGAGGCTCGTAGAGCCGACGGGTGGGGAGGGCCTGCGTCGACCGCACCCGCCCCTCCGGGCCGCATGCGCGGCCCACCTCCCCTGCGGGGAGATGGCGGCGTCGCGCCTTTCGTCTCCCGCTCAGCCCGCCTTCTTCTCGAGCCGGCGCCGGTGCAGCACCGGCTCGGTGTAGCCGGAAGGCTGCACGCGGCCCTCGAAGACGAGGTCGCAGGCGGCCTGGAAGGCCGGGCCGTCGAAGGCGGGGGCCATCGGCTGGTAGAGCGGGTCGCCGTCGTTCTGGCGGTCGACCACCTCGGCCATGCGCTTCATCGTCTCCATCACCTGGTCGCGCGAGACGACCCCGTGATGCAGCCAGTTCGCCAGGTGCTGCGAGGAGATGCGACAGGTGGCGCGGTCCTCCATCAGGCCGACGTCGTGGATGTCGGGCACCTTGGAGCAGCCCACCCCCTGGTCGATCCAGCGCACCACGTAGCCGAGAATCCCTTGAGCGTTGTTCTCGATCTCCGAGCGGACCTCGTCCTCCGACCAGTTCGGCCGGTCGGCGAGCGGGATCGTCAGGATGTCGGCGAGCGTCGCCCGCTCGCGGGAGGCGAGCTCCTTCTGGCGGGCCTTCACGTCGACCTTGTGGTAGTGCGTCGCGTGCAGCGTCGCCGCGGTGGGGGAGGGGACCCAGGCGCAGTTGGCGCCGGCCATCGGGTGGCCGATCTTCTGCTCGAGCATGGCCTGCATGCGGTCGGGCATGGCCCACATGCCCTTGCCGATCTGCGCCTTGCCCGGCAGCCCGCAGGCGAGGCCGACGTCGACGTTGTTGTTCTCGTAGGCCTGGATCCAGGCCGTGCCCTTCATGTCGTTCTTGCGCACGACGGGGCCCGCCTCCATCGAGGTGTGGATCTCGTCGCCGGTGCGGTCGAGGAAGCCCGTGTTGATGAACACCACGCGGTTCTTGGCGGCGCGGATGCACTCCTTGAGGTTCACCGTGGTGCGGCGCTCCTCGTCCATGATGCCGACCTTGAGCGTGTGGCGCTCGAGCCCCAGCGCGTCCTCGACGCGGCCGAAGATCTCGTTCGTGAAGGCGACCTCGTCGGGCCCGTGCATCTTCGGCTTGACGATGTAGACCGAGCCCGCGCGCGAGTTCCCCGGCCCCGTCCCCTTCAGGTCGTGGATCGCGATCGTCGAGGTGATCATCGCGTCGAGCAGGCCCTCGAAGACCTCGTTCCCCTCGCGGTCGAGCACGGCGGGGTTGGTCATCAGGTGGCCGACGTTGCGGATCAGCATCAGCGAGCGGCCGTGGAGCGCGAGCTCGCGGCCCTCCGGATCGGTGTAGACGCGGTCCGGGTCGAGCTTGCGGGTGAAGGACTTTCCGCCCTTGGCCACCTCGGCGGCGAGGTCGCCCTTCATCAGGCCGAGCCAGTTGCGGTAGGCGATCACCTTGTCGGCGGCGTCGACGCAGGCGACCGAATCCTCGCAGTCCATGATGGTCGAGACCGCGGCCTCGAGGATCACGTCGGAGACGCCGGCCTTGTCGGTCTTGCCGATCGGGTGGGCGCGGTCGATCGCGATCTCGGCGTGGAGCGCGTTGTGGCGGATCAGCACGCCGTCCGGCGCGTCCGCCCCGCCGCGATAGCCGGCGAAGCGGCTCGTGTCGTTCAGCCCCGTCTCGGCGCCGCCCTCCAGCGTCACGACGAGCCGGCCGCCCTCGACGCGGTAGCCGGTCGCGGCCGCGTGCGAGCCGTGGGCGAGGGGGGCGATCGTGTCGAGGAAGCCCTTGGCGAAGGCGATGACCCGCGCCCCGCGCTCGGGATCGTAGCCGCCGCCCGCGGGGAGGTCGCCGAGCGCATCGGTGCCGTAGAGCGCGTCGTAGAGCGAGCCGAAGCGGGCGTTGGCGGCATTGAGCGCGTAGCGCGCGTTGGTGATCGGGACGACGAGCTGCGGCCCGGCGATGTCGGCGATCTCGGGGTCGACCTTGGTGGTCTCGACCGCGAAATCCGGACCTTCGGGAAGCAGGTATCCGATCTCGCGCAGGAAGCTCTCGTAGGCGGCGGCGTCGTGCGGCTTGCCCCGGCGCTCGAGATGCCAGGCGTCGATGGCGCTCTGCAGCTCGTCGCGGCGGGCGAGAAGGGCGCGGTTCTTCGGCGTCAGGTCGTGGACGAGGCCGGAGAGGCCTTTCCAGAAGGTTTCCGCAGCGACCCCGGTCCCGGGAAGCGCTTCCTCTTCCACGAAGGCGTGGAGCTCCTTCGCCACCTGAAGCCCGAAGGCGTCGATACGCTGCGTCATGATGCACTCCTCCCGCGCCGTTGATCTCGCGTGCAGTCTAGCAGCTAGCAACGGCGGCGGCGGCGTTCAATCGATGGACGGGCGTTTCACTGTTTCTCAAACGGAAAGAATTGGGGCGTTTCTTGCCGCAGCGTCATCCCGCGAGCGCGCTCGGGCGCATCACCTCGGCGGAGGGGCGCGCCAGGCAGACGCGGTTGCGGCCGGAGCGCTTGGCGGCGTAGAGCGCCGCGTCGGCGGCGCGCAGCACGTCGTCCTCGCAGGCGCCGCGCTCGCCCTCCGCCACGCCGAACGACCCCGTGATGGAGATCGTCTCGCCGCAGATCTCGAAGCTCTCGCGGGCGAGGCGCTCGCGCACGCGCTCGGCGAGCGCCATCGCGCCCTCCTTCCGGGTCGCGGGCAGGAGCAGCACGAATTCCTCGCCGCCGACGCGCCCGAGCACGTCGGCGTCGGCGCGCATGGCGCCGCGCAGGAGGTCGGACACGGCCCGCAGCACGCGATCGCCGGCGGCGTGTCCGTAGACGTCGTTGATGCGCTTGAAGTGGTCGATGTCGACGGCGACCAGCGAGAACGGCCGCTCGTAGCGCTCGGACAGGGCGAGTTCCCGCTTGAGGGCCGCATCGAAGCCGCGGCGGTTGAGCGCCTGGGTCAGCTCGTCGGTATGCGAGAGCCGCCGCAGCTCCTCCTCCAGCGCGCGCCGCTGCTCCATCTCGGCGGCGAGCTCCTCGCGCGAGCATTCCGCCTCGATCAGCGCGTATTTGAGGTCCGTCACGTCGCAGAAGGAGATGACGAAGCCGTCCTCGAGCGGCACGATCGTCACCCGCAGCCAGGTGTCGAGGCGCCGGTGCGAGATGTTGATCTCGAAGCGCTCGGTGGCGCGCTCCTCGATCACGCGCACGCAGCGATCCCAGACCCGGCGCGCCACGAGGCCGGGGAAGAGCGCCTTGAAGGAGCCGTGCACCAGCCGCCAGACCGGATGGCCGGAATATTCGGAGGCCTGCTGGTTCGCCGTCACGATCACCGCGTCGACGATGCGCCCCTGCGGGTCGCGCACGGCGCGCACGCTCATGATGCCGTCCTGCGAGGCCTCGAGCACGGCGGTGAGCAGGTCCTCGCGCGAGCAGCGGGGGGCGACGTAGGTGGCGATACGGTCGCCGCCGCAGGGCGCGCGGCAGGGCAGGATCAGGCGCTCCCAGGTCTTCACCCGCTGGACGGCGAGCGATTCGTGCACCGCGAGCATCGGTCGGCGCTCCTGGCGAACGCGGTCGAGCAGCGTGCGGTAGACCTGCGCCGCCGGATCCGGCATCTCCGAGACGAGCCGCCCGGCCATGTCGAGGCCGTAGGTCGCCGTCACCGCCGGGCCGAATCGCAGGTAGAACCAGTCGTTCTCGCCCCACGGCTCGAGCAGCTCGACGGCGTCGGCGGTCGCGTCGTCGAGACGGTCGAACAGGACGTCGACCGGCGCGCGTCCGTCAGGGGTCGCGAGCTCCTCGAAGGCGGCGAGGACGACGCCGGCTTGCGGCGCCGTCGCATGGTCGCGAATATCGCTCGTGTGGACGGTCGCAGTCATCGAAGGGAATCGGTTCCTCGTGTCTGCCCAAGCCTTAGCCGCAGGACCGATGAGGTCGCGTGAATTGGACCGTTCGAATTGTCTGTAAACGGTCGCTGAGCCGACGATCGCCGCGGCACGCCGCTTGCCGCACCCCTCCGCGAGCCCCCGGCCGCCCCGGCCGCCCGTGCCAGAACGAGACGTCGCCATGCTCCGCCCGTTCACCATCGCAGTCCTCCTCGCCGTCGCCGCGACGCCCGTAGGGCAAGCCTCCGACGCCGGCGCCTTCGCCGTCGCGCCCCGCGCCTGCGGCGGCGACGCCTGGAGCTACGCCATCGCCCGCGACCGCTCGGCGCCGGACGGCCGCTACGCGGTGGGTCCGCAGACCTATTGCGCCGAGGTCGCGCGCGAGGAGGGCTATCCGGTGGGCCCGATCGGCATTGTCGTCGACCCGTTCTCGGACCGGGCGCCGCCGGCCCGGCCCGTGCCGCCGCTCTCGCCCTTCGCGCGATGAACGAGGCGGCTCTCCCCTCTCCCTCGTGGCTAGATGCACACGTCTCGCTAGGCGAAGGCGTTCCGCCAGGCGGTCGCGACCTGAAGCGTAGAGCGCGGACGGTCTCCCCTCGCCCTCGTGGCTGTTCAGACGCTGGAGAAGGTGGACGGGTGTGCCTAGACATAGTGGACGCTTTTGGCATGCGGTCGAGGAGGGCCCCATGCCGCGCGAGCCAGCCCTGTCGAGCACATCCGGACACGGCTCGCGCTGCATCCCGACCCACATCCGCTCCCTTTGGGGGCACCTTCTCCACGGGGAGAAGGACGAGCGGCTGGCGCCGCTCGCTGATCGCGACCAACGGCGCGGGACGATATGTGAATCGAGTAGCCCTCGTGGAGAGGGGAGTCGGTCGGCGCATACCTCGCCCATGCGCCGACGCCCATGCGCCGACGCCCACGCGCCGACGCCCACATCCGCAGCCTCCGAACGCCGGTGCGAATCTCCGGAAAAGCGCCTATCTCCGAGAGGTGACGGCGCGGCGCGCGCGTGCGACGAAAGTTGACCGGGTCGCGGAATTATGTCAGCATTACTGACGTAAACTGCTGGACAAGATCGGGGAAACCGGCGTCGGCGGCTGCGAGGAGGAGTGAGCCATGGACGAGGTACGGATCGACCGCCAGGCCGAGCTGGCCGCCGCCGAGACGGCTGCGGCGCAGGTCGGGACGGCCCTGCGCGACGTGTCGCTCGACGACAAGTACGACCTCTCCAAGGAGCGGGTCTTCCTCACCGGAACGCAGGCCGTCATCCGCATGCTGCTGATGCAGCGCGAGCGCGATCGTCTGGCCGGGCTCGACACCGCGGGCTTCGTCTCGGGCTATCGCGGCTCCCCCATCGGCGGGCTCGACCTCAACCTGTTCCGCGCCAAGAAGCAGCTCCAGGCCGCGAACATCGTCTTCCAGCCGGGGCTCAACGAGGAGCTCGCCGCCACCGCCGTGTGGGGCGCCCAGCAGGCGCAGATGCGCGGCGAGGGCAAGCACGACGGCGTCTTCGGCGTCTGGTACGGCAAGGGCCCGGGCGTCGATCGCTCCGGCGACGTCTTCCGTCATGCCAACATGGCCGGCACCGCGCCCCATGGCGGCGTGCTCGCGCTCATGGGCGACGACCACACGGCCGAGAGCTCGACCGTGGCGCACCAGTCGGAGTTCCATTTCGTCGACGTGATGATGCCGATCCTGAACCCCGCGGGCGTTCAGGAGATCCTCGATTACGGCCTCTACGGCTACGCCATGAGCCGCTTCACCGGCGCGTGGGTGGCCTTCAAGTGCGTGAAGGACAACATCGAGTCGACCGCCTCCGTCGACGCCTCGCTCGGCCGGGTGAAGATCGAGATCCCCGACGATTTCGTCATGCCGCCGGGCGGGCTCTCCATCCGCCCCGGCGACGGCATCCTCGAGCAGGAGGCGCGCCTCCACGACTTCAAGCGCGACGCGATGATGGCCTTCGTGCGCGCCAACAACCTCAACCGGATCGTCCTCTCCGGCGGTCGCACGCCGAAGATCGGCGTGATCACGGTGGGCAAGTCCTATCTCGACGTGCGCCAGGCCATGGATGAGCTCGGCCTCGACGAGGTCAAGGCCAACGACATGGGCCTGCGCCTCTACAAGGTCGCCTGCCCCTGGCCGCTCTCGCAGCGCGAGCTCGTCGCGTTCGCCCGCGGGCTCGACCTGATCATGGTGGTCGAGGAGAAGCGCTCGCTCATCGAGGTCCAGGTCCGCGAGGAGCTCTACGGCACCGCCGACCAGCCGACCTGCATCGGCAAGAAGGACGAGGAGGGCCGCTGGCTCTTCCCCGTGAAGGGCGCGCTCGATTCGAACGAGATCGCCATCGCGCTGGGCGAGCGGCTGCTGCGCTACCATCGCAACGACGATCTCGCCGGGCGCGTCGCGCGGCTGAAGACGGCGCAGGAGGTGCTGGCGCAGACGACCGACGTCGGCTCGCGCACGCCGCATTTCTGCGCCGGCTGCCCGCACAACACCTCGACCGTGGTGCCCGACGGCATGCGCGCCTATGCCGGCATCGGCTGCCATTACATGGTCCAGTGGATGGAGCGCGGCACGCAAGGCTTCACCCAGATGGGCGGCGAGGGCGCGAACTGGATCGGCGAGGCGCCGTTCTCCGAGCGCGGCCACGTCTTCCAGAACCTCGGCGACGGCACCTACAACCATTCGGGCGTTCTCGCCCTGCGCTGGGCCGCCCACACCAAGACCAACATCACCTACAAGATCCTCTACAACGACGCCGTCGCCATGACCGGCGGGCAGCCGCACGAGGGCGCGATCACCGTCGACATGATCGCCCGCCAGGTCCGCGCCGAGGGCGTCGAGCGGATCGCGCTCGTGACGGACGAGCCGGACAAGTATCCCAAGACGGTGAAGTGGCCCGAGGGGATCACCATCCACCACCGCGACGATCTCGACGACGTCCAGCGCCAGCTGGCCGAGGTGGGCGGCGTCTCGGTCCTGATCTACGACCAGACCTGCGCCTCCGAGAAGCGCCGGCGCCGCAAGCGCGGCACCTATCCCGATCCCGACAAGCGCGTGATCATCAACGAGCTCGTCTGCGAGGGCTGCGGGGACTGCTCCGTGCAGTCGAACTGCGTCGCCGTGCAGCCGCTCGAGACCGAGTTCGGCCGCAAGCGGCAGATCGACCAGTCGAACTGCAACAAGGACTTCTCCTGCGTGAAGGGCTTCTGCCCCTCCTTCGTCACGGTGGAGGGCGCCAAGCCCAGGAAGGCGAAGGTCACGGGCTCCGCCGAGGCGCTGCCGGAGGCGGTGCCGGAGCCCGCGATCCCCGCGATCGACCGCACCTGGAACTGCATCGTCACGGGCGTGGGCGGCACCGGCGTCGTGACGATCGGCGCGATCCTCGGCATGGCCGCCCATCTCGAGGGCAAGGGCTGCGGCATGATCGACATGGCCGGCCTCGCCCAGAAGGGCGGCATGGTCTATTCGCACGTGCGCCTCGCCAACACGCCGGAGGAGATCCACGCCATCCGCGTCGCGGCGGGCTCGGCCGATCTCGTGCTCGGCTGCGACCTCGTCGTCACCGGCACGAAGAAGGTGCTCGCCGGCGTCACCGCCGGGCGCACGGCGCTCGTCGTCAACACGGCGGAGGTCTATCCCGGCGACTTCACCCGCAACCCGGATTTCTCGCTCCCGGCCGTGCGCCTGCGCCGCGAGATCGACCGGCACGCGGGCGGCGAGAAGCTCGACTTCCTCGACGCCACCGCCATCGCCACCGCGGTGCTCGGCAACGCCATCGCGGCGAACATGATGATGCTGGGCTACGCCTTCCAGAAGGGCGCGATCCCGCTCGCGGCCGCGGCCATCGAGCGCGCCATCGCGCTCAACGGCGAGGCCGTCCCGATGAACCTCGAGGCCTTCCGCCTCGGCCGGCGCGCGGCGGCGCATCCGGAGGGACTCGCCGAGCTCGTCGCCTCGCTCAAGGCGCCGACCAGGGCGCGCACGCTCTCCGAGACGCTCGACGAGGCCGTGGCCCGGCGCGTGGAGTTCCTCACCGCCTACCAGTCGAAGCGCTACGCCAAGACCTACGAGCGCCTCGTCGCCCGCGTGCGCGAGGCCGAGGCGGACCGCGTCCCGAACTCGGACGCGCTCTCCTGGGCGGTGGCGCGCAACCTGTTCAAGCTCATGGCCTACAAGGACGAGTACGAGGTCGCCCGGCTCTATTCCGACGGCGCGTTCCAGGAGCAGGTGAACCAGACCTTCGAGGGCGAGAACCTGCGCTACACCTTCCACCTCGCCCCGCCGCTCATCGCGCCCAAGGACAAGAAGACCGGCCTGCCGAAGAAGATCACCTTCGGCCCCTGGATGATGAAGGCCTTCGGCCGGCTCGCGAAGCTCAAGGGCCTGCGCGGCACCCCGTTCGACCCGTTCGGCTACACCGCCGAGCGCAAGACGGAGCGCCAGCTGATCCGCGACTACAAGGCCCTGATCGAGGAGATCGTGGCCCGCCTCTCCCCGCAGACGCACGTCACGGCGGTAGGCCTCGCCTCCATCCCGGCCAAGATCCGCGGCTTCGGGCACGTGAAGGAGCGCAACCTGAAGGCCGCGAAGGCGGAGGAGGGGGTTCTGCTCGAGCGGCTGCGGAACCCGCAGGCGGTGGAGATGGCGAAGGCGGCGGAGTAGTAGAACTCCGATCTTTACAGCGCGGGCATGAGAGCCAAGCTCTACAACTTACGGCTTAAAGAGGCTCTCATGCGCGTATGGTGTTCATGGCTTACCGCTCTCGGGGCCGCCTTATCCATTTCGACCATGGCTGAGGCGCGGCCATCGGACTGGCAAGACATCACGTCGGATTTCTGCACGGCGCTGCAGGCATCTGGTTCCTGCTCAACCCTCAAGATGCGTCTCGATACTGAGGACGCGCTTGAGGCGGAGTTTGGGTACGCTGTAAGAGGAAACTCAGGAGACGAGGTTGGTCGCGTTTGCTTGGATGCTCTGATCGCGTTCGAGGGGGCTCCAGCTGACTGCGATCGCGCGTGGGTTCTTTACGGATGTGCAGGAACGGACAGACGTGCGTTGCTGCAAGAGAACCCCTTCACGAATCCGGACGCCGTGCTGTGTAAGTACGAATGACTTGAGGTAGACCGATCGGATCTACCGCCGCGCCGACACGTCCGCCGTCTCCACGCTCACCTCGCGCGGCTCGCCGCCGCGCAGGACCAGCAGCCGCACGGTCTCGCCGACGCCCACCTCGGCGAGCGCGCTGGTGAGGTCCGAGAAGCTCTCCACCGGCTCGCCGTTCACGGCGACGATGATGTCGCCGACCGTGCCGGTCTGCATGTCGACCCCCTGGAGGCCGGCGTCCTCGGCGGGGGAGCCGCGCACGACGCGCAGCACGACGACGCCCTCGATGCCGAGGCGGCGCGCGATGGCGTCCTCGCCGACGATGACGCCGATGCCCGGCGTCGGCACCGTGCCCTCGGTGATCAGCTGCGGCACCACGTCGTTCACCACCGCGATCGGCACGGCGAAGCCGATGCCGGCGGACGCGCCCGACGGCGAGAAGATCGCGGTGTTCACCCCGATCATCCGCCCCGCGGAATCGAGCAGCGGCCCGCCGGAATTGCCGGGATTGATGGCGGCGTCGGTCTGGATCACGTCGGCGATCTCGCGCCCGCGGCCCGTGGGCAGCGTGCGCTGGAGGGCGGAGATGACGCCCGTGGTCAGGGTCTGGTCGAGGCCGAACGGGTTGCCGATGGCGTAGGTCCATTGGCCCACCACGAGATCGTCGGACGAGCCGATGGGCAGCGGCGGCGGGATGCGCGTCGGGCGGGCGAGCTGGAGCACGGCGATGTCGACGTTGGGCGCGCGCCCGACGATGCTGGCGGGCACGATCTCCCCGTCGGCGAGGCGCACCGAGACCTCGTCCGCGCCCGCGACCACGTGGTTGTTGGTGACGACGTGCCCGGCCTGGTCCCAGACGAAGCCCGAGCCGGACTGCACGCCCCCGCCCCGCGGCCCGAGCAGGCTCCGCCCGCCGCCCGAGCGGCCGAACACGTGCACCACGGACGGCGCGGCCTGCTCGAACACGGAGACGGCGTTGATCTCGGTCTCGCCGAGATCCCCCCGCACCGCGATCGCCCGCGGCTCGTCGGCGGCGAAGAAGATCCGCACGAGATAGGGCTCGGCCACGGAGAGCGCGAACAGCACGACGAGCGCGCCGATGGTGAAGCGGAGAAAGCCGGAGGTCACGTCGTCTCCTCGGGGGTGGGATCGCGGGAGACGAACGCGCGGCGCGCGGCTACGGTTCGGGGGGAGGGGGGTGGCGCGGTCGGGTCGACTTGTAATCAGGGCGACGATGCCCCACTATACGCCCTGAATACGAGGCATATGGAGGGGCGTCATGGGGATGCCGGCTGAAGTCGTCAGCGATCTCATCACGAGAGAAGGCATGGTCGAGCCGAGCCGCCTTTCAGCTCGGCTTCACGTGACCAAGCTCGAACTGGCGCGCGCTGCTGGTCTATCCCGCGATGCCGTCTCGAAGACCGCGCGTCTGGAGTCCGCCACGACACAGGCGCGTCTGCGCGACGTGGTGGAGATCATCGCTCGTGTCCAGCCCTGGGCCGGATCGCTGCCGCAGGCGTTCGCGTGGTATCGCGCGCAGCCGTTACCCTCCTTCGGTGACCAGACTGCCGAGGATCTCGTCAAGGCGGGGCGAGCCGAGCATGTGAAGGCATACCTCTCTCGGATCGCCGTCGGCGGCTTCGCGTGATCCGGACGTGAGACTAAGGGGGCTTCTTTCTCGCGCGCACGACCCCGGTTGGGCGTTCGTGCCGACCTCGGGCGAAGGCGCGCGTCGACAAGGGGGGCGTTTCAATAGACGGGGAGTACCGGCCCTCTACCTGGCGCGGGCGCTCGAGACCGCGTGGCTCGAGGCCCAGCAGGGTTTCGCTTTCAAGCCGCAGCCGAAAACGATCTGCGCTTATGAAATCGACTGCGAGGACATCGTGGATCTGACAGACCCCGCCGAGCGTCTCGCCCACGGGGTATCGCCCGCGGATCTCTCCTGCGCTTGGGAAGATGTGGCGTCACGCGGAGGCATCCCGCCCAGTTGGGTCGTCGCCGACCGCCTCCAACGCGCCGGTGCCGCCGGGGCTATCGTACCGAGCTTCGCACCGGGCGTCGCGGACGATGAGTCGAACGTCGTTCTCTGGCGTTGGGGACCCGATTTACCGCACAGAATAAAGGTGGTCGACGACCGTGGTCGGCTTCCCCGGGACGATTCGTCCTGGCGCTGACCCCCCGCCCGGAACCCCCGCCGGCCCCTTCGCGTCCTCCCCCCATGG
Organism: Salinarimonas sp.; assembly: GCF_040111675.1. Lineage (NCBI taxonomy): Bacteria > Pseudomonadati > Pseudomonadota > Alphaproteobacteria > Hyphomicrobiales > Salinarimonadaceae > Salinarimonas > Salinarimonas sp. The sequence continues at coordinate 3,854,881 of NZ_CP157794.1, read as the reverse complement.
ACGCGCCCGCCTCGCTTCTGCCCGCCCCCGGTCCGCTGCTGCGCCCCGGCGACACCTGCTGGCGCGCGCCGCGCGCGCGGCGGGCGGCGGTGATCCTCGACAACGCCCGCTATTTCGCGCTGGCCAAGCAGGCGATCGCGCAGGCCGAACGTCAGGTGATCGTGCTCGGCTGGGCCTTCGATCCGCGCACCCGGCTCGACCCGCGCCGGGCCGCGCCGGGGGAGCCCGACACGATCGGCGCGGTGCTGAACGCGGCGATCGCCCGCAACCCGGATCTCGACGTGCGCCTCCACATCTGGGACATGGTCTGGCCGATCTCGGTGACGCGCGACCTCTTCCCCCAGCGCGCCGCCCTCTGGCTCGACCCGCGCATCCGCCTCAAGCTCGCCGACGACCTGCCTTTCGGCGCCTGCCACCACCAGAAGCTCCTCGTCGTCGACGACGCGCTCGCCTTCGTCTCGGGCGACGATTTCGCGCCGGACCGCTGGGACACGCGCGCCCATCGCGGGGTGAACCGGCTGCGGGCCGCCTCGACGGGCGAGGCGCATCCCCCGCATCACGGCGTCACGCTGATGCTCGACGCCGACGCCGCTGCGTCCCTGGGCGATCTCGCCCGGCGGCGCTGGGCCGAGGCGACGGGCGAGACCGCCCCCGCGCCCCCGCCGCCGCGGCGCGACCCCTGGCCGGCCTCGGTCGCGCCGGATCTCACCGAGATCCGCGCCGGGATCAGTCGCGCCGCGCCGGGCCATCGCGACCGGCCGGCGGTGCGCGAGGGCGAGCGCCTCGCCCTCGCGGCGATTCGTTCGGCGCGGCGGCTGATCTATCTCGAGAACCAGTATCTCGCCGCGCCCGCCATCGGCGAGGCCCTCGCCGCGCGGCTGGCGGAGCCCGACGGGCCGGAGATCGTCGCGGTGCTCTCGCCGCATTCGCCGAGCTATTTCGACCGCATGGTGATGGATTCCGCCCGCGACGCGCTCGTGGCGCACCTGACCGCCGTCGATCGGCACGGCCGCTTCCGCGCCTACGCGCCCCACGCGCCGGACGGGCGGGCCACCATCGTCCACGCCAAGGTGATGCTGGTCGACGATCGCCTCGTGCGCATCGGCTCGGCCAACCTCAACAATCGCTCGCTCGGCTTCGATACCGAGCTCGACGTCGCGATCGAGGCCGAGCCGGGACTGTCCGCGGAGGCGACCCGCGCGGCGATCGACGCCCTCGCCGACCGGCTGCCGGCGCATTTCCTAGGTGTCGACCCCGCGGCGCTGCGGGCGGCGCGGCTCGCCCATGGCGGCTTGATCCCGGCCATCGAGGCGCTCGACCGCGGGAGACGGCTGTGCCGGCTCGCGCCGCGCGGCGCCGGACCGCTCGGCGCCCTCACCGCGGCCCACCATCTCGGCGACCCGCCCGCGCCGGACGACGCCTGGCGTCCGTGGAAGCGCCGCGCCGGCCCGGCGCGGCTCTCGGCCGGACATTGGCTGGCTCTGGGTGCGCTCGGGGCGCTCGCGGGATGGGGATTGGCGCGGGCGCTCCGCTCGGAGCCGCGGCGCCGTTCGGATCGGCCGATATCGGAGATCGCAGATCGATGTCATCCCGGGCGCCGAACGGCGACCCGGGACCCATAGACACCGACGCTCGTGCCGCGGCCTTCAGGCCGCGTCGCACGCCGTCGACGTTCCGACCCGCGGCGCACCGAGCGCGCGATGCGCGCTCGAGGCCGACGTCGCGGTTCCGGGTCCCGGATCGCCTTCGGCGTCCGGGATGACATCTCTTTTCAACGAGCTCAGAGCGCCGCCACCTGCGAGACCCCGATCAGCAGCGCCAGGCCCACCACCAGCACGAAGGCCCCGGCTAGGAGCTCCAGCGCGCCCATAGCGAGCGCGCCGGCCGTGCCGCGGCCGCCGGCGAGGCCGAGCGCCACGCGCTTCGCCAGGACGGCGATCGTGGCGATGAGCCCCGTCGTCAGCGCGGTGCCGAGCGCCATGGCGAGCGTCGCCGCGATGCCGGCCCAGGCGAGGCCCTGCGACAGGGCGAAGACCAGGACGACGACCGCCCCGGCGCAGGGCCGCAGGCCCGCCGCGACGACGACGCCCGCCTGCTCGCGCAGGCTCGTCATGCGCGAGAGCGTCTGCGGGTCGGGCAGGTGCGCGCAGCCGTCGTCGCAGCCGGGCGGCGCAGCCATCCCGGGCGCGAAGGCCGCGAGCCGCGCCAGCGCTCCGGCCTTGCGCCAGACCACGACGGCGCCCATCAGCGCCACCGCGGCGAAGCTCGCGGTCTCGATCGCGCGCGTCGCGGCGTCCATCTGCCGGGCGGTGGCGGAGAGGAGGAGGCTCGCGCCGAGCACGAGGGTGATGGCGACCACCGCCTGCAGCAGCGCCGCCGCGAGCGAGAGCCCGAAGCCCTTCCAGGCCGCGCGCCCGTCGGCGACGAGGTAGGCCGCGATCACCGCCTTGCCGTGCCCCGGCCCGGCGGCGTGGAAGACGCCGTAGGCGAAGCCGAGGCCCACCAGGGTCGGCAGCGCCGCCCCGCTCTCCTTCAGCGAGGCGACCGCCCCGCGCAGCCCGTCGTAGAACGCGCTCTGGAACGCCGCGAGCGCCGCGCCGAAGCCTCCGGTCGCCGGCGCGGCCTCGGGCACGCCGACGCCGAAGGGCACGGGCCGCGGCGGCGGGGGAGGGGGGAGGAACAGCCAGATCATGAGCGCGCCGAGCCCCGCGACGAGCGCCACAGCCCCGATCGCGAGCGCGATCCGCAGCCACGGGCGGGATGCGGGCGCGGCGAGGGAGGCGGCGCGGAAGGCGGCGGGGGAGCGCGCGTCCATCGTGTCCCTCACGGGCAGGCGACGAGCGCCCGGTTGACGATGTCGACGCCGAGCTCTTCCGGCGCGGTCATCGCCTCGAAAAAGGCCTCGGACAGGTTCTGGAACTGGTCGAGCCGCACCTCGCTCGCCCGGGCGATGTCGAGCGCACAGCCTTCCGGCCCGCCGGCGAGGGTGACGGCGTCCTCGCCGTCCACCATGCGGAAGGAGACGAAGAAGGTCGGGTCGTAGACCTCGAGCACCAAAGCCGTCTCGGCCTCGGCCGGCTCCTCGAGCGGCAGGGTGAAGTGCAGCGTCGCGTTCGCGCCGTCGTGGACGAGGCGGTAGTCCGTCGGCGTCGCGAAGAGCCGCTCGTCGCCGTCGGTCTTGAGGAAGGTGAAATAATCGAAATCGACGAGGGAGGTGGCGTTCAGCTCCGCGAGCTCGGCCAGCTCCTCGGACGAGTAGGCGCCGTCGCCGTTCTCGTCGAGGCCCTGGACGAGGAAGGCGGTGTAGCCCTCGTCGAAGGTCCAGACGTGGTTCACCGCCGTGACGCGCCCCGCCGCGTCGTGGACGATCGCGCTCTTCGTCTCGACCCAGACATGGGGATGCGCCGCCGCGGGACCCGCCGCGAGAAGCGCGGCGGCGAAGGCGGCGGCGAGCAGGGCGGGAAGACGCGTCATCGGCTGGGATCGTCCTCGGGGCGCAGGGGGTAGGCTGCGCCCGCATGGTTGACGAAGGCTTAAGACGAGCCCTGGACCACGAAGGTGGCGAAACGTCGACGGCCCGCCTCAGCGCGGCAGCGTCGACGACCCCATCAGGAACTCGTCGATCGCCTTCGCCGCCTGCCGGCCCTCGCGGATCGCCCACACGACCAGCGACTGGCCGCGGCGCATGTCGCCGGCGACGAAGAGCTTCTCGCTGGAGGTGCGGTAGTCCTTGTCGTCGGCCATGACGTTGCCGCGCCGGTCGAGCGCGACCTGCGTCTCGGCGAGGAGCCCCTCCTTCACCGGCCCGGCGAAGCCGATGGCGAGGAAGACGAGATCCGCCTTGATGGTGAACTCGGTGCCCGGGATCGGCTGGCGCTTCTCGTCGACGCGGGCGCAGCGCACGCCCACGACCTTGCCCTTCTTGCCCTCGATCGAGAGCGTCGCCGCCTGGAACTCGCGCTCGGCGCCCTCGGCCTGCGAGGAGGAGGTGCGATACTTCGTCGGCCAATAGGGCCACACGGTCAGCTTGTCCTCGATCATCGGGGGCTTGGGCCGGATGTCGAGCTGCGTCACCGCGAGCGCGCCCTGGCGGAAGGAGGTGCCGATGCAGTCCGACGCCGTGTCGCCGCCGCCGATGACGACGACGTGCTTGCCGGCGGCCGTCACCTGCTCGACCTCCTCGGGGATGCCCTCGTCGTTCACCCGCTGGTTCGACTGGGTGAGGAAGGGCATGGCGTAGTGCACCCCGTCGAGGTCCTGGCCCGGCAGCTGCGGGTCGCGCGGGTTCTCGGCGCCGCCGGCCATCAGCACGGCGTCGAACTCGTTGTGCAGCGAGGCGAAGGAGCGCGTCTTGCCGATCTCGACGTTGCAGTGGAAGACGACGCCCTCGGCCTCCATCTGCTTCACGCGCCGCTCGATGTGGTGCTTCTCCATCTTGAAGTCGGGGATGCCGTAGCGCAGCAGGCCGCCGGGCTTGGCCTGGCGCTCGAAGACGTGCACCTCGTGCCCGACGCGGGCGAGCTGCTGGGCGGCGGCGAGGCCGGCGGGGCCGGAGCCGATCACCGCGACGCGGCGCCCGGTCAGCGTCTTCGGCGGCTCGGGCTTCACCCAGCCCATGTCCCAGGCCTTGTCCGCGATCGCCTGCTCGATCGTCTTGATGGCGACCGGCTGGTTCTCGAGGTTGAGCGTGCAGGCCTCCTCGCAGGGCGCGGGGCAGATGCGGCCGGTGAATTCCGGGAAGTTGTTGGTGGAATGCAGGTCCTTGGCCGCCGCCTCCCAGTCGCCCTGGTAGACGAGGTCGTTCCAGTCCGGGATCTGGTTGTGGACCGGGCAGCCGTTCGGCCCGTGGCAGAACGGGATGCCGCAATCCATGCAGCGCGCCGCCTGCTTCTTCAGGTCGCCCTCGTCGAGGGGGAGCGTGAACTCCTTGAAGTGGCGCACGCGATCGCCGGCGAGCTCGTACTTCTGCTCGGCGCGATCGTACTCGAGAAAGCCCGTGACCTTACCCATCGTCCCTCGTCCTCGTCACCCGCGCGATCGGCGCCCCGGCCACGCTGTCCTCGTCGATCGGGCCCGCGCGCGGACCGCTTCGTCTCTCGTCATCCTCACACCCGCTCGGGATGCGTCTCGCTCTCGTCCGGCCGGCGACCGCGCCGGATGAGGCGGTCGCCTTCGTAGAGATCGGCGCGCTGGAAGAACGCGTCGTCCAGCTCGGGAATCTCGGCGTATTCCTCCGCCGTGATCTCGTGCGCGTCGATCCTGGCGAGGTCGCTGCGGATCGGGCGCTCATCACCGCTCATCGTGCGCTCCCGCCGCCCGACGCGGGAACGCGCCCGGCGCCACCGTCTCGTGCGCGTTCAACACCTCGAAGCCGATGATCTTGCCGCTCGCATCGAAGTCGATGACGAGACCGGGTCGAACCTCCTCGGAATCGACGATCGCCCCGTCGGCCACGCGCACGAACAGCGCATCCGTCTCCTCGTCGTACTTGGCCTCGAGCCCGGCATCGCGGACGTTTCCGTGCTCGCCGCTGTCCGGCATGTGCTCGCGCAGCACGCCGTCGATCCTGGTCTGCCAGCCGGGCCCGCTCGCCTTGAAGCGCTCCAGAACGTCGGGGCTCAGCCTCAGGCTGACGAGCCGCTTCGTCGGCGCCTTCTGCGGTCCACGGCCTCTCTTGAAGAGCGCGAGCGCTTCCGGCGGCAGGAACTCCTCGGGCGGACGGGCCTTGGCGAAGTCCTCCTCGGTCCACTCGGGATTGTCGTCGTCGAAGACCGGCTCACGGGGCTCACGGGGATCCGACATATCTCCGGTACTCCTTCATATGTGCCCGTCGCAGGCTGATCGCTCGGATCGCTGTCGGGGACATCGTGAAGACGAGGAAGTGCGGCACGCCATCAACCCGTCCTACCGCCCTATACCGCACCTCGCCGTAGTCCCGACGATCATCCAGAAACATGACGTCCAGAATGAAGTCGGACGTCCGCGCCAGCGAGATGCCGTGCTTGGCGACGTTCGCCGCATCTTTCGCCGGATCGAAGACGAACTCCATAACTATATTGTAGCTACAGAGATCGCCGTCAAGACCCTCACTCCGCCGCGGCCGGCATCCGCGCCTTCTCCATCTCCCGCAGCGCCCGGCGGTACTCCACCGGCATCACCTTCACGAACTTCGTCCGGTACGTCGCCCAGTCGTCGAGGATGGCCTTCGCCCGGGTCGAGCCCGTGTACTGGAAGTGATTGGTGATGAGCTGCATCAGGCGCTCCTCGTCCTTGCCGGACATGTTCGCCATCACGTCGATGCGGCCCTTGGTCTCGAGGTCGCCGCCGTGGTGGTGGAGGCGGCGCATCAGGTCCTCCTCCTCCTCGACGGGCTCGAGATCGACCATGGACAGGTTGCAGCGCTTGCCGAAATCGCCGGCCTCGTCGAGCACGTAGGCGATGCCGCCGGACATGCCGGCCGCGAAGTTGCGCCCGGTCTGGCCGATCACCACCACCACGCCGCCGGTCATGTACTCGCAGCCGTGGTCGCCCACGCCCTCGACCACCGCGACCGCGCCCGAGTTGCGCACGGCGAAGCGCTCGCCGGCGACGCCGCGGAAATAGCATTCGCCCGAGATCGCGCCGTAGAGCACCGTGTTGCCGACGATCATCGAGCGCTCGGCCACGGCCTTGGTCTCGGCCGCGGGCTTGATGATCAGCTTGCCGCCCGACAGCCCCTTGCCGACGTAGTCGTTGGCCTCGCCCTCGAGCTCGAGGGTGACGCCGCAGGCGACCCAGGCGCCGAAGCTCTGGCCGGCGGTGCCCTTGAGGCGCACCGTGATCGTGTCGTCCGGCAGGCCCTCGTGGCCGTAGCGCTTGGCCACCTCGCCGGAGAGCATGGCGCCGACCGTGCGGTCGACGTTCTTGACGCCGGCCTCGATCGTCACCGCCTCGCCGCGGGCGAGCGCCGGCTCGGCCTCGGCGATCAGCCGGCGGTCGAGCACCTCGGCGATCGGGTGGACCTGGCGCTCGACGTGGCGGATCGCGACGTCGGAGCCGACGTCGGGCCGTGTCAGCATGCGCGAGAAGTCGATCCCGCGCGCCTTCCAATGGTTCACGCCCTCGCGCTTCGTCAGGAGGTCGGTCTGGCCGACCACCTCCTCGAGCGAGCGGTAGCCCATCTCGGCGAGGAGCTCGCGCACCTCCTCCGCGACGAAGAAGAAGTAGTTCACCACGTGCTCGGGCAGGCCCTTGAAGCGCTTGCGCAGCACCGGGTCCTGCGTCGCGACGCCGACCGGGCAGGTGTTGAGGTGGCACTTGCGCATCATGATGCAGCCCGCCGCGATCAGCGGCGCCGTCGAGAAGCCGAACTCGTCGGCCCCGAGCAGCGCGCCGATCACCACGTCGCGGCCGGTGCGCAGGCCGCCGTCGACCTGCAGCGCCACGCGCCCGCGCAGACGGTTGACGACGAGCGTCTGGTGCGTCTCGGCGAGCCCCATCTCCCAGGGCGAGCCGGCGTGCTTGATCGAGGTCAGCGGCGAGGCGCCGGTGCCGCCCTCGTAGCCCGAGATGGTGATGTGATCGGCGCGCGCCTTGGCGACGCCCGCCGCGACCGTGCCGACGCCGACCTCCGAGACGAGCTTAACCGACACGTCCGCCGCCGGGTTGACGTTCTTCAAGTCGAAGATCAGCTGCGCCAGATCCTCGATGGAGTAGATGTCGTGGTGCGGCGGCGGGGAGATCAGGCCGACGCCCGGCGTCGAGTGCCTCACCTTGGCGATCTTGGCGTCGACCTTGTGGCCGGGCAGCTGGCCGCCTTCGCCGGGCTTGGCGCCCTGCGCGACCTTGATCTGCATCATGTCGGAGTTGACGAGGTATTCCGCCGTCACGCCGAAGCGGCCGGACGCGACCTGCTTGATCGACGAGCGCTTGGAGCGCCCGTCGGCCATCGGCCGGTAGCGCTCGGGCTCCTCGCCGCCCTCGCCGGTGTTGGACTTGCCGCCGAGCTCGTTCATGGCGAGCGCGAGCGTCTCGTGCGCCTCCTTCGAGATCGAGCCGTAGGACATGGCGCCCGTGGAGAAGCGCCTGACGATCTCCACCGCCGGTTCGACCTCCGCGAGCGGAACCGGCGCGCGGCCGGCCTCCTCCGCGGTGCGGATCCGCAGGAGCCCGCGCACGGTCTTGAAGGCGTTCTCCTGCTCGTTCACCAGCCGGGAATATTCGCGATAGCGCTCGTCCGCCTTCATGCGCACGGCGTGCTGGAGCGTCGCCACCGTGTCCGGGTTCCAGGCGTGCGTCTCGCCGCGCAGGCGGAAGGCGTACTCGCCGCCGACGTCGAGCGCGTCGCGGTAGACCGGCGCGTCGCCGAAGGCGTCCTTGTGGCGGATCACCGCCTCCTCGGCGACCTCCGGCAGGCCGACGCCCTCGATCGTGGTGGCCGTGCCGAAGAAGTAGCGCGTCACGAATTCCGAGGAGAGGCCGACCGCGTCGAAGATCTGCGCGCCGCAATAGGACTGATAGGTCGAGATGCCCATCTTCGACATGACCTTGAGCAGGCCCTTGTCGATCGCCTTGATGTAGCGCTGCACGACCTCGGTGGAATCCACCTCCGCCGGCATCTCGTCCATCATCGCCGCCAGCGTGTCGAAGGCGAGATAGGGGTTGATCGCCTCCGCGCCGTAGCCGGCGAGGCAGGCGAAATGGTGCACCTCGCGCGCTTCGCCCGTCTCGACCACGAGGCCGACCGAGGTGCGCAGGCCCTTGCGGATCAGGTAGACGTGCACCGCCGCCGTGGCGAGCAGCGCCGGGATCGGGATGCGGTCGGGCCCCACCTGCCGGTCGGACAGGATGATGATGTTGTAGCCGCCGCGCACGGCCGCCTCGGCGCGGTCGCACAGCCGCTCGAGCGCGCCCTCCATGCCGGCGGAGCCCTGCTCGGCCGGGTAGGTGATGTCGAGGGTCTTCGTGTCGAAGCGGTCCTCGAAATGGCCGATGCAGCGGATCTTCTCGAGATCCTGGTTGGTCAGGATCGGCTGGCGCACCTCGAGGCGCTTGCGCCGCGCGGTGCCCTCGAGGTCGAGGATGTTCGGCCGCGGCCCGATGAAGGACACGAGGCTCATGACGAGCTCCTCGCGGATCGGGTCGATCGGCGGGTTCGTCACCTGGGCGAAGTTCTGCTTGAAATAGGTGTAGAGCAGCTTGGCCTTGTCCGAGAGCGCCGAGATCGGCGTGTCGGCGCCCATCGAGCCCACCGCCTCCTGGCCGGTGACGGCCATGGGCTGCATCAGGAGCTTGAGGTCCTCCTGCGTGTAGCCGAAGGCCTGCTGGCGATCGAGCAGCGACACGTCCGTGCGCGACTGGCGCGGCTGGACGGGATTGAGGTCCTCCAGCACGATCTGCGTGTTCTTCAGCCAGTCGCGATAGGGGTTCGCGGCGGCGAGCTCCTTCTTGATCTCCTCGTCGGCGACGATGCGGCCCTGCTCGAGGTCGATCAGCAGCATGCGCCCGGGCTGCAGGCGCCACTTCTCGACGATCTTCTCCTCCGGGATCGGCAGCACGCCCATCTCGGAGGCGAGCACGACGAGGTCGTCCTCGGTGACGAGGTAGCGCGCCGGGCGAAGGCCGTTGCGGTCGAGCGTCGCGCCGATCTGGCGGCCGTCGGTGAAGGCGATGGCGGCGGGGCCGTCCCACGGCTCCATCAGCGCGGCGTGGTACTCGTAGAAGACGCGCCGATCCTCGTCCATGAGCGGGTTGCCCGCCCAGGCCTCGGGGATGAGCATCATCATGGCGTGGGCGAGCGAGTAGCCGCCGCGCACCAGGAACTCGAGCGCGTTGTCGAAGCAGGCGGTGTCGGACTGGCCCTCGTAGGAGATCGGCCACAGCTTCGAGATGTCGTTGCCGAACAGCTCCGAATCGACGCTCGCCTGCCGGGCCGCCATCCAGTTGACGTTGCCGCGCAGCGTGTTGATCTCGCCGTTGTGCGCGACCATCCGGTAGGGGTGGGCGAGCTGCCAGGTCGGGAAGGTGTTCGTCGCGAAGCGCTGGTGGACGAGGGCGAGCGCGCTCTCGAAGCGCGGGTCGGCCAGATCCTTGAAATACTCGCCCAGCTGCGTGACCAGCACCATGCCCTTGTAGACGATGGTGCGCGCCGACATGCTCACCGGGTAGTAGCCGGCGCAGCGCGCGTCCTCGAGCTGGTAGACGGCGTTCGAGATCACCTTGCGCGCGACGAACAGGCGGCGCTCGAAGGTGGCCTCGTCCTCGTCCTTGGTCTTGCCGACGAAGATCTGGCGGTGCAGCGGCTCGCTCGCCTTGACGTTCTCCGACAAGTCCGAATTGTCGACCGGCACGTCGCGCCAGCCGAGCAGCGCCAGGCCCTCGTCGTGGATCGCCTTCTCGACGATCTCGCAGACGATGCGGTAGCCTTCCGCGTCGCGCGGCATGAACAGCATGCCCACGCCGTACTCGCCCGGCTCGGGGAGCCAGATGCCGAGCTTGGCGCATTCGCCGGCGAAGAAGCGATGCGGGATCTGGGTCAGCATGCCGCAGCCGTCGCCCATCTTCGGGTCGGCGCCGACCGCCCCGCGATGATCGAGGTTGCGCAGGATGTCGAGGCCCATCTCGACGATCCCGTGCGTGCGGCGGTTCTTCATGTCGGCGACGAAGCCGACGCCGCACGAATCCTTCTCGTGCGCGGGGTCGTAGAGGCCGGTGGCCTTGGGCAGGGCGGGATCGCGCACCACGAGGGGCGTGGTCGCGACGGCCTTGGCCGTGTTCGCGGAAAGCCCCTCGCGCTCGCTCGCGCCGAACCCGTGCATCACCGTCTCGCTCATCGTTCGATCCTCGCGCTCGGATCGGGACGCGTCCTCGCGCCCCGTCGCCGACAACCGCCATACGGCGGAACCTCGCCGCCCGGATCGCGACATCGACCGGGCGGACCGCTTTTCAAGGGAGGCGTGGACGCTCGGGGGAGGGGGCGCCCGCACCTCAGGCGGGCGTCCGGCGGCTGGAGATCAGCCGTGGCGCACCCGCATCGCCCGCGTCGTCGCGCGGGCGGTGGGTTTCGTATCTCGATCGCGCGGGGCGCGAGCGTTCATCGTCGTCAGCCTTCGAGGTCGGGAGCGGCGTCGCCGCGGAGACGCGCCGCCCGGATGGGACAGCCCTGCTGTCCTAGTTGGCGCGGAACCTGCCAGATTTCACCGGCGCGCACAAGTGCCTTTTCGGCGCAGCCGAGCACGATCGTTGCCGTGCACGTGCGGAACGGCGCAACAAAAAAAGCGGTACGGGCATCGAATTGCAGCTTCGTGCCGCGGGTACCTCTAAGCGGCGTGGGCGCCCTGCGCCGCGGCGCGGTCGAGCATATTTCGCAGCCGCCGCTGTAGCGGCTCGTCTGCGAAGAGCTTCGTGGTGAAGAAGCGTGGGCGCTTCCCGGCGATCGCGATCGTGCCGGTGGCAAGCGACTTGGAGCCGACCTCCATCGAGCGACCGGCCTCAAGCGGGACGCTCCAACGAACGCGTGGAGCTTCCTCGTCCTTCTTGTCGATCACCAGGAACAGGCGGCGGCTGTTCGCAACAAACCAGCTCTGCTGCTTGTCGGTAGCGAAGAACAGCATCGCCTCGAGCGCTCCACCAGCGGCGCCGTCCTTGTCGGCGACGATCCTCTTGACTTCGGATGCAGTCGCAAAGCGGCGATCGATCACGAAGAAGTCCGTCAGACGAAGATTCAGCATCAATCTTCCTCCCTCGCGTCGTCGGCATCGGCCTTCCCCGACATCGAGGCAACCGCGCGACGGATGGAAAAGGTCCACACGGTCGCAGCCGCCACCGCGCCCAGGATGGTAGGTTGAATGATCCCCATTGCCAACCCAAACCACGCGAACACGGCCGCGCCGATCGGCCAAAAGAGGAGATGTGGCACCGACCTCAGAAGGCCATGTTTGAGCCCGAGGAAGCTCTCCCCTCGCACTACAGCGTAGCAAATGTCGAGCACCACTGCAAAAAAAGCGACGACGAACGTGAGCGCCATGAACGTGAGGGCAAAGCCGTCGGTCGACGTGTCGATCTCCTCGAAGGAGGTAATGTGCCGCCAGAGTGCGTTAACGAGTTCGTTCATGCGTGTGATCCAGACGGCAAGGCAAGCACGGGTGCTTAGCGACGCTGTCGCGGCGGTGCAAGACCGACGTGCGAAGCTGCTCCCTTGACGCCGCTCGTGCGAGCCTGTCCGGTGGCGGCCAGGAGGACGTCCGACCCATGAACTTCGCCAGCGACAACATCGTCGGCGCGAGCCGGCCCGTGCTCGACGCGCTGATCGCCGCGAACGGCGGCGCCGAGCCCGCCTACGGGGCCGACGGCCCGACCCGCGCCGTGGAGCGCCGCCTCGCCGAGATCTTCGAGCGCGACTGCGCCGTCTTCCTCGTGGCCACGGGCACCGGCGCGAACGCGCTCGCCCTCTCCGCGCTCGTCCCGCCCTACGGCTGCGCCGTCTGCCACCGCGAGGCGCACGTCATCGACGACGAATGCGGCGCGCCGGAATTCTTCACCGGCGGCGCGAAGCTCGCGGGGCTGCCCGGCGTCGGCGCCAAGCTCGCGCCGCGCACGCTCGCGGAATGGCTCGCCTCGCTCTCGCCGAGCGTGAAGCAGATGCCGCCGCGCGCGCTCTCGATCTCCCAGGCGACCGAGTGCGGCCTCGTCTACACGCCGGGCGAGGTCGCCGCGCTCGCCGAGATCGCCCACGGCGCGGGGCTGAAGGTCCACATGGACGGGGCGCGCTTCGCCAACGCGCTGGTCTCGCTCGGCGTCTCGCCGGCGGAGATCACCTGGAAGGCGGGCGTCGACGTGCTCACCTTCGGCGCCACCAAGAACGGCTGCCTCGCCGCCGAGGCGCTGATCGTCTTCGATCCGGCGCTGGCCGAGGCGATGCCCTGGCTGCGCAAGCGCTCCGGGCACACGCTCTCCAAGGGGCGGCTGCTCGGCGCGCAGCTCCAGGGCTATCTCGCGAACGACCACTGGCTCGACAACGCGCGCCACGCCAACGCCATGGCCGCGCGGCTCGCCGAGGGCGTGACGGCGCTGCCGGGGGCGCGCCTCGCCTTCGAGCGGCAGGCGAACGAGCTTCTCCCCGTCCTCCCGCGGGAGACGGCGGAGCGGCTGCGGGCGGCGGGGGCGATGTTCCATCCCTGGTCGGAGGCGAGCCTGCCGGAGGGCGAGCGCGTCGCCCCCCACGAGACGTTGGTGCGGCTCGTCACTTCCTTCGCCACGACGGAAGGGGAGATCGACGCCTTCCTCGCCGCCGCGCGGGGGTGATAGTGCGTCGCGCGGAGGGCCGTCATCCCGGACGCCGAGGGCGATCCGGGACCCATACGCTCGACGTCTTCTCGAGCGCGCATGCCGCGCTCGTCGCACCACGGGTCGAAGCATCGAAGCCGCGCGACGCGGCCTGAAGGCCGCGAGACAGGCCGCGGCGGTGATGGGTCCCGGGTCGCCGTTCGGCGCCCGGGATGACGGTGAAGGGCGTGATCGAAAGGCTCCCTTAACCGGGCGTTCACCACACTGTCCCCTGGTGGGGGCACGCACAGGCCCGAAGGGAATCGCAGGCATGGTCTCGCGCGCGGAACGCTCGCTCCTCGGCGATTGGTGGTGGACGATCGACAAGGCGCTGCTCGTCGGCCTCGGCGTGCTGATGACGTCGGGCATGGTCTTCCTGATGGCGGGCGGGCCGCCCGTCGCGCAGCGGCTCGGCCTCGACACGTTCCACTTCGTCAACCGCCAGGCGCTGTTCCTGATCCCGGCGCTGATCGTGATGGCGGGCGTCTCGATGCTCACTCCGCGCCTCGTGCGAAGGCTCGCGCTCGTCACCTATCTCGGCTCGCTGGCGCTGGTGCTCGCCGCGCTCGAGTTCGGGCCGGAGATCAAGGGCGCGCATCGCTGGATCTTCCTCGGGCCGATCGGCCTCCAGCCGTCCGAGTTCCTCAAGCCCGCCTTCGTCGTCCTCGCCGCCTGGGCCTTCTCCGAGCGCGCGCGCTCGGACATGCCGGGCCCGGCGATCGGCATGCTGCTGCTCCCGCTCACCATCGTGCCGCTGATCCTGCAGCCGGATTTCGGGCAGACCATGCTGGTGACGGTGGTCTGGGCGGGCCTGTTCTTCCTCGCCGGCCTGCACTGGATCTGGGTGATCGGGCTCGGCGGCGCGGGCCTCGCCGGCATCGCCGCCGCCTACGAGTTCCTGCCGCACGTGCGCGCGCGCATCGAGCGCTTCCTGTCGGGCGACTCGTCCGAGAGCTTCCAGGTCGAGCAGGCGCTCGCCTCCTTCGAGAGCGGCGGCTGGCTCGGCCGCGGCCCGGGCGAGGGGGTGGTCAAGCGCATCCTGCCCGACGCCCATACGGACTTCATCTTCGCCGCCACCGCCGAGGAGTTCGGCATCGCGGTCTGCCTGCTCGTCGTGTGCGTCTACGCCTTCATCGTGCTGCGCGGTCTGCTGCTGGCCCAGCGCTCGGAGGACGCCTTCTGCCGCATGGCGGTGGCCGGTCTCCTCTTGATGTTCGGGCTCCAGGCCTGCATCAACATGATGGTGAACCTGCATCTTCTCCCGGCCAAGGGCATGACCCTGCCGTTCATCTCCTATGGCGGCTCGTCGCTGATCTCGCTCGCGCTCGCCACCGGCTTCCTGATCGCGCTCACGCGCCGGCGACCCTCGGCCGCGGCGCGGGCGGGCGGCTACGGCCGCGCCTACGAGCCCGGGCTCGCGGAGCGCCCGGCATGAGCGCGGGCGCGCCGCTCGTCCTGATCTCGGCCGGCGGGACGGGCGGGCATCTGTTCCCGGCGGAGGCGCTGGCTCACGTCCTGCGGCGGCTGGGGCTGCGCGTCGTCCTCGTCACCGACGAGCGGGTGGGCGCGCTCGCCGAGAAGTTTCCCGCCGACGAGGTCGTCTCGGTTCCCTCCGCCACGCCTTCGCGGCGCTCGCTCGTCGGGATGATCGAGGCCGCCGGCACGCTCTGGCGCGGGGTGAGCGCCTCGCGCGCGCTGATCCGGCGGCTCCAGCCCGCCGCCGTCGTCGGCTTCGGCGGCTATCCCACCGTGCCGCCCCTCGTCGCCGCCTGGATGCTCGGCGTGCCGCGGGTCGTCCATGAGCAGAACGGCGTCGTCGGCCGCGCCAACAAGTTCCTGGCGCGCCGGGTCTCGATGATCGCCACCGGCTTCCCCGAGGTGCGCGGCCTCCCGCGCGGCGTGCGCGCGCAGATCGTCCACACCGGCAACCCGGTGCGCCAGTCGGTGATCGAGGCGGCGAAGACGCTCTACCCCGCCGCCCTCAAGGGCGCGAAGCTGCGCCTCCTCGTCTTCGGCGGCAGCCAGGGCGCGCGGGTGATGTCCGACGTCGTGCCCGACGCCGTGGCCAAGCTGCCGCCGGAATACCTGCGCCGGCTGGTGATCACGCAGCAGGCCCGCGACGAGGACCAGACGCGCGTCGCCTCCACCTACCGGGCGCTCGAGGCGCAGGCGGAGGTGCGCCCCTTCTTCACCGACCTGCCGCAGCGCATCGCCGACAGCCACCTCGTGGTGGCGCGCTCCGGCGCCTCCACGGTCGCCGAGCTCGCCGCCATCGGCCGGCCCGCGATCCTGGTGCCGCTGCCCGGCGCCCTCGACCAGGACCAGGCGGCCAACGCCCGCACGCTCGCCGATATCGGCGCGGCCCTCATGCTGCCGCAAACCGACTTCACCCCCGAGCGCCTCGCCGAGGAGCTCGTGATGCGTTTCGAGAACCCCGATCTCCTCACCAAGGCCGCGCTCGCGGCCAAAGGCGCGGGGCGCACCGACGCGGCCGAGCGCCTCGCCGCCGCCGTTCTCGGCCTCGCCGGGATCGACCCGGCCCGCCTCGCCGCCCGCAAGCAAGCCTGACCTACGAGACGATACCCCATGAAGCTGCCTCCGAAGCTCGGCCCCATCCATTTCATCGGCATCGGCGGCATCGGCATGTCCGGCATCGCCGAGGTGATGGCCAATCTCGGCTACACGGTCCAGGGCTCGGACGCGGGCGAGAACGCCAACGTCCAGCGCCTGCGGGCGAAGGGCGTCACCGTCCATGTCGGGCACGACGCCGCCAATCTCGGCGAGGCCGAGGTGGTGGTCGTCTCCACCGCCATCCGGCGCGACAATCCCGAGCTGAAGGCGGCCCGCGAGGCGCGGCTCCCCGTCGTGCGCCGCGCCGAGATGCTGGCCGAGCTGATGCGGCTGAAGACCTGCGTCGCGGTGGCCGGCACCCACGGCAAGACCACGACGACCTCCGTCGTCGCCGCGCTCCTCGACGGCGGCGGCTTCGACCCCACCGTGATCAACGGCGGCATCATCAACGCCTACGGGACCAACGCGCGGCTCGGCAAGGGCGACTGGATGGTGGTCGAGGCGGACGAATCGGACGGCACCTTCCTGAAGCTGCCGGCGGACTACGCCATCGTCACCAACATCGACCCGGAGCATCTCGACCATTTCGGCAGCTTCGACGCCATCAAGGCCGCCTTCCGCTCCTTCATCGAGAACATCCCCTTCTACGGCTTCGCCGTGATGTGCATCGACCACCCGACGGTGCAGGATCTGGTGGGGCAGATCGAGGACCGGCGCATCGTCACCTACGGCCAGAACCCGCAGGCCGACGTGCGCCTGCTCGACCTCGATCTCACGGGCGGCAGGAGCCGCTTCAACGTGCTGATCCGCGACCGCAAGACCAACGCGGCCTGCGTCATCGACGACGTGGTGATGCCCATGCCCGGCCTGCACAACGCGCTCAACGCCACCGCGGCTTTGGCGGTGGCGCACGAGCTCGGCGTCTCCGGCGATGCGATCCGCGCGGCGCTCGCCAAGTTCGGCGGCGTGAAGCGGCGCTTCACGCGGGTCGGCGAGTGGAAAGGCGCTGCGATCTTCGACGATTACGGCCACCACCCCGTGGAGATCGCCGCCGTGCTGCAGGCCGCCCGCGCCTCGACCAGGGGCAAGGTGATCGCCGTGGTGCAGCCCCACCGCTACACCCGCCTCCATGCCCTGTTCGACGCCTTCTGCACCTGCTTCAACGATGCCGACGCCGTGCTCGTCGCCCCGGTCTACGCCGCGGGCGAGCAGCCGATCGAGGGCGCGGACCGCGACGCGCTGGTCTCGGGGCTGAAGTCGCGCGGCCACCGCCAGGCGATGGCGCTCGACGGGCCGGAGGATCTCGCCCCGGCCGTCGCGAGGCTCGCCGGGCCCGACGACTTCGTCGTGTGCCTCGGCGCGGGCACGATCACGCAATGGGCGCAGGCGCTGCCGGCCGAGCTCGCGGCGCTGGACGAGAGGGCCGCGTGAGCTTTCCCGACATCACGGCCGACATCCGCGCCGCCGCGCCGGAGCTGCGCGGCAAGCTCCAGGCGAACGCCGACACCGCCCCGCTGACCTGGTTCCGCACCGGCGGTCCGGCGCAGGCGCTGTTCACGCCCGCCGACGAGGCCGATCTCGCCCATCTGCTCGCGGGCCTGCCCGACGAGATCCCGGTCACGGTCGTCGGCCTCGGCTCGAACCTGCTCGTGCGCGACGGCGGTCTGCCGGGCGTCCTGGTGCGCCTCGCCAAGGGCTTTTCCGACATCGCGGTCGACGGCCACCGTGTGAGCGCGGGCGCGGGCGCGGCGGACGTGAAGGTCGCGCGCGCGGCGGCGGAGGCCGGTATCGACGGCCTCGTCTTCCTGCGCGGCGTGCCCGGGGCGATCGGCGGGGCGCTGCGCATGAACGCCGGCGCCTATGGCGGCGAGGTGAAGGACGTGCTCGTCGAGGCGCAAGGCCTCGACCGGCGCGGACGGGCGGTGCGCTACACCAACGCCGAGATGGGCTTCTCCTACCGCCATTGCGGCGCGCCCGACGACGTGATCTTCACCCGCGCCGTGTTCGAGGGCCGCCCGGGCGATCCCGAGACGATCCTCGCGGCGATGAGCGAGGTCACCGACAAGCGCTCGGCGACGCAGCCGGTCAACACCCGCACCGGCGGCTCCACCTTCGCCAATCCCGGCGGCCCCGGCGGCTCGCCCAAGGCATGGGAGCTGATCGACGCCGCCGGCTGCCGCGGCCTCGCCCGCGGCGCGGCGCAGGTCTCGGAGCTGCACTGCAACTTCCTCGTCAACCACGGCGGCGCGACCGCATCCGACATCGAGGGGCTGGGCGAGGAGGTCCGCCGGCGGGTGCGCGAAACGTCCGGCGTCGAGCTGCGCTGGGAGATCCGGCGGATCGGGGTGGCCTGAGCGCGTCCCGGGCGCGCGAGGCTTCTCGTCGCTACAGCACGTCCCGTCCGCCGGCGCCGACGGGGCCCTCGCGGTAGAGCGGCGGGCGGTCCGCGGGCGCGGCCGGCGCCGGGTCGGCCGCGACGGCGCCGGGCGCATCCTCCTCCGCCTCTTCCTCGTCGATCGCCGCGGCTGGCGCCTCCGGCTCGACCGCCGGCGTCGGCGGGGGTGACCGGTCCGGCGCGCGCGGCGGCAAGGGGACGATGACGGCGAGCCGGCCGGGCTCCTCCACATCGTCGAGCGGGGGTGGCGCCTGCGGACGCGCCCGCCGCCCGGGCGCCGCCGGCATCTCCGGGATCTCGACGATCCCCGGAGCCTCTCGGAACGGCTCGACGAACGGCTCGACGAACGGCTCGACATCGGGGTCGTCGAACGGCGCGACGTAGGGATCCTCGAACGGCGCGGCGTATGGCCTCTCGAACGGCTCGACATAGGGCCCCTCGAACGGCTCGACGTAAGGCTCGTCGAACGGCCAGGGCTCCCGGCCGCGGCCGGCGCCCTCCCACGGGAAGGGCCGGTCCGGGAGCCGCGCCAGATGCCGCCCGCTCGCCCAGCCCGGGTAGCCGCGATAGAACACGCGGCACCAGCCGCGGACGCAAACGTCCATGTGCACGATCTCGCCCGCCGGCATGGTGGCGAGGGCGGGGTAGGCGACGCCCGGCCCGGCGCGCAGGTTCAGGTCGGTCGTCGTCTCGACGGGCAGGGCCCGAGCGGCGCCCGCGAGGAGCACGACGAAACCGACGATGGCCGCTCTCGCTGCGAGCACGGCGATCCTCCGTCTCTCCCCACCCGGCCGCATCATACACGAGCGGTCGTCACCGCTCCACCAGGAGCCGCAGCAGCATCTTCAGCGCCGCGCGCTCGCGCGGGGAGAAGCGCCGGAGCACCTCCTCCTCGTGCCGCTCCGCCGCCGCGAGCAGAGGCGCGACGGTGTCCCTCCCGCGCTCGGTCATCCGGATCACGACCCTGCGGCGGTCCGCGGGATCGTCGTTGCGGGTGACGAGGCCGTCGCGCTCCATCTGGTTCAGCATCTTGGTGAGGCGCGGCTGCTCGTAGAGCGTCATCCGCGCGAGCTCGGAGACGATGAGCTCGTCGCGGGAGGCGAGGCAGGCGAGCACGCGCCATTCCGGCACGCGCAGGCCGTGGCCACGCACCACCGCGTGGAACTCGGCGCTGGTGCGGTGGCTCGCCGCCGCCAGCAGGTAGGCGAGGTAGTCGTTGACGAAGCCGGGAGCGAGCGGCGCGCCGTCGTCTTCGTCGGGGGCGGGCCCGGAGGCGAGGGCGTTCGAGGTCGGCATACGCGGTCCTTCGTGGTGGGCGTCCCCTACATGGAGCGCGGCAGGAACAGGGCCATGGCCGGCAGCGCGACCAGCAGCACGACCCGCACGAGGTCCA
Source organism: Salinarimonas sp. (assembly GCF_040111675.1). Taxonomy (NCBI): domain Bacteria; kingdom Pseudomonadati; phylum Pseudomonadota; class Alphaproteobacteria; order Hyphomicrobiales; family Salinarimonadaceae; genus Salinarimonas; species Salinarimonas sp. Next base: position 3,835,220 of record NZ_CP157794.1, on the reverse strand, counting down.
TCGCCACGAACGGCACGAGCCCCTTGAAGATGGCGCCGAGCCGCACCGTCCGCGCCACCGAGCGCACGACGAAGGCGTTCATGCCCACCGGCGGCGTGATGTAGCTGATCTCGGTGACGAGCACCACGAAGATGCCGAACCAGATCAGGTCGAACCCGGCGGCCGCGACCACGGGATAGAAGATCGGCACCGTGAGCACGATCATCGACAGGCTCTCGAGCACGCAGCCCAGCACGACGTAGATCAGCGCGATGGCGACGATGAGGAGGAGCGGGTGCGCGCCGAGGGCGGCGAGGAAGGCCTGCAGGTCGGCCGTCATGCCCGAGAGGTTGACGTAGTTCGAGAACACCAGCGCGCCGAACAGGATGAAGAACATCATCGCGGTCATCTTGGCGGTGTCGAACAGCGTCTGGAACGTCGCCCGCAGGCCGAGCCGCCCGCGCAGCAGCGTCAGCAGGAAGGCGCCCGCCGCGCCGATGCCGGCGGCCTCCGTCACGGTGAAGACGCCGAAATAGATCCCGCCCATCACGAAGGCGAAGAGCAGGAGCGCGCCCGCGACGCCCTTGAGCGCCCGGATGCGATCGCCCAGCGGCAGCTTCTCCTCGACCGGCAGCGTCACGCCGCCGAACACCAGCGTGAGCCGCACCGCCGCCATGTAGCCGACGACGCCGAGGAGGCCCGGGATCACGCCCGCCAGGAAGAGCTTGCCGATGTCCTGCTGGGTGATGATGCCGTAGAAGACCAGGATCACCGAGGGCGGGATCAGGATGCCGAGCGTTCCCCCGGCGGCCACCGAGGCGGTGGCGAGCCCGTCCGGGTAGCCGTATTTCCGCATCGAGGGCAGCGAGATCTTCGTCATCGTCGCGGCGGTGGCGAGCGAGGAGCCGCAGACCGAGGAGAACCCGCCGCAGGCGACGACCGTCGCCATGGCGAGCCCGCCGCGCCAGTGCCTGAGCCAGGCGTTGGCCGCCTTGTAGAGGTCCTCCGCGATGCCCGACTGGACGACGAAATTGCCCATGATCAGGAACAGCGGCAGCACCGAGAGCGAATAGTTGCGCGCGTTGTCGAAATAGGTCTGGCCCAAGAGCGACAGCGAGGGCTCGATGCCGATGATCGAGGCGACGCCGACGAGCCCGACCAGCATCATGGCGAATCCGATCGGGATGCCGACGAGCATCATGCCGAGCAGGAGGAGGATGCCGAACGGCCAGTCCATCGGCGCGGGGTCCTTGTGAAAGCCGGTTCAGCGGCGGCGCACCCGCCCGCCCTCGTCGGCGCGCAGCACGACGAGCGCGAGGACGAGGAGCGCCGAGACGAGGCAGAGCGCGGCTGCGAAATACGCGACCGGCGCCACCGGCCAGCGCAGGTAGACGCTGACCTCGCCGTAGCTCGAGAGCCGCGCCCCCTGGATCCACAGCCGCCAGCCGATCACGGCCAGCGCCCCGATCGTGACGATCCGCACCACGAAGAGCCGGATCGGCTTCGTCCAGGGCGCGAGGCGCTCGGTCAGGAGATCCACGGTCACGTGGCCGTCGTCGAGGCACACGGCGGGGAGACCCGTGAAGATCACCCCGACGAGGAGGAGCTCGGTGAGCTCGCTCGCGCCCGGCAGCGGCGCGTCGAGGAAGTAGCGCCCCACCACGTCGACCACGGTGACGCCCATCATCGCGAAGAGCATCGCCGCCGAGATCACGGCCAGCGCGAGGCGCACGGGGCGCAGCGCCTCGCGCGGGGTCGCGTCCTCCACCGGGTGATCGGCGGCGGGGCGCTCGGCGCTCATCGGCCGGCGGCCGCCTTCTCGATCTCGGCCCGCAGCAGCGCGAGGCCGGCCTCGGCGTCGATGCCGGCGCCGGCGGCCTCGGCGAGCTTCGCCTCGACCACGGGGGCGAGCTTCCGCGAGATCTCCTCGAGCTGCGCGTCGGTGGCGGTGGCGAGCGCGATCTCGCCCTGCATGGCCTCGCGGCCCTCGGCGTCCGCCGCGTCCCAGGCCTGGCCCGCGAGCCGCGCCAGCGCCTCGCCGGAGACGGAGTCGATCGCCGCCTTGTCCTCGTCGGACAGCGCCTCCCACTTGCCCTTGTTCATCACCACGAAGAAGGAGGTGTTGTAGAGGCCGCCGGGGACCTCGAGGCCCTGGTCGAGGATGCCCTGCAGGTTGAAGAACGTCACCGACTCGAAGGGGAAGAGGATGCCGTCGGCGACGCCGCCGGAGAGCAGCTCGTAGGCCTTCGAGGACGGGCTCTGCACCGGCACCGCGCCGAGCGCCGTGGCGACGTCGGAGGCGATGCCGCCGCCGACGCGCATCTTCGCGCCCTCGACGCCCGCGAGCGAGGAGAGGTCGCGCCCGCGGGTGAAGATCTGGCCCGGGCCGTGGGTGAAGACGGCGAGCACCTTCACGTCGTCCTGCTCGCCGGCCTCGGCCAGCATCTGCTCGTAGGCGTTCCAATAGCCGACCGAGATCGCCTCGGCGCTGTCGCCGAGGAACGGCACCTCGGCGAGCACCGTCGTCTTGAAGCGGCCCGGCGTGTAGCCGTGGACGCCGTAGGTGATGTCGGCCACGCCGTTGACGGCGAAGTCGTAATGGGCGGGCGGCGGCCCGAGCGGCGCGTCCAGGATCTGGATGGTGACGCGCCCGTCCGTCGCCTCGGCGACGCGCTCAGCGTAAGGCTTCATCACGTCGGCGACGAGCGGATGGCTCGGCGGCAGCCAGTTCGCCATGCGCAGGGTGGTCTGCGCCGCGGCCGGGCCGGCGAGGACCGCGAGGCCGATCAGGCCGGCGAGAAGGCCGGCGGCGCCGCGGCGCGCGCGCGCCTCGACAGGGACGTCGTGCATGGTCCGTCACTCCCTATGAGCCGGCGGCGGCGTTCTCGCGCCGTCTCGCCGGACGTGTTCCCGACGGGAACTCTAGCATGTCCGCAATGCATGAAAAGGCATTATTTTAATCCTCAAACATTCTTGCGCGGCGGCGTCGTTCATGCCTATCCTGGGCCTCACGAGGGGCGGATCAGAGATTTGACCGTCCGGAAAAGCATGAAACGGCATGCTTCCGAAGCGGAAGCGACAAGCCGTGGGGAACCGGGAGAAGGCGGCTCGATGACCGAGCTCACGCTGATCGTCCGCGAGGCGATCGCCGAGACGCCGCTCGTCAAGGCGATCGTGCTAGGCAGCGCCGACGGCGCGCCGCTGCCGCCGGCGGCGCCCGGCGCGCATGTCCGCGTCGCGCTGCCCGAGGGCGGCGACCGTCCCTATTCGCTCGTCGACCATCCCGATCACCGCGACGGCGGGACCTGGGTGCTCGGCGTGCGGCTCGAGGACCCGAGCGCCGGCGGCTCGCGCTTCATGCACGGCCTCGCCCCCGGCGACCGGGTGACGACGTCGGCGCCCCAGAACAATTTCCCGCTCCACGAGGACGCCCGCCCGGCGCTGCTGATCGCCGGCGGGATCGGCATCACGCCGATCCTCTCCATGGCCGCAGCGCTGGCCCGCGCGGGCCGGGACTTCCGCCTGCACTATGCCGGGCGCGCGCGCGGCCAGCTCGCCTTCCTCGCCCCGCTCGCGCGCATCTGCGGGGACCGCCTCGCCTGCCATTACGACGACGAGCCGGAGACGCGGCTCGACGTCGGGAAGGCCCTCGCCGAGGCGCCGGCGGACGCGGTCGTCTACGTCTGCGGCCCGGAGGGCATGATCGAGGCGGTGAAGGCCGCCGCCGCCGGCATGGGGATCGCGCCCGAGCGGGTGCGCTCCGAGCTGTTCACCAAGGCGCCCGCCGCCGGCGCGGACGATACGGCCTTCGAGGTCGAGCTGAGGTCCACGGGCCAGGTGGTGACGGTCGCGCCCGGCGAGTCGATCATCGACGCGCTGGAGGCCGCGGGGGTCGACGTGCTGTACGATTGCCGCCGCGGCGATTGCGGCATCTGCCAGTGCGACGTGATCGAGGGCGTGCCGGACCACCGGGACGTCATTCTCTCCGACGCCGAGAAGGCGTCGGGCAAGGTGATGCAGATCTGCGTCTCGCGCGCGAAGTCGAGCCGGCTGGTGCTCGACCTCTGACGCGCCGACGAGCGAAGGGAGGGAGCCGATGACGCGATATCGCGGCAATCCGCAGGCGATCCGGGACCTGATCCGGCCGACCGAGGTCCATCGCGACGTCTATATCGACCCGGAGGTGTTCCAGCTCGAGATGGAGCACCTCTTCGCCAACACCTGGGTCTATGTCGGCCACGCGAGCCAGATCCCCAACCCGGGCGATTACGTCACCACCGAGATCGGCCGCCAGCCGGTGCTGATGAGCCGGCATTCGGACGGGACGATCCACGTCCTCTACAATCGCTGCCCGCACAAGGGCGTGAAGGTCGCCTCCGAGGCCTGCGGCAACACCGGCAAGTTCTTCCGCTGCCCCTATCACGCCTGGTCGTTCAAGACCGACGGCTCGCTCCTCGCGATCCCGCTGAAGAAGGGCTACGAGGGCACGCATCTCCAGGAGAAGGAGGCGGTCAAGGGCCTCGCGCCGGTGGGCGGCGTGCACGTCTACCGCGATTTCGTCTTCGCCAGGCTGAACCCGGTCGGGCAGAGCTTCGAGGAATTCTTCGGCGATGCGCTCTCCTCCATCGACAACATGGTCGACCGCTCGCCGGAGGGGAAGCTCGTGCTCGAGGGCGCGCCCTCGCGCTACATGCATCCCTGCAATTGGAAGATGCTGGTTGAGAACCAGACCGACACCTGCCACCCCATGGTCGCGCACGAGAGCTCGGCCGGCACGGCGGTCAGCGTCTGGGAACGCGAGGCCGCCAAGGGCGGCCGGAAGCCGATGGCGGTGGAGGTCTACGCCCCCTTCATGGCGCCCTACGAGTTCTTCGAGAAGATGGGCATCCGGGTCTGGCCGAACGGCCACGGCCATACCGGCGTCACCACCTCGATCCACGCCGACTACTCGGCCGTGCCCGGCTACATGGACCAGATGGTCGCCGCCTACGGCGAGGAGCGGGCCAAGCGCATCCTCGGCGAAAACCGGCACAACACGGTCTACTTCCCCAACATCATGGTGAAGGGGCCGATCCAGACGCTGCGGCTGTTCAAGCCCATCGCCGCCGACAAGACCCTGGTGGAGAGCTACACCTTCCGCCTCGTCGGCGCGCCGGACATGCTGTTCGAGCGCACGCTGATGTACAATCGCCTGATCAACGCGCCGACCTCCATCGTCGGCCACGACGATCTCGAGATGTACGAGCGCGCCCAGCTCGGCCTCCATTCCGACGGGCTCGAATGGGTCAACGTCGAGCGGCTCTACGAGGACGGCGAGGAGCCGGACGCGACCGCCGTCATCAACGGGACGAGCGAGCGCCAGATGCGCAACCAGTTCCAGGCCTGGGCGAAGTTCATGACGATGTCCATGGACGACGCGACGGCCCCGGCGAAGAGCGGAGCGGCGGCATGAGCGCGGTCACGCAAGACGATCTCGTCCGCTTCGTCTATCGCGAGGCGCGGCTCCTCGACGAGATGGAATTCGACCAGTGGCTGGCGCTCTTCACCGAGGACGGCCATTACTGGATGCCCGGCGAATGGCGCCAGACCGATCCGCGGCTGCAGGCCTCGCTGATGTACGAGGACATGCTGCTCCTGCGCATCCGCGTCGAGCGGCTCTCGAACGCGCGCACCTTCAGCCAGAAGCCGCGTTCCCGCTGCCAGCACGTGCTCCAGGTCCCGCAGGTCGACGAGATGGACGAGGCGGCGAACCGCTACCGCACCTACACGCCGTTCCACTACGTGGAGACGCGCGGCGACGAGAAGGAATGGTACGCCGGCTGGGCGCGCCACGAGCTCGCGGTGGTCGACGGGGCGCTGAAGATCAGGCTCAAGCGCGTCGACCTCGTCAATTTCGACGCGCCCTTCGGCAACATCCAGCTGTTCATGTGAGGCCCTCGTGCAGCCCCGCACCGTCCACGCCCGCTTCCTCGACGCCGCCGCGCGCTTTCCCGAGCGCCCGTTCCTGAACGTGCTCCCGGAGACCGCCGCGGCCTACGGCATCGAGGCCGGCGAGATCGCCTATGCCGACGCCCGCGCGCGGGTCGAGGCCTTGCGCGCGGCCTACGCGGCGGCCGGCTGGGGCGCGGGGCATCGGGTGGGGCTGCTCCTGCTCAACCGGCCGGACTTCCTGCTCCACTGGCTCGCGCTCAACGCACTCGGCGCCTCCGTCGTGCCAATCAACCCGGATCTGCGCGCGGCCGAGCAGGAGTACATGATCGGCCATTCCGAGATGGACCTCGCCGTCGCGGTCCCGGCGCGGGCGGGCGAGCTCGTCGCGGCGGCGGAGGCGATCGGGCGCTCGCTGCCGGTGATCGGCCCCGAGGACGCGCCGCCCCGCGCCCCCCGCCCGGCGCTGGCCGATCCCGGCCCCGACGGGAGCCGCGAATGCGCGCTCCTCTACACGTCGGGCACCACGGGCCGGCCGAAGGGCTGCATGCTCTCGAACGACTACTACCTGCTGTGCGGGGACTGGTACGCCGGCATCGGCGGCCTGTGCCGGCTGGAGGCGGGCGTCGAGCGCATGCTCACCCCGCTGCCGCTCTTCCACATGAACGCCATGGCCTGCTCGGTCGTGGTGACGCTCACCATCGGCGGCTGCCTCTCGATCCTCGACCGCTTCCACCCGAAGACCTGGTGGGCGTCGGTGAAGGCGTCCCAGGCGACCGTGATCCACTATCTCGGCGTCATGCCCGCCATGCTGATGGGCGCGCCCGAGAGCCCGGCGGACCGGGAGCACGCGGTGCGCTTCGGCTTCGGCGCCGGCGTCGACAAGCGCCTGCACGCGCCCTTCGAGGCCCGCTTCGGCTTCCCGCTGGTGGAGGCCTGGGCCATGACCGAGACCGGCTGCGCCGCCGCGATCATCGCGAGCGAGGAGCCGCGCAAGATCGGCACGAGCTGCTTCGGCCGGCCGGGGCCGGGGACCGAGGTCAAGATCGTGCGCGAGGACGGGAGCGAGGCCGCGCCGGACGAGCCGGGCGAATTGCTCGTGCGCAGCGCCGGGCCGGACCCGCGGGCGGAATTCTTCTCGGCCTACCTGAAGGACGAGGCCGCGACCTCCGCCGCCTGGGAGGGCGGCTGGTTCCATACCGGCGACGTCGTGATGGCGGACGACGACGGCGACCTGCATTTCGTCGACCGCAAGAAGAACGTCATCCGCCGCTCGGGCGAGAACATCTCCGCCGTCGAGGTGGAGAGCGTGCTCATGCAGCACCCCGCGATCGCCGGCGTCGCGGTGGCGCCGACCCCGGATCCCGTGCGCGGCGACGAGGTCGTCGCCTGCGTCGTCGCCCGCGAGAAGCCCGCCGACGACGCCGCCCGCACGGCGCTCGCCGAGGCGCTCGTCGCCCATTGCCTCTCGCGGCTCGCCTACTACAAGGCGCCGGGCTTCGTCGCCTTCGTCGAGGCCCTGCCGCTGACCTCGACGGAGAAGATCCAGCGCGGGGCCTTGCGCGACCTCGTCGCGGCGGTGGTGGGCTCCGAGACCTGCGTCGACACCCGCGGCCTCAAGAAGCGGCAGGCGGCGTGATGGCCCGCTTCGCGCACCGGAAGCGGCAGGGATACGACGGCGTCGCCGTCGCCGCGCCGGTGAGCGTGCCCTACGAGCGCTATTCCATCGAGAGCGCGCATTGGTGGATCGCCCGGGCGCTGCGGGAGCTGTGCCGCACGGCGGGCATCGAGAAGGGGGAGATCGACGGGCTCTCGGTCTCGAGCTTCACGCTGTTCCCCGACAGCGCGGTGGCGCTGACGCAGCATCTCGGGCTCACCCCGCGCTGGCTCGACCACATCCCGATGGGCGGCGCGAGCGGCGTCGTCGCGCTGCGCCGGGCCGCCCGCGCCGTCCAGGCCGGCGACGCGAGCCTGGTGGCCTGCGTCGCCGGGGACACGAACCACGTCGATTCCTTCCGCCGGCTGCTCTCGAGCTTCTCCCGCTTCGCGCAGGACGCGGCCTACCCTTACGGCTTCGGCGGGCCGAACGCCTCCTTCGCGCTCCTGATGGACGCCTACATGCGCGAATACGGCGCGAGGCGGGAGGATTTCGGCGAGATCGCCGTCTCGCAGCGGGAGAACGCCCTGCGCTACCCGCACGCGCTGATGAAGAGCCCGCTGACGCTGGACGCCTATCTCGCCGCACGGCCGATCGCGGACCCGATCGCGCTCTTCGACTGCGTCATGCCCTGCGCCGGCGCGGAGGCCTTCCTGGTCACGACGCCGGAGATCGCGGAGGCGCTCGGGCTGAAGACCGCGCGCGTGCGCGCCACGATCGAGCGCCACAACGCCTATCCCGACGATCCGATCCAGCTGCGCGGCGGCTGGGCCATGGACGCGGACGAGCTCTACGCGTGCGCGGGAATCGGCCCCGCCGATCTCGACTGCGTCCAGACCTACGACGACTACCCGGTCATCGTGATGATGCAATTCGAGGACCTGAAGCTCTGCGCCAAGGGCGAGGGGCCGGCTTTCGTGCGCGCCAACACCTTCACCTGGGACGGGAGCGTGCCGCACAACACCTCCGGCGGGCAGCTCTCGGTGGGCCAGGCCGGGGCGGCCGGCGGCTATCTCGGGCTCGTCGAGGGGCTGCGGCAGGTCACCGGGCAGGCGCTCGGGGCGCAGGTGGCCGACGCGCGGCGCGCCCTCGTCTCGGGCTTCGGCATGATCAATTTCGACCGCGGCCTGTGCTCCGCGGCGGCGATCCTGGAGGGGGAGGGCGCATGACCGAGCCGCTGCCGCCTCCCCGCAAGAAGAACCCGCAGGTCCCGACCCGCGCGGCGCTCGCGCCCCCGCTCCCCCGCAGCCGCGCGGCCCTCGCTCTCGCAGCGGAAGCCGCGACCGGCCGCTTCCGGCTCCAGACCTGCGCCGAGTGCGGGACGGTCGCCTATCCCCCGCGCGACGCCTGCCCGGCCTGCCTGTCCGTCGATCTCCCCTTCGCCGACATCCCGGACGGTGGGACCGTCCTCGCCGAGACGACGGTGCGGGTCTCGCCGGAGCTCTATTTCCGCCAGCGCCTGCCCTGGCGCGTCGGCACGGTGAGGCTCGACGCCGGCCCGGTCGTCGTCGCGCATCTGCACGGCGACGTCGCCGCGCCGGGCCGCGTGCGCATGGCGCTCAAGCTCGACCGCGTCGGCAACGCCGCCCTCATCGCCCTGCCCGAGAGCGAGACCCCGCACATGCGCGACGATCCCCTCTACCGCGAGCTCGCCGCCAGCCCGCGCCACCGCCGGGTCCTCGTCACCGACGGCCGCGCGCCCTCCGGGCTCGCGCTGGCGCAGTCGCTCCTGAAGGCCGGCGCGGCGCGGGTCTTCGTCGGCATCGCCGAGCGCTGGCGCGGCGTGCCGGAGGAGGCGGCCTACGCGGCGCTGGGCGAGAGGGTCGAGCTCGTCGAGTGCGACGTCACCGACGCGCAGGGCCTGGCGCGTCTTTCGGGCGCGATCGGCGGCAAGGTCGACATCCTGGTCAACAACGCCGAATACGTCCGCCCCGGCTCGATCCTCGCCCGCGGCGACGTCGCGACGCTCGCGCGCGAGATGGACGTCAACGCGCTGGGCCTCGCGCGCCTCGCCCAGGCCTTCGGGCCGGGCATGCGCGCCCGCGGCGCGGACGGGACCAGCAACGCGGTGGCGCTCGTCGACGTGCTTCCGGTCCACGCGCTCGCGAGCTGGCCCGCCTTCGGCGCCTTCTCGGCGACCGCCGCGGCGCGTCTCTCGATCCTGCAGGATCTCCGCGCGGAGCTGCGCGAGGGCGGCGTGCGCGTCCTCTCCGTCTTCGTCGGGCCCACCGAGGATGCCTGGCGCGAGGCCGTCCCGCCGCCGAAGGTGACGCCCGCGCAGATCGCCCGCGCCGTGGTGCAGGCGCTGGAGGAGGGGATCGAGGACACCTTCGTCGGCGACGTCGCCCGGGACGTGGCGGAGCGCTTCCGCAAGAATCCGAAGCTCGCCGAGCGGGAGACGGGCCGATGAGCGATACGCCACTCGTCCCCTTCCTCGCCGCCCTCGCCGCGGGCGAGGTCGAGATCGTCGACCTGACGCATCCGCTCTCGGCGGACTTTCCCGTCATCGTGCTGCCGCCGGAATTCGGCCAGTGCCAGCCGTTCCGCCGCGAGGTCGTCTCCCGCTACGACCATCGCGGGCCGGCCTGGTACTGGAACACGATCACCATGAGCGAGCATGCCGGCACGCATTTCGATGCGCCGGTCCACTGGATCACCGGCCGCGACCTGCCGGGCAACACCGTCGACGCCGTGCCGGCGCGGGACATGATCGCCGAGGCCGCGGTGATCGACGTCTCCGCCGAGAGCGCCGCCGATCCGGATTTCGTCCTCACCCGCGCCCATGTCGAGGCCTGGGAGGCCGAGCACGGGCCGATCCCCGCGCGCGCCTGGGTGCTCCTGCGCACCGACTGGTCGAAGAAGGTCGGCACGCCCGCCTATGTCGGCCTCGCCGCCGACGGCGCGCATTCGCCGGGGCCGGACGCGGGCGCGATCTCCTTCCTCGTCGCGGAGCGCGGCATTCTCGGCTTCGGCACGGAGACGGTGGGCACCGACGCCGGCCAGGCGGCGCATTTCGCGCCGCCCTATCCGGCTCATTCCATCCTCCACGGGGCGGGGCGCTACGGCCTGCAATGCCTCGCCAATCTCGACCGGCTGCCCGCCCGCGGCGCCGTCGTGATCGCCGCGCCGCTCAAGATCGAGGGCGGCTCGGGCAGCCCGCTGCGCGTCCTCGCCCTCGTTCCCCGCAAGAGCGCCGGAGAGGCCCCATGAGCGCGTACACGGCCCTCGTCACCGGCGCGAGCTCCGGCATCGGCGAGGAGATCGCCAAGCGCATGCTCGCCAAGGGCTGGCGGGTGGTGGGCCTCTCGCGCCGCCGTCCGGACTGGACGCACGCGCGCTTCGAGGCGATCCCCGTCGATCTCCTCGACGAGACGCAGGTGCGCGCCGTCGCGACCGAGTTGTCGACCCGCGAGGCCTTCAGCCACGTCGTCCACAATGCCGGGCTCGTCTGGCCGAACCTCGTCGAGGACGTGAAGCCGGAGGAGGTGGCCGGCCTCACCATGCTCCACATCACGGCGCCCCTGATGCTGACGCAGGCGCTGCTCCCGAGGATGCGCGAGGCCGGCTTCGGGCGGATCGTCTTCGTCACCTCCCGCGCCGCCATGGGCGTGCCGACGCGCTCGGCCTATGCCGCGACGAAGGCGGGCGTGCACGGCATGGCGCGGACCTGGGCGCTCGAGCTCGGGCCGGAGGGCATCACCGTCAACGTCGTCGCGCCGGGGCCCGTCCTCACCGACAATTTCTGGGGCATCGTCCCGCAGGGATCGGAGCGCGAGGCGAAGATCGCGGCGCAGCTGCCGGTGCGCCGTCTCGGCACGGTGGAGGACGTCGCTCACGCGGTCGAGTTCTTCGCCGCGCCGGAGGCGGGCTTCGTCACGGGCCAGGTGCTGTTCGTCTGCGGCGGGGGGAGCCTCGGCGGGCTCTCGCTCTGAGCGCACGACAACGAAACAAGACGAGGGGAGCGGACCCATGAAGATCGCAGTCCTGGGCGGCGGCAACGGCTGCTTCGCCGCGGCGGCGGATTTCACGCTGGCGGGCCACGAGGTGGCGCTCTGGAGGCGAGACGCGGCGGCGGTGGCCGCCCATCGCGAGGCGGGGAGCGTGATCGCGGTGAAGGATCACCGCGGCCGTCACGAGGCGCGGATCGCCCTCGTCACCACCGACATGGCGGAGGCGCTTGCGGATGCGAGCCTCGTGCTCTGCCCCGCGCCGGCCTTCGCCCAGGCGGACATCGCCGCGCTCGCCGCGCCTCACCTGAAGAGCGGGCAGGTCGTCTTCTTGCCGCCGGGCACCTTCGGCTCCTACGTCTTCGCCGCCGCCGTCCGCAAGGCCGGCAACCGCGCCGACGTCGCCTATGCCGAGACCGGCACGCTCCCCTGGCTCGCGCGCAAGCACGGCCCGTTCGAGGTCGCGATCACGGTGCGCGCCAAGCGCCTGCCGACGGGCGTGATGCCCCTCGACATGGCGGACGAGGCCCTCGCCGTCCTGGCCGAGGCGTTTCCCGGCGCGATCGAGCCCTGCGGCGACGTCCTCTCCGGCGCGCTGATGAACGCCGGCCCCATCATCCACCCGCCGCTCATCGTGATGAATGCCGGGCCGATCGAGCATTTCGAGCGCTGGGACATCCACAAGGAGGGCACCCAGCCCGCGATCCGCCGCGTCACCGACGCGCTCGACGCCGAGCGTGTCGCGGTGCGCGAGGCGCTGGGCTACGGCGCGCCGCACTTTCCGCTCGCGAACCACTACGCGAAAGACGGCGAGGAGTGGATGTACGGGCGCGGCTCGCACGATCGCCTGACCGATTCCGGCGACTGGCGCGAGACCCTTGTCCTCACGCAGCACCGCTACATGCTGGAGGACACCCGGATGGGCCTGTCCTTCCTGACCTCCGTCGCCCGCCTCGTCGGCGTCGCGACGCCGCTCGCGGACGCCTTTCTCGCGATCGGCGGGGCGATCTGCGGGGAGGATTTCCGCGAGACCGGCCGCACGCTCGGGAGTCTCGGGCTCGGCGACGCCTCGCTGGACGAGATCCGCGCGATCCTGAAGGAGGGCCCGCGATGAGCGAGCGGATCGCCTGCCTCGGCGCGGGGCGGATGGGGCGCGGCATCGCCGTCGTCTTCGCCTATGCCGGCCACGAGGTCGCCCTCGTCGACCTGAAGCCCCGCGAGAGCGCCGACTTCGCGCGCCTCGCCGCGGAGGCCACGGTCGACGTGAGCGGCATCTTCGAGATGCTCGCCCGCATCGGGCTGATGGACGCCGCCCATGTCGAGACCCTCGCCTCGCGGGTCCGCGTCGTCCCGGAGGGCGAGGCCGCGGAGGCGCTCGGCGCGGCGGACGTGGTGTTCGAGGGCGTGCCGGAGGTGGTCGACCTCAAGCGCGAGGCGCTGGCCCGCGCCTCCGCCCTGACGCGGCCCGACGCGATCATCGCGTCGACCACCTCGACCATCCTCGTCGACGACATCTCCGGCGCGGTCGAGCGGCCCGAGCGCTTCCTCAACGCGCATTGGCTCAACCCGGCCTATCTCGTGCCGCTCGTCGAGCTCTCGCCGGGCGAGGCGACCGATCCCGCCGTCACCGAGCGCCTGAAGGCCCTGCTCGAGGGGGTGGGCAAGGTGCCGGTCGTGTGCGCGCCACGGCCGGGCTACATCGTCCCGCGCATCCAGGCGCTGGCCATGAACGAGGCGGCGCGCATGGTCGAGGAGGGCGTCGCCAGCCCCGAGGATCTCGACCGCGCCATCAAGTACGGCTTCGGCTTCCGCTTCGCGGTGCTGGGGCTGATCGAGTTCATCGACTGGGGCGGCGGCGACATCCTCTACTACGCGAGCCGCTACCTGACGCAGGCGCTCGGCGACGAGCGCTACAGGGCCCCCGAGATCGTCGAGCGCAACATGCGCGAGGGCAAGATCGGCATGAAGACCGGCCAGGGCTTTCGCGACTACGCCGGCATGGACGTCAAGGCCTACCAGGCCGAGCGCCTCGCCGAGTTCGCCGCCATGCTCCGCCAGCTCGGCCTCGGCAAGCCGCCGGTCGTGTGACGAAAGAGGACGAGGGGACCACGCCCATGCAGCCCATCCGCATCTGGTACCAGAGCTACGTCGACTACGAGAACGGCGCCGGCTATTGGGACGCGCTGCGCGCGCACCTCGCCGCCATCGTCGATCCCGGCACGACGGTCGAGGTGCACGGCATCACGCCGCACGACAGCTACGCCCATGCGCTGGTCGAGCATCGCTGCGCCCGCGAGGTGATCTGCAACGCCGTGCGGGCCGAGCGGGAGGGCTACGACGCCTTCGTCATCGGCCATTTCCAGGACGCCGGCCTCTACGAGGCGCGCTCGGTGGTGGACATTCCGGTCGTGGCCCTGGGCGAGGCCTCCATGCTGCACGCCTGCACGCTGAGCCAGCGCAGCGGCGTCGTCACCATCAACCGCCGCTACATTCCCTGGTTTCACCATCAGATCGGCAAGTACGGCCTCGAGAAGCGCGTCACCGGCGTGCACGCCATGCAGTTCGAGCCCGGCGAGATCCTGAAGGCGTACGATTCGCGAGAAGGCTTCGAGCGCGTGGTCGATCTCTTCGCCGAGCAGGCGCGCCCGCTCGTCGCCGACGGCGTCGAGGTGCTGATCCCCGGCGGCGGCATCCCGATGCTGCTGTTCTCCCGGATCCGCCGCCACGTGGTCGACGGCGCGCCGGTGATCAACGGCATCCCCATCGTGGTCAAGGCCGCGGAGAACGCCGTCAAGCTGCGCCGCCTCACCGGCCTCGAGGCGAGCCGCGCCGGCGAGTTCGTCAAGCCGCCGGCGGAGATCGTGGAGGAATACATGACGCATCCGAAGGGGTTGTGAGGGGGCGCTCATCTCGCGGGGATGAGATGTCGCGCGGTTCTCGCCACGGACGGAGCGATCGGTACGTAGCTGACGGCCGCGAGGTCGGCCGCCAGGTCGCCCAGGTGAACGTCCAAGGCATCGAGAATGCGCTCGCAGGCTTCGATGACGCGGGCGCGGTTCTTGATCGGATTGCTATGGAACAGCTCGTTCCTGGCATCCTTGATCAGCCGCATCGTATTGTTGAACATCGTTTGGTCCAGCTTGTATCCAAGCTGTTGATCCGAAGAGAACATGCCTCGCGTCAGGCTCCAGTCGGCCCGGGTCATTTCCCAGATATCGCCGAGCGTCGTGCAGTAAAAGAACTCGTCCGTTTTGTCCGGACCGTCGATCAGCTGAATTTTCTCTGCAGCAACGATGTTCTCCAAGGCGCGCCAAACGCTCTTGAGGAACCTAGCGTTGACGGTCTTGCCTCGAATGTGACCGAGAGACGACGGGTCTTTGCCCGCTCGCTGGAAGTCACGTACGATGACCCACCAATCCAGTCGATCGAAGTGGCTGCCGAGATGCTCCGCAAGCGCTGATCTCAGGCTGTTCTCGACGGTGAAAACAAATGGATACATCGAGGACATTTCGTTGATTTTGCGTGCATAGATCCGATGGATGAGGCGCCTCTGTTGCGGCGACGGTACGCCCTGCAGCTTTCTCGTCTCGGCGGCCTCTTTCAACGAATCACGTAGCATGGTGGGATTGAGAATCTTCATGTCTGCCTCGAACTGGTCCAGCTGGGCAGCCGAGGGGATGAATGTGAGGCATTCGCCGTACAGCTCGCGTGTCGAGATATGGCGCTTCAGTATCGACATGATCACCCTTGCGCTTCGAGGGCCATGTCGCTATCTTACACGTACTCGGTCGGTGGCGACACGTTGGTGTTGCGAGCCCATGGGGTCAGCCATGGCACCGGAAGAGTCTAAACAGCTTTCTTCAGGGCGCGGTGATGAGCCGCGCCCGTTTTTCTTTCCAGCGACAGTGACTCGCGCCTGATCCGCAATCGCTCACCGCATCGCGTCCGGCAGCCACAGCGCGATCTGCGGGAAGGCCGTGAGCAGCAGGATCAAGAGGAGCGTGCAGGCGATGTAGGGCGCGGCCGCGCGGGCGACCTGGCCGAGCGTGGTGCCTTTGGGCCCCACCCCCACCATGATGAAGAGCAGGAGCCCGAAGGGCGGGGTCGCGAGGCTCAATTCCAGCGCGAGCAGCATCACGACCCCGAACCAGATCGGGTCGAAGCCCATGATCTGGATCAGCGGCATGAAGACCGGCAGGGTCAGCATCATCATGGAGAGCTGGTCCATGAACATGCCCATCACGACGAGCAGAAGCAGCATCGCGAGCAGCACGAGATAGGGGTTCAGCTCGAAGCCGGTCGCCCAGGAGATGACGCCGGAGGACGCGCCCGAGAAGGCGAGGATCTGCGAGAAGGTGGTCGAGCCGACGATGATCATCAGCATCATCACCGTCACCGCGAGCGAGCCGCGCAGGGACTTGACCAGCGCCTCCCAGCTCAGCCGGCGATAGGCGGCGGCGAGGATCAGCACGGACAGCGCCCCGAAGGCGGCGCTCTCGGTGGGCGTCGCCCAGCCGAGCAGGATCAGCCCGATCACGCAGAAGATCACGAAGCCCATGGGCAGGACGTCGACCGCGAGCGCCCGCAGGATCGTCGCGAGGCCCGCCGGCTCGGCGTCGTAGCCGGGCGCGGCCTTCGGGTCGATGGCGACCTGCAGGCGGATCAGCGCGACGTACATCAGCGCGAGCAGCAGCCCCGGCAAGAGCCCGGCGATCAGCAGCGCGCCGACGTCGATGCGCGCGAGCGAGCCGAGCAGCACCGCGAGCGTCGAGGGCGGGATGATCATCGCGAGCCCCCCCGTCGAGATGATCGGGCCCGTGATCATGTGGGGCTTGTAGCCCCGCTTCGTCATCTCCGGCACCATCAGCGAGCCGAGCATGGCGGTGTTCGCCATGGACGAGCCGGAGAGGGCCGCGAACAGGGTGCCGCCGCCCACCGTCAGGTAGGACAGGCGCGCGCGGATGCCGCCCATGCACTTGTCGAGGGCGTCGAAGACCCGCATCGCGAGGCCGGTGTGGAAGAACAGCTCCCCCATCAGGAGGAAGAGCGGCAGCGGCACCAGCGTGAAGCTCGTCACCGCGTCGGTGGCGTTGGCGATGAACTGGTCGATGCCGACGATCCCGCCCATGAAGACCAGGGCGCCGACGATGTTGACGGTGAAGAAGGCGATGGCCACCGGCATGCCGGTCATCATCAGGGCGAGGATGCCGCCGAGCATCAGCATGCCGGCTTCGTACCAGGTCATGGCGCGCGTCCCCTCAATGCGCCTCGCGCCCGCCGGCGCGGAAGGCGCCGACCGCGAGCAGCCGGACGAACTCGATCGCCATCAAGGCGAAGCCGCCCGACAGCATGGCGTAGGCGATCCAGCCCGGGATGTTGACGGAGCGCATGTCCACGGCCCCGACCCGGTCGAGGGCGATGAGCCCGGCGCGCCAGGCGAGCAGCGCCAGCACCGCGGCGCAGACCGCGAGCACCGCCCGGCCGAGCGGGACGCGCGCCGCGTCCGGCAGCGCGTCGGCGAAGGAATTGATGGCGACGTGGCCGCCGGTGCGCACGAGCCAGGGCCCGCCGGCCATGGTGCAGAACAGCAGCAGGTATTCCACCACCGCGCTCGTCCATTGGAACGGCCGCAGGCCGGCGTTTCGAAGGATGACGTCGGCGGCGACCGACACGGTCATGAAGCCGATCGACGCGCCGGCCAGGATGGCGAGCGCGCGGATCAGGCCGTCGTAGAGGCGGGCGAGGGAGCGCATCGGAGGTCCTGCGGGCGGGGGAGGGGGGCGCGCGCCCGCCGCCGTGGCGGGCGCGCGCGATCCGTCTCAGCGCGTGTAGTACTTCTCGCGCAGGACGTCGTAGCGCTCCGTGCCCGCGGCGCGCATGCGCTCCCAGGCGGAATCGTAGGCCGCGTCCAGATAGCGATCGGCGGCCTCGCCCTCGAGCGCGATCACCGTCTGGCCGGCCTCCTGGACGCTCGCATTGGTCTCGGCGATCTGCTTCTGGAAGGCGTCGTAGGAGATCTGCTCGTAGTCGATCGCCGCCTGACGGACGATCTCCTTGGCCTCGTCGCCGAGCTCGGCCCAGCTGTCGGGGTTCATCACCACGACGAGGTCGGTGTTGTAGAAGCCCGGATCGACGCGATACTTCAGGAAGCGGTCCCAGGACAGATCCTGGATGCCGATGATCGGCCAGCCCGCGCCGTCGAACGTGTTGCGCTCGAGACCGGTATAGACGTCCGGCACCGGCACGGAGACGGGCACGGCGCCGAGCGATTCGAAGAAGGCGTTGTAGATCGGCTGCGAGCGCAGGGTGCGCCCGGAGAGGTCGAGATCGCCGTCGGGCGTGAGCGTCGGCTCCTCGATCGTGTAGACGTAGAACTGCACGCCGCTGTCGATATGGGCGAGGAGCTCGACGCCGAGCTTCTCGGCGAAGGCCTCCTTCATGATGTCGAAGCCGCCGTTCTCGCGGGCCTCCATCGCCGTCACGGTGGAGCCGACGAAGGCGTCCGCCTCCGGCATCCGGCCGAGGTGGAAGCTCGCCGGCCCGTAATGCATGTCGATCACGCCCCGCGCGGTGGCGTCCATCTGCTGGTTCTGCGGGATCGCCTCCGGGCCGCCGCGATAATCGATGCGCACGACGCCGGCGCCGCGCTCGTTCACGAGCTCGACGAAGCCGAGGAAGCTCTGGGTGAAGGCGAGCTGCCGCGGAAAGGCGGTCGCCGCCGTGATCACCTCCTCGGCCTTGGCCGCGACGCTGCCGACCGTCAGCGCGAGGCCGCCCGCAATGGCCCCGAGGAGGGCCCGCCGGGACGTGTCGATGTGGAAGTTCATGCCGTTCCCCTTCGTTGTCGTTACCGCGCGAGGCGCGGGGAGACGCGACGCGCGCCGGCCGTGGCGGAGCCTTCTGGCGGGCGTCCGTCCACGGCGCTCGGGGGCGCGAGCGCGTCCCGTGGGGACCATGAAATGTTTGAACTCTAAAATAATCAAGTCGAATCTCGTGATCCGACGCCCACCCGGGCTGGCGTCGCGCTCGCGAGGCGCGGGTCCGATTTCGGCACGCGACGCGATGCCATCGCCGCGTGCCGCGCCCCGCTCGCCGGTCGACGACAGGCCCCGTCGCGACGGCTGAGGTGCGGCGCGGGTCGTCCTCCCGCCGCGAACGGGCCCGACGATCGAGGCACGCATCGCCGGAGCCGCGATCTCGGCTCGCTCCGGTAGGCCTTCGATGGGCGCAGGGACTTGACGATCTGGGAGCTGGCGATCCCGGGAGGACTCGAACCTCCGACCAACGGTTTAGGAAACCGCTGCTCTGTCCTGCTGAGCTACGGGACCGTCGCCGGGCATGTCTACCACGCGGCGCGGCGCGATTCCACCCGGGCGAAGAGGCCGCTTGACCTTCCCACGGTGGGAAGCTCCATGGACGTGGGGACACGCGCATCACGAGGAGGTTTCCGTGCGGACCTACAGCGTTCCCGACATGAGCTGCGGCGGCTGCGCCAAGGCCATCGCCCGCATCGTCACGAAGCTCGACCCGGCCGCGGAGGTCTCCGCCGACGTCGCCGCAAAGCGGGTCTCCATCGGCTCCCAGGCGTCCGACGCGGACCTGCGCGCCGCGCTCGCCCGCGGCGGGTACCCGGCGACGCCCGTCGCAGCCGACGCGACGGCGTGAGGCGCGCCGCATCGCCTTCGTAAAGCCGCGATCGCAGCGCCGGATCCCGGCTCTTTCCCTTCAGGAGCAACGACGACGATGAAGTCCCTTGTCATCGCCGCGGCGGCCCTCGCCTTCGCGGCGAGCGGCGCGGCGGCCACCCAGGACGCAGCCCACGGCGGTCATGCCGGCCACGGCGCCCACGCGACCCATGCCGCGCCCGCGGCGGTCGCCCTCGACGGGCCGGCGAACGCCCTCTTCCGCGCGGCCAACGAGCGCATGCACCGCGACATGAACGTCCCGCTCACCGGCGACGCCGACGTCGACTTCGTGCGCGGCATGATCCCGCATCACCGCGGCGCCATCGACATGGCCCGCGTGGTCCTCGAGCACGGCGCCGATCCGGAGATCCGCGCCCTCGCCGAGGCGGTGATCCGCGAGCAGGAGCGCGAGATCGCGGAGATGGAAGCCTGGCTGAAGGCTCGCGGTCACTGAGCCGCCGTCACGCGGCGGCGGCGCGCCGTTCCACCTCGACCCACACCCCGTCCTTCGGGCGCAGCGTGATCGAGGGGAACGGCGTCGTGTCGCGGCCCGGCGTCGGCGCGAACCGATAGCGCCGGGCCATGGTGACGAGGAGCAGGATCGCCTCCATCATCGAGAAGCGGTTGCCGATGCACACGCGCGGGCCTCCGCCGAAGGGCATGTAGGCGAAGCGCGGCAGCCGCTCCTCGAGCCCGTCCTCCCAGCGCTCCGGCCGGAACGCCTCCGGCTCGTCGAAGAAGCGCGGGTCGCGGTGGAGCACCCAGGGCGCCATGATCACCGTCGTGCCCTTCGCGATCGTGTAGCCGCCGATCTCCACCTCCTCGGTCGTCTCGCGGCCGATGGCCCAGCCCGGCGGGTAGAGCCGCATCGACTCCTTCACCACGCATTCCGCGAAGGGCAGGCGGCGCAGGTCCTCGACGCCGGCAGGGCGATCGCCGAGCACCGCCTCGATCTCGGCCGCGAGCCGCTCCTGCGCCTGCGGGTGGCGGGCGAGCTCGTACCAGGCCCAGGACAGCACGAGCGCCGTCGTCTCGTGGCCGGCGAGGAGCAGCGTCACCATCTCGTCGCGCAGCTGCCGGTCCGACATGCCGCGCCCCTCCTCGTCGCGGGCCTGCATGTAGAGCGCGAGCAGGTCGCCCGAATCGGCCGGTCGCGCGCGCCGCTCCGCGACGATCCGGTCGATCACCTCCTCCACCACCTTCAGGCCCTTGCGATAGCGGATGTGGCCGGGCAGCGGGACGGCGTCCGGGATCAGCACCGGGCGGGCGTAGCGGGCGGCGATCTCGTTCATCAGGAGCGTGACGGCGTGGTCGATGCGCTCGACCTCCTCCTCGAGCTCCGAATCGAAGAGCGTCTTGGCGGCGATCCGGAGGGTCACGCCCATCATGTCGACATGGACGTCCCGCGCCTCGCCCGGCGTCCAGCGATCGAGCATCTCCTCCGTCATGCGCACCATCACGGCGCCGTAGCCGTCGAGCTTGCGGCCCGCGAAGGCGGGCGCGGCGAGCCGGCGCTGGCGCTGCCAGAGCGCGCCGTTGCTGGTGAGCAGGCCCTCGCCGAAGATGGCGCGGACGTGCCGCCAGAAGAAGTTGTGCTTGATGTAGGAGGCGTGGCTGCGCACCAGGATCGGCTCGATCGCCGCCGGATCGCTCACCAGCACCGTCGGCCAGCCGCCGAGCGCGAGCGAGACGACCCCGCCGTGCTCGCGCGCGCACGTCGTGAAGAAGCCCGGCGCGTCCTTGGCCATGAACGGCAGGTGGCCGACGAGCGGATAGCCGCGCGGGCTCGGCGGCGCGAGCGCCCGATCGGCGGCTGTGACGGCGTCCTGACGCATCGATTCGACCCCCATAAGCGAAACCCAGGGTCAAAATAGATGGACCACCCTCGCGCGTCACGCAACGTCAGCGATGCGCGACGTCCGGCCGATAGCCGCCCGCGAACGCGGCGAGGAACGGCGCGGGCGTGAGCGCGTGCACGGTCTCGCCGGGGTCGGCGGGTCGCGCGGCGCCGTAGCCCGCGTGCGACCAGGGCAGGAGCCGGCCCGCCCACCACAGCAGGGCCGCGCCGTCCCGCGCCACCATCGCCCCGTCGGGAAGGTCGCCGAGCCGCGCGGGCGTGCGCCGCTGCGCTCCCGTCGCGGGATCGATCCGCGCGGCGTGGAGCGCAGCGTCGATATCGGGCGCGCGCAGGGGCGCGTCGGGCGCGAGGCCGTGGCCCGCGCGCCAGGCGGCGGCGAAGCGGGAAAACGCCTCGCGGCGGCATTCCGCGCAGGGGCGGTGCCCGGCCGCGAAGGCGGTGGCCTCGTCGAGAAAGAACAGCTCGGTGTAGGATCCCGGCGCCATCAGCGTCCGGCGGCGTCCGCGAAACGCCGTCAGGCACGCGATCCAGGCCTTGCCGCGCCAGCGCGCGCGCCCGATCCGGCCGTGCGCGTCGTGCAGGCGGCCACGATTGCCCATCAGCGCCCCGCGCTCCGGCGCGGCGACGATCTCGCCGAACGGCGTCACCCGGTTCTGCCGCGGCATTCCCGCTCTCCTCCGGTCCGTCCGGAGGAGAGCGCGGCCGCGCCGGGGATGCAAGCCGACTTTCGGGCGTCGTCCCGGGTCCGCTTCGCGGCCCGGGCCGACGGTCTTCAAAACCCCATCGGCGGCGCGTAGAAGCAGCGCTGCCGGCCGTTGAGGACGCAGCGATAATAGTTCCCGTCCTGGCTGGTGCGGGCCTCGTCGAACGGAACGACGGTGCCGTCGTCGAGCCGGTAGCCGACGTCGGTGACGCTGACCTTGGCGCTCGGATAGGGATTGCAGTCCCGATCGTTGCAGCACCAGGCGTCGTACCAGGAATGCGCGGTCGCCGTGCCGGCGCCCAGCGCGGCGCCGGCGGAAAGGGCCATGGCGGCGAGTATCGTCTTCGTGCGGGTCATTGCGAACGCGAGCCTCTCTCGAGCCCCCGTGCCCCGGATTCGCGGGGTCCGTTCGTTGCGTCGCGCGCCGTCGGCCGCGAGGTCGCCCGTCAACACCACGAGCGGGGCGACGGTTTCGGTGCGGCGGGGCGTGTGCGCCGGGCGCAGATTGCGTTTATGATGGTGCACCGCCTTCCGGTCTGGAGACGCCGTCGATGCCGCTGCGCCGCGCCCTCGCCGCTTTCGCGCTCATGAGCGCGTTTTCCGCCCCTGCGGGGGCGCTCGACTGCGCCGCGCCGGCGATCGCGGATCGGATCGCGGCGATTCCGGCGCGCGGCGAGGTCCTGCTCGAGAGCGGCGTTCTGGCGCGCCTCGCCGGGGTGCGGCTCGCGGACGCAGGACCCGTGGGCGCCGACGCCCGCGCCGAGATGGACGGTCTCGTCGGCGCGCGGATCGCCGTCGCGCTCCTCGACGCCGAGCCCGACCGCTGGGGCCGTCGCGCCGCCGCGATCGCGCTCCCCGCGGACGAGGGCGCGGCGCCGACCCGCGACCTCGCGGCGGATCTCGTGACGCGCGGCCTCGCGCTCGTCGATGCGGGCGCGGCCGACGGGCTCTGCCGCCCGGGGCTGCTCGATCTCGAGGAGGGCGCCCGGCGCGCCGGCCGCGGGCTCTGGGCCGATTCGGCCGAGCGGCCGGTCTCCGCGGGCGACGTCGCGGCGCTGACGGCGCGCGCCGGGCGCTTCACGCTGGTGGAAGGCGTGGTCGCGCGGGTGGGCGAACGCGAGAGGCGCACCTATCTCGACTTCAGCCGGTCGTGGTCGAACGGGTTCACGGCGGTGGTCCCGGACGACGTCTGGACGCGGCTCGTCGCGTCCGGCCTCGACGCCGGCGCGCTGGAGGGTCGACGAATGCGCGTGCGCGGTATAATCGAGGTCTGGCGCGGGCCGGCGTTGACGATCACGGCCGTGGAGATGATCGAGATCCTGTCGAGCAACAGCGCGGAGCCGCGGCGTTCCCTTCCATGACCACCCCGTCGACCCTGAAGCGGCTCGCCGCCGCAGCCCTCGCGGCCTCCCTGCTCGGCGGCTGCTCGATCCTGTTCGGATCGCCGCCCGTCCCGCCGCAGGCGCCGGCGGTGACCGGCGTCGACAGCGAGCACGAGCAGCTCGTGGCGAGCTTCGGCGGCGAGTACGAGGCGCCGCAGGCGCGACGGCTCATCGAGGAGATGACGACGACGCTCGTCGCCGCCACCGAGCGCCCGGACGAGCGCTATCGCGTCACCATTCTCGATACGCCCGCCGTCAACGCCTTCGCCCTGCCCTCGGGGCGGCTCTACGTCACCCGCGGTCTGCTCGCGCTCGCCAACGACAAGTCCGAGCTCGCCGCCGTGATGGCGCACGAGATCGCCCACGTCACCCTGCGCCACGCCGCGGGCCGCGCCGAGCTGGAGGCGCGCTCCGCCCTCGTCAGCCGCGTCGTCTCCGACGTGCTGCGCGACCAGCGCGCCAGCGCCGATATCCGCGAGACGTCGCGCTACGACTTCGCGCGCTTCTCCCGCACGCAGGAGCTCGAGGCGGACGCGGTGAGCGTGCGCACCCTCGCCGGCGCCGGGTTCGACCCGTTCGGCGCCGCGCGCTTCCTCACCGCGCTCGACCGCTACGTGGCGCTCCAGTCCGGCCTCTCCGAGTCGGGCGATCCGACCTCCGCGCGGCTCGCGACCCACCCCTCGACGCCCGAGCGCATCGCCGAGGCCCGCGCCGCCGCCCGCCGCATCGGCGCGCCGGGGCTCGGCGCCGGCGATCGCGCCGCCTACCTCGCGGCGATCGAGGGCGTGGCCTACGGCGACGACCCGCGCGACGGGCTGGTGCGCGGCGCGCGCTACCTCAACGCCCGCCTCGCCATCGGCTTCTCCGCGCCGGACGGCTTCACGCTGGACAATTCCACCCGCGCCGTCCTCGGCTCCTCGCCCGACGGCGAGCGCCGGCTGATGTTCGACGCCGTCGAGGTCGAGGACGGCCAGAGCCTTCCCGACGTCTTGCGCGCCACCTGGACCGACGCCGTCGAGACCGGGGACGTGGAGGAGACCGTCGTCAACGGCCTGCCCGCGGCGGTCGCGACCTCGCAGGGCGACGCCTGGCGCTTCCGCGTCGCCGCCGTGCGCGCGGGCGCGGACGTCTACCGCCTGATCTTCGCGTTTCGCGCCAACGACCCGGGCGCCGAGGCGGCCTTCCAGCGCACCCTCTCCAGCATCCGCCGCATCACGGAGGCCGAGATCGCGGCTCTCTCGCGCCTGCGCGTGCGTATCGTCACGGCCGCCCCCGGCGACACGCTGGAGACGCTCGCCGCGCGCATGCAGACGGACAAGCCGGTGGAGACCTTCCGCACGCTCAACGGTCTGTTCGAGCACACGCGGATCGTGCCGGGGGAGCGCTACAAGGTGATCGCCGGGTAGGAGGGCAGGGCGCCGCCCGCCGCCTCTCACACCCAGCGCCAATGCCCGTCCTGGACCACGAGCACGCGACCCTGCCAGATGTCGAGGTGGGGCGCGCGGGCCCGCGGCGCGTCCGCGAGCAGGGTGAGGAGCGCGCGCGCGACGCCGCCATGGGCCACCATCACCGTGTCGCGGGCGACCTCGGCGGCGACCGGCGCGAGGCGTTCGGCCAGCATCGCGTAGCTCTCGCCGCCCGGCGGCACGTAGCCCCACTTGTCCGCCTCGCGCGCGGCGGCGCCCTCCGGGTCGCGGGCGCGGATCTCGGGCCAGGTGAAGCTCTCCCAGTCTCCGAACGAGATCTCCACGAGGCGCGGGTCGAGGCGGTAGGCGGCGCGGTCGAGGCCGAGCGTCCCGCGCAGGATCTCCATCGTGTCGCGGGTGCGGCGCATGGGGGAGGCGACGAAGTCGAGCTTGCCCGGGTCGCCGCGCACCAGCCCGCGCAGGGTGCGCGCGGCGGCCTCGGCCTGGACGCGGCCGAGCGCGTTCAGCTGCGTGTCGCGCCCGCCCTGCAGGCGGCCTTGCGCGTTCCAGTCCGTCTCGCCGTGGCGGACGAAGTAGAGGACGGGTCCCGCCACGGCTGGCCTCTCGGCTGTCTCAGTCCCGATCGAGCGAGATGTCCGGCGCGTCCGGGTTCTTCATGCCGACGACGTGGTAGCCCGAATCGACGTGGACCGTCTCGCCGGTGATGCCGCGCGCCATGTCGGACAGCAGGAAAGCGGCGGTCTCGCCCACTTCCTCGATCGTCGTGTTCCGGCGCAGCGGTGAGTTGTAAGCGTTCCACTTCAGTATGTAGCGGAAGTCGCCGATCGCGGAGCCCGCGAGCGTCTTGATCGGGCCGGCCGAGAGGGCGTTGACGCGGATGGCGTTGGGTCCGAGATCGGCCGCCATGTAGCGCACCGACGCCTCCAGCGCGGCCTTCGCCACGCCCATGACGTTGTAGTGCGGCATCCACTTCTCGGCGCCGTAATAGGTTAGCGTCAGCAGCGCGCCGCCGTTCGGCATCAGCTTCTCGGCGCGCTGCGCGACCGCCGTGAACGAGTAGCAGGAGATCGCGAGCGAGCGCGTGAAGTTCTCCTCCGACGTGTCGACGTAGCGGCCGATGAGCTCGTCCTTGTCGGAAAAGGCGATGGCGTGAACGACGAAGTCGATGGTCCCGAAGACCTTTTCCGTCTCGGCGAAGACCGCGTCGATGGTGGCGGGATCGGTGACGTCGCAATGCCCGACGAGGGCCGCGTCGAGCTCCTTGGCGAGCGGCTCGACCCGCTTCTTCAAGGCGTCGCCCTGGTAGGTGAAGGCGAGCGAGGCCCCCTGCTGGCGCGCGGCCTTGGCGATTCCCCAGGCGATGGAGCGATTGTTCGCCACGCCCATGATCAATCCGCGCTTACCGGCGAGGATGCCGGAACTGGTCTCGTCCGCCATGAACCACCTGACCTGTCGAACCCGAGTTGGCCGTTGTGCGCCGCCTCTTTAGCCGACCCGGACGCCACAGGAAAGCGCGAATGCGCGATCACGCGCGGGCGTTGCGGGGGTAGGGTGGGTTTTCCCCGGCGGAATCGGGAGATCAGGCCGTCTTCACCCCCCGCACCCGCCGCGCATAGTCCAGAAGCCCCTCGTCCGCCTCCTCCGGCAGGCGGATCTCGAGGACGGCGAGGAGGTCGCCGGTGCCGGTCTTCGTCGGCAGGCCCTTGCCGCGCAGGCGGAAGGCGCGGCCGCCGGAGGACATGGGGGGGACCTTCATGTCGACGGCGCCCGTGAGGGTGGGCACGCGCACGCTCGCGCCGAGCACGGCGTCGGCGAGGTCGACGGGCACGCGCACGCGCAGGTCCGCGCCCTCCTTCGCGAAGCGCTCGTGGGGCGCGATCTCCACCGTGAGGAGCACGTCCCCCGGCTCGCCGAGCGCGCTCGGATGGCCGAGACCGCGCAGGCGGATCGTCTGGCCGTCGGAGACGCCCTTGGGCACCATCACCTCGACCTCGCGGCCGGTGGGCAGGCTCACCCGCTTCGTCGCGCCAGCCGCCATCTCCTCGAGCGTCACCGTCATCGTGGCCGAGACGTCCTCGCCCTTGGCGCTCGCGCGGCGGCCCGCGCCGCCTCCCGGGCCGCGCGCGCCGGAAAAGCCGCCGAAGCCGCCGGGCCCGGCCCCGCCGCCCGCGCCGCGGGCTTCGGCCTGCCGGAAGGCCTCGCCGAAGATCTGCGAGAACAGGTCGTCGGCCGAGCCGCCGCCGGCCCCGCGCGCGCCGCGGGCGAACCCCTCGAAGCCTTCGAACCCGCCGAAGCCGCCCCCTCCCGCGCCGCGCCCGGCGCCGCCGCCGCCGAAGCCCTCGAAGCCGCGAAAGCGCGGCTTGCCCTCGGCGTCGATCTCGCCGCGGTCGAACTGCTTGCGCTTGCCCGCATCGCCCAGGATCTCGTAGGCGGAATTCACCTCGGCGAACTTGGCCCCGGCCTTCGGGTCCTTGTTCTGGTCGGGGTGGTATTCCTTGGCGAGCTTGCGGAAGGCCTTCTTGATATCGGCCTCGCTCGCCTGGCGGGAGACGCCCAGGACGTCGTAGGGGTCGCGCATCGCTCGTTCTCGGTCAGCCGGTTCGTGTGGACGGCGGCGCAGGGGAGGCGCGCGCCGCCGATCGCATTGGATATGGGTGGAGTGTTGCGCCCGCGCAACTGCGCTGCGGCATCACCCGGAGAGGTCCGGCATCAGATCGGCGGGAAGCCCCGCGTCGGCCGCCGGCGCCCCCTCCGCCTCCGCGCCGGTCGTCTCCGAGGCGGGCTCGGCCGCCTCGATCCGCCAGGCGGTCGCGGAGAGGCGGCAGGCTTCGCCCACGAAGCGGGATGGAGGCCGGCCGTCGGGCAGGGTCTCGGCGCGGAAGCGGCGGCAGACGAGATCGTCCCGCACCGTCGGCCCGGCGATGGCCGCCACCGCGCCCGCGGCGCCGCTCTCCGGATCGCGCCAGGCGATCGGCGCACCGGGACCGAGCGGGTCGAGCGCCTCGGCGAGGGCCCCATCGCGGGCGGCGCGCGCCGTGGCGAGGCCGGGCCCGTGCAGCCCGAGCGCCAGATGCTCCGAAGCGGGGAGGGCGCCCGTGGTCAGCGGGTCGCTCGCGGCGAGGAGATCGAGCGGGCTCGCCGTCCCGCAGCCGGCGACGGCGAGCGCGGCCGCGACGCACAGCGCGGCGGCCGCCCCTTCGCCGCGCGGCCGTTTCGCCCTATAACCCGACGCGACACATCCTTGCGGGAGCGGCATCCTCGTCCTCTCGCGACCACCACGAGCGGAGAGTGAATCGTGGACGCGTTAACGGGCGGTGACTTCACCGAGGCGCAGGAGCCCTATGCGCTGTTCGAAGCCTGGTTCGAGGAGGCGAAGGCCTCCGAGCCGAACGACCCGAACGCCATCGCGCTGGCGACGGCGGACGCATCGGGCCTGCCGAACGTGCGCATGGTGCTGCTCAAGGGCTTCGACCCGCGCGGCTTCGTGTTCTACACCAACACCGAATCGAACAAGGGCCGCGAGCTCGAAGCCAATCCTCAGGCGGCGCTCTGCCTGCATTGGAAGAGCCTGCGCCGGCAGGTGCGCGTGCGCGGCGCGGTGGAGCGCGTGAGCGACGAGGAGGCGGACGCCTACTACGCCTCGCGCCCGCGCCAGAGCCGGATCGGCGCCTGGGCGAGCCAGCAGTCGCGCCCGCTCGAGAGCCGGTTCGCGCTGGAGAAGGCGGTGGCCGTCAACGCCGCGAAATACGCGGTCGGCGAGATTCCGCGTCCGCCCCACTGGACGGGCTTCCGCATCCTGCCGCAGACGATCGAGTTCTGGGCCGACCGGCCCTTCCGCCTGCACGACCGCGTGGTCTTCGCCCGCGCGGGGGAGGGCTGGGAGCGCACGCGGCTCTATCCGTGAACGAGAACGGGCGGCGTCCCGCGACGCCGCCCGGCGATGTCGATCGTCTCGCTTCGCCCGAGATCAGCCGCGGCGCACCACCACGGTGGCGCCGACGGGGACGCGCTCGAAGAGGTCGACGATGTCCTCGTTGAGGAGGCGCACGCAGCCCGAGGAGACGGCCTCGCCGATGGACCAGGGCTCGTTGGTGCCGTGGATGCGGAACAGCGTGTCGCGATTGCCTTGGTAGAGGTAGAGCGCGCGGGCGCCGAGCGGGTTGCCGATGCCGCCTTCCATGTAGGCCGGCAGATCCGGCGTGATGCGGCGCATGTTGTCGGTGGGGCTCCAGGCCGGCCACACGCCCTTGCGGCCGACGCGGGCCGCGCCGCGCCAGGAGAAGCCGTTGCGGCCCACCCCGATGCCGTAACGCATCGCCTTGCCGCCCTCCTCGACGAGGTAGAGGAAGCGGGCGTCGATATCGACGACGATGGTGCCGGGCGCCTCGCCGCCCGTGTAGCTCACGCGCTGGCGCATCAGCTCGGGCTTCATCAGGGCGCGGTTGACGAGCGGGATGTCGAAGGGCTCGTCGTCCTTGTAGCCGGTGTACCAGGCGGCCGTGCCGTCCGCGGCCTGGGCCAGGACGGCGGGGGAAATCCATTCGCCGCGGGCGGCGGGCCCCTCGGCGGTCGTGGCGGCGTTGCAGGCGGCGAGGGCGCCGATCAGCAGAACGAGAACGAGACGCGCGAGCATGGGCGATCAAATCCGGCGAACGAGCACGACGCCGCGGGAATCGCGGCTCCGTCATGGTTAACGACTGCTCTTAAGGAACGCTTACCGCACCGCAAGACCGTCCGCGCTCGCGCGCCCTTCGCGGACGGTTTTCCTCGGGCGCTGTGGCCTTATTGCCGCATATAGAGGATGCGGGCCCGGATCGTGCCTTCCAGGCCCCGCAGGTCGGCGAGGAGCTCGCGGCTGTCGTCCGGGACGCCGTCGACCTCGACCACGACGTAGCCGATGGCGCCGTCGGTCTGCAGGTACTGCCCGGCGATGTTGATGCCCCGGTCGGCGAAGCAGCCGATCAGGCGCTGGAGCATGCCCGGCACGTTCTCGTGCACGTGGATGAAGCGCGTGCCGTGGGCGCGGCCCGGGAGCTGCGCCTGCGGGAAGTTCACGGCGCCCACCGTCGCGCCGACATCGGAATACTCGACGAGCTTGCGCGCCACCTCGACGCCGATGCGCTCCTGCGCCTCCACGGTCGAGCCGCCGACATGCGGGGTGAGGATGACGTTGTCGATGCCCTGGAGCGGGCTCTCGAAGCGCTCCTCGTTGGAGCCGGGCTCCTTCGGGAAGACGTCGATCGCCGCCCCGCGCAGGTGGCCGTCCTTCAGGGCCGCGGCGAGCGCCCCGAGATCGACCACGGTGCCGCGGGAATTGTTGATGAGGTAGGCGCCCGCCTTCATGGCGCGGATCTCGCGCTCGCCGATCATGCCGGCGGTCTCCGGCGTCTCGGGGACGTGGAGCGTCACCACGTCGGCGCATTCGAGGAGCTCCTGGAGCGTGTCGACGGGCTCGGTGTTGCCGTGGCGCAGCTTGTCGGTGCGGTCGTAGTAGATCACGCGCATCCCGTAGCTCTCGGCCAGCGTCGAGAGCTGCGAGCCGATATTGCCGTAGCCGACGATGCCGAGGCACTTGCCGCGCACCTCGTGGCTGTCCGCCGCCGACTTGTCCCAGCCGCCGCGATGGGCGGCGTCGGAGCGCGGCACGATCCGGCGCATCAGCATGACGATCTCGGCGAGCGTCAGCTCCGCCACCGAGCGCGTGTTCGAGAAGGGCGCGTTGAAGACCGGCACGCCCCGCCGGCGCGCCGCGTCGAGGTCGACCTGGTTGGTGCCCACCGAGAAGCAGCCGACCGCGACGAGACGGTCGGCGGCGGCGAAGACCTCCTCGGTCAGCTGCGTGCGCGAGCGGATGCCCAGGATGTGGACGCCCTGGAGCGCCTGCTTCAGCGCCTCGCCGTCGAGCGCGGTCTTGAGCCGGGTGATCGAGACGTAGCCCGCCGCCTCCATCAGCGCCACCGCGCTGTCGTTGACGTTCTCGAGGAGCAGGATCTTGATCTTGTCCTTGGACAGGGAGAGCGGGGCGGTCATCGGTCGGTCTCGGAGCGCGAGGGTCGGGGGGAATGCCCGACCGATGTCGCAGTCCTTCGACCTCGAATCAAGCCGCCCCCGCGCATGCGAGACCCCCGCGCATGGCTGGGCCGCGGCGAGCGGGACCGTCAGGCGTCGGCCTTGACGCTCTCGAAGAAGCCGTCGTTGGCGCAGAAGGAGGGCGCGTGCTCCGCGTGATCGTGCTCGGCGAGCCAGGAGCGGCAGGCGCCCTCGTGCTCGCAGCCGGCGCAGCGCCGCGCGGCGTGGGCGAGCGCGAGGCCGTGGCCTTCCGCTGCCAGCGCGTCGGGATCGACGTCGAGGCGCCGCATCATCTCCCCCATCAGCCGGGGACGGTTGGCGGCCTCGCGCAGACCCTCGATCATGCTCTTCATGGCGTCGTCTCCTGTGTGACGAGGCCGAGCATGGGGGGACGGGAGCGGGCGCGCCTTGATCGAGCGCAAGGTCGGGCGGATGGAGGACGGCGATGCGCACGGCTCGGGTGGCGACGCGGACGGCCGACGCTTTCCTTCCCTGTAGGGGAAGGTGTCGCGCCGCGAAGCGGCGTGACGGATGGGCGCGGCGCGCGAGCGACGCGTTCCGCGAAGCGGAAGCCGCCGGCGGCGTCCGGCTCGACCGTCGATTTCGGCTTCGCCGAACGCGCGTGCCGCGCGCCCCATCCGTCTCGGCTTCGCCGAGCCACCTTCCCCTACAGGGAAGGAGAAGGCTCGGCGCCCGCCGAGCAGCTCCGCGACGTCGCTCGTCCTCGGCTGCCGGCGGCGCGGAACGGTGTGTGAATCGGCTACGTCACGTCGTCACTGCGTCTCGATCTCCTTCACCGCGCGGGCGAGGAGGTCGAGCATCTGCTTGCGGATCTCGGCGTCGGGGACGTCCGCGGGCAGGTCGGCGCGGAGCTTGTCGTAGACGTCCTCGTCGCCGGGCTTCTTGAGGTCGGTGGAGACGACGTCGCGGGCGTAGGCGTCGGCGTCGGCGCCGGTCTTCCCGAGCTTCTCCGCCGCCCACAGGCCGATGAGCCGGTCGCGGCGGGACACCGCCTTGAAGCGGAGCTCCTCGTCGTGCGCGAACTTGTTCTCGAAGGCGGATTCGCGGTCGTCGAAGGTGGTCATGGTCCGATCCGGTGCGCGTGATGAGACTTGCGGGCGCGGGGCCCTCTCCCGGTCGGTATATCGCCCCCCGGCGGGGCGCGCCACCCGGCATCCTGCGTAGGAGCGCGCCCCGCGCGCGGACCCTGGCCGGGACGTGCGCGCCTCGCGTTCACCTCGGGATGAAAGGCGCGTTGTGCATCCCCATCTCTTCGGATAGGTTGCCCGCGAACGGGCGGCCCTCATCGCCGCTCGACCGATCCGTCACGCGTATTCTCCCCCCGGCGGATCGTTCGAGAGCCAGGAGCCTCAGGCCTACCCATGGACTTCAACAAACCACGGTACACGCCCATGAATCGCCGCCGTCGGATCTACGAGGGCAAGGCGAAGGTCCTGTTCGAAGGACCCGAGCCCGGGACGCTCATTCAGCACTTCAAGGACGACGCGACCGCCTTCAACGCCAAGAAGCACGAGGTGATCGACGGCAAGGGCGTGCTGAACAACCGCATCAGCGAGTTCGTCTTCAGCCACCTCAACGACATCGGCGTGCCGACGCATTTCATCCGTCGGCTGAACATGCGCGAGCAGCTGATCCGCGAGGTCGAGATCATCCCGCTCGAGGTCGTGGTGCGCAACGTCGCCGCCGGCTCGCTGGCCAAGCGCCTCGGGCTCGAGGAAGGCACGCAGCTGCCGCGCTCGATCATCGAGTTCTACTACAAGAACGACAAGCTCGACGACCCGATGGTGTCGGAGGAGCACATCACCGCCTTCGGCTGGGCGACGCCGCAGGAGATCGACGACATCATGGCGCTCGCCATCCGGGTGAACGACTTCCTGTCGGGGCTCTTCCTCGGCGTCGGCATCCGGCTCGTCGACTTCAAGATCGAGTGCGGGCGCCTTTGGGAGGGCGACCTGATGCGCATCGTCGTCGCCGACGAGATCTCCCCCGATTCGTGCCGGCTGTGGGACATGAAGTCCGCCGAGAAGCTCGACAAGGACCGCTTCCGCAAGGATCTCGGCGGCCTGATCGAGGCCTACACGGAAGTGGCGCGGCGGCTCGGCATCCTGTCGGAGACCGACGGCGTGCCGATGGGCGGCCCGCGGCTGGTGCAGTAGGGCTTCCCTGTCATCCCGGGCGCCGAACGGCGACCCGGGATCCATACCCGCCGCGGCCGGTGTCGCGGCCTTCAGGCCGCGTCGCTCGGCATCGACGCGCCGACCCTCGGAGCGCCGAGCGCGCGATGCGCGCTCGTGGCCGACGTCGCGGGTATGGGTCCCGGATCGGCTTCGCCGTCCGGGATGACAGCGCTTCCCCCCCCCGCAGCTCACGCTCCCGGCGCCTCCGCCTTGATCGCGAGCGCGTGCAGGCCGCGGGCGAACGCCTCGGCGAGCGCGGCGTTCACCAGACGGTGACGCTCGACCCGGCTCTTGCCGGCGAAGGCGTCGGAGACCACCTCTATCCTGAAATGGGTCTCGCCCCCCTCGCGCCAGCCGGCATGGCCGGCGTGGAGGTGGGATTCGTCGACGACGGAGAGGCGGCTCGGGGCGAAGGCCTCAGCGAGCCGCGTCTCGATCAGCGCCTTCATGCCGGGTTCTTCGCCGGTTGCGGGGTCGGTGCTCACGGTTCGTCGTCCTCGTCGTTCGGGAAACCGGTTCTCTGCGTCGCCGCGACGCGTCGTCTCGTCAAGGGCTCGATGGCCCCCTCACGCGGTTCTTTGCCCTTGCCCGCGCGCGGTCATGGCTCATAATCACGGGATCATGGACTTGAACTCGCCCCTGTTCGACCGAATCCGCATCAAGCCGAAGGCCGCCGAGGACGCCAAGCCCACGGACGCGCCGGGCTGCGAGCATCCGGGCTGCACGGGCCAGGGCCTCTACCGCGCGCCCAAGGGCCGGGGGCAGGAGGGCAAGTACTGGCGCTTCTGCATGGACCACGTGCGCGCGTACAACGCGTCGTACAACTATTTCAAGGACATGCCGGAGGAGGCCGTCGCCGCCTACCAGAAGGACTCGATCATCGGCCATCGGCCGACCTGGTCGATGGGCGCCAACGGCGACGCCCGCCAGCGGGCGGCCAAGGGGGCCCGGGCCGGCTTCGCGCGGGACTGGGCCTATCACGACCCGTTCGACGTCCTGCGCGACAACGGCGTCGGCCAGACGCAGCGCGCGCCGGAGCCGCCGAAGAAGCGCTATTCCGGCCCGGTGCGCCAGGCCTTCGACGTGCTCGGCCTCGAGGAGGGCGCGGACGCCGCCACGATCAAGGCGGCCTACAAGGCGCTGGTGAAGCGTTTCCACCCCGACGCGCATGGCGGCGACCGCTCCTACGAGGAGCGCCTGCGCGACATCATCCGCGCCCACGACACGCTCAAGGCCGCCGGCCTGTGCTAGGAGGCGCATCGAGACCCTTTCGGCGCACACGCGTCACACATGGCCCCGGCGTTGCAAGGCGCGACGGCGGGGCGTAACCAGGGCCGCGAGCGCGCGGGGGGTGCGGAAGGCCGCGCCGGCGCGAGACGGGTCCGCGAGGAAGAGGCGTTCATGCAGGCGAAGACCGACAAAGCAGCCGAGACGATGACCGGCACCCCGGACCTGAAGCTGTCCGTGCGCCAGACCTTCGGCATCGACAGCGACCTGGAGGTTCCGGCCTTCTCGCAGGGCGAGGAGCACGTGCCGGAGCTGGATCCGGACTACATCTTCGACCGCGAGACCACGCTCGCCATCATCGCGGGCTTCGCCTTCAACCGCCGCGTGATGGTGACGGGCTATCACGGCACCGGCAAGTCGACCCATATCGAGCAGGTCGCGGCCCGGCTGAACTGGCCCTGCGTGCGCGTCAACCTCGACAGCCACGTCTCCCGCATCGATCTCGTCGGCAAGGACGCGATCGTGCTCAAGGAGGGCAAGCAGATCACGGAGTTCCGGGACGGCATCCTGCCCTGGGCCTACCAGCACAACGTCGCCCTCGTCTTCGACGAGTACGACGCCGGGCGCCCGGACGTGATGTTCGTGATCCAGCGCGTGCTCGAGAGCTCGGGCCGCCTGACGCTGCTCGACCAGAGCCGCGTCATCCGGCCGCATCCGTCGTTCCGCCTGTTCGCGACCGCCAACACGATCGGGCTCGGCGACACGTCGGGGCTCTATCACGGCACCCAGCAGATCAACCAGGCGCAGATGGACCGCTGGTCCATCGTCACCACGCTGAACTATCTCGAGCACGACCGCGAGGTCGAGATCGTGCTCTCGAAGGTGAAGTCCTGGCAGGGCACGGACCAGGGCCGCGACACCGTCAACAAGATGGTGCGCGTCGCCGACCTCACCCGCAACGCTTTCGTCAACGGCGATCTCTCGACCGTGATGAGCCCGCGCACGGTGATCACCTGGGCGGAGAACGCCTCGATCTTCGGCGATGTCGGCTTCGCCTTCCGGCTCACCTTCCTCAACAAGTGCGACGAGCTCGAGCGCAACCTGGTCGCCGAGTTCTACCAGCGCTCGTTCGGCAAGGAGCTGCCGGAGAGCGCGGCCAACGTCGTGCTCACCTGAGGCGATCGCGAGACCAGAGATTCCAGGGACCGGAATGGCCATCTCCAACCGCAAGCCCGGCGAGAAGAAGGAAGCGCCCAACGAGGGCATCAAGCGCTCGGTGGCCGCCTGCCTGCGCGCCATCGCCCGCCAGCCCGAGCTCGAGGTGACCTACGCCTCGGACCGGCCGCTGCTGACCTCCGACCGGGCGCGCCTGCCCGAGCCGCCGCGCAAGGCGTCCTCGCAGGACGTCGCCGTGATGCGCGGGCACGCGGATTCGATGGCGCTGCGCCTCGCCTGCCACGACGCCGCCATGCACCGGCGCCTCACGCCCGAGGGCGCGGCGGCGCGCGCCGTGTTCGACGCGGTGGAGCAGGCGCGGGTGGAATCCATCGGCTCGCGGCGGATGGAGGGCGTCGCCGACAATCTCGACGCCATGCTGGAGGACCGCTACCACCGCGGCGGCAAGTACGAGGAGATCACCGACCGCGCCGACGCGCCCATCGAGGACGCGATCGCGCTGATGGTCCGCGAGCGCCTCACCGGCCGCAAGCCGCCGCACGCCGCCGAGAAGATCGTCGACCTCTGGCGCGACCACATCGAGGGCAAGGCGGGCCAGGATCTCGACCAGCTCCTCTCCACCATCGAGAACCAGCGCGGCTTCGCCCGCGCGGTGCGCGACCTCCTCGTCTCCCTCGACATGGTCGAGCAGAGCGAGATGGAGCCCGAGGAGAGCGAGGAGGAAGAGGAGCAGGAGGGCGAGGACCAGTCCGACGAGAGCCAGGAGGGCGAGACCGAGGAGGACGCGCAGGGCGAGCGCGCCGAGATCGAGATCACCGACGAATCGGCCGAGGACATGGAGGACGGCTCCCAGGAGGCCTCCGACGGCCCCTCCGGCGAGATGCCCGAGGACGCGGAGGAGGCCGACAGCGAGGAGGCGAACGAGAGCTGGCGCCCGCCGCCGCCGCGCGCCAACGAGCCGCGCATGCCGGACTACAAGGCCTACACGACGAAGTTCGACGAGATCGTGCACGCCGAGGACCTGTGCGAGGCGGAGGAGCTCACGCGCCTGCGGGCCTATCTCGACAAGCAGCTGTCGAACCTCCAGGGCGTCGTCGGGCGCCTCGCCAACCGCCTGCAGCGCCGGCTCCTCGCTCAGCAGAACCGCTCCTGGCTGTTCGACATCGAGGAGGGCATCCTCGATCCGGCGCGCCTGCCGCGGGTGATCATGGACCCGATGACGCCGCTCTCCTTCAAGCAGGAGAAGGACACGGAATTCCGCGACACGGTGGTGACGCTGCTCCTCGACAATTCGGGCTCGATGCGCGGGCGGCCGATCACGGTCGCCGCCACCTGCGCGGACATCCTGGCGCGCACGCTGGAGCGCTGCGGGGTGAAGGTCGAGATCCTCGGCTTCACCACGCGCGCCTGGAAGGGCGGGCAGTCCCGCGAGCAATGGCTCGGGGCCGGCAAGCCGCAGAATCCGGGCCGGCTCAACGATCTGCGCCACATCGTCTACAAGTCCGCCGACGAGCCCTGGCGGCGCGCCCGGCGCAATCTCGGCCTGATGATGCGCGAGGGCCTGCTCAAGGAGAACATCGACGGCGAGGCGCTCGACTGGGCGCACAAGCGCCTGCTCGGCCGTCCCGAGCAGCGGCGCATCCTGATGGTGATCTCCGACGGCGCGCCGGTGGACGATTCGACGCTCTCGGTGAACCCCGGCAACTATCTCGAGAAGCACCTGCGCTCCGTGATCGAGGAGATCGAGACGCGCTCGCCGGTCGAGATCATCGCCATCGGCATCGGCCACGACGTGACGCGCTACTATCGCCGCGCCGTGACCATCGTCGACGCCGAGGAGCTCGGCGGCGTGATGACGGAGAAGCTCGCCGAGCTGTTCGAGGACACCGGCGCCGCGCCCGCCGCGCCGGCGCCGCGCCGGGCCGCCGGCGGTCGCCGGGGCCTGCATTGAGGCTCACCCGGCGCGCGCTCCTCGGGGGCGCCGTCACGGCCGCCGTCGGGGCGCTCGCCCCGGCGCCGCGGGCGCGAGCCGATCTGCCCGGCCCGCTGCCGCTCTCGATCCGCACCTACGAGATCGCGCATCTGGGGCCCCGGGGCCTCGTCGATGGTCTCTACGGCCGGCTGCGCTACCGCGCCGGGCTCGAGCTGCAGGCGGGGGCGGAGGAATTCGGCGGCTTGTCGGGTCTCGCGATGGTCGAGAACGGGGCGAGGCTGCTCGCGGTCTCCGACCACGGTTACTGGCTCGCGGCGGACCTGCGGCGCGGCCTCGCGGGCGAGATCGTCGGGATCGGCGACGCCGTGCTCGCGCCGCTGCTGGGCGCCGACGGCGAGCTGCTCTGGCGCACCGGCTTCTACGACGCCGAGGCGCTGACGATCGACGGCGGCATGGCCTATGTCGGATTCGAGCAGCGTCAGGCGGTCCATGCCTACGATCTCGCCGCCGGGATCGCGAGCCCCGGGACGCGTCTCGCCGTGCCGGCCGCGGCGCGCGACGCTCTCGACGCGTGGCCCGGCAACAAGGGGATGGAGACGCTTTTCGTCGCCCGCGCCCCGTCCCCGCTCGCGGGCGCCCTCGTCGCCATCGCCGAGCGGGCGCGCCGCGGCGAGGCGACGCCGACGACAGGTGTCGCGCTCACCGGCCCCGCCGCCGGCGCGACCGTCACGATCGCCCGCTCCGACGCCTTCGAGATCACCGACTGCGCCGTCCTGCCCGGCGGCGACCTGCTGCTGCTCGAGCGTCGCTACGCGCTCACGAGCGGCGTCGCCGCCCGTATCCGCCGGATCGCCGGCGCCGACCTCGCGCCGGGCGCGATCCTCGACGGTCCCACGATCTTCGAGGCGGACTGGACCAACGCCATCGACAACATGGAGGGCCTCGCGGTCCATGCGGGCCCCGGCGGCGAGACGCTGCTGACGATGGTGGCGGACGACAATTACTCGATGCTGCAGCGGACGCTGCTCTTGGAGTTCGCGCTGGTCGAGGGGTGAAGGCTCCCGATGCCTCCGGGGCGACACCTTCATGTCATCCCGGATTGCGAAGCAAGTCCGGGACCCAGATCCTCCAGCGTGTGTTCAGCGTGCGCGGGAGCGCGCGCGTCCCGCGGCCCTCGATGCCGACATCACTTGCGGAGGGACGCGGCGTTGCACGCCGCTCGGGGCAGGGTGGCGGGTCTAGGTCCCGGATCGCCTTCGGCGTCCGGGATGACTCCGGGGCGATACCTCCATGTCATCTTGGATTGCGAAGCAAGTCCGGGACCCAGATCCTCCAGCGTGTGTTCAGCGTGCGCGGGAGCGCGCGCGTCCCGCGGCCCTCGATGCCGACATCGCCTGCGGAGGGACGCGGCGTTGCACGCCGCTCGGGACAGGGTGGCGTGTCTGGGTCCCGGATCGCCTTCGGCGTCCGGGATGACTCCGGGGCGACACCTTCATGTCATCCCGGATTGCGAAGCAAGTCCGGGACCCAGATCCTCCAGCGTGTGTTCAGCGTGCGCGGGAGCGCGCGCGTCCCGCGTCCCTCGATGCGGACATCGCCTGCGGAGGGACGCGGCGTTGCACGCCGTTCGGGACAGGGTGGCGTGTCTGGGTCCCGGATCGCCTTCGGCGTCCGGGATGACTCCGGGGCGATACCTTCATGTCATCCCGGATTGCGAAGCAAGTCCGGGACCCAGATCCTCCAGCGTGTGTTCAGCGTGCGCGGGAGCGCGCGCGTCCCGCGTCCCTCGATGCCGACATCGCCTGCGGAGGGACGCGCGTTGCACGCCGCTCGGGGCAGGGTGGCGGGTATAGGTCCCGGATCGCCTTCGGCGTCCGGGATGACTCCGGGGCGACACCTCCATGTCATCCCGGATTGCGAAGCAAGTCCGGGACCCAGATCCTCCAGCGTGTGTTCAGCGTGCGCGGGAGCGCGCGCGTCCCGCGGCCCTCGATGCCGACATCACTTGCGGAGGGACGCGGCGTTGCACGCCGCTCGGGGCAGGGTGGCGGGTCTAGGTCCCGGATCGCCTTCGGCGTCCGGGATGACTCCGGGGCGACACCTTCATGTCATCCCGGATTGCGAAGCAAGTCCGGGACCCAGATCCT
Organism: Salinarimonas sp.; assembly: GCF_040111675.1. Classification (NCBI taxonomy): domain Bacteria; kingdom Pseudomonadati; phylum Pseudomonadota; class Alphaproteobacteria; order Hyphomicrobiales; family Salinarimonadaceae; genus Salinarimonas; species Salinarimonas sp. The sequence continues at coordinate 3,795,904 of NZ_CP157794.1, read as the reverse complement.
CCAGCGTGTGTTCAGCGTGCGCGGGAGCGCGCGCGTCCCGCGTCCCTCGATGCCGACATCGCCTGCGGAGGGACGCGGCGTTGCACGCCGTTCGGGACAGGGTGGCGGGTATAGGTCCCGGATCGCCTTCGGCGTCCGGGATGACTCCGGGGCGATACCTCCATGTCATCCCGGATTGCGAAGCAAGTCCGGGACCCAGATCCTCCAGCGTGTGTTCAGCGTGCGCGGGAGCGCGCGCGTCCCGCGTCCCTCGATGCCGACATCGCCTGCGGAGGGACGCGGCGTTGCACGCCGCTCGGGGCAGGGTGGCGTGTCTGGGTCCCGGATCGCCTTCGGCGTCCGGGACGACTCCGGGGCGATACCTCCATGTCATCCCGGATTGCGAAGCAAGTCCGGGACCCAGATCCTCCAGCGTGTGTTCAGCGTGCGCGGGAGCGCGCGCGTCCCGCGTCCCTCGATGCCGACATCACTTGCAGAGGGACGCGGCGTTGCACGCCGCTCGGGGCAGGGTGGCGTGTCTGGGTCCCGGATCGCCTTCGGCGTCCGGGATGACTCCGGGGCGATACCTCCATGTCATCCCGGATTGCGAAGCAAGTCCGGGACCCAGATCCTCCAGCGTGTGTTCAGCGTGCGCGGGAGCGCGCGCGTCCCGCGGCCCTCGATGCCGACATCACTTGCAGAGGGACGCGGCGTTGCACGCCGCTCGGGGCAGGGTGGCGGGTCTAGGTCCCGGATCGCCTTCGGCGTCCGGGATGACTCCGGGGCGACACCTTCATGTCATCCCGGATTGCGAAGCAAGTCCGGGACCCAGATCCTCCAGCGTGTGTTCAGCGTGCGCGGGAGCGCGCGCGTCCCGCGGCCCTCGATGCCGACATCACTTGCAGAGGGACGCGGCGTTGCACGCCGCTCGGGGCAGGGTGGCGGGTATAGGTCCCGGATCGCCTTCGGCGTCCGGGATGACTCCGGGGCGACACCTTCATGTCATCCCGGATTGCGAAGCAAGTCCGGGACCCAGATCCTCCAGCGTGTGTTCAGCGTGCGCGGGAGCGCGCGCGTCCCGCGTCCCTCGATGCCGACATCGCCTGCGGAGGGACGCGGCGTTGCACGCCGTTCGGGACAGGGTGGCGTGTCTGGGTCCCGGATCGCCTTCGGCGTCCGGGATGACGGAGAGGATGGCGTTCCGCCGGGGCTTGCGGCGGCCGACGGCCACGCTAGGCTCTGGCCCCATAAACGGCAAAGCGGATTTGATCGCTCGAGCGTAGGATGATTCAACCTTCCTGATCGAGGGAGGATTCGATGCGCCGCCATGAGCTGACCGACGAGGAATGGGCGATCATCCAGCCGCTTCTGCCGAACAAGGTGCGCGGCGTGCCCCGGGTGGACGACAGGCGGGTGATCAACGGGATCGTCTGGCGCTTCCGGACGGGTGCGCCCTGGCGCGACGTGCCCGAGCGCTACGGCCCGCGCACGACGCTCTACAACCGCTTCGTCCGATGGCGGAAAGCAGGCGTCTGGGACCGAATTCTGGACGCCGTCTCAGAGGCTTACGACGGCGACATCGTGATGATCGACAGCTCCTGCGTCCGCGTCCACCAGCACGGGGCCGCGGGAAAAAGGGGGATTCGGAGGCCGCCGGAGATGGTCGCATGGGACGTTCCCGCGGCGGCCTGACGACCAAGATCCACGCCCTCGTCGATGCGGAAGGGCGGCCGGTTCGCCTCCTGCTCACCGCAGGGCAGGCAAACGACGCACCGGCCTGCGAGCAGCTCCTTCCGCTCGTCGCGAAAGACGCCATCCTGATCGCCGACCGCGCCTACGACACGAACGCGATCCGCGCGACGGTGACCGAACGCGGCGCCTGGGCGAACATCCCGCCCCGCGCGATCCGAAAGGGCAGCTTCCCGTTCAGCTCCTGGCTCTACCGCCAGCGAAACCTCGTTGAGCGCTTCTTCAATCGCATCAAGCACTTCCGCGGCCTCGCCACGCGCTACGACCGCTCGCCCGACAACTTCCTCGCCGCGCTCAAGCTCGCCGCGATCCGGATTTGGCTTGCCGCGAAATGAGTCCGCATCCTAGCCTGGGCGCGACGCCACCCCTCCGGATCTCCCGCCATGACCGGTCTCCGTCCCGCCCGCCGCGCGCTCCTGCGCGCCGCGCTTTTCGCCTGCCTCGCCGTCGCGACGCCGGCCCTCGCCGAGCGCCTGCCGGAGGTGGACGCCCTCGTCGCGCCCCTCGTCGGCGTCGATGCGCCCGGCATCGCGGTCCTCGTCGCGCAGGACGGGGAGGTGCTGCACGCGGCGGGATACGGCCTCGCGGACATCGAGGCGGGGACGCCGGTGACCCTCGATACGCTGTTCGACCTCGCCTCGGTGTCGAAGCAGATGACGGCGCTCGCCGCGGCGCTCCTCGTCGCGGAGGGCGCGCTCGATCCGAAGGCGCCGGTGGCGGAGGTGCTGGACGTGCCGCCCGTCGTCCACCAGGGCGCGCGCCGGCCGATCGTGCTCGACGATCTCGTGCGCCATACGAGCGGCCTGCCGGACTACCTCGACGATGCGCCGGGGCTCGATTTCGACGAGGCGACGAGCGATGCGGACGTGCTCGCCTGGCTCGCGGACATGCCCCTCGACGCGGAGCCCGGCGCGACCTTCGCCTATTCGAACACCGGCTATCTCGTCCTCGGCGCGGTGGTCGCGGCGGCGGAGGGCGTCGACAGCCTCGATGCGGCGCTCCAGGCGCGCGTTTTCGGGCCGCTGACGATGATTTCGACGGCCTCGGGCGCCCCCGCCGATCCGGCGCGGCGCGCGGCGGGCTACGCCGGAACGGACGGCGATTTCGAGCCGAGCGCATGGGACACGTCGGTTGAGGGCGACGGCTCGATCTGGACGAGCCTCGCCGATCTCGCCCGCTACGAGGCCGCGCTGGCCGGCGGCGCCCTGATCCCGGACGGGCTCCACGACGCGCTCTTCGCCAACGGCCGCTTCGCCGACGGGGGGCCGCTCGCGGACGAGGACGAGGACGGGGCCGGCTACGGCTGGGGCTGGTCGCTGTACGGCGATCCCGGCCGGGCCGTGGCGGCCCACGGCGGATCCTGGTACGGGACGGCGACCTACTACTATCGCGGCCTCGACACGGGCCTGTCCGTGATCGTGCTGGCCAACGGCGAGGATCTCGACGCGGAGAGCCTCGCGTGGGAGATCGCGGACGCGCTCGAGCGAGCGCGGGGCGCGAGGGGAGAGCGCGGATGAGCGAGAGGATCGGGACGGCCGCGGCGCGCGAGGCCGGCGGGCCGGCGGGCGGCTCGCTGGTGCAGCCGCTCTCCGCCGGCACGCTGGCCGCGATCGTCGGCTTCGCCTCGACTTTCGCGCTCCTGCTGCAGGGCTTCGTCGCCGTCGGCGCGACGCCGGCCCAGGCGGCCTCGGGGCTGCTCGCCGTGTGCGTGGCGAAGGGGCTCCTCGCGATGGGCCTCGCCTGGCGCACGCGGCTGCCGATCTCGATCGCCTGGTCGACGCCGGGCGCGGCGCTGCTCGTCGCGACGGGGGCGTATGCGGGCGGGTTTCCGGTGGCGGTGGGCGCGTTCCTCGCGGCGTCGGGGCTGGTGATTCTCGCAGGCCTGGTGCGGCCCTTCGGGCAGGCGGTGGCGCGCATCCCGATGCCGCTCGCGGCCGCCATGCTGGCGGGCATCCTGCTCGATCTGTGCCTCGCCCCGGCCCGGGCGGTTGCTCTGGAGCCGGCGCTGGCGCTACCGATCGTGATCGTCTGGGCGCTGGCGCTTCGCTTCGCGCGTCCCTACGCCGTGCCGCTCGCGGTCGTCGTGACGGCGACGCTGGTCTTCGCCGCGACGCCGCTGCCGGAGGCCTCCTGGGCGGCGCTCGCCTCGCGGCCGATCCTGGTCGCGCCGTCCTTCTCGCTCGACGCGATGATCGGCCTCGCGCTGCCCTTGTTCCTCGTCACCATGGCCTCGCAGAACGTGCCCGGCCTCGCCGTGCTGCGCGCCAACGGCTACGCGCCGCCGGTCGCGCCGATCTTCGTCGGCACCGGGATCGCGAGCGCGCTCGCCTCCGCCTTCGGCGGGCAGCTCGTCAACCTCGCCGCCATCACGGCGGCGCTCTGCGCCGGCCCGGAGGCGCATCCCGACCCCGCCAGGCGCTGGCTCGCCGCGGCGGCCGCGGGCGCGACCTACGTCGCGTTGGGCCTCTCGGCGGGGATCGCCGCGGCCTTCATCGCCGCCTCGCCCCCGGTCCTGATCCAGGCGGTGGCCGGCCTCGCGCTGCTGACGAGCTTCGCCGGCGCGGTCCAGGCCGCGCTCGCCGACGAGAAGGCGCGGATGGCGGCGCTCGTGTGCTTCGTCACCACCGCCTCGGGGGTCGCCTTCTTCGGCATCGGCGCGCCGTTCTGGGGGCTCCTGGCGGGGGGAGCGATGTGGGGGCTGGCGCGGCGATGAGCGCTCGGGGACGCCTCTCGGGGTGCGAAGAGCTGTCATCCCGGACGGCGAAGCCGATCCGGGACCCATGGCCTCGACGTCGGCTCGAGCGCGCATGCCGCGCTCGTCGCGGGACCTGTCAACGTATGGAGGGCGCGCGACGCGGCCTAAAGGCCGCGAAACCGGCGTCGGCGGGTATGGGTCCCGGGTCGCCGTTCGGCGCCCGGGATGACAATGGAGCGGGGACGCACACAGGTAGACCCGAGACAGCCGATCATTTGACCCCTCAAGCCGTCCCGCGCGCCCCTTCCCCGTCCTCCGCCCGGCGCATCCGCGCGACGAGCGCCCCGTAGGGCACGAGCGCCACGGCGGAGACGGCGAGCTTCACCAGATAGTCCGCCACCGCCAGCGTCTGCCAGGGCAGCGCGATGCAGGCGTCGGGGATGCCGACGGCGCCGAGCATCTGCGTGATGGTCAGCCCCCCGATCACCGGCCCGCAGGCGAAGGCGAGCGAGAAGAAGAGCGCCGTGTCGAGCGCCGAGGCGAGCACCGAGGAGGTCAGCGGCGCGATCCACCAGGCCTTGGCCCGCAGGGCGTTGAAGATCGCCACGTCGAGGAGCTGAGCCGTGAGGAAGGCGACGCCGGAGGCGATGGCGATGCGGGGCGTGGCGAAATAGATCGACAGCGCGACCGCGAGCGCGAAGCCGGCATAGACCACCTTGCGCGCCGCGGCGGGGCCGAAGCGGCGGTTCGCCAAATCCGTCACCAGGAAGGCGAAGGGATAGGTGAAGGCGCCGAAGGTCAGCCAGTCCTGCAGGCCGAAGGCCTGGATCGGGTGCTGGACGAGGATGTTCGAGGCGAGCACCACCAGCGCCATGGCGCCCACGGCGAGAAGGAGCTTCGAGCGGTCGTCGGCTGAGAACGCGGTCATGGTCGAGCTTGATCCTTCAACGGCGAAAGGCGGCCCGATGGGCCGCCCGCCGATGCGTGTCGATGCGATGTGCGAGAGCCCGCGCGCCTCACTCGGCGCCGGCGGCCTCGGCCATCTGCTTCTTCTCGATCTCGCGCTTGACGGTGCGCGCGGTCTGCGAGAGCTCGACGTCCTTCGCCTTGGCGAGGAAGGCGTCGAGCCCGCCGCGATGCTCGACCGTGCGCAGCGCGTTGGCCGAGATGCGCATGCGGACCGAGCGGCCGAGCGCGTCCGACTGCAGCGTCACGTTGACGAGGTTCGGCAGGAAGCGGCGCTTGGTCTTGCGGTTCGAGTGGCTCACGAGGTGACCGGTCAGAACGGCCTTGCCGGTCAGTTCGCAACGGCGCGACATGATCTCATACGTCCTATCGATGGAGGTGCGGCCGCTTGATCTCCCCCACGCTCCCGGGCGCGAGACGCGCACGGATGCGGGGCGACCGGACACCGGTGTCCCTGGAAGGTGCGAGCGTATAGGCCAAAGCCCGGGGGCGCGTCAAGGATAGGAGAGCGTTAACCAGGACGTCGGATGGTCGGGATCGCCTCGTTAACGCCCGATTCGCCATGAAGCTGGACGCCGCACCACGCGGCCGGCTTCGGGGGGCCGGGACAGGGACACGTCATGCGCGCATCGCTCGCCTTTCTCGCGGCCTTCGCCGCGTCCGTCCTCGCCGCCGCCGCGCCCGCGTCGGCCTCCTCCTCGTTCGACGCGACCTACGGCATCTGGCTCGCGGGCTTTCCCGTGGGCGAGGCCGACGTGAACTCGACCTACGACGGGCGGCGCTACCGCATCGACGTCCAGGCCCGCCTCGTCGGGCTGGCCGGCCTGATCACCGACGGCCGCGGCGCCGCCAGCGCCACGGGCCGCGTCAGCGGGGAGCGGGTGGCGCCCGCGTCCTTCGCCGTGAACTCCGCCTCGAGCAAGGCGAGCCGCACCGTGCGCATGGGGCTCTCCGGCGGCAGCGTCTCCGCCGTCGAGATCCTGCCGCCGCTTCCCGAGCATCCCGATCGCGTGCCGGTGCGCGCGAGCCATCGCCGCGGCGTGGTCGACCCCGTGAGCGCCTTCCTCTTCCCCGGGCGCGGGCGCCTCGCCATGGACGATCCCGGCCAGTGCGAGCGCACGATCCCGGTCTTCGACGGGGCCTCGCGCTTCGACATCGTGCTCAGCTACGCGGGCACGCGCCAGCTCGACAAGCCGGGCTATTCCGGCCCCGTCCTGATGTGCGCCGCCCGCTTCCGGGCCATCGCCGGCCATCGCGAGGGCAAGGAGGCGGTGCGCTTCATGGAGGAGAACCGCGACATGGCGGTCTGGCTCGCCCCGGTGGAGGGAAGCCGCACGCTGCTGCCGCTGCGCATCGAGGTGCGCACGCAGATCGGCACCAGCGTGATCGAGGCCCAGCGCGTCTCCATCGACGGCGGCGGCGTGGCGCGGGCCGCTGCGCGCTGAGGGGGGCGGGAGCGGCTCAGGGGCGTTTCTCGACGAAAGGGTTGACGATCCGCAGCACGTCCTCGACGAGAAGCCCGTCGTGCATGTCCTCGGTGTGGAGTTCGGTGCAGCCGCTGACCAAGGCCGCAGACACGATCATCGCGTCGTACACAGAGAAGCCATAGCGCTGGCCGAGCGCTCGCCCGACGTCGTGGATCTCCTCGGTCAGGTCGACGACCGTGCACAGGCGGCGGATCCCGCTCAGGAACAGGCCGGCTTCTTCCCAGGACATGCCCGCCTTCCGGCGAGAGTTCGCCAGGACTTCGTTCAAGACCTGAACACTGACGACTCCTCCGGCCTGCAGCACGCGCTCGGCGATGTCCGCCTTCGGGCCCTCGTCGAGCAGATAGAGGATGAGGTTCGTGTCGAAGAAGACCTCAGCGCGCATTCGCGTCGTTGCGAGTCAGGCGCTCGCTGGCGGGCAAACGACCCCGGAACTTCCGCAGGGAAGCCAGAATCTCCTCGGGACGGGGCTGGCGATCGACGACGAGGCCGTCACCGTCCGCGCGGAGCTCGATCTCGTCGCCTTCCTTGAGCCCGAGCCGCCGAACCACGTCGGCGGGAAGACGGACGGCCAGGGAATTTCCCCATTTCGCGACCTGCATGGCTTCATCCTCGAAGAGCACGGATATACATCCCCATTTGTATATCATACACTCTCGTCCGAAAAGCCTTCGCATCGGCAGATCTGACGCAGCACGGCGAACCGCCGGCCTCCCCCGCTTTCCCCGCTAGGAAAACCCCGCGCCGATCCCATATACAGGGCGTCCGAGAACGGAACGAATCCGGATTCTCCACGGATCAGCGATTCGCCCCCCTTTCGTTCGGCCCCTGTTCCGGAGCGAGCCCGCTCCCGGGGCCGCCCGCGAGCCCGTGTGTCAAGGTCCAGCCCGCGCCCGATGCCCCGCCTCTCCCTTCCGCCGCAGGCCCGCTCGCGCGGGGTGACCGCGGTTCTCGGCCCGACCAACACGGGCAAGACGCATCTCGCCATCGAGCGGATGCTCGGCCATTCCTCGGGCATGATCGGCCTGCCGCTGCGGCTGCTCGCGCGGGAGGTCTACGGCCGCGTGGTGGAGCGCGCCGGCGCGGACGCGGTCGCCCTCGTCACCGGCGAGGAGAAGATCAAGCCGAAGCACCCGCGCTACTGGGTCTGCACCGCGGAGGCGATGCCGCGCGACCTCGACCTCGCCTTCGTGGCGATCGACGAGATCCAGCTCGCCTCCGACCTCGATCGCGGCCACGTCTTCACCGATCGCCTGCTCAACCAGCGCGGCCGGGACGAGACGCTGCTGATCGGCTCGGCGACGATGGAGCCGCTGGTGCGCGCGCTGATCCCGGGCGTCCACGTCACCACGCGCCCGCGGCTGTCGCAGCTCACCTTCGCCGGCTCGAAGAAGCTCTCGCGCCTGCCCGCGCGCTCGGCCATCGTCGCGTTCTCGGCGGAGGAGGTCTACGCCATCGCCGAGCTGATTCGCCGCCAGCGCGGCGGCGCGGCGGTGGTGCTCGGCGCCCTCTCCCCGCGCACGCGCAACGCGCAGGTGGCGCTCTACCAGTCCGGCGACGTCGACTATCTCGTCGCCACCGACGCCATCGGCATGGGGCTCAATCTCGACGTCGACCACGTCGCCTTCGCCGCCGACCGCAAGTTCGACGGCTTCCGCTTCCGCAAGCTCAACCCCGCCGAGATCGGCCAGATCGCCGGGCGCGCCGGGCGCCACCTCAACGACGGCACCTTCGGCACGTCCGGGCGCTGCGACCCGTTCGACCCGGAGCTGGTGGAGGCGGTGGAGGGGCACAAGTTCGAGCCCGCGCGGATCCTGCAATGGCGCAACCCGGATCTCGACTTCCGCTCGCTCGAGGCGCTCCAGCGGGCGCTGGCGGAGGTGCCGCAGGAGCACGGCCTCACCCGCGCGCCCATGGCGGAGGACGTCGCGGCCCTCGAGATCCTGGCGCGGGACGATTCGGTGCGCCACCACGCGACGGGCCGCGCCAACGTCGAGCGGCTCTGGGAGGTCTGCCAGGTCCCGGATTACCGCAAGGTGTCGCCGGCGAGCCACGCCGACCTCGTCTCGGCCATCTATCTGTTCCTGATGCGCGACGGGGCGGTGCCGGACGACTGGTTCCGCCGGCACGTGTCGCTGCTGGATCGGGTCGACGGGGACATCGACACGCTCTCGGCGCGGATCGCGCAAGTACGCACCTGGACCTTCGTCGCCAACCGACCCGACTGGTTGCGCGATCCGGAGCATTGGCAGAGCGTGGCGCGTGGGGTAGAGGACAAGCTGTCGGATGCGCTGCACGAGCGGCTGGCGAGCCGGTTCGTGGACCGGCGGACCAGCGTGCTGATGCGGCGCTTGAGAGAGAACGCGATGCTTGAAGCGGAAATTTCGGCGAGCGGCGACGTGAGCGTCGAGGGCCAGCACGTCGGGCGCCTGTCCGGGTTCGTCTTCGTCCCCGATCCGGACGCCTCCAGCGACGAGGCCAAGACCCTGCGCAACGCGGCGGTCAAGGGCCTCGCCGGCGAGATCGAGGCGCGGGCCGATCGGTTCTCGACGGCGGCGGACACGTCCTTCGTCCTGTCGAACGACGGCACGATCCGCTGGCAGGGCGAGCCGGTGGCGAAGCTCGAGCCGGGTGAGAAGATCTTCGAGCCTCGGGTGCGGCTGATCGCCGACGAGCACCTCACCGGCGGCGCGCTCGAGAAGGTCGAGGGCCGGCTCAAGGCCTGGCTCAAGGCGCACGTGGTGCGCACGCTGGGGCCGTTGCTCGAGCTCGAGGAGCCCGCCGACCTGCAGGGCATCGCGCGGGGCGTCGCCTTCCAGATCGCCGAGTCGCTCGGCGTGCTCGAGCGCTCGCGCGTGCTCCAGGAGGTGCGCTCGCTCGACCAGCAGGCCCGCTCGGCCCTGCGCCAGAAGGGCGTGCGCTTCGGCGCCTACCACCTCTATCTGCCGGCTTTGATGAAGCCCGCCCCGCGCACGCTGGCGGCTCAGCTCTGGGCGCTCAAGAACGGCGGGCTCGACCAGAAGGGCATCGACGAGATCGCGGCGCTGGCCTCCTCCGGGCGCACCTCGATCCCCGTCGACACCGAGGTCGCGAAGGGGCTCTACCGCTCCGCCGGCTTCCGCGTCTGCGGCGGGCGGGCGGTGCGCGTCGACATCCTCGAGCGCCTCGCCGACCTGATCCGCCCCGCCATGGCCTACGTGCCGGGCCAGACCGTCGGCGAGCCGCCGGCGGGCGCGGCCGAGGGCGACGCCTTCGTGGGCACCGTGGCGATGACCTCGCTCGTCGGCTGCGCCGGCGAGGATTTCGCGCAGATCCTGAAGTCGCTCGGCTACGTCTCCGAGGAGCGCGCCGGCCCGGCGATCACCTCGGAAATTCTCAAGCCGATGCCGACGCAGCCGGTCGTTCCGGCCGCACCGGCGGCGCCCGCCGGCGAGGCGCAGGCCGAGGCCGGCGCGACGATCGCCGCGGAGGCCGTCGCCGAGGGCGAGAGCGCCGAGGCCGCGCCGAACGAGCCCGGCGAGACGCCGTCGGACGCGCCGGAGGCGGCGCAGGCGCCGCTCCAGGCGGATGCGGCCGAGCCGGAGGCGCCGGCGGAGGCCGCGGTCGAGGCCGCCGCCGAGGCGGTCGCGCAGCCCGAGACGGCTGCGGAGGAGGCTCCGGCTTCGGAAGAGACGGCTTCGGAGGAGGCTCCGGCTTCGGAGGAGGCTCCGGCGCCGGAGGCGGAGGTCTCTCCCGCCGCCGTCGAGACCGCCTCCGAGCCGGTGGTCGCTGAGCCGCCTGCGGAGGAGGCCGCCGCCGAGCCGTCCGAGACGGCGCCGGCCGAGCCCGAGACGATCGTGGTCTGGCGCCAGGGCCGGCGCGAGGGCCGCAACCGGCAGGCCCGCCACGGCGGACGCCCCGGCCGCGAGGGGCGCGAACGCGGCCCGCGCCGCGAAGGCGGCCCGCGCGGCGAGCGCCCCAAGGCCGCCCAGGGCGAAGGCGCCCCGGCCGAGGCGCGCGAGGAGCGCCGCGGCAGAGGCGGTGGCGAGAAGGGTGGCGGCGAGAAGGGCGGCGGCCGTCCCAAGGGCGGCTTCAAGGGCGGCCAGATGGGCGGCTACCGCTCCGGCGGCGAGCGTCGCGACGGCGGACGCCCGCCCCCGGGCGCCGATCGCCCCCGCCGCGAGAAGCAGCCGGATCCGGATTCGCCCTTCGCCAAGCTCGCCGCCCTGAAGGCGCAGCTCGAGGACAAGAAATGACGCGACAGGTCGCCTGAGCCCGTGCGGGAGGATCGCCAGAGGCTCGACAAGTGGCTCTGGTACGCGCGCTTCGCGCGCACCCGCACGCTCGCGGCGAAGCTGGTCGAATCGGGCCACGTGCGCGTCAACGGCCAGCGGCAGACCAACCCCGCCAAGGGGATCGCGGTGGGCGACGTCCTCACCGTCGCCGCCCCGCACGCCACCAAGGCGGTGCGCGTCCTCGATCTCGGCGAGCGCCGCGGGCCGGCCTCGGAGGCCGAGGCGCTCTACGAGGAGGCGGGCTGAGCGCCGCTCACGCCCGCTCGACCCGCCCCGCATAGCAGCCGCGCTTGGCGTTGTGGACGTGGAGATACGCCGCCGCGGGGCTCGCCAGGAGCCGTGCGATCAGCCCCTCCAGATCCGCGCCTTCGACCACGTCGGCGTCGACGATCATGCCGTCGGCGTCGAAGGCGCGCACGGAGAGGAGGCGCGGCCGCATCACCTCCGGCACCGCGTTCACCCGGTCGTAGGTGTCGCTCGCGCCCTCGCGCACGTAGATGGCGTGGCTCGCGCGGTAGGGCGAGGCCGCCGGCTGGGAGACGTGGTTGAGGAGCAGCACGCTCTCGCCCGGCCGGGCGTGGCGCATCTCGATGCGGTCGGGATAGCTCGTCGGATCGTTCGCCCGCCTGCGGATCACGCCGCGCTCGGCGAGCGCCGCCTCCGAGAGGCCGTAGAGGGGAAGGAAGGGTTCGGGCGAGAGCCCGAGAACGCGGAAGTCCATGGCGGAAGCCTCTCGTGCGGGAAATGGGGCACGGCGCGAGAGCACCACCGCCCCCAGCTCTCCGCCACCCGCTTCCTGCTCACCCCGTCGCGAACAGGTCCCCGCCGCCCTCCTGGGGCTCCTCCCAGGCGTTGGGGTCGCCGGGCCTGGTCTCCACGCCGAGGTCGGGCAATGCGACGATGCGCTGGCCGCGCAGGTCGGCGCGGGTGACGACGTGGCCGCGGCTCTCCATGTACTGCACCAGCCGCCGGGCGCGGCCCGGTGAGCGCGAGCCGCAGGCGCGGGCGATGGCGCCGTCGGGCGGGCAGGGCGCGCCCTCGAAGGCGGCGCGGGCGAGCAGCAGGTAGACGCCCTGGATCTCCTCCGGCAGGTCCGCCGCAGCCGCTTCCGCGCGCGCCCACGTGTCCTCCGGGATCGCCCCGGCCTCGACGCCGGCGCGGGCGACCGAGAGGCGCTTCTTGAAGGCGGCGAGCGTCGGCGCCTCGCCCGGCACGCGCTTGATCCGCAGGCGCACCAGGAAATCCTGGTAGAGCACGGCGATGGAGCGGAAGGCCGCATCCGGGTCGGAGAGGAGGTCGCGCACGATCTCCTCCATGACGGCCTCGCGCTCCTCGGCCGCCAGCGCGACCTCCTCCGCGCTCGGGGGGGCGGCGGCGGCGGGGCGCGAGCGCACGAGCTCGGCGAGAAGGTCGTTGGTGGAGGGCGGCGGCGGGGGAGGGGGGCGCCGCTCCGGCCGGGCCCGCGCCGGCTCGGGCTCGAGCGGCGCGAGAATCAGGTCGCGCGCGTCCTCCGCCGGGGTCTCCGGCAGCGGCATCAGCTTGGGGCTCGTCGAGCGCGCGGCGGTCTCGACCGTCCCGATGCGCACGGCCACCGGCCGGCGCGAGAGCGCGGGGCCCAGCGCCACGAAATGCCCGCGCTGAAGGTCGCGGAAGCTCTCCGCCTGGCGCCGATCCATGCCGAGCAGATCGGCGGCGCGGGCCATGTCGATGTCGAGGAAGGTGCGGCCCATCAGGAAGTTCGAGGCCTCGGCCGCCACGTTCTTGGCGAGCTTGGCGAGGCGTTGCGTGGCGATGACGCCGGCGAGCCCGCGCTTGCGGCCGCGGCACATCAGGTTCGTCATCGCGCCGAGCGAGACCTTGCGCGCCTCGTCCGAGACCTCCCCCGCCGCCATAGGCGCGAAGAGCTGCGCCTCGTCGACGACGACGAGCATCGGGTACCAATGGTCCCGCTCGGCGTCGAACAGGCCGCCCAGGAAGGCGGCGGCGGCGCGCATCTGCTGCTCGGCGTCGAGACCCTCGAGGCTGACCACGACGGAGACCCGGTGCTGGCGCACCCGCGCGGCGACGCGCTGGAGGTCCGCTTCGGAGCGGTCCGCCTCGACCACCACGTGGCCGTACCTGTCGGCGAGGGTGACGAAGTCGCCCTCGGGGTCGATGACGCATTGCTGCACCCAGGGCGCGCTCTGCTCCAGCAGCCGGCGCAGCAGGTGCGACTTGCCGGAGCCGGAATTCCCCTGGACCAGCAGGCGGGTGGCGAGGAGCTCCTCGAGGTCGAGGAGCATGCGCCCGCCGCCGGGAGCCGCGTTCTCGCCCATATCGATGCCGACCGTCATCGCTCCGCCTCTCGCGCCTCCCCCGCTCGTTCGGATGAGCCGGGGCCCTGGTTAGCATGCCGGGCGCGCCGCGCGAGCCCCCGCATCCGGACCCTCCACAGCTTGCGACGCCCTGCCGCCGGACCCATTGTCACGGCTGTGGCGTTCCGAACGTCGGACGAACTCGATCGAGCGAGGAGACGACCATGAGCGATGTCGCATCCGAAAGCCGCCCCTGGAGCTACGAGCAGGTCCAGGAGCTGATCGCGCTGGCGCGCGAGGGCGTGCCGGCCTCCGTGATCAGCATGAAGATGAAGCGCTCCCAGTCCGAGGTGCACGCCAAGCTCTCGGAGCTCGGCCTCTCGGTGCCGCCGGAAGCCTGAGCGCGGGCGCCGGTGCGAAAGGCCGAGGTTTCGGCTATCCTCACGTCCCGACGAGCGGGCGGGAAAGCCCGGGCGAGGTCCGCTCGGGGCCGTGCGCCGCGCTGCGGCCGAGTCCCGTGCGGGCGCCGTCGCCCTCCGGACCGATCGTCGCACGCGCCGCGGGCCGCGCGCGATACGGCTCCGCTCGGGCCTTGCGCGGGGCTTTGCGTCGGGTTACAGCGTCCGGTGTCAACGTCGACCGGACCGGGATTGCGGAATGACCTACGTCGTCACGGAAAACTGCATCAAGTGCAAGTACATGGACTGCGTCGAGGTCTGCCCCGTGGATTGCTTCTACGAGGGCGACAACATGCTCGTCATCCATCCCGACGAGTGTATCGATTGCGGCGTGTGCGAGCCGGAATGCCCGGCCGAGGCGATCAAGCCGGACACGGAGCCGGGTCTCGAGCAGTGGCTCAAGATCAACGCCGATCTCTCCAAGTCCTGGCCCAACATCACCCAGAAGAAGGATGCGCCTGCCGACGCCAAGGAGTACGACGGCATGGCGGGCAAGTACGAGAAGTTCTTCTCGCCCGAGCCCGGCGAGGGTGACTGACGCTGCGGCACGCGCCGCGAGCGGTGATTCGAGACCGGAATCGCGCCCCTCGGCGGGCGCGAGCGGCCGACCGTGGCCGTTCATTGCGATTTTCTTTGATTTATCAGCCGGCTTGTGGTAAGCAAAGGGCCTGCCGTAGACCGCGCCCTGCGCGCTGCCAACTCGCACGTGAAGCCTTAAGCAGAACATGAGAGCAGCACCCGCACCCCTCGCACGGGGACCTTTCCATCGTGTCCCGGCGAGGGCGAGGGGGCGCCTTTCGTCACCGGCCGAAAAATCTTGAAGGGGACGCCGCCGGAACCCATCAGGGTGGGCGGAGTCAAGTCTTTTCGACCGTCGGACCCCTTTCCGACGGCGCTGTCTGTGTCGCGGCCCGCGCCGCGGCGCGCAACAGGGAGCCTTCACCGCATGACGACCCCCAAGAAGACTGGCAAGGCTTTGGCTTTCAAGGCTGGCGAAGCCATCGTCTATCCGGCCCACGGCGTCGGCCAGATCACGGCGATCGAGGAGCAGGAAATCGCCGGCTTCAAGCTCGAGCTCTACGTCGTCAGCTTCGAGAAGGACAAGATGGTCCTGCGCGTTCCGACCGCGAAGGCGGCGACCGTGGGCATGCGCAAGCTCGCCGAGCCGGATCTCGTCAAGAAGGCGCTCGACACCATGTCCGGCCGCGCCCGCGTGAAGCGCACCATGTGGTCGCGCCGCGCGCAGGAATACGAGGCGAAGATCAACTCGGGCGACATCATCGCCATCGCCGAGGTGGTCCGCGACCTCTATCGCTCCGACGCGCAGCCCGAGCAGTCCTATTCCGAGCGCCAGCTCTACGAGGCCGCTCTCGACCGCGTCGTGCGCGAGATCTCGACGGTCAACCGGATCACCGAGACCGAGGCGCTCAAGCTCATCGAGGCGAGCCTCGCCAAGTCCCCCCGCCGCGGCAAGAACGCCGAGGCCGATGCGGCGGAAGCCGCCGAGGGCGACGATCTCCAGGAGGAGGCGGCCTGACCGGCCGTTCCTTCGATCCCCTGAAGAGCCCGGCCTCGCGGCCGGGCTTTTTTCGTCGCGCCGCCCCGAGCCGCCGACCGAGGCCCGCGCATCAGCCGGGCGGCGTCCAGCCCTCGAATCGCTCGCGCAGAGCGACCTTCTGGATCTTGCCGGTCGCGGTGTGGGGGATCTCCTCCACGAACACCACCTCGTCCGGCAGCTGCCATTTGGCGAGGCGGGTGGCGAGATGCGCGAGGATGGCGTCCTTGTCCGGCTCCACCCCCGCCTTCGGCACGACGACCAGGAGCGGGCGCTCTCCCCATTTCGGATGGGGCACGCCGATCGCCGCCGCCTCCGCGACGTGGGGGTGACCCACCGCGTGGTTCTCGAGATCGATGGACGAGATCCACTCGCCGCCGGACTTGATCACGTCCTTCGAGCGGTCGACGACCTGCATGTTGCCGAAGCGGTCGATGGTCGCGACGTCGCCCGTGTCGAAGAAGCCGTCGTGGTCTAGGATCGGCTCCTCGCGGTGGAAATAGGCCTTGGCGATGGCGGGCCCGCGCACCTTCAGACGCCCGAAGGCCTCGCCGTCCCAGGGCAGGGCGCGCCCGTCGTCGTCCTCGATGCGCATCTCGATGCCGAAGAAGGGGTGGCCCGCGCGCTCCTTGACGTCGAGCCAGGCCTCCACGTCGAGGTCGCCGTAATCCGGCTTGAGCGAGCAGACCGTGCCGAGCGGGCTCATCTCGGTCATGCCCCAGGCGTGCAGCACCTCGACCCCGTAGCGCTCGCGGAAGGTGCGCGTCACCGCCCGCGGGCAGGCGGAGCCGCCGATGACGACGCGCTCGAGGTCGGGCAGCTCGAGACCCGTCGCTTCCAGATGCTGGAGGAGCGTGAACCAGACGGTCGGCACGGCGGCGGAGACCGTCACCTTCTCCTCGATCAGGAGCTCGGCCAGCGAGCCGCCGTCGAGCTTCGGGCCTGGGAGGACGAGCGTCGCCCCCGCCATCGGCGCCGAGAAGCCGAACGACCAGCCGTTGGCGTGGAACAGGGGCACGACCGGCATGGCCACGTCCCGCGACGACAGGCCGAGCGCGTCGCGCTGGTTCGCCATCATGGCGTGGAGCACGTTGGAGCGATGCGAATAGAGCACGCCCTTGGGCTCGCCCGTGGTGCCCGACGTGTAGCACAAGCCCGCCGCGGCGGTCTCCTCGAGCGCCGCCCAGGCGAAGTCCTCGTCCACCTCGGCGATCCAGTCCTCGTAGGCGACGGCGTTGCGCAGCCGGGTCCGCGGCATGTGCGCGGCGTCGGTGAGGACGACGTAGCGCTCGATCGAGGGCAGCCGGTCCTGGAGCCGCTCCATCATCGCGACGAAGGTGAGGTCGAGGAACAGCAGCCGATCCTCGGCGTGGCTCGCGATGTAGACGATCTGGTCCTCGAACAGGCGCGGATTGAGCGTGTGGTAGACGGCGCCGATGCCGGTGATGCCGTACCAGGTCTCGAGATGCCGCGCCGTGTTCCAGGCGAGCGTCCCGACGCGGTCTCCCTCACGAATCCCGTCGCGGGCGAGGCGCTTGGCGACCTTGAGCGCGCGCCCGCGCAGCGCGGCATAGCTGGTGCGCACGATCGGCCCCTCGACCGAGCGCGAGACCACCGGCCGGCCGGCGTGCTGGACGGCGGCATGGTCGATGATCTTGTGGATCAGCAGGGGCCAGTCCTGCATCAGGCCGTGCATCGGCGTTCTCCCTCGGGCGCGCCCTGTGGCCGGGCGTTTCGACGAGAGAGAATAGGGCGCAACGCGGCCGGGACGAAAGCCTCGCGTGCGCCGGCCCTCACATCGTCATCGCCTTGGCCTCGTAGCCGCCCTTGTCGAGGGCGGCCGCGATCTCCAGCGTCTCGGCGGTGGTGAGGATGCGGGCGCGGCCGTGGGCGAGATCGACAGCGACGTCGGCCTGCGGGTCGACCTTGCGCACGATCCGCGTCACGGCCGCGACGCAGCCCTCGCACGTCATGCCGTCCACCTGCATCAGGAGCTCGTGGCGTTCGCTCATGTCGGTCCTCCCGGTCTCGTCGGCGC
The DNA here is from genome assembly GCF_040111675.1 of Salinarimonas sp. Classification (NCBI taxonomy): domain Bacteria; kingdom Pseudomonadati; phylum Pseudomonadota; class Alphaproteobacteria; order Hyphomicrobiales; family Salinarimonadaceae; genus Salinarimonas; species Salinarimonas sp. The sequence continues at coordinate 3,778,409 of NZ_CP157794.1, read as the reverse complement.
TCGCGTGCGGGGCCAACGCGCGGGATCGCGGGGGCGTTCGCGCCGCGGCTCCGCGGGTGGGCGCGTCGAAATCGATTGAAAGACCGGGGCGTTTTCGGTTTTCTTCGGGGGAAGAAAGTCCGACGGCCTTGCCGGGCGGGCGCGGGCGCGCGACAACGCGAGCGAAACCGGGGCGCAGGCGAGGGGACGAGACGCAGGTGGAACGTCGACGCGCACGCCCGAACGAGCGCCGCCGGTCGCCCGGTTTCGTGGTCGCCGCCGCGATCGCGGCAGCGGGCGGCGGGCTCGTCGCGCTCGCCGGCGCCATCGCCGCCGGGACCGCGCTCGCGAGCGCGCTGGCGCTCACCCTCGGCGCCGTCGGCTGCGTGCTCGCCGGCGCGGGGCTCTGGCTCGCGCGGCGCGGGCAGACGGTGGCGGAGAAGGCCTCCTCCGATCTCGATTTCCTCGCCCGCCGGCTGCTGCGGGTCGAGTCCCGCCTCGCCGAGGCCGAGCGCCGCAAGGGCGGCGACGGCGACCTGCGCGGGGCCGTGGCCGAGGTCTCGGGCGAGATCGCCTTGATCAGCGGCCTCCTGCGCGACCTCGCCGGCACCGTCGCGGCGCACGACCGCGCCCTCTCGGAGCAGGCGGAGCACGAGGAGGCGCGCGAGCCGGCGGCGCTCGGCGCCGCGCCGGGCCCCGGGCCCTCCCGTCGGGAGCCGCCCGCCGAGCCCGAGACCTATCCGGAGCCGGCCTATTCCGGGCCGGCCTATTCCGAGCCGCCGCCTCCCGCGCGGCGGCCGCAGCCGGAACCGCCGCTCGTCGCGATGCCGCGCGCCGCGCCGCCGCGCTTCAGCCCGATCGTCGAGGCGGAGCCGGAGCCTGCGCCCGCCCCCGCGCGCCCGGCATCGCGCTCCCCCGCACCGTTCACGCCCGAGCCCTTCCCGGCCGAGCCCTTCCCGCCCGAGCAGCCGCCCGAGCCGCCGCCGGAGCCCGCGCCCGAGCCCCTGTTCGCCGACGAGCCGGATGCCGCCCCCGCGCCGGATCCGGCGCTCGAGCGCCGCATCCGGGCGATCGCCGGCGCGCTGCGGGACGATCGCATCGAGATCCACCTCCAGCCCGTCGTCTCGCTGCCCCAGCGCAAGACGCGCTTCTACGAGGCTCTGGCGCGGCTGCGGCTCGAGGACGACGAGATCGTGCTGCCGGAGGAGTTCCAGCCGGCGCTGGAGGCGGTCGGCCTCGGCGCCGAGCTCGACGGCAAGGTCGCCGCGCGCGCGGCCGCCATCGCGCGCCATCTGGTGGCGCGCGGCTCGGACGCCTTCGTCACCGTCAACCTCGCGCACGAGTCGCTCGCGGCGCCGGGCTTCCTGCGCGCGCTGGGGCGCATCCTCGACACCTATCCGGACGTGGTGGGGCGGCTCGCCTTCGAGATCGCCCAGCGCTCCTGGCGCATGCTCGACGGCGAGCTCGCGGGCGCGCTCGAGGCGCTGCGGGCGAAGGGCGCGCTCTTCGTGCTCGATCGCGCCAACGACCTGCGGGTCGACCCGTTCGGCCTCGCCGATCGCGGCGTGCGCTACGTCAAGCTGCCGGCCGGCATGCTGCTCGCGCATCTCGACGCGCGCGGGGCGGGGCTCGACGTCGCGGTGGGCGACCTTTCGGCGGTGATGGCGCGGGCGGGCATCAAGCTCGTCGCCGAGGCGGTGGATCGCGAGGAGGACGTGCCGGACCTGATCGACCTCGACATCCCGCTGGCGCAGGGCCTCGTCTTCGGCGCGCCGCGCGCGGTGCGCTCCGACCTGATCGGCGGACCGCCGGGCCGCGGCGGCGGCGGGGCCGAGCCGCCCGCCCGCAGCGCGCCGCCCTCCGGCGAGACCAGCGCCGTCGCCGCCCAGCCGCGCACGCCCGAGCGTCCCGCCGGCGGTCCAGCCGCCCGCAAGCCGACGTCCGAGCGCGAGCCCGAGCCGCCGTTCCCGCCGGTTCCCCCGCGCCCGGAGCCGCGCGTGCCCTACAGGGCGACGCTGCGCCGGGCGGGGTGATCGAAAGCATGTCATCCCGGACGCCGAAGGCGATCCGGGACCCAGAGCCGCCGCCTTGTCCCGAGCGGCGTTCACGCCGCGTCCCTCCCGCGGGATGACTTCATCACCGCGGAGGCGGGACGCGCGCGCTGTCGCGCGCGCCGAACATACGCTGGAGGATCTAGGTCCCGGACTTGCTTGGCAATCCGGGATGACAGACAAATTGTGCTCAGCCGATCGGCCTGCCCGCCCGCGGGTCGTGACGGGCGAGGCGCTCGAGCAGGTAGTCCACCTCCGCCCTGGCCTTGGCCGAGACCGAGCCGCCGGGCTTGCGCAGGGCGCTCGACGCGATGATGCCGCGGCGCTGGAGCACGTACTTGCGCACGGCGAGCCCCGCGCCCGGCTGCTGCTCGTAGCGCATGTAGGGCAGGTGGGCGTCGAACAGGTCGTGCGCCTCGTCGCGCTCGCCCGCCCGGGCCAGCCGCACCACGTCGACCAGCATGTCCGGGAAGGCGTAGCCCGTCATGGCCCCGTCGGCGCCGCGCTCGGTCTCGAAGTCGAGGAACATGCCGCCGTTGCCGCACAGGATAGAGATGTGGCGCATGGAGCCGTCCGCCTCGAAGCCGCGCAGCGTCGTGATCTTCTCGAGCCCCGGCCAGTCCTCGTGCTTGAGCATCACCGCGCTCGGATTGTCCTGCACGATGCGGCGGATGACGCCGGGCGTCATCACCACGCCGATGGAGAGCGGGTAGTCCTGAACGACGAAGGGCACGTCCGCGCCGATCGCCTCCACCGCGTTGGCGTAGTAGGTGACGATCTGGTCGTCGGTCTTCAGCGAGGAGGGCGGCGCGATCATCACGCCGGCGGCGCCCCGGTCCATCACCCCGCGGGCGAGGGAGCGCATGGCGGCGAATCCCGGCGCCGAGACGCCGACCACCACCGGCACGGTGGCCCGGCGGATCACCTGCGAGGCCACCGACAGCGCCTCCTCGGCGTCGAGCTTGGGCGCCTCGCCCATCATGCCGAGCACGGTGATGCCGGTGCAGCCGGCGGACAGGAAGAAATCCGTCATGCGGTCGATCGAGCGCTCGTCGACGCGCCCGTCGTCGTGGAAGGGGGTGGGGGCGATGACGTAGACGCCGCTGGCGGACGCGTCGAGCATGGGCCGGCTCCTGGTTGGCCTGTCGGATGTGCGGAAGCGCGCACGCTAGGCGGGGGGCCGGCCGCGCGCAAGCGCGCGAGCGCGCATGTGCGTCTCGGACATGCGCGACTCGGCCCGCTTGCAGGAAGGCGCCCCGCCGTGGTGTCCTTGCCCGGTTCGTTTTCCTCCGAAAGGCCGAGAAAAAATGTCCCGCATCGTCTTCGTCAACGGCGCGTTCGTTCCCTACGAGGAGGCCAGCATCCCCATCATGGATCGCGGCTTCCTGTTCGGCGACGGCATCTACGAGGTCGCGGCGGTGATCGGCGGTCGGCTCGTCGACGAGGCGGCGCACCTCGCGCGGCTCGACCGCTCGCTGAAGGCGATCGAGATCGCCAACCCCTATTCCACGGCGCAGTGGACCGAGCTGATGAGCGAGCTCGCCCGGCGCAACGACCTCGACCAGGGCCTCGTCTATGTCGAGGTCACCCGCGGCGTCGCCGAGCGCGACTTCCCCTTCCCGCCGGCCGGCACGCCCCCGACGGTGGTGATGTTCACGCAGGCCAAGCAGATCGTCGGCGCCAAGGCGGCGGAGACCGGCGTGGCGGTGATCACCACGCCGGACCTGCGCTGGAAGCGCCGCGACATCAAGTCGGTGGCGCTCCTCGCCCAGGTGCTCGCCAAGCAGGAGGCCGCCCGCGCCGGCGTCGCCGAGGCCTGGATGGTGGAGGACGGATACGTCACCGAGGGCAGCTCGTCGACGGCGTTCATCATCACCAGGGACGATCGCCTGGTGACGCGACCTCTGTCCAACGCCGTCCTGCCCGGCATCACGCGCCTCGCAGTGATGAAGCTCGCCGACGAGATGCAGCTCACCGTGGAGGAGCGGCTGTTCACGGTGGAGGAGGCGCTCGCCGCACGGGAAGCGTTCTACGCGTCCGCCTCGGCCATCGTCATGCCGGTCGTCGCCATCGACGGCACGGCGATCGGGGAGGGGGCGCCCGGCCCGCTGACGAGGCGCCTGCGCGCGCTCTATCTCGACCTCGCCGGGGACGGCGCGCTCGCGAGCCGGTTCGCTTGAGAGCTCGTGCGGGAGGACGCGAGTCCTGCCACCCCTGTCATCCCGGGCCGCGAAGCGGACCCGGGACCTATACCCGCGACGCCGGCTCGAGCGCGCATCGCGCGCTCGCGGCACGAAGCTTGGCATTCGAGGGCGGCGCGACGCGGCCTGCAGGCCGCGACACCGGCGTCGGAGCGTATAGGTCCCGGATCGCCTTCGGCGTCCGGGATGACGGATGATCGGCGCCGGAACCGCGAGCGCGCCCGCGCCGTTCCGCTCGCATCCGCGAGAGGAGGCGAGCATGGCCGACACCACCGCGACCCCGGGCGTTCCGAAAGGCGACCCGCCGAAGAACGAGACCGAGCGGCTGATCGCCTCCGACAAGGTCGAGGGCACGGCGGTCTACAACAAGGCCGGAGAGCATCTCGGCTCGGTCTACAATTTCATGGTGGACAAGTACTCGGGCAAGGTCGCCTACGCCGTGATGTCCTTCGGCGGCTTCCTCGGCATCGGCGAGCGCTACCACCCGCTGCCCTGGTCGAAGCTCGACTTCGACGCCAGATTGGGCGGCTACGTCGTCGACCTCAACCGCAAGGACCTCGAGACGGCGCCCAGCTACGGCCGCGACGAGACGCCCTGGGCCGATCCGGAATACGGGCGCAACGTCTACGGCTATTACGGCGTGCCGTATTATTTCTGACGGGCAGCGGCGGCCGAGACGAAAACGACAGTCCCCGCCCGAGGGCGGGGACACGCGGCAGGGACCTTGGGATGCCGAGCCCGCGCGAGGGGTCCGTTTGCTTGCGGCAAGCGACCGCCTCTCGATCTGCTACGTTAATGAAGCTAGCATCCTCCAGTCTGAATTGCAAGACTGGAGGGCGGATACATGCCGACTGCGCTGGGGTTGGATCTCGGAACGACGTCGATCGGCTTCGCGCTGATCGAGGAGGGGGCGGCGCCGATGATCCGCGCGCTGGGCGTGCGGCTCTACCCCGAAGCGCGCGACGCCGACGGCGCGCCGCTGAACCAGGCGCGGCGCCTCGCGCGCGCGATGCGCAGGCGGCTGCGGCGACGACGGGAGCGCAAGCGCGCGCTCGGAGAGCTGCTCGCCTCGGTCGGTCTCATTCCGTCCTACGGCTCGCCGGAGCGTGCGCGCGTCATGGCGCGGGACCCCTACGACCTGCGCCTGCGCGGGCTCACGGAGCCGCTCGCGCCGCACGACGTGGGTCGCGCGCTCCACCACCTGGCGCAGCGCCGGCATTTCGCCGGCCGCGACGCCGCCGAGCGGGAGGGCGCTTCCGCCGCGCCGCCGGCCGACGAGGTCGCGGCCGCGAGCGCGCGCGAGGAGACGCTCGCCCGCCTCGCCGCGAGCGGGACGACGCTCGGCGCCTTCCTCGCGCGGACTCCGCCGTCCGAACGCCGCCGGGGCGTGCATGCGACACGCGCCGTGGTCGCCGAGGAGCTGGCTCGGCTGCTCGATGCCCAGGTCGCGCACCACGCCTGCCTGCGCGATCCCGCGATCCGCGCAGCGATCGAGGAGACGATCCTCGCGCAGAAGCCGGTTTTCTGGCGCACGGCGACGCTGGGGCGATGCCCGCTCGTGCCCGACGCGCCGCTCTGCCCGCGCGGCTCCTGGATCTCGCAGCAGCGCCGCATGCTGGAGAAGCTCGCCAACCTCGAGGTCGCCGGCGGCAACGCCCGCCCGCTCGACGCCGAGGAGCGCGCGGCCATCCACGCGGCGCTCGCGAGAGCCCCCTCGCTCAGCTGGGCGAAGGTGCGCGCGGCGTTGAAGCCGCTCTATGCGGCGCGCGGCGAGGCGGGGGCCGAGCGGTCGCTGCGGTTCAACCTCGAGATCGGCGGCGAGAAGGCGCTTCTCGGCAACCGGCTCGAGGCGGACCTCGTGCTCGTTCTCGGCGAGGGCTTCGCCGACCGGCCGGACGCCGAGCGCCTGCGCGCGGAGGTGCCGGAGCGGCTGCGTGCCGCCGACACCCGCGCGATCGGGACGCAGCGCATCGTCGTCCTCCCCGACCGTGCGCGAAGGGAGAATCGTGCGGAGGTCGCGCAAGGGGTGGTCGCCGATTTCGGCCTCTCGGAGGACGAGGCGCAGGCGCTCGCCGGGCTCGTCCTGCCGGCCGGCTGGGAGCCGTACTCGACGGCGGCGCTGGAGGCGATCCTGCCGCGTCTCGAGGCGGGCGTGCGGATGGGCGCGCTCCTGATGGGACCCGAGCACGAGCCCTGGCGAGACGCCGCCTTTCCCGATCGCGCCCGTCCGACCGGTGAAGCGCTCGAGCGACTGCCGAGCCCCGCGGATCCGGCCGAGGCCCGACGGCTGGCGGAGCTGCGCAACCCGACCGTGACGCGCACGCTCAACGAGCTGCGCAAGGTGGTCAACAATCTCATCGCCGTCCACGGCAAGCCCGACCGCATCCGCATCGAGGTCGCGCGGGAGGTGGGGCTCTCGAAGCGCGAGCGCGACGAGCGGGCGGACGGCATGCGCCGGCAGGAACGCCGCCGCAGGGAGGCGCACGCCGCGCTGACGGCTGCCGGCATCCCCGACCCGTCGCGAGACGACGTGGAGAAGTGGCTGCTCTGGCAGGAATGCGGCGAGCAATGCCCCTACACCGGCGACCGCATCGGCTTCGACGCCCTGTTCCGCGACGGGCTGTTCCATGTGGAGCATATCGTGCCGCGCTCGCGCTCCTTCGACGATGGCTTGCGCAACAAGACGCTCTGCCGGCGCGACGTCAACGCCGAGAAGGGGCCGCGTACGCCCTTCGAGGCCTTCGGCCACGATCCCGAGCGCTGGGAGGCCATGCGCCGGAGGATCGCCGGAATGGAGGCGGCGAAGGGCAAGCCCGGCATGCCGCGCGGCAAGGTGAAGCGCTTTCTCGCCGAAAACCTGCCCGACGACTTCACGACGCGCCAGCTGAACGACACCGGCTGGGCGGCGCGCGCCGCGCTCGCCCAGCTGAAGCGGCTGTGGCCCGACGAGGGGCCGACGGCGCCCGTGCACGTCGAGGCCGTGACCGGGCGGGTGACGGCGCAGCTGCGGCATCTGTGGGGGCTCGACGCAATTCTCGGGGAGGACGGCAAGAAGACCCGCGCCGACCATCGCCACCACGCGATCGACGCGCTCGTGGTCGCCTGCGCCTCGCCCGGCGCGACGCAGCGCCTCGCGGGCTACTGGACGCAGAAGGAGGACCCGCGCGCCGCGCGCCCGCACCTGCCGCCGCCATGGCCGGAAATCCGCGCCGACGCCGCTTGCGCCGTCGCCGAGATCGTCTGCTCGCACCGGGTGCGCAAGAAGGTCTCCGGGCCGCTGCACGAGCAGACGGTGCTCGGGCGCACGAAGGAGCCGGAGGAGACCCGCGGCGGCGCGACCTATCGGCGCTACGTCACCCGCAAGCGCATCGAGGACCTCTCCCCCGCCCGCCTCGGCGACATCCGCGACGCGGCGGTGCGGGAGGCCGTGCGCGCACACGTGGAGGCGCGCGGCGGCGTGCCTAAGAAGGCGGTCCCGCCCTACCCGCAGCTCGGGGAGGCGGGGCCGGAGATCCGGCGGGTGCGCATCGTCGTCACAGCGCAGCAGCGGATAATGGCGCCTGTGGCGACGGGCTTCGCGAAGAAGGGCTTGAACCATCACGTCGCGGTGTTCCGACGCCCGGATGGCCGCGCCGAGTTCGACGTCGTGAGCCTGTTCGACGCCGCCGGCCGGCTGGCTCGCCGCGAGCCGATCGTGAGGCGGACGCGCGAGGACGGGGCGGCGTTCGTCATGAGCCTCTCCGCAGGCGACACGCTGATGCGTGAAGGGGCGAATGGACCCGAGTACTTCGTCGTCGAGAGCATAGCCGAGAAGGGACAGGTCGAGCTGCGACAGCACAACGACGCGACGAATGCTCGTCCCTTCGCGCCGCGCGTCAACACGATCTTGCGGGAATTCACCAAGGTCTCCGTCGACCCGATCGGTCGCGTGCGCAAGGCGCGGGACTGAGGAGGCGGCGATGACCCTGTCCCGCATTCTAGAGATCGCCACGCCGGGCACGCGGCTGTCGACGGCGCTCGACCAGCTCGTGATCGCCCGCCCTGGCGAGCCGGACGCCCGCGTTCCCATCGAGGACATCGGCGTACTCGTCGTCGACGACGCCCGGGCGAGCTACACCCATGCGGCGCTCGTCGCCTTGCTGGAGGCTGGGGCGACCGTGGTCGCGAGCGGGAGGGACCACCTTCCGCTCGGGCTCCTGCTGCCGCTGGACGCGCACCATGTCCAGACCGAGCGCCACCGCGCCCAGGCGGCGGCGGGCGAGCCCGCCCGCAAGCGCGTCTGGCAGGCGCTGGTTCGCGCCAAGATCGCCCAGCAGGGCGTCGTGCTCGCCCATTTCACCGGGCGGGACGCCGGCCTCGGCGAGATGGCGCGGCGCGTCCGCTCCGGCGATCCGGACAATCTCGAAGCGCAGGCGGCCCAGCGCTACTGGCCGCGCCTCCTGGGTGGCGGCTTTCGCCGCGACCGCGACGCGGAGGGCGCGAACGCGCTCCTGAACTACGGCTATGCGGTCGTGCGCGCGGCCACGGCGCGGGCCGTCGTGGCGACCGGGCTGATTCCCTCGCTCGGCGTATTCCACAAGCGCCGGTCGAACCCGTTCTGCCTCGCCGACGACCTCGTCGAGCCCTGCCGCCCCTACGTCGACTGGCGCGTGCGGCGCATGCTCGACGAGAGCGCGGGCGCGCCGCCGCCGACGCTCGACGACCGGGCGACGCGGGCCGCGCTGCTCTCGGTGCTGAAGGAAACAGTGCAGGTGGGCGCGCGGCGCCTGCCGCTCCTCCTCGCGCTGCACGCGAGCGCCGGCTCCTTGCGCCGCGCCCTCACCGAGGGCGCGCGCACGCTCGACCTGCCCTCGGGGCTTCCGTTCGCCCCGGATGATGCCGAGGAGGAGGCGCCATGAGCGGACGCGGAGACCGGGATCGAGCCTGGCCCTGGGGGTGGCGGACCATGTGGGTGATCGCGATGTTCGACCTGCCGACCGACACGGCGGCGCAGCGCAAGGCCTATGCGCGCTTTCGCAAGGCGCTCCTGAAGGACGGCTTCAGCATGATGCAGTACTCGGTCTACATCCGGCACTGCGCGTCCATCGAGAACGCGGCGACCCACGTCGCCCGCATGGGCGCGCTCACGCCGCCGGAGGGGGAGGTGCGGTTCCTCACCATCACCGACAAGCAGTTCAGCCGAATCCAGACGTTCTTCGGGAAAAAACGCGAGCCCGCCCCGCCTCCGCCGGCCCAGATCGAGCTTTTCTGACGATCGGGACGGCGGAAAACGGAGCAAATTCAGGCGCTTGCCGGCGAGGCAAAGGTAGCAGATCGAGAGACGGCCGCAAACCGCAGCCGGTCATGTGCCGCGCCGCCTACAGCGAGGAAGGTAGCAGATCGAGAGACGGCCGCAAACCGCAGCGTCCGCCGTGACGGCGAGGCTCGGCGCGTTAAGGTAGCAGATCGAGAGACGGCCGCAAACCGCAGCGTCGCCACGGCGATATTCGCCGAGATCGAAAAGGTAGCAGATCGAGAGACGGCCGCAAACCGCAGCACGTGAACTATTTCGTCGACACGCTGGGCCAAGGTAGCAGATCGAGAGACGGCCGCAAACCGCAGCGATCGGCGGCGCGCATCCCCTTCGAGAGCCAAGGTAGCAGATCGAGAGACGGCCGCAAACCGCAGCGGAGGGAGCGAGGTGGGTCGCTTCATAGGAAGGTAGCAGATCGAGAGACGGCCGCAAACCGCAGCGCCCAATGGATCTGGACGCCGAGCGTCGTCAAGGTAGCAGATCGAGAGACGGCCGCAAACCGCAGCGGCCGCCAGCGGGTGATCTCCGGATCGCGGAAGGTAGCAGATCGAGAGACGGCCGCAAACCGCAGCAGGTCGTCATCACGCAGACGCGGCCCGGCCAAGGTAGCAGATCGAGAGACGGCCGCAAACCGCAGCGCTTCCGACAACGCGGCATCATATTGCCTCAAGGTAGCAGATCGAGAGACGGCCGCAAACCGCAGCGACGATGGGGGCGTGAGCGTTCATGCCGAGAAAGGTAGCAGATCGAGAGACGGCCGCAAACCGCAGCGGAACGAACGGCAAGGCCATGTAAGGTAGCAGATCGAGAGACGGCCGCAAACCGCAGCAGCATGGTCGAAGGCGAGCTGGTGGCGAGGAAGGTAGCAGATCGAGAGACGGCCGCAAACCGCAGCAGGTGCGGAACGAGGTCGTCGATTTCGTTCAAGGTAGCAGATCGAGAGACGGCCGCAAACCGCAGCACCGCGCCCGCATCGATCGCGAGGTGAAGGTAGCAGATCGAGAGACGGCCGCAAACCGCAGCCTATCCGGGCAAGGGTCGTCGCGTCCTTGTAAGGTAGCAGATCGAGAGACGGCCGCAAACCGCAGCGCGCTTTCCGTCGCAGCCGCGCCGGCCATAAAGGTAGCAGATCGAGAGACGGCCGCAAACCGCAGCAAGGGCGTGCTCTTCCCCGCCGAATTCGGTAAGGTAGCAGATCGAGAGACGGCCGCAAACCGCAGCGCGAACATCGCCGAAGGCGTCGGCGCCGCGAAGGTAGCAGATCGAGAGACGGCCGCAAACCGCAGCGTGGGGCGCCGAGCTTGAGCGCGCGTTCGAAGGTAGCAGATCGAGAGACGGCCGCAAACCGCAGCAGATCCTCGCCGGCGAAGATCGGGAAATCGAAGGTAGCAGATCGAGAGACGGCCGCAAACCGCAGCGGATCGAGCGCGTCCAGCGGCTTACCGGCGAAGGTAGCAGATCGAGAGACGGCCGCAAACCGCAGCCGGCCGAGCGCGGTGAGGCGCTGCGCCGCAAAGGTAGCAGATCGAGAGACGGCCGCAAACCGCAGCCAGATCCAGGAACAGGCGCTTCTCCAGCTTAAGGTAGCAGATCGAGAGACGGCCGCAAACCGCAGCAGAAGCGCGCGCGGACCGAGGCGTGGTTCCAAGGTAGCAGATCGAGAGACGGCCGCAAACCGCAGCCGAGCCATCGTCTGGAGCATCCTCGCGTCGAAGGTAGCAGATCGAGAGACGGCCGCAAACCGCAGCAGCACGGTCGTCTTCAGGTCCGCGACGTCATTGAAGGTAACCGCGCCCGCCCCGCATTGCCCGCCGCTCCGGCCTCCCCTAATCTCCCGCCCCATTCCACACGGAGGCCCCGCTCATGCGCTTCGCGCTCACCGAGGAAGAGGAGATGATCCGCGACGCCGCGCGGCGGATCGCGGCGGAGCGGCTGGCGCCGAACGCGGAGGCGCTCGATCGCGGGGCGGGGCGCGAGACGCTGCTCGCGAACCTGAAGCTGCTCGCCGAGAACGGCTTCTCGGCGCTGAACGTGACGGCGGAGCACGGCGGCTCGGAGGCCGGCACGGTGGCCTTCGCCCTGGCGATCGAGGAGCTCGGCTACGCCTGCGCCTCCACCGCGGTCTCGACCTCGGTGACCAACATGGTCGGCGAGGTGATCCAGTCCGTCGGCTCGCCCGAGCAGAAGGCGCGCCACCTGCCGCGCCTCGCGGACGGGACCTATCTCGCCGGCGCCTTCTGCCTCACCGAGGCGCAGGCGGGCTCCGACCCCTCCGCCATGCGCACACGGGCGCGCCGCGACGGGGACGGCTGGCGGCTCGACGGGCAGAAGATCTACATCTCCTCGGCCGAATACGCCGGGATCTTCGTCGTCTGGGCGGTGACCGATCCCGACGCGAAGCCCGGCAAGGGCATCTCCTGCTTCCTGGTGGAGGCCGGAACGCCCGGCCTCGTGATCGGGCGCGCCGAGGAGAAGATGGGCCAGCACGGCTCGCCGACCAACGTCGTGCATCTCGAGGAGTGCCGCGTGCCCGCGGACGCGCTGATGGGGCGCGAGAACGACGGCTTCCGCGTCGCGGTCGGCGAGCTCGCCGGGGGGCGGATCGGCGTCGCGGCGCTCTCGCTCGGCATCGCGCGCGCCGCCATGGACGCGGCCAAGGCCTACGCGGTGGAGCGCAGCCAGTTCGGCCAGCGCCTCGCCGACATGCAGGGCCCGCAATGGATGATCGCCGACCGCGAGGTCGACCTCTCCGCCGCCCGGCTCCTGATCCTGGAGGCGGCGCATCTGAAGGACGAGGGCCGGCCCTTCGCCAAGGCGGCCTCGATGGCCAAGCTCTTCGCCTCGGAAGCGGCGCACCGCTGCACCGACACGGCGATCCAGCTCCACGGCGGCGCCGGCTATTGCCGAGACTACCCCGTCGAGCGCCACGCGCGCGACGCGCGCATCACCCGCATCTACGAGGGCACGAGCGAGATCCAGCGCCTGATCATCGCCCGCGAGACCCTGAGGCAGCTCGGATGAGGCCGATCTTCAGCCACGTCATGGTCGGTGCGAACGACCTCGCGCGGATGATCGCCTTCTACGACGCCGCCCTCGCGCCCCTCGGCCTCGTGCGCAGCGTCACCGATCTCGAGCCCGCCGCCTACCCGCCCGGCGCCACCTGGACGCGGCCCGGCGCGAAATGGCCGGAATTCATCGTGCAGCAGCCCTTCGATCGGCGCCCCGCCAGCGTCGGCAACGGCGTGCAGGTCTCCTTCCTCGCGCCCTCCCGCGCGGCGGTCGACGCCGCCTACGCCGCGGCGATCGCCGCCGGCGCCGCGGACGAAGGTCCCCCGGGCGAGCGCCCGCAATATTCGGCCGGCTATTACGGCGCCTATTGCCGGGATCCGGAGGGCAACAAGATCCACTTCGTCCACAGGCCCGGCTTCGAGGCGGCGTTCGACGCCGCGCCGTGAACCTCCTCGGTCACGCTCGCGTCAAACTCTCGTGAGGTCGTCGACGGATCGGCTCCGACGCTGTTAGAGCCATGCGGGGGCGGCGCAGAGGATTTCACGCGAGGATGACCGGTTCGATGAGCACCACCTTCACCCGACGCAGTTTCGTTCTGGGGAGCGCCCTGGCGCTCGGCGGCTGCGTCTCGCAGGCGCGGGTCCCCGTCGAGCCGCTGGCGCCGGCCGTCCCCGGCGACATCTATGCCATGTACGCGGCGCTCCCGGCGGAGGAGTTTCCCATTCCCGCCGTCGACCCGACCATCGTCGAGCCGCAATTCTGGCGACGCGCGGTGCGCGACCCGACGGGCGAGCCCGCGGGGACGATCACCGTCGACACGACGCAGCGCTTCCTGTTCCTCTCGCTCGGGGGCGGCGAGGCGATGCGCTACGGCATCGGCGTCGGCAAGGAGGGCCTCGCCTTCTCCGGCACGGCGACGATCGCCCGCAAGGCCGCCTGGCCGCGCTGGACGCCGACGCGGAACATGATCCGCCGCGAGCCGGAGCGCTACGGCCCCTATGCCGACGGCCTGCCGGGCGGCCTCGAAAACCCGCTCGGGGCGCGCGCGCTCTACCTCTACCAGGGCGGCCGCGACACGCTCTACCGCATCCACGGCACCAACGAGCCCTGGTCCATCGGCAAGGCCGTGTCGTCCGGCTGCATCCGTCTCCTCAACCAGGACATCGTCGACCTGCATCGCCGGGTGCCGACGGGCACGCGCGTCGTCGTGCGCGAGCACCGCGCCGCGGATCTGATCGGCTGATCCGCGCTTCGCCCGTCGCGCCTCTTCCGCTCGCTCTCCGCCCTCGCTAAACCGGGGCGGAGAACGGGAGAACCAGCATGCAGCTCAACCAGCTATCCGCCGCCATCGTCACCGGCGGCGCTTCGGGCCTCGGCGAGGCGACGGCGCGCCGCCTGGCGCAGGCCGGCGTGAAGGTCGCGATCTTCGACCGCGACGCGGAGCGCGGCGAGGCCGTCGCCGGCGAGATCGGCGGCGTCTTCTGCGCCGTCGACGTGACCGACGAGGCCTCGATCGACGCCGGCCTCGAGACGGCCCGCGCGGCGCACGGCGTCGAGCGGCTCCTCGTCAATTGCGCGGGCGTCGCGCCGGGCAAGCGCACGGTCTCGAAGAAGCGCGACACCGGCGAACTCGTCGCCCACGACGTCGCGAGCTTCCGCAAGGCCGTCGAGATCAACCTGATCGGCACCTTCGCCATGATCGCGAAATGCGCGGCCGGCATGGCCGGGCTCGACCCCGTCACGCCCGACGGCGGGCGCGGCGTCGTGGTCAACACGGCCTCCGTGGCGGCGCAGGACGGGCAGATCGGCCAGGCGGCCTACGCCGCCTCCAAGGGCGGCGTCGTCGGGCTGACGCTGCCGGTCGCCCGCGACCTCTCGGGCTACGGCATCCGCGTCGTGACGATCCTGCCGGGCCTGTTCGAGACGCCGATGTTCGCCTCCGTCCCGGAGGAGTACCGCAAGGCGCTCGAGGCCGGCGTGCCGTTCCCCTCGCGCCTCGGCAAGCCCGGCGAATACGCCGCCCTCGTCGCCGCCATCGTCGAGAACGACATGCTCAACGGCGAGACCATCCGCCTCGACGGCGCGCTGCGCATGCAGCCTAAGTAAGGTGGGGAGGGTTGACCAAATCATTGGTCAACCCTATCTTCGACTCCTGAAGGCCGGAGGGCGTCGATGAAGCAGCTGAACCTGTACGAGGCGAAGACGAAGCTCTCTCAGCTCGTCGATGCAGCGGCTCGGGGCGAGCCCGTGATCATCGCCAAGGCGGGGCGGCCTCTGGCCAAGCTCGTTCCCTACGAGGCACCGCGGCAGATCACGTTCGGCACGATGCCGGACATCGAGATCGCCGATGACTTCGACGCGCCGCTTCCGGACGACATTCTCGACGCGTTCGAAGGGCGCGATGCGTGAGAGTTCTGCTCGACACGCATCTGCTGATTTGGGCACTGCGAGACGATGCGGCTCTCCCGAGAAGCGGGAGAAGCGCAATTCTCTCGTCGACCGCCGTGTTCGTCAGCATGGCGTCGTTCTGGGAAATCGCCATCAAGGCGTCGATCGGAAAGCTGAAGCTGGATCTGGACGGCCTGCCAGGGGCGGTGCGGAGAGCCGGCTTCGACGTGCTGCCGATCGACCTCCCTCACGTCCAGCGTGTTCGATCGCTACCCCATTACCACCGTGACCCGTTCGACCGCATGCTCGTCGCGCAAGCCGGGGCCGAGGAACTGCTGCTGCTCACGTCGGACGGGACGCTGCAGGCGTACGGCGGCGATGTCGTGCGGGTCGTCCGATAGACGCTCACCCCGCCGCCAGCCGGTCCATCTCCTGGGCCAGCGTCACGTCGAGCCTCGTGAGGCCGCCGGAATCGTGGGTGGAGAGGGTGACCTCCACCGTCTTGTAGACGTTGAACCATTCGGGATGATGGTCGTGCTTCTCGGCGACGAGCGCCACCTTCGCCATCCAGCCGAAGGCGGAGACAAAGTCGGCGAAGACGAAGCGCTTGTGGATGGCGTCGCGGCCCTCCACCAGGCTCCAGCCGGTGAGGCCGGCGAGCATCTCGTGGCGTTCGGTCTCGGTCAGTCTTTCGGCGGCCATGACGTCCTCCTGCGCGGGCTGCGTGCCTCGCCTGCGAGGTAGGGCGGCGGGGCGCCGCGGGCCAGGGCAGGGGCGCCCGCGAAAAACCGCGCGCGCGCCTCGGATTGGGGGTAGGCAAGCCGCCTGCGAGCGTGTATGACCCGCGCCTCTGTTGACTTCGTGCCGACAGGCCGCGCACCCCGCGGGCCGACGTCGGCGCTCGCCGTGACCGGAGACGAACCATGGCCGTTCCGAAGAGAAAGACGTCGCCGTCCAAGCGCGGCATGCGCCGTTCGGCCGACGCGCTGAAGGCCCCGACCTATGTCGAGGACAAGGACTCGGGCGAGCTGCGCCGCCCGCACCACATCGACCTGAAGACCGGCATGTATCGCGGTCGCCAGGTGCTGACGCCGAAGTCCGAGGACTGAGGCGATCGGCTCATCGCCGCGCGCCTTCGGGCCGCGGACGACGTGAGGAGGCCCGCCTGCGCGGGCCTTTTTTCGTATCGGGGTCAGACGCTGCGGGCGAGGCCGGGCCGGCCCGGGGCGCGCGGCGCCGCGCCGTAGCGCGCCACGCCCTCCGCCGGCTCGGCGCGGCGGCGGTCTCGGTAGTCGGGCATCCGGCGTTCGCAGGCGATCAGCTGGGTGAGGAAGCCCGCATCCGGCCGCCCGGCCGCGCGCGGGGCGGGCGCGCGCGGCTCCAGCGGCACGAGCGCGCGGCATTCGCTTCGATCCGTTAGTGTCTCGTTATGCAACGCCGCAGCCTCCGCGGTGGACAGAGCCCCTTTCTTAGCAAGTCGCGGGCCGGCTTTCACCCTTCGTTAACCCTCCGCCCGCATCGTCGATAGACACGTGCATGACGCAAGCGTTTCACGGCGATGCGGCGCGGCGTCGCCGGTAGGGGGCGGGGTTTCCATGGGATCGCAAGGCGCGCGCGCCGGGATGTCGACGGGGCAGACGGCCGATCGCCGCTCGGGGCGCCGTGAGCGTGGCCCTCTCGATCCGCGCGCCGTCCTCACGTCCATCGGCGAGGTCGTCTACGACTGGGACGTCGCCAGCGACGCCATCGCCTGGAGCGGCAACGCCGCCGACGTCTTCGGCCTGCCCGACATGAGGGCCTTCGCCACCGGCGCCGCCTTCGGCCTCGCCTGCGAGGACAGCGCCGGGCGTACCCGCCACGACGTCGTACTCGATTCGCGGGACACCGACACGGGCGCGGGCGTGCCCTATCGCGCCGCCTACCTGCTGCGGCTTCCCGCGACGTCGCGCGCGACCTGCGCCGTCGACGGCCGCGGGCTGGTGGCGGTGGAGGATACCGGGCGCTGGTATGCCGGCGCCGACGGCCGCCCGGCCTTCGCGCACGGCGCCCTGCGCCTCGGCGCCGCCGGGCGCGACGTCGCCGCTCCGACACGCGCCCGCTCCGACTTCCTCGAGACGCTCGGCGCCGACGTCGCCGCCGCCGTGAAGGCGAAGCGGCCGATGACCATGATGGTCATGGCGGTGGAGGGGCTCGACCGGCTCAACGACGAGCACGGCTTCGCGGTCGCCGACCAGGCGATCGAGGAGGTGATGCGCCGCGCCGTCGTGGTGATGCGCCGGCGCGACGTCTTCGCCCGCTACGCCTCGAACCGCTTCGGCGTCGCGCTCCTGTCCTGCCCGCTGGACCAGGCCGAGATCGCGGCCGAGCGCCTGCGCGCCGGCGTCGAGGGCGCGCCCATCGCGACCCCGCGCGGGCCGGTGACGCTGCGCGTGGCGCTCGGCGCCGCGAGCGCGCCGCAGCACGCGACCGACGCGCCGGGCCTGCTGCGCCGCGCCGAGGACGCGCTCGCGGCGAGCCGCCGCTCGGCCGCCGCCTTCACGATCTATCGCCCGGCTCTGGCGCGCTCGCGCGGCGTGTGCCCCGACGGGCGCGGCGTCGACGTGGTCGCCGCGCTCAACGAGCGGCGCGTCGTCATGGCCCGCCAGCCGATCGTCGAGGCGCAAGGGCGCGCGCCCGCCTTCGCCGAGGCGCTGGCCCGCATCCGCGGCCCGGACGGGCGCATCGTCGGTGCGGGCGAGATCATCCCGCTCGTCGAACGCGCGGGTCTGGTGCCGCTTCTCGACGCGCGCATGCTCGAGCTCGCCGCCGAGCGTCTCGCGACCCACCCGTCCGAGCGGCTGTCGATCAACGTCTCGCCGATGACGCTGGAGACGCCCGACTGGCTGAACGTGCTCGCCGCGACGCTCGGCGCCTATCGCGGCGTCGCCGAACGGCTGATCGTCGAGGTCACCGAGACGGTGGCGGTGCGCGATCCGGAGGCGACCCGCTCCCGGCTCGACGCCATGAAAGCCCTCGGCGTCGCCGTGGCGCTCGACGATTTCGGCGCCGGCCACACCTCCTTCCGCCATCTGCGCGACTTCCCCGTCGACCTCCTCAAGATCGACGGCGCCTTCGTCCAGAACCTCGCCCGTTCCCCCGACGACCGCTTCTTCGTGCGCACCCTCGTCGACCTCGCCCACCATCTCGGCATCCCCACCGTGGCCGAATGGGTCGAGGACGAGGAGACCGCCGCCATGCTCCGCGACTGGGGGGTGGACTACCTGCAGGGGAACCTGACGGGCGCCCCGGCGCTCGCGGCGGGCGAGGCGGGAGAGGGGACGGCGAAGCGGGCGGTGGCGTGAGAAGACAGGCTGGACAAGGCGCTCGCTCGGAGGCATAAAGCGAAGATTGTATAATTCGGTATCTTCGTGCGAGAGCGTCCATGCCCGCTAACAATCGGCCCGTAGCTCTGGGGCGCGTCCTCGATCGGACGGAGCGCATTGATCTTGGAACGGTTAGCGACATCTACAGTGGGGATGTGCAACTCGAAGACAATCAAATTGCTGCGGCGTTTATCAAGAACGTGTCTGGGCCCGAGATCGTCAGCGAGCTGATCGCCGGCGTGCTCGGTTTGGGTTGCGGGCTTCCAATTCCGCAGCCGGTCCTCGGCATAGCGCGCAACGAGCAGATTCGGGACCCCAAGCTGCCGTACGATGCGGATCACTGTCTCGTATTTTGCAGCTTGCAGGTCCCGGGGGCATCTGTCGCCCAGTTGCTTGACGAAAGGGCGAAGGATGCGGTCCTTCCGCTTATCAGGCAATGGTCTGGGCTCGGGGATATGTATGGCTTCGACGCCTGGACTGCGAATATGGATCGGAACGTTGGAAACCTTCTCCTCAGTGGCGATGGGTTCTGGCTGATCGATCATGCCTACAGCTTCACTGGTCCGAACTGGCAGACCGACGAGCTCGACCCGGCCCGGGCGTACGGTCGCTCTCACGAGCGATGGCTGACGGTCGAGCTGCCATTCGACGAGCGAGGGAAGCTTGTCGAGCCAGCGAGACTCGTGCCGTCGCGTTTGAAGGCGTCGGTGAGTGATGTCGTGCAAAGGAGCCGAGCCGACGCTATAGTGGACGCTAGCGAATTGGCGAAGCTCGAGGGTTTCTTGTCCGCTCGAGTGCCGTACATGGGGGACCTGTCGGCAAAAATCCTGGGGCTCCTGGCATGAACGCGATGCTTCAGAAACTGCACTTCCCATCGGATCAGGATCTGATCAAGGGGCGATGCACGCCGGTCCTCTTCACGCCGCGGCCGGGATCTCCGGAACGCTTTGTCGTCGCGGTCGCTGCGTCCGACGGACGCACCTTCGACGTCTGCGCGCCGGAACGCCTCGACGCACTGGAGTGCCTATTCGGGTCCGAGGCCGAGATCGCGCGCATCGCAATCATCGCCGCGGTCGACGGGCTCACACAACATTTGGCGAAGGGTGAGCCTGCGTCTTCGTACGTGCCTTCCGTTTCCGGCATCAGCATGGGAGAGACCCGCGAATTGACCGGCACCTCGATCCCGCAGATGGCGCGTCACCTTTTGAGGAAGACGTCTACCTTTGCCGCGCGCGAAATCGTTCATGAGGTCTCGGCTCCGCCGTCGCCTGAAGAGGCCGTCGCGATCGAGCGCGCCACGGGTCCGGATCGTCTGCCCCGCCTCGTGTTCGAGTATGTTTACGAAAGAAGACCCGGTCTCGCCGAGGCGTTCAGCGACGAGGTCCGCGAACCGAAGCTGAAGCAAAAAGCGAGAAATAGCATCGTCATAGCGTATCGAAGCTCAAATTTAGTGGCAAATTTTGCCTCACTTCAGGCTAGGCGTACTGCGAACTCGCGTAATTTTGTCAAGCGCTTAATGTGGGATCTAAGTCAAGCAAAAAAGGAGCGCGATCGGTTTGAATGTGTTACGGGAGCGGCATTCGATATGCTAATACAATATCAAGATTTAGATGATCCAAATATCACCGAGAGACAATACGAGGAGCTAATTGGGGAAATCGACAGCCTTCGCGAGGAAGCCTTGCGTCAGGATATAGGGCTGGTCTCGAAGACGTCCGTCCGTGCCATCGGCGAGCACATCCTGTCTTTGGAGGCTGCCTAGGAGGCTGTCCAGCTAATTCGTTCTGCGACGCGAGTGCGTTTCGTTCGCGGGACGCGTTCGCCCCGTCTCATCCGGCCGGCCTCGGTCGGTTGTGAGCGGCGACGAGCTTCGCGATGTTGTGAGCGGTGCAGACGAGCGCCCATTCGGCCCTGACGGCGCCGAGGCCGCGCAAGAGGAGCTGGCGCATCCCGCGATCCTGCTTGATCTGCCCGAAGACGGGCTCGACGACCTGCTTGCGCAGCCTGTAGCGGCTGCGCCGCCCGGCGCGGGCGAGCGTCTCGGCCATGGCCCGGGTCAGGGGTGATTTCGAGAGGCGCCGCTCGGTCGCCGGGACCCCGGTGGCGTGCTTGGCGCGGCCGACGGCGACGTAGGCGCGGATGCGGCGCGCCTTCAGGGCGCCGAGGTTCGCCTCCGAGCAGAAGCCGGCGTCCGCCGAGATCTCGCGGGGCTTGGCTCCGAGATTGCGGCGCACGGCGTCCACCAGGGGGACGAGGGCGTCGACGTCGCCCGGATTGCTCTGGAGGCGGTGGGCGACGATCACCTGGTGGGCGGCGTCGACGGCGATCTGGGCGTTGTAGCCCTGGATGAAGCCGTCGCGGGTCGGCTGGATGCGGCTGTCGGGGTCGGTGAAGTTGCGCTGCGCCTTGTCCGGCGGGCCGCCGTCGGGCGCGCGCTTGGGCCGCCCGCGATCCTGCATGCCGCTGGAGGGACCGGGGCCGTCCTCGTCCTCGCCGCCCGCCGGCGCCGCCGCCTCGGCCTCCAGCGCGGCCTTGGCCGCCCGGATCCGCTCCAGCCGGCGCAGCTTGTCCGCCGCCCAGTCCGGCATCTCGTCCCCGCGCCGCTCGCCGTGCGCGGCATCCTCCTCGCGGTCCGCCGTCTCGGCCCGGTCGAGCCAGCCCGCCACCGCATCGGCCAGCGCCGGCTCCGCGCTCTTCATGCGGCCATAGCTCATCGCCTTGTGCCGCGAGGCGTTCGCCTTGATCTTCGTGCCGTCCAGAGCGACGTGCCCGAGCTGCACCAGTCCCGCCGCCCGGCACAGGCGCAGCACCTGCTCGAACAGGCGCCCCAGCGCCTTGAGATGGCGCTTGCGGAAGTCCGCGATCGTGCGGAAGTCCGGCCGCTGCAGGCCCGTCACCGCCATGAAGTCGACCCGCTCCTCGCAGGCTCGCGCCAGCTGGCGCGAGGAGTAGACCCCGCGGCTGTAGCCGTACAGCAGAAGCGCCACCATCATCGCCGGATGATACGGCGGATAGCCTCGCAGCTCGATGTAGGCGCTCAGGATATCCCGCAGATCCAGCCCCTCACGCACCGTCTCGCGCACGAAGTGCGCCGCGTGCCCAGGCGGGACGAAGTCGTGAATGGACGGCGGCAGAAGCCAGCTCTGCTCGACATCCCAGGGGCGAAACGTCTTGCTCGTGCTCATGAAACAAGAGAATCACGACCGGATTCCCACGTCCAGAAAATTACTCGGACAGCCTCCTAGGAGGCTGTCCAGCTAATTCGTTCTGCGACGCGAGTGCGTTTCGTTCGCGGGACGCGTTCGCCCCGTCTCATCCGGCCGGCCTCGGTCGGTTGTGAGCGGCGACGAGCTTCGCGATGTTGTGAGCGGTGCAGACGAGCGCCCATTCGGCCCTGACGGCGCCGAGGCCGCGCAAGAGGAGCTGGCGCATCCCGCGATCCTGCTTGATCTGCCCGAAGACGGGCTCGACGACCTGCTTGCGCAGCCTGTAGCGGCTGCGCCGCCCGGCGCGGGCGAGCGTCTCGGCCATGGCCCGGGTCAGGGGTGATTTCGAGAGGCGCCGCTCGGTCGCCGGGACCCCGGTGGCGTGCTTGGCGCGGCCGACGGCGACGTAGGCGCGGATGCGGCGCGCCTTCAGGGCGCCGAGGTTCGCCTCCGAGCAGAAGCCGGCGTCCGCCGAGATCTCGCGGGGCTTGGCTCCGAGATTGCGGCGCACGGCGTCCACCAGGGGGACGAGGGCGTCGACGTCGCCCGGATTGCTCTGGAGGCGGTGGGCGACGATCACCTGGTGGGCGGCGTCGACGGCGATCTGGGCGTTGTAGCCCTGGATGAAGCCGTCGCGGGTCGGCTGGATGCGGCTGTCGGGGTCGGTGAAGTTGCGCTGCGCCTTGTCCGGCGGGCCGCCGTCGGGCGCGCGCTTGGGCCGCCCGCGATCCTGCATGCCGCTGGAGGGACCGGGGCCGTCCTCGTCCTCGCCGCCCGCCGGCGCCGCCGCCTCGGCCTCCAGCGCGGCCTTGGCCGCCCGGATCCGCTCCAGCCGGCGCAGCTTGTCCGCCGCCCAGTCCGGCATCTCGTCCCCGCGCCGCTCGCCGTGCGCGGCATCCTCCTCGCGGTCCGCCGTCTCGGCCCGGTCGAGCCAGCCCGCCACCGCATCGGCCAGCGCCGGCTCCGCGCTCTTCATGCGGCCATAGCTCATCGCCTTGTGCCGCGAGGCGTTCGCCTTGATCTTCGTGCCGTCCAGAGCGACGTGCCCGAGCTGCACCAGTCCCGCCGCCCGGCACAGGCGCAGCACCTGCTCGAACAGGCGCCCCAGCGCCTTGAGATGGCGCTTGCGGAAGTCCGCGATCGTGCGGAAGTCCGGCCGCTGCAGGCCCGTCACCGCCATGAAGTCGACCCGCTCCTCGCAGGCTCGCGCCAGCTGGCGCGAGGAGTAGACCCCGCGGCTGTAGCCGTACAGCAGAAGCGCCACCATCATCGCCGGATGATACGGCGGATAGCCTCGCAGCTCGATGTAGGCGCTCAGGATATCCCGCAGATCCAGCCCCTCACGCACCGTCTCGCGCACGAAGTGCGCCGCGTGCCCAGGCGGGACGAAGTCGTGAATGGACGGCGGCAGAAGCCAGCTCTGCT
The DNA here is from genome assembly GCF_040111675.1 of Salinarimonas sp. NCBI lineage: Bacteria > Pseudomonadati > Pseudomonadota > Alphaproteobacteria > Hyphomicrobiales > Salinarimonadaceae > Salinarimonas > Salinarimonas sp. The sequence goes on along the minus strand of NZ_CP157794.1, from coordinate 3,755,495 downwards.
CGACATCCCAGGGGCGAAACGTCTTGCTCGTGCTCATGAAACAAGAGAATCACGACCGGATTCCCACGTCCAGAAAATTACTCGGACAGCCTCCTAGGCGCCGCCCCCTTCCCCTCCTCCCGCTTCTCCCCTAGAACCCGGGCAGGAGCGCGCGTCCATGTCCCACAACACCTTCGGCCATCTCTTCCGCGTCACCACCTTCGGCGAGAGCCACGGGCCGGCGCTCGGCTGCGTCGTCGACGGCTGCCCGCCGGGCGTTCCGCTGACGCAGGCCGACATCCAGGCCGAGCTCGACCGGCGCCGGCCGGGGCAGTCGCGCTACACGACGCAGCGCCGCGAGCCGGACGCGGTGAAGATCCTCTCCGGCGTCTTCCAGGACGAGCGGATGGAGGCCCAGGTCACCACCGGCACGCCGATCGCGCTCGTCATCGAGAACGTCGACCAGCGCTCCAAGGATTACGGCGAGATCCGCGACAGCTACCGCCCCGGCCACGCCGATTTCGCCTACGACGTGAAGTACGGCGTGCGCGACTATCGCGGCGGCGGGCGCTCCTCGGCGCGCGAGACGGCGGCGCGGGTCGCGGCCGGTGCCATCGCGCGCAAGGTCGTGCCGGGGATGGTCGTGCGCGGCGCGCTGGTCCGGATCGGCCCGCACGCGATCGACCGCGAGGCCTGGGACTGGGAGGAGGTCTCCCGCAACCCGTTCTTCTGCCCGGACGCGAAGGCCGCCGCGCGCTGGGCGGACTATCTCGACGGCGTGCGCAAGGCGGGCTCCTCGGTGGGCGCCGTGATCGAGATCGTGGCCGAGGGCGTGCCGCCGGGCCTCGGCGCGCCGATCTACGGCAAGCTCGACGCCGAGCTCGCCGGCGCGCTGATGTCCATCAACGCGGTCAAGGGCGTCGAGATCGGCGAGGGCTTCGCCGCCGCCGCCCTCACCGGCGAGGAGAACGCCGACGAGATGCGCCCGGGCAACGACGGCGCGCCGGTGTTCCGCTCCAACAAGGCCGGCGGCGTGCTCGGCGGCATCTCGACGGGCCAGCCGGTGGTCGCCCGCTTCGCGGTGAAGCCCACCTCCTCGATCCTCGCGCCGCGCGCCTCGGTGACGCGGCAGAACCAGGAGACGGAGGTCGTCACCAAGGGCCGGCACGACCCCTGCGTCGGAATTCGCGCAGTCCCGGTCGGCGAGGCCATGGTGGCGTGCGTGATCGCGGACCATTATCTGCGCCATAGAGGGCAGGTCGGCGTCGTCCGCAGCTGGCCTCTCGAGCGTCCTTTCGGCTAAGACGGGCGCGGCCCCCCGCGCGAACAGAGCAGCGACACATGCCCCAATCGGTCACCGACGCCATCGAAGCCTTCGCCCGCGGCGAGATCGTCATCGTCACGGACGACGACGACCGCGAGAACGAGGGCGACCTCATCGTCGCCGCCTCGCTCTGCACGCCGGAGAAGATGGCCTTCATCATCCGCAACACCTGCGGCATCGTCTGCGCGCCGCTCACCCCGGCGGAGGCGAAGCGCCTGCGGCTCGACCCGATGGTGGCCTCGAACGACGCGCCGCTCGGCACGGCCTTCACCGTGTCGGTGGACGTCCGCCACGGGCTCACCACCGGCATCTCGGCCGAGCAGCGCTGCAACACGGTGCGGGCGCTCGCCAACGGCAACATGGGCGCGGAGGACTTCGTGCGCCCGGGCCACGTCTTCCCGCTCGTCGCCAAGGACGGCGGCGTGCTGATGCGCTCGGGCCATACCGAGGCGGCGGTGGACCTGTGCCGCCTCGCCGGCCTGCCCGAGGTCGGCGTGATCTGCGAGCTCGCCAACGACGACGGCACGGTGATGAAGGGCGACCAGATCGTCGCCTTCGCCGAGCAGCACGGCCTCAGGCGCGTTTCCGTCGCCGACATGATCGCCTACCGCCAGAAGCGCGACCGTCTGGTCGAGCGCATCGGCACCTTCCCGGTGACGACCCGCTTCGGCGAGATGACCGGCTACGCCTACACGACGCCCTTCGATTCCGTGCACCATTTCGCCCTCGTCCACGGCCGGATCGGCGACGGCCGCGACGTGCTCGCCCGGCTCCACCGCGCCAACGTCATCTCCGACGTGTTCGAATCGACCGGCGCCGTCGACCGCGCGCTGGAGCGTTTCGCGGCGGAGGGGCGCGGCGTGCTCGTCTACCTGCGCGAGGGCACGGCCGGCGTGCCGCTGACCTCCTATTCCGACGAGGCGAGCCATTCCGAGATCGAGCGCAACAAGGCCTGGCGCGAGGTCGGGCTCGGCGCCCAGATCCTGCGCGACCTCGGCGTCTCCTCGATCCGCAACCTCGCGAGCTCCTCGCGCGCCTATGTCGGGCTCGCGGGCTTCGGCATCGAGCTCACGGAGACGGTGCCGCTGGAGGGTTGAGGGAGAGCCGAGGCGCGGCGCTGATCGCGTGCGGGACCGAGGCCGATATTCTCCTTCCCTGTAGGGGAAGGTGGATCGCCGCGCAGCGGCGAGACGGATGGGGCGCGGCGCGAAGCGACGCGTTCCGCGAAGCGGAAGCCCCGGCATCCGGCGGTCGCGTCCGTCGATTTCGGCTTCGCCGAACGCGCGTGCCGCGCGCCCCATCCGTCACCGCGCTTCGCGCGGCGACACCTTCCCCTACCTACAGGGAAGGAAAAGGCCCGCCCACCGAGCACCCTCCAAACCCGCTGCTTCCGGATCACCCCCGCGCGGCCTGCGCCGTGACGATCCGCTCCGGCGTGATCGGCATGGTGCGGATGCGCAGGCCCGTGGCGTCGAAGACCGCGTTGGCGATGGCCGCGGAGACGCCGCACAGCGCCACCTCGGCGAGGCCCTTCACCCCGAGCGGGTTGAAGATCCGGTCGTCGCTCTCGACGAAGAACGCCTCGAGCTCGCCGACGTCGGCGCAGACCGGGACGAGATAGTCCGACAGGTTGGCGTTCATCACCCGCCCCAGCCGCTCGTCCCAGATCGCCTCCTCGGTCAGCGCCATGCCGATGCCCTGGACCATCCCGCCGATACATTGCGAGCGGGCGAGCTTCGGGTTGACCACGCGCCCGACGTCGTAGCCGCCGACGATCCGGTGGACGCGCACGCTCCCGAGCTCGGGATCGACCCGCACCTCCGCGAAGACCGCGCCGAAGGCCGCGCTCTCGTAGTCCTGCGCCTCCCGCCCGGGCTGCGAGCCGCCCTCCGCGAGGACCGATTCGCGGCCGTGGGCGCGCAGGAGCTCCGTCACCGGCACGCGCCGCTCGCCCGCGACGAGGGCGCCGTCCGCGAGGGCGACGTCCGCGCGCGCGACCCCGCGCAGGGGCGCGTCGGGCCCCTCCGAGGCCAGCGCATGGAGCGCGTCGAGCAGCGAGGCGCACGCGTCGGCGACGGAGTTGCCGAGCGTCGCCATGGTGATCGAGCCGCCATGGGCCGGCGCGCGGGGCATGGCGCTGTCGCCGATCTCGACGCGCACCTGCTCGAGCGGCAGGCCGAGCGCGTCCGCCGCGACCTGGGAGAGCGCGGTGTAGGTGCCCGGCCCCATGTCCGAGGTCGCCGCCTGCACCATCGCCCCGCCATTGGCGTAGAGCGCGACCGAGGCGGACGCCTTCGAGCGGTGGGCCGGGTAGAAGGCGGTGGCCATCCCCGAGCCCGCGACGGTGCGTCCGTCGCGCTTCGCCTCCGGCGTGCGCGGCCGCTCCGCCCAGCCGAACCGCGCGGCGGCCTGCTCGTAGCAGGCGCGCAGGGCCTTGGAGGACCACGGCTTGCCGCTGTCGGGGTCGGCCTCGGCGAAGTTCGCGAGCCGCAGGTCGAGCGGGTCCATGCCGAGGGCGTGGGCGAGCTCGTCCATCGCCGTCTCGAGGAAGAGCTCGCCCGTCACCGCGCCCGGCCCGCGCATGGGCGAGGGCGTGTTCACCGCCATGTCGATGAGCCGGTAGCGCGTCGCCACGTTCTCGCAGGCATAGACCTGCCGCGCCGGGGTGAGCGTCGTCTCGGCGTATTCCTCGTAGGACGAGGTCTGGCCCGTCGCCTCGTGCAGGATCGCGGTGAGCCTGCCCTCGCGCGTGGCGGAGAGCCGCACCCGGCTTTCGGTGTGCGGCCGAAAACCCGTATTGGTGAACAGCGCCCGCCGGGTCAGCGCCAGCCGCACGGGCCGGCCGACCGTCTCGGCGGCGAGCGCGGCGAGGGTGACGTGCGGCCAGGTGCGCAGGCCCGAGCCGAAGGCGCCGCCGACGAAGGGCGAGATCACCCGGATGTCGCCCTCCTCCATGCCGAAGACGTGGGCGATCTCGGCGCGGACGTTGTCGACCCATTGCGACTTGTCATAGAGCGTCAGCCGCCCGTCCTCCCAGGAGGCGATGGTCGCATGCGGCTCGATTGCCGCATGATGCTCGCGGGGCTGCGCATAGGACACGTCGACCGAGACCTCCGCCGCGGCGAAGGCGCCCTCCGGGTCTCCCCGGGAGGTCTCGCCGGGACGCCCGGCCTTCGCCGTCGCCTCGCTCGGCGCGCGGGCGTAGGCAGGGTCGAAGCGCAGATGCGCGGCGGTGGGCGCGTAGTCGACCCGCACCATGTCGGCCGCGGCGCGGGCCTCCTCCTCGCTCTCGGCGACCACCAGCGCGACCGGCTGGCCGTCGAACAGGATCTCGTCGCCCTGGAGCACGTGCAGGCGCTCGCCCGCCTTCGGGTCGACGCCGGGGCGCGGATCGCGCGGGCGCCAGGGCAGGCGGCGCGTGGTCTCGTGCGTCATCACGGCGAGCACGCCCGGCGCGGCCTCGGCGGCGGCCGTGTGGATCGCCGCGATGCGGCCGCTCGGCACGCGGGCCTGGACGATGGCGGCGTGGGCGAGATCGGGCAGGTCGAACTCGGCCGCGTAGATCGCCGCGCCGGTGACCTTGGCGGGACCGTCGACGCGGGAGACGGGGGAGCCGACGACGGTCATGGCAGGCCTCCTGCGTCCGAAAGGGCGCGGGAGACGACCCGCGCGAGAAGGGGGATCTTGGCGGCGTTCTCGGCGATGGGGCGCGCGCCCTCCGTCGCGGCCTCGCCGGCCTCGCGGGCGAGGGCGGCGTCGAGGGTGCGGCCGATGAGGAGGCGCTCGACATGCTCCGCCCGCCAGGGCTTGTGGGCGACGCCGCCGAGCGCGACGCGGGCGTCCTCGATCATGCCGTCGACGTTGGCGAGCGACACGGCGGCCGAGACCAGCGGCCACTCGAACGAGGCGCGGTGGCGCAGCTTCGCGTAGGCCTGGGCGCGCCCGGCGGCGTCGCGCGGCACGAAGATCGCCGAGATCACCTCGCCGGGCTCGAGATCGCTGTCGATCCAGGGCGTCTCGCCGGGCAGCCGGTGCAGGCGCTCGATCGGGATCGAGCGCTCGCCGCCCGGGCCCACCACCAGCGCCTCGGCGTCGAGCGCGAGGAGCGCCACCGCGAGATCGGAGGGGTGCGTCGCCACGCAGGCCTCGCTCGCGCCGAACAGGGCGGCCTGCGCGTCGCGGCCCATCCTGGCGCCGCAGCCGGTCCCCGGCTCGCGCTTGTTGCAGGGCGAGACGCCGTCGCGAAAATAGAGGCAGCGGGTGCGCTGGAGCACGTTGCCGCCGATCGTCGCCATGTTGCGCACCATCGGCGAGGCGGTCTCGTCGAGCGCCGTGGCGACGGCCGGCAGGCGCTCGCGCACATGCGGATGGCCGGCCACCTCGGAGAGCTTGGCGAGCGCGCCGATGCGCAAGCCGTCCAGCGTCGTCGCGATGGTCGAGAAGGGCAGGTCGGTGATGTCGACGACGCCGTCCGGCCGGGCGATGCCGTCCTGCAGGAGCTGGACGAGATCGGTGCCCCCGGCGAGGAAGACCGTGTTCGGCTCGCGCGCGCCGTGGTCGATGGCGGCGGCGACGTCGTGGATCTTGAGGTAGCTGAACGGCTGCATCAGGCGCCTCCCCGGATGGCTCCGCCTGTCGCTCCGGCGGCCGCGCGCACGCGGGAATCGCCTCGCACCTCCGACTCCGGCGGGGCGACGCCAGCGGCCTGGCGCACGGCGGCGACGATGTTCGGATAGGCCCCGCAGCGGCACAGGTTCCCCGAGAGATCGTCGTGGATCGCCGCGTCGTCGCGGGCGCGGCCCTCCGCGATCAGCCCGACGGCGGACATGATCTGCCCGGGCGTGCAATAGCCGCACTGGAAGGCGTCCTGGTCGAGGAAGGCCTGCTGCACCGGGTGGAGCCGCCCGCCCGTCGCGAGGCCCTCGATCGTCGTGACCTCCCGCCCGTCGCAGGCGGCGGCGAGGACGAGGCAGGAGACGACCCGCTGGCCGTCCAGGAGCACCGTGCAGGCCCCGCAGGAGCCGTGGGTGCAGCCCTTCTTCGCGCCGGTGAGGCGCAGCCGGTCGCGCAGGGTGTCGAGCAGGGTCGCGCGCGGGTCGAGGGCGAGGTCGTGCGCCTCGCCGTTGACGGTGAGGCGCAGGGAATAGGCGGGGATCGTCGTCTCGGGCACGCGGGACCTCCGAGGCTGGAGCATGCGGGCTCGTGGCATGCGTCCGGCCAACGCGCGGCGAGGCCGCGTCGTTTCAGGGGCGCGGCGGGCTCGTTTTTATCCGTCTTTCGCCGCCCCAGAATCGACGCATCGGAGAAGAACCCCGCGGCGTCCGGGGCGTAGGCTCCCCGGCGAAGCAGAAGGAGAAGGCCGATGCTGCGCGAGGGCAAGCCGATCGTCTCGTCCACGGCGCCCATCGAGGGGCGCTCCGCCAGGGGGCTGGCGCGACGCATGGCGCCGGACGGCGTCGAGGGCGGGCGCAGCGAACGGGACGGGGCGCCGCCGCGCTCCGGCGGCCTCGCCGCCCTGGGGCGCGCCGTGAAGGCGCTGCTCGCGCCGGCGCGGCCGCCCTGACGGGGCGGCGAGCGGGCTCGCGAAGGCGCTCGGAAGGGGCTCGGCGGTGACAAGCGGGGCTGCGAACCGGAACGCGCCGAGCACGTTGCGCGAGGTATTCGATCCTCTGAATAGGAGCGGAACCATGGCCCAACGCGACAACGCCGCCATCGCCACCAACGTCAACATCGGCACGGGCGTCTGGCTCGTGATCGCTCCGTTCGTCCTCGGCTACGCCGCGCTCGCGGCGCCTCTGTGGAACGACATCGTCTGCGGCGCGCTGATCATCGTGCTCGGCGGCATCCGCCGCTCGAACATCCTGCGCTACGAGGGGCTCAGCTACACGAATGCCGGGATCGGGGCCTGGCTGATCATCGCGCCCTTCGTGCTCGACTACGGCGGGCTCGTGGCCCCGACCTGGAACGACGTCGCCGTCGGCATCCTCGTCCTGATCATGGGCATCTGGAGCGCGTCGGCGTCGCGCAACGCGGCGCATACGCCGGGCGCCGGCGGGCCGCGGACCTGATCGGCCTCTTTCGCAGATGCGAAAAGGGCCCGCCGAAGCGGGCCCTTCCCTGCGAGACGCGCCTTTCGGGCGATCGCATGGCGCGTTCACATGGCGCGTTCACATGGCGCGTTCACATGGCGCCGATCGACCAGAAGAAGGTCTCGCCCGAGGAATCGTCCACGCCGTCGTTGTCGGTGACGACGTAGCCGGTGCCCGCCGCGTCGATGGCGAAGCCCTCGACCTTGTCGACGGTGAAGCCGTTCCACTGCTGGAGATCGGGCACGAAGTCGCGCACGAGCTCCTTCTCCACCATCGGCAGCTCGCCGCCGAGCGGGGCGGGCGTCATCTGGGAGAGCGGCACCCGGTAGAGGCGCTTGACCACGGCGTTCGCGCCGATCTGGTTGTCGCGCTCGACGATGTAGACGAAATCGCCGTGGACGGTGATCTCGGACAGGCCCATCCAGCCCTGCGCCGGGGTCTCGAGCGGGTAGCGCACCGCGCCCCATTCCTCGCTCTCGGTGTCGTAGGAGACGAGCTTCACCGCGCCCTTCGGGTCGTCGGCCCATTCGCGCTGGATCGCGATCCAGAGCGTCGAGCCGACCTTGGTGATCCCCTCCGAGCCGAAGCGCCGCTCGACCTGCGCGAGCTCGGCCGGGAAGGCGATCTCGTCCTGGATCGCGCCCTCGCCGTCGACGTGGTAGAGCGCGTGCGGGATCAGCCGGTCGGAGCGGCCCTCGGAGGCGAGCCAGAACCCGCCCTCGGCGTCGGCGACGATGCCCTCGAGGTCGAGCTTCTGGGCGGCCTGCCCTTCGCGGGTGACGCGGATGACGTCCGTGATCGCGGCCGGCGTCCGCGTCGCGTCGATCACGAAGATCGAGGGCTGCATGCCGAAGAAGCTGTCGTTCACCGCGTAGAGGCGGCCGGCCACCTCCGGGTCGGCGGCGAGGCCCGACAGCGCCGAGAAGCCGATCGGGCGGCCCTCGGCGTCGAGCTCGGAGCGCAGGGTCGGGTAGGACGCCTCGCCCTCCTGGAGGCCGAACAGCATCACGTGCGAGCGCGGACCGCCGTCCTCGCCGAGATCCGCCTCGTTCGCCACAACGAGCAGGTCGCGCTCGGGGATCGCGACCGCGCCCTCGGGCGCGATGCCCGACGGCAGCAGCTGAACCAGCTCCGGCGCGCCGCCGGTGTCGCGGTAGACGCCGACGATCGAGCCGCGCTCGGAGAGCAGGAAGACGTAGGTCTCGTCCCCGAAGGTCGCGATCTCCATGCCCTCGGGCTCGACGCCCTTGTTGCCGGAGCGGTCTTCCGGGTAATGGCCGATGCGCGCGAGGGCGTACTCGAAGTCGAGGCCGGACTCGTGGAGCACCGCGCCGTCCTTGGCGAAGATGGTGAAGCCGCGCGAGCCGCCCTCGTAGTCGCCCTCGTTGGCGGTGACGATGCGGTCCGTGCCGAGCCACTTCACGGCGTCGGGCTCGCGCGGGACGCCGTCCAGCGTGTCGGTGAAGGTCAGCGCGCCCTCCTCCTCGGTGTCGACGCCCGCGAGGTCGACGGCGCCGGCGGAGAAGTGGGAGACCACCGAGCCGTCGGAAGCCAGCACGACGACGTGATTGTTCTCCTGCAGCGAGACCACGATCTCGCCGGCCTCGTTGACGTCGACGAACTCGGGCTCGGGATCGGACGGCGCCACCTCGGCGAGGCCGGTGACGTCGGCCATGATCATGCCCTCGCAGTTCGGGGCGCCGTTCTCGAGGGGGACGATCGCGACGTACCCGGCGGGGAGCTGCGGAATCTCACCGTCGTTCAGGTCCTCGTCGCGCTCGTTCTCGATGGCGATCGCGAGGAAGGAGCCGTCGGGCGCGACCGCGGTCGCGTCGGGCTGGCCGCCGAGATCGCACGAGCGGGTCAGCTCCTGCGTGGCGACGTCGAGGACCGCGAGATGGCCCGAGGGCTCGACGTAGCTCTCCGACGTGTTCACCGCGACGAACGCCGTCTGGCCGAGCGCCGCCACCGAGGTCGGCTCGCCCTCGGTCGGGATCGAGCCGAGCGGCTTCGGGCTCGCGGGATCGGTGATGTCGATCAGGCCCACGGCCTCGAGCGGGCTGTCCGAATAGACGAGCGTCATGCCGTCGCCGGTCGCCGTGATGATCTCGGCCGATGTCTCGGTCAGCGGATCGGCGTCCGCCGGCAGGTTCCCCGGCACCGGGAAGGACGCGATGCGGTCGAAGGTCTGCGCGGCGGCGGGCATCGCCGTCGAGGCGAGCAAAGCCGCGACGAGCGCGCCGGTGAGCGTGCGAGGTGTCATCGTGGTGGTCCCTCCCTGTCCCTGGGGCAAGCTGCGCCATGGGTAGGAGGAGCGTGCGACGGCTGGATGACAGGGGCGAGGGGAGAGCGCCTGCGCCTCTTTCACCCCTTCAAGAGCGCCGCCAGCTCCCGGAACGGGTCCTCGCTCTTGGGCGAATTCGGGTCCTGCCGCAGCGCGTCGTAGAGCTTGGGCACGAGCGCCACCGCCTGGTCGAGGTCCGGGTCGGCGCCGGCCTGGTAGCCGCCCATCAGGCGCAGGTCGCGGGTCTCCTCGAAGCGGGCGATCAGGGCGCAGAACTTGCGCACCAGCGTCTGCTCGTCGGCCCGCCAGACCTGCCGGGCGAGGCGGGAGATCGAGGAGAGCGGGTTCATCGCCGGGTAGCGGCCGCGGTCCGCGATCCAGCGCTCGAGCACGATGTGGCCGTCGAGCGTGCCGCGGATGTTGTCGGCCACCGGGTCGTTGTGGTCGTCGCCGTCGACGAGGACGGAGAACACCCCCGTGATCAGCCCCGAGCCCTCGACGCCCGGCCCGGCGCGCTCGAGCAGGCGCGGCAGGTCGGAGAACACGCTCGGCGGATAGCCGCGCGAGACCGCGGGCTCGCCGGCGGCCAGCGCCACGTCGCGGGCGGCGTGGGCGTAGCGCGTGACGGAATCGCAGATCAGGAGCACGTGCTCGCCGCGGTCCCGGAAATATTCCGCGATCGCCATGGCGGTGTTGGGCGCGAGGCGACGCATCATCGGGCTCTCGTCGCCGGTGGAGACCACCATCACCGCCTTGTCGCGGTTGGCCCCCAGCGTCTCCTCCAGGAACTCGCGCACCTCGCGCCCGCGCTCGCCGACGAGCGCGATCACCACCGTGTCGACCGACTGCGCGGCGGCGAGCATGGAGATCAGCGTCGACTTGCCCACCCCCGAGCCGGCGAAGACGCCGATGCGCTGGCCGGCGCAGAGCGGCGTGAACAGGTCGATCGCCCGTACTCCCGTGCGGAAATGCCGGCCCACGCGCGCCCGGCGCATGGCCGGGGGCGGCTCGCGGAACGGATGGACGACGTCCGCGCCGAGCCGGAGCGCGCCGCGCCCGTCGATCGGACGCGCCAGCGCGTCGACGACGCGGCCCCTCCAGGACGGGTCCGGCTGCAGCGAGACCGGCTCCAGCCGCCAGGCCCGGTCGCCGAGACGCGCGTCGATGGCGCCCTCGAAGGGTTTCACGGTCGCGCCCTGCGCGTCGATGCGCACCACCTCGCCGATCTGCGGCTCGGCCCGGCCGGGGATCAGCACCCGCTCGCCGAGCTTCAGGAAGGGCGAGAGGCCGCCGACCCGGTAGTGCCCCGGCGCGACGGCGGAGACGACCCCGCCCTCGGCGACGAGCGGCGTCTCCCGCGCGGCGCGGGTCACGGCGTCGGCGAGGCGGTCGAGGGCGCCGGCGGGACTCACGGGCCGTCACCCGCCGCGGGCGCCTCGGCCCGGATCGGCACGTCGCCGAGATGGCGCGCGCGCAGGGCTTCGATCGTATCGGCCGAGAACAGGCTGCGCGGATCGGCGGCGAGCCGCTCGGGATCGACGACGACCGGCTCGGCCGCGGGCTCGTCCGCGGCGGGACGCCATTCCTCGCGGGGATCGATCGCCGCCGGCGGCGTGGCGGCCGCATCCATGCGCGGGGCGAGGACCGCCGGCTCGCGCTCGTCCGCCCACAGGCGCACGGAGGCGTCCGCCGGCGTCGTCGGCGGCGCGACCGGCATCGGCGGGGGCGGCGCGTGCGCCGCGGCGTAGGCGGCCCGCGCGATCAATGCGTCCTCGAAGGGCGGCGGCAGCGGCGCGTTCGCGAGGCGGGGCGGGGAGGGCGGCGTGCGGGCGATGCGCAGCGCGTCGCGCACCGCCTCCAGCCGGTCGATCCGCGCCTGGGCGTCCGGCGCCATGGCGAGCGGCGGCAACGGCGAGGTCATCAGGACGACCCGCCCAGCGTGCGGATCGCGCTCGACTGCGCCCGCTCGGCTTCCTCGATGGTGGAGGCGACGCCCTCGAAGGCGCGCGAGACCATGATCAGCCGCGTCATCTCCAGCACCGGATTGACGTTGGCGCCCTCCGTGTAGCCCTGCGCCACGCCGTTGCCGGTGAAGTCGAGCACGGGCTCGGCCGGAATGTCGGGCACGAGGCCGGCATTCTCGAAGCGGGCGAGGCGCGCGGCCTCCGGGATCGCGAACAGCCCCAGCGCCCCGACCTGCACGCCGTTCTGCTCCAGCATGCCGTCGCGCGCCGCGACCGGCGGGCCGCCGTCGGGGTCGAGCTGGATCGGCGCGAGGCCGGCATCGAGCACGCGGTAGCCGGCGACCGTCACGAGCTCGCCGTTCTCGTTCATCGAGAAGCGCCCGTCGCGGGTATAGACCGGCCCGTTCGGCCCCTCGAAGGCGAAGTACGCGTTCCCGTCGACGGCGAAGTCGAGGAGGTTGCCGGTCTGCTGCAGGCCCCCCGCCTGGCGCGAGACGAAGGTCTCGCCGGCCGAGGCGAAGGAGACCGGGTCCTTGCCGGCGCTCGACAGGAGCTGCTCGAAGGTCACCTCGTCGGCGCGGTAGCCGACCGTGTTCATGTTGGCGACGTTGCGGGCGATCGTCTCCATGCGGCGCTCGAGCGCCACCTGGCCGGACAGGGCGACGTAGATGGACGGCTGCATCGGGCTCCCCTCAGCGTCCGATTCGGATGGATTGCAGGCTCATCAAGAGGTCCGAGCCGATCTGGGCGGTGACCGGCTGGCCGATGAGGATCGTGGGCGCGGCGGCGGGCGCCGGCGGGTTCGCGACGTCCCACAGGCTCGCGAAGCGCTCGAGGAACTTGGCCAGCTTCGCCGGATCCTCGAAGTCCGCGAGCTTCAGCCGGTCCTCGATCATCCGCGCCTGCTTGTCGACGTCGGCGCCCTGGATCGCGTCGGGGAGGCCCAACGCCGTGCGCACCACCTGGGCGAGGGCGGGCTCGGCCAGGATCTCGTAGACGTTCTTCAGGTTCGGCGCCTTGCGCTCGAAATAGAGCGCCAGGCGAACGCCCTCGTTCTTGGCGCCCTCGGTCTCCTCCAGCGTCATGCGCACGTACTTGTCGATCGTGCCTTCCTTCACGCGCGAGAACACGGTCGCGGTCTCGCCGTAGCGCTTGAAGTTGAAGGTCTCGACGAAGTCGCGGTAGCGCTTGTCGACGAGCTTCACGGCGAAGGCGTCGCGGGAATCGATCCCCTCCTCCAGCGCCTTCCTCATGAAGCCCTTGGCGTAGGTCATGTCGGAGAGGCCGTGCGCCTTCATGGCGAAGGCGAACAGGCGGTCGTCGCCCAGCAGATCCTCGATCGACGTCACCGTCTCGATGTTCTCCCGGTAATACGCGATCTCGCGCGCCGCCTGCGGCGTCTGCGCCGTGCGCGCGAGCGTGCGCGTCATGTCGCTCGCCACGAGCTTGTAGGACAGAGCCGTCGCCAGCATGCACGCCTCCTCGCCGGGTGCGGGGTCTCGAAGGCGACGATGGCGGGGGAGGCTTGCGCGGGGCTGGAGGGGCGAAGAGACCGGAAAGTGGGTGCGCGATACCACCCTGTCTTTCCGGGACGCGAAGCGGGCCCGGAACCCAGAACCACAGCCGGTCGTCTTGCAGCCCTTGGGCTGCACTGGGAGGCGGGAATGCGCTTGGCGGTGGAGCGAAGAGCGCGCGATGCGCGCTCGAGGACCCGTCTGTGGATCTGGGTCCCGGACTTGCTTCGCAATCCGGGATGACATCCGCGAGTGCGTATTTCCAACGTCGGAGCGAGGGCGGTCAACGTGGCCGAGGCTCTCGCCCCTCACCCTCACCCTCACCCGAACAGCGCGTCGATGTCGTCCTGGCTCACCGCGACGTCGGCGGTCTGGGGGCCGTTGAGGAGGAGGGCTTCCTTGCGGGCCTGCTTGGCCGCGTCCTCGGGGTCGACCTGGCCGGACTGGTCGCGGGCGTTCACCGCCTCGGCGAAGCGCGAGAGGCGCTTCTCCACCTGGCTGAGCTCGTCCACCACCTTGGTGATGCGCTGGCCGGTGATGTCCTGGAAGGAGCAGGCCTCGAAGATCGCCAGCACCTTCTCCTGCACGAAATCGCGGTAGGTCTCGAAATCGTCGTGGGTCGCGCCGAGGATCTCCTCGGCGGCCGCCATGATCGTGTTCGTCGCCGATTGCGTGGCGTTGACCACGTTGCCGAGCTCGTCGTGCGCCACCGGCAGGCGGGCGCGGTAGATCTCGTTGGCGCGCAGCGCGCCGATCTCGCGCTTGATGTTGGTGACGTAGTCCGCCACCGCCTGAAGCTCCCGAACGATGAGGCCGAGATCGATGCCTTCGGGATCGATGTTGTGCCCCCGCGCCTGAGCGCGGGTCTGCCGTGCCGCCGTCGCCGCCATGCTCGCCACCTATTCTGCCGTTCTCGCGTGGCCGGGGCGCCCCGCGCGCGCCTGTCGTTCGCGCGCCGGGCGCTCCTCGTGGATCGGCGGCGTCAGGAGCCGCAGACGGCCTCGATCTTGGACTTGAGGGTCTGCGCGTTGAAGGGCTTGACGATGTAATTGTTCACGCCGGCCTTCTTCGCCGCGATGACGTTTTCCGTCTTCGATTCGGCGGTCACCATGATGAAGGGCGTCACGCGCAGCGTCTCGTCCGAGCGCACGTGGCGCAGCAGCTCGTAGCCCGTCATCGGCTCCATGTTCCAGTCGGAGATCACGAGGCCGTATTTCTTCTGCTTGAGCTTGGCGAGCGCCGCGGTTCCGTCGCTCGCATCGTCGACGTCCTCGAAGCCCAGCTGCTTGAGGAGGTTGCGGATGATGCGGACCATCGTCTGATAATCGTCGACGACGAGAATCGGCATCTTAAGGTCGAGGGCCATGTCCCAAGCTCCGAGTTACGCGACCCGCCGCCTCTCGCGGGCGGCGCTGAAACGGTGATCGAGGCGGCCTCCGCGGAGGGACGCCGATGCTCGCCTTCTACCGCGGCCGGTCTTGAAAAGCGGTTAACCGCGCGCGGCCTCGTGGAGCCGCGTACGACTTAAGTTTTGCGGAACCAAAGTCTCATGGAAGATCGTTGCCCGAGCGCTTTATTGTTGTGGTCCATGGAGAAGGAACCCCCGTCATGGCCGCGAACGCTCTCGCGCAGCGCGAACGGACGTTTCCCGTTCTTTATTTCGAGGACCTGGCGCTCGGCCAGCAGGCCAGCCTGATGCGCACGGTCATGGAGGCCGATCTCGAGCGCTTCGCCGAGATCTCGGGAGACACCAACCCGCTGCACCTGTCCGAGCGCTACGCCCAGGCGACGCGCTTCGGCCAGCGCATCGCCCACGGCATGTTCACGGCGAGCCTGATCTCGGCGATCCTCGGCACGCGCCTGCCGGGGCCGGGCGCCGTCTACCTGTCGCAATCGCTGCAATTCCTCGGGCCCGTGCGCATCGGCGACGTCGTCTCCGCCGTGGTGGAGATCGTCGAGCTCGTGCCCGAGCGCCGGCGCGCCCGCCTTTTCTGCGAGGCGAGCGTCGACAGCCGCCCCGTGCTCGAGGGCGAGGCCTGGGTCGCGGTGCCCTCGCGCAACCGCGCCTGACCGGGGGGAGGCTCCACCTGTCATCCCCTGCGCCGGCGTCGCCGGCTCCGGCCGGGGACGGCACGGAGCGCGAGACGCCTTCGTCCGCCCGGCGCTTGACGCGGCCGCGCGGCTGACGCACTTCCGTGACCATGACCGCCCCGTCCTCGCAGCCCTCCGCCGTCTCGGCCTCCGCCACGCACGTCGCGCCCGCGCCCGACCGGCGTGGCCCCGTCGTCGCCATCGGCAATTTCGACGGCGTCCATCGCGGCCACCAGACGCTGCTGGCCAACGCCCGCGAGCGCGCGACCGCCCGTGGCGTCGCCAGCGCCGTGCTCACCTTCGAGCCGCACCCGCGCGCGTTCTTCCAGCCGGACAGGCCCTTCTTCCGCATCACGCCGCAGGCCGAGAAGACCCGCGTGCTCGAGCGGGTCGGCGTCGAGGCCGTGCACGTGCGCGCCTTCGACGCCGCGCTCGCCGGCATGAGCCCCGACGCCTTCGTCGACGAGCTTCTCGTCGGCGCCCTCGACGCGTCGGGCGTCGTCGTCGGCTACGATTTCCACTTCGGCGCGAAGCGCGCCGGCACGCCCGCCGTGCTGACCGAGCTGTGCGCCGCGCGCGGCATCAGGTGCGACGTGGTGCCGGTCGTCGAGGAGGCGGGCGCGCCGGTTTCCTCCTCGGCCATCCGCACGGCGTTGAGCGACGGCGACATCGCCCGCGCCAACGCGCTTCTCGGCTACCGCTGGTTCGTTCTCGGCGAGGTGCGTCACGGCGACAAGCGCGGGCGCACCCTGGGCTACCCGACGGCGAACATGCGCCTGCCCGAGGGCTGCGGCCTCGCCCACGGAATCTACGCCGTGCGACTGGCGGTCGACGGCATCGTGCGCGACGGAGTCGCGAGCTTCGGGCGCCGGCCGACCTTCGACAACGGCGCGCCCCTGCTCGAGACCTTCGTGTTCGATTTCTCCGGCGACCTCTACGGCAGGACGGTCGGGGTCGAGCTCGCCGGCTTCATCCGCGGCGAGGCGCGATTCGACAGCGCCGAGGCGCTGATCGCGCAGATGGACCGCGACAGCGAGGCCGCCCGGGCGATCCTGGCCGCGCCGGACGCGCTCGCCTCCATGCTCTGAGAAGCCCATCTGCGCTTGCGCCTTCTCGACGCCGCCGATTTCGGCGCGCGTGCATGGTCGCGCGCCGACGGGCGGCGCTGCACGGCCGGCAAAACTTGCCGTCCCCAAAGCCGCGGTTAACCCACCGTTAACCCTAAGGCTCCCAAATCGAGGCGACAGGGAATCTCTCCACCGGCCCCGCGCCCAAACGCCTCGAGCCATGAACGCACACGCACCCATGACCGCCCAGAACGCGATCCGCTTCCGCGGCCGCTCCTTCGTCGCGCTCGTGCTCGCGCCGGAGCTGCCCTTCGACGATTGGCTCTCCCGGCTCGACGCGCTGGCCGAGAAGTCCGCCGGCTTCTTTCTCGGGCGCCCCATCGTGCTCGACCTGAAGGGGCTCTCGGTGAACCGCGACGGGCTGGGCGAGCTCGTCGAGAAGCTCGCCGAGCGCGGCGTGAGCATCATGGGCGTGGAGAACGCCAAGCCCTCGCAGCTCGGCCCCGGCCTGCCGCCGGAGATGCGCGGCGGGCGTCCGGCGAACGACATCGATCCGGTGGCGGAGGCCGAGCGCGCCGCCGCCGCGGCCGCCGCCGCCAGGGAGGCCGCCGAGAAGGCCGCGGCCGAGGCGGCCGAGCGCGGCGCCGAGCGCGACGCGGCGAGCGAAGCCGCCGCCAAGGAGGCGGCCGAGGCGGCCGTCACCGCCGCGAGCGCCGCCGCCGCGGCCGAGGCCGCGCCCGGCCAGGCAGCGCACGGCCTGCCCTCGCTGATCATCGACCAGCCGGTGCGCTCTGGCCAGTCCATCGTCTTCACGGAAGGCGACGTGACCGTGCTCGGCTCGGTGGCCTCGGGCTCCGAGATCGTCGCCGGCGGCTCGATCCACGTCTACGGCGCCTTGCGCGGCCGGGCGCTGGCGGGCGCGACGGGCAATCCCGACGCGCGGATCTTCTGCCGCAAGCTCGAGGCCGAGCTCGTGGCGATCGACGGCCTCTACAAGACGGCCGAGGACATGCAGGCGCAGCTGCGCGGCCAGCCGGCTCAGGTCTGGCTCGAGGGCGACGCCATGAAGATTGCGACGATCGGCTGACGCACGGCCGACGGCGCGGGGGCAATGGACGGAGGTGACGGCGATGGCCAAGGTTCTGGTCGTGACATCGGGTAAGGGAGGCGTCGGCAAGACGACCTCGACCGCAGCGCTCGGGGCGGCTCTCGCCTCGACGGGGAAGAACGTGGTGGTGGTCGACTTCGACGTCGGCCTGCGCAATCTCGATCTGGTGATGGGCGCCGAGCGGCGCGTGGTCTACGACCTGATCAACGTCGTGCAGGGCGACGCGAAGCTCGCCCAGGCGCTGATCCGCGACAAGCGCTGCGAGACGCTGCATCTGCTGCCGGCGTCGCAGACCCGCGACAAGGACAACCTCACCGCCGAGGGCGTCTCCAAGGTCATGGACGACTTGCGCGAGAAGTTCGACTGGGTGATCTGCGACAGCCCCGCCGGCATCGAGCGCGGCGCGACGCTGGCCATGCGCCACGCCGACGAGGCGATCGTGGTGACCAATCCCGAGGTGTCCTCGGTGCGCGATTCGGACCGCATCATCGGCCTCCTCGATTCGAAGACGATCAAGGCGGAGGCCGGCGAGCGGGTGTCGAAGCACCTGCTGCTCACCCGCTACGACCCGCTGCGCGCGGAGCGCGGCGACATGCTGAAGGTGGACGACGTCCTCGAGATCCTCTCGATCCCGCTCCTCGGCATCATCCCCGAGAGCCAGGACGTGCTCCGCGCCTCGAACCTCGGCAGCCCCGTCACCCTCTGCGAGCCGCATTCGGCGCCTGCGCGCGCCTATTTCGACGCGGCCCGCCGATTGGAGGGGGCGCAGCTGCCGGTGGTGGTACCCAGCGAGAAGAAGAGCTTCCTGGGCAAGCTCTTCGGAAGGAGGGCCGCATGAGTCTCTTCAGCCTGTTCTCCCGGCGGTCGTCCGCGCCCGTCGCGCGCGAGCGGCTCCAGGTCCTGCTCGCTCACGAGCGCGCCGTGATCGGCAATTCCGATCTCGTCGCGGTCCTGCGCGAGGAGATCCTGTCCGTCATCGCCAAGCACGTGCCGGTCGAGCGCGACAAGGTGCGGGTGAAGATGGATCGGGGCGAGTCCGTGTCGCTGCTCGAGGTCGACATCGAGCTGCCGGAGATTCCCGCCGGCTTCGGCGAGAGGACGCCCCAGAGCAAGGTCGCCTGACGGCGCGGTCGCCCGCGTCGCGCTCAGTGCTCCTCGAGGTCGCGCGCGAGGCGGGCGACCTCGTCGGCCGTTGCGTGCAGCTCCTCGGCGAGGGCGCGCAGCGCCCGGGCGCGCGCGGGATGGAGCGCCTCGTCGCTCGCCGCGCTCGCGGCGAAGGCGTGCGCTTGCTCGCGCAGGCTCTCCGCCCGGCGGGCCAGACGGCCCGCCTGCGATCGCACGCGCCCCGGCGGGCGATGTGCATCCCCGTTCGCCGGCTCGTCCATTCCCGCGCTTTCGTTTGCACATCTTCGAGATGTGCTTTTTTTTTACTTTTGGTAAGCCTCTTCCGGACGCGATAGATCCGCGTCGCTGCGTCGCAGTCACTTACAAATGTTAGACTTGGAGCGCCGAGACGGTGTGAGCGGGTGTGCGCGCCGCCGAATTCGACCAAAGACGGTCTTTTCGCACGCCGCGCCGGAGGCGACAACGAACGCCCTCGGAAGACCGACCGAAAAAAAGGGCCGCTCCGAGGAGCGGCCCAAGTCTAGGGAGGAAACGCCCAAGGAGGGCATGCGGGAGGACAACGCCAATGCCCTACCGCACTGCACAATATACATTGCGCCGCACAAAAGGCAAGAGCGCGAAGCGCCGGCCCTCCCGCGGTCAACGCAGGACGCCATGCGCACGGCGCATGCGTCGCGGCGTCGCGCAGCCGGGCGTCGCGATCGGGAACGGCAAGTCGATCCGCCATGGCCCGCGCGACCGGGCTTGCCGTCCGCGCTGCGCTTGCTAGAACGAAGCTTCGCGTGCGCTCGGGAGATGACGGCGGCATGGCTCTGATCGATTTCGCTGGCTTCGTGGACGACCTGGCCACCGCCTCGGGGAAGGCCATCCTGCCCTTCTTCCGCACCAGCCTCTCGGCCAGCGACAAGGGCGGCCGCGACGGCCGCTTCGACCCGGTCACCGAAGCCGACAAGGCGGGCGAGTCGGCCATGCGCCACCTGATCAAGCGCGCCTTCCCCGGCCACGGCATCGTCGGCGAGGAATTCGGGGCCGAGAAGGCGGACGCCGAGTACGTCTGGGTGCTCGATCCGATCGACGGCACCCGCGCCTTCATCTCCGGCCTGCCCACCTGGGGTACGCTCATCGGGCTCACCCGCAACGGCAGACCCTGCTACGGGCTGATGCACCAGCCCTTCACGGGCGAGCGCTTCTTCGGCGATTGCGGCAAGGCCTCCTACAAGGGGCCCGGCGGCGAGCGGCGCCTGCGCACGCGCCGCTGCGCGAGCCTCGCCGAGGCCACCCTGTCCTCCACGAGCCCGCGGCTCTTCGCCCAGGGCGCCGAGCGCGCCGCTTTCGAGCGGGTCGAGGGCGCGGCGCGCAACGTGCGATTCGGGTTCGACTGCTACGCCTATTGCATGGTCGCCGCCGGCCACATCGACGTCGTCGTCGAAGCCGGGCTGCAGCCCTACGACATCGTGGCGCTCGTCCCGATCATCGAGGGCGCAGGCGGCGTCGTCACGAGCTGGGACGGCGGCGATCCGGCCCAGGGCGGCGCCATCGTCGCCGCCGGAGACCGGCGCGTGCACGAGGAAACGCTGAAGCTGCTGGCGGGGTGAGACGCCCCGCCGATCCGTCGGCGCGCCGCCCGTTCCATCGTCCCGCACAGAAACGGCGAGGGGCGCGGCCGTTCCCGGCCGCGCCCCCTGTCGTCGTCCCGATCCGTACGCGCTCAGGCGAGGTCGAAGCGGTCGAGGTTCATCACCTTGGTCCAGGCCGCGACGAAGTCGTGCACGAACTTCGACCGGGCGTCGTCGCAGGCGTAGACCTCGGACAGCGCCCGCAGCTGCGAGTTCGAGCCGAAGACGAGGTCCACGCGCGTGCCGGTCCACTTCACCGCGCCGGTGGCGCGATCACGGCCCTCGAAGGCGTTCGCCTCGCCGGCGACGGGCATCCACAGCGTGCCGAAGTCGAGGAGGTTGACGAAGAAGTCGTTCGTCAGCGCTCCCGGGCGGTCCGTGAGGACGCCGTGCCGCGAGCCGTCCCAGTTGGCCCCGAGCGCCCGCAGGCCGCCGACGAGGACGGTCATCTCGGGAGCGGTGAGGGTGAGGAGCTGCGCCTTGTCGACGAGGAGCTCCTCCGGGGAGGCCGTGTAGGTCGCCTTCAGGTAGTTGCGGAAGCCGTCGGCCTCGGGCTCCATCACCGCGAAGGACTCGACGTCCGTCTGCTCCTGCGACGCGTCGGTGCGGCCCGGCGCGAAGGGCACCTCGACCGTGTGACCGGCCGCGCGGGCGGCCTCCTCGACGGCGGCCGAGCCGGCGAGGACGATCAGGTCGGCGAGCGAGACCTTCTTGCCGTCGGTGCGGCCGGCCTCGAAGGACGCCTTGATCCCCTCGAGCGCCGCGAGCACGCCGGCGAGCGCGTCGGGCCGGTTGACCTCCCAGTCCTTCTGCGGCGCGAGGCGGATGCGCGCGCCGTTGGCGCCGCCGCGCTTGTCCGAGCCGCGGAAGCTCGAGGCCGAGGCCCAGGCGGCGAGCACGAGATCGCGCGCCGGCACGCCGGAGGCGAGGATCTGCGCCTTGAGGGCCGCCACGTCGTCGGCGTCGACGAGGGCGTGGTCGACGGCCGGCACCGGGTCCTGCCAGACGAGCACCTCCTCCGGAACTTCCGGGCCGACATAGAGGGCGCGCGGGCCCATGTCGCGGTGGGTCAGCTTGAACCAGGCGCGGGCGAAGGCGTCGGCGAACTCGTCCGGGTTCTGGTGGAAGCGCCGGGAGATCTTCTCGTAGATCGGGTCCATGCGCATGGCCATGTCGGCCGTGGTCATCATCAGCGGGACGGTCTTGCCCGAGCCGTCGACCTCCGGCGCGTGGTCCTTCTCGGCGAGGCCCTTCGCCGCCCACTGCCAGGCGCCGGCGGGGCTCTTCACGAGCTCCCACTCGTAGCCGAACAGGACGTCGAAATACCCCATGTCCCACTTCACCGGGTTCGGGGTCCAGGGACCCTCGATGCCGCTGGTGATCGTATGGACGCCGTGGCCGCTCTCGTAGGAGCTCTTCCAGCCGAGCCCCATCAGCTCGATGTCGGCGGCCTCCGGCTCGCGGGCGAGATGCGCCGCCGGGCCGGCGCCGTGGGACTTGCCGAAGGTGTGGCCGCCGGCGACGAGGGCGACGGTCTCCTCGTCGTTCATCGCCATGCGCGCGAAGGTCTCGCGGATGTCGCGGCCGGACGCGACCGGGTCCGGATTGCCGTTCGGGCCCTCCGGGTTGACGTAGATGAGGCCCATCTGCACGGCGGCGAGCGGCCGCTCGAGCTCACGGTCGCCGGCATAGCGCTTGTCGCCGAGCCACTCGGCCTCGGAGCCCCAGTAGATGTCCTCCTCGGGCTCCCAGATGTCGGCGCGCCCGCCGCCGAAGCCGAAGGTCTTCAGCCCCATGTCCTCCAGCGCGCAATTGCCGGCGAGGATCATCAGGTCGGCCCAGGAGAGCCGGCGGCCGTACTTCTGCTTGATCGGCCACAGCAGCATGCGGGCCTTGTCGAGATTGGTGTTGTCCGGCCAGGAATTGAGCGGCGCGAAGCGCTGCGTGCCCGAGCCGGCGCCGCCGCGGCCGTCGGCGGTGCGGTAGGTGCCGGCCGAGTGCCAGGCCATGCGGATGAACAGCGGGCCGTAATGGCCGTAATCCGCCGGCCACCAGTTTTGCGAGGTCTTCATCAGGGCGTAGATGTCGTTCTTGACCGCCTTGAGGTCGAGCTTCGCGAATTCCGCCGCGTAGTCGAAGGCGCCACCCATCGGGCCGCCCGCCGGCGGGTTCTGGTGGAGCATCTTCAGGTTCAGCTGGTTGGGCCACCAGTCGCGGTTCGTCACCCGCCGCGGCCCGTGCGCCACGGGGCAGCCCCCCGTGGTGAGAGCGCTGATCTCGTCCATGCCTTCCTCCGGTCGTGTCTGCTCGAAGCGGCGCCGTGCCTTGTCGCTCGGGTTCCGCCGATGCGTGAATTCTACCCAGGATCGTAACATGCCCCAGGGCGAACGCGCTAGTCCCTACAGGTTGACTTTGGACCAATTCTATCATCAGGTAAATTCGATTTTTCTGATCGGAGCGATAAGCAGAGATGATGCCGAACGTCACGCTGCGCCAGCTCGCCTATTTCGACGCGCTGGCCAGGCACGGTCATTTCGGACGCGCCGCGGAGGCCTGCGCCGTCTCGCAGCCGGCGCTCTCCATGCAGATCAAGGAGCTGGAGCAGACGCTCGGCGCGGCCCTGTTCGAACGCAGCGGCCGCGCGGTCGGTCTCACCGCCTTCGGGGAGGTCTTCGCCGAGCGCGTGCGGGAGATCCTGCGCTCGGTCGACGAGCTCGGCGCGCTGGCGCGGACGTCGCGGGACGAGCTCGCGGGGCCGCTGCGGATCGGCGTCATCCCCACCGTCGCGCCCTACCTGCTGCCCCGCATCGTCGGGAACCTCACGCAGCTCCATCCGGATCTCGACATCCGCCTGCGCGAATCGATCACCCCGACGCTGATACGCGAGCTGGGGGAGGGGCGTCTCGACGCCGCCCTGGTCGCGCTTCCGGTCTCGGAGCCGAGCTTCGAGGAGGTGGCGCTGTTCACCGAGGCCTTCGTGCTCGTCCGCCCCCTCGCCGATGCCGGCAAGCCCGCGCCCGCGCCGGAGACGCTCGCGAGCATGAAGCTCCTCCTCCTCGAGGAGGGGCATTGCTTCCGCCAGCAGGCCTTGTCCTTCTGCGCCCTCAGCTCCGTGCGCCCGCGCGAGCTGATGGACGCCAGCTCGCTCTCGACGCTCGTGCAGCTCGTCGGCGCGGGGATCGGCGTGACGCTCATCCCGGAGATGGCCGTTTCGGTGGAGACCCGGTCCGCGCCCGTCAGCGTCGTGCGCTTCGAGGAGCCTCAGCCTTCGCGCACCATCGGCATGATCTGGCGCAAGTCGAGCCCCATCGCGCCTCAGCTCGTCCGGGTGTCGCAGGCCGTCGGCCGGCTCGCGCCGGCGCCCGCGTGAGCGCCGCCGAGACGGGTTGGCGCGCCCTCGCGCCCTTACTCCACCCGGAACAGCTCGCTGACCGAATCGCCGTTGTGGATGCGCCGGATCGCCTCGGCCAGCGCCGGCGCCACCGAGATCACGGTGAGCTTCTCGATCCGGTCCTCGTCGCGAATGGGAACGGTGTCCGTGCAGACGATCTCCACCACGCCCTCGATGGCGGCCAGGCGGTGGACCGCGCCCGGAGCGAAGACGCCGTGCGTGCAGGCCAGGCGTACGCTGCGCACGTTCTGCTGCCGCAGGTGGCCGACCACCTCCACCATGGTCGAGCCCTTGGCGATCTCGTCGTCGAGGATGATGACGTCGCGATCCTGCACGTCGCCGACGACGGCGCTGACCCGAACGTCCGTGTCGCTGATTCGCTTCTTCGCCGCGACGGCGAAGCTCGTCCCGAGCACCTTCGCGAGCGCCGCCGCCTCCTTGGCGTTGCCGAGGTCGGGCGAGACGACCACGGTGCGCGACAGGTCCCCGCGCTTGAAATGCTCGCCGAGCTCGTGGAGGGCGTGGAGATGGTCGACCGGGACGCTGAAGAAGCCGTGCACCTGCGGCGAATGCAGCGTCATCGTCAGCACGCGGCTCGCCCCGGCGGTGGCGAGCAGGTCCGCGACGAGGCGCCCGCCCAGCGAGATGCGCGGCGCGTCCTTCTTGTCCGAGCGCGCGTAGGAATAATGCGGGATGACGACGGTGCGCCGCGCCGCCGACGCGCCGCGCGCGGCGTCGAGCATCAGGAGCAGCTCGAGCAGGTTCTCCTGCACCGGCGGGCAGAGCGGCTGGATGAGGAACACGTCCCGCTCGCGGCAGTTCGCCTGCAGCTGCACCTCGAGGCAGTCGTTGGCGAAGCGACGCAGCTCCGAGGGAAGAAGCGGCACGCGCAGCGCGTCGCAAATCGCGCGCGCGAGCCTGCGATGCGCGCTTCCGCTGAAGACCGCGATCTCGCCCACGGCCGGCCCTCCTGCTTCGGACGACCGAACCCTAGCCTTGCGAGGGGCGCCGCGACAAGGGGCTGTTTCGGTCTCGCGCGCACATTCAGCACGCGTGAGGTCTCGCGCATCGTCGCATCGCGCGGCTCTAGACGGTGGAGCCGTCCGCCCCGTCCGTGACCACGACCTCGGCGACGATGCCGAGGCGAGCGAGCTCGCGCAGCACGGTGCGCCGCGCCTCCTCGGGATCGATCCCGTCGCCCGGGGCGATGCGGATCTCGAGTGATCCGGTCCGCGCCGCCTCGGCCCCGTTGGTGCGGAACGAGGCGATCTCGCCCGCGCGCACGCGCTCGTTCAAGGTCTTGTTGACGTCGCCCCAGGATCTCATCCGCACCTCCGCTCTTTCGGCCCCGCTCAGGCAACGGCGAAACCCGGCCGTCGGGTCCCTCGGCGGCTCTCTTCCCTGTGGACGAGGGTGGCGGCGGCGGTCAGCGCTGGCCGGGGCGCAGCTGGTAGAAGATGTGGCGGCCGATCGTGTCGGCGTGGCGCAGGCGGCTCGCCCAGCGCGGGCGGACGTAGTCGGCGTGGTAGTGCGTGGCGTTGCCGACCGCGAAGAGGTAGGTCTCGCCCTCCAGCACCGCCGCCGCGATCCGCTTCGCCCGCTCCCAGGCCGCCGGCTCGGTGACCCGCAGCGACTTGCCCTCGCAGGTGAAGGTGAACTGGCAGGCGAGGTGGCGGTGGCTGTTCTGGAACACCACGCCGCAGATCGTGTCCGGGTAGAGGTCCGACTTCACCCGGTTCAGCACCACCTGCGCGACGGCGGCCTGCCCCTGCTCGGGCTCCGAGCGCGCCTCGAAATAGACCGCCTGCTCGAGGCAGCGGCGCTCGCGCGCGAGATGGGCGGGATCGACGAGGTCGAGGAAGCGCGGCGCGCCGGCCATGATCGCGGCCGGCAGCGACACGGGAGCGGCCGCGACGGAGACCGGCGCCCAGGTACGGGCGGTCGGCGTGGTCGAGGCGAAGGTCGCGGCGCGCGCGACGCCGGGCGTCGCGCCCTCGCGGGCGTCGGCGAGGCCGCGGGCGAGGCCGCGGCCGGTGGAGCCCTGCTCGGACGCGACAGGCGAGAGGGCGGCGGTCGCGATCTCGGTGCGGGTCTCCTCCCGGCGCTCGAACACGCCGGCGGTGGTGACGAGGACCGGCATCGCCTCGCCGTGGGCGAGCCGCTCGGCCGGCAGGCGCGCCGGATCGACGGAGACGAGCGAGAGCGCCGGCGCGGCGAGATCGCCGCCGAGGCGGCTGAGCGAGGGGCGCACGTCGCCCGCGGGATCGGCCTTGGCCGCGCGGTTGACGCGGGCGGGGGCGGTGTCGGGGGCGGGGTCCGGCGCCGGCGCCTTCGCGCCGAGGCGCGGGGCGGCGCCCGCCGGCGCGGCCTCGGACAGGGGGAGGGCGAAGCGCGCCGCGCTCGATTCGAGCGACAGCGCGAGGCGCCCGGCGAGATCGGGCGCCACGGGCGCGATGAGCAGGCCCTCGGCGGTGAGGCGCGCGGCGGGGGAGGGGGTCTCGATGGAGCGCCCGGTCTCGATGTTCACGCCCGCGGTGGCGGTGAAGGAGACGAGCATGCCCGCGCCGAGCGCCCAGGGGGCGACGGTCGCGCAGATCCAGCGCATCCGGACGAACTTGCGGGGGCGGCGGCGCATGCGCACGGCTTCTCACTCCACTTGGGCCGACGCGCCGTGTCGTCGGCATGGGGCAGAGTCGCGCGATCGGGTTGAGGATGGGTTAACCGCGTTTTCGCGAAGCGGGCGGGTGTGGCGCGCCCGTCACGACCCGTGCAGCGGCACGACGGTGCCCGAGGGCGCGCCCGAGGCCCGCACGACGCGCGCCAGCGTCGCGTCCAGCTCGTCGGTCCCGAAGGGCTTGGAGAGCCGCGCGTCGACGAGGCCGCTCGTGTCCTGTGGAAGCTCGGAATAGCCGCTCGCGAGCACGATCGGCAGGCGAGGGCGGCGCGCGCGGATCGCCTCGGCGAGCTGGAGGCCGGTCATGCCGGGCATCGCCTGGTCGGTGAGGACGAGGTCGATCGCGGTGGCGTCCTCGAGGCGCCCGAGCGCCTCGGCGCCCGAGCCCGCCTCGATCACGTCGTGGCCGAGATCCTCGAGCATGGTCGCCGTTCCCATCAGCACCAGCGCGTCGTCGTCGACGACGAGGATGCGCAGCCGCCGCCGGTCCCCCGCCGGCGCGGCGCCGCGGTCCGGCGCGCGCGCCGGCGCAGGGGCGTGCCGCGCGGCGTCCGCGACGGGCAGGAGGATCTCCGCCGTGGTGCCGGCGCCCCTTTCGCTCGACAGCCGGAAACGCCCGCCGGACTGCTCGGCGAGCCCGTGCACCATGGCGAGGCCCAGCCCCGTCCCCTTGCCGACGCCCTTCGTCGTGAAGAACGGCTCCATCGCCCGCTCGAGGGTGCGCTGGTCCATGCCTTCGCCGGTATCGCTGAGGCGCACGCGCACGAACCCGCCGGCGTGTCGACCGTCCTCCGCGGGGAGACGGACCGAATCGACGGCGATGGTGAGCGCGCCCCCCTCCGGCATGGCGTCGCGTGCGTTGACGGCGAGGTTGACGAGGGCGAGCTCCAGCTGGTTCGCGTCGACGAGCGCCTTCGGGACGCCGGCCTCGAAGCGGTTCTCGATGGCGATCTGCGGTCCGATCGAGCGGCGCAGCAGGTCGGTCATGCCGATGACGAGCTCGGGCACGTCCACCGCGTGGGGCTCCAGCACCTGCTTGCGGGCGAAGGCGAGCATGCGCTGCGTCAGCGCGACGCCGCGCTCCGCGCCCTGCACCGCGTTGGCGATGAGGCGCTGCGCGCGCGCGTCGTCCGGAACGCGCTTCTTCAGCAGCGTCAGCGCGCTCAGCACCGCCATCAGCAGGTTGTTGAAGTCGTGCGCGATGCCGCCGGTGAGCTGGCCGAGGCTCTCCATCTTCTGCAGCTGGACGAGCTTCGCCGCGCCCTCGGCGACGCGGGCCTCGAGGTCGGCGTTGAGCCGCGCCAGCGCATCGCGCGCCTCGCGGCGCTCGGTCACGTCGTAGTTGACGCCGCGCATGCGCACGGGCTCGCCGGAGGCGTCGCGCAGCACCTCGCCGCGACCCGCGAGCCAGCGGATCTCCCCGTCGGGGCGTACGATCCGGAACTCCATGTCGAAGGGCGCGCGACCGGCGAGCGCACCGTCGAGACGCTGCTGCACGAGGGCGCGATCGTCGGGATGGAGCGCCTGGATGAAGGCGCTGTAGGACGGCGAGCGGTGTCCCGGCGCGAGCCCGAGCAGCGCGTGCATCGGACCGGTCCAGACCACGTCCCCCGTCGGGATGTGCCATTCCCAGGTGACGATGCCGCCGGCGACCTGCGCCAGGCGCAGGCGCTCCTCGCTCGCGAGCAGCGCCTCCTCGGCGCGCTTGCGCTCGGAGACGTCCTCGAAGGTCGAGACCGCCAGCACGATGGCGCCCTGCGCGTCGCGGATCGGCGCCGCGGAGACCTCGAGATCGGTGAGCGTGCCGTCCCCGCGGCGATAGGCCATGGGCTCGCGGTCGACGACCTCCCCGCTGAGGAGCGCGCGCGCGATCGGGTAGTCCTCCGGCGCGTAGGGCGTGCCGTCCTCGTGCAGCGCGCCGTAGGCCTCGTAGCCGCCGTAATCCCGCGAGGGAATCAGCCGGTGCCCGATGATCTCCTCGCCCCTCGTGTTGTGGAACAGGAGCTCCCCCGAGGGCGCCCGGGCCACAGAGACGCCGATCGTCATCTGCTCCACGACGGCGCGCAGGCGCGCCTCGCTCTCGGCGAGCGAGGCCGCCGCCCGGCGCTCGGCGGTGACGTCGCGGAAGAAGATCGTCAGCCCCTCGGGCGAAGGATAGGCGTTGGCCTCGAAGCGCGTGTCCAGAGGGGCGTAGTACTGCTCGGCGCGGGTGGGCCGTCCGGTCTCCATGGCCTCGCTGTAGGCGCGGAACAGGTCGCCGCCGACCGCCCCGGGAAAGACCTCCCAGATGTTGCGTCCGATGAGGTCGCGTCCCTCGGCGATCTGCGCCTGCGCGCGGGCGTTGAGGTAGACGAAGCGCCAGGCGCGGTCGAGCACCATGACGCTGTCCGTGGTGCTCTCGAGCACGGCCCTGAGCCGCGCCTCCGAGCGGGCGAGCGCCGCCTTGCCCCGGCGCTCGTCGGCGACCGCGGCGAGGACGAGGGTCACCAGGATCGTCGCCGCGGCGAATTGCTGGGCGAAGACGACCCGGCCCTGCGTGGTCGCGGCGATGTCGGCGAACGGCCCGTGGCCGAGCGTCGCCCCGAGCGTGGCGCTGGCCGCGACGATGACGAGCGCGAGCGCCGTGCCGCGGACCTGGAAGGCGAGCGCGGCCCAGATCAGCACCGGATAGATCGCCCAGGTGCGCAGCTGCGGGGCCGGCTCGAGCAGGAACAGCAGATAGGAGACGAGCGCCGTCGCCGCGACGATCGTCGCGAGATGCAGCCAGTCGCGCAGCTCGAGCCGCCGGCTGTCGCCGTCGCTCCAGGCGAGGATCAGGGGGGCGAGCGTCATCGTCCCGACGAAGGCGCCGAACCACCAGAAGGCGAAGGTGGTGAAGGCGAAACCGGCCCCGAGCCCGGTCGACAGCGCCAGCGCGCCGGTCCCGACCCCGGCGGAGATCAGCGCGCCGGCCGCGGCCGCGAAGGCCAGCGCGAGCACGTCCGGCATCGCGGCGAGCTTGCGGTCCAAGGCGACGAAGCGGGTGAGGACGAGCGCCGGCACGGCGGCGGAGGCGGCGTTGCCGAGCGCGATCAGGATCTCGATCGGCAGGGCGTGCGTGGTGCCGACCGTGAGCCCCGCCGCGAGTCGCGCCAGCGCGATCGCCGGCCACAGCCGCACGCCGCCGAGGATCAGTCCCGCCAGCGCCACGCCGGCGGCGGGCCAGACCGGCGAGCCGGCGCCGCCGACCGCGGCCCATTGCAGGCCGAGCACCGCCGTCGCCCAATAGGCGAGCGCGAGCGCCGCCCCCGCGAGGAGGGGGCGGTCGCCCAAGGGCGCCGGTGCCGCCGTCTCGGTCTCGCGTACGTTCACGGCGCGGACCTTATCCGATCCGCGCGGACCGCGCGACCCGTCAGCCGTCGACATAGCCCCGTGCCCGCAAATGCGCCTCGAGCGCCTCCGGAAAGCTCGCCTGGCGCTCGGCGCCGGGCGGGCAGCCTCCGTCCGGCGCCGGATCGGCGGCGCAGACGGTCAGCGGCCAGTCGGCGCCGCGATCGTAGCGCGCGAGCATGCGCGCCCACGCCTCGTCGACGTCGCCGAGCCGCGCCTTGGCGGCGACCCAGGCGGCGAGAAAGCCGTTCTCGCGCCACAGGCTCGGGGTCTCCTCGGCCGCCTCCTCCAGACGGGCGAGATCCTCCTCGAGCGCCGGGCGGAAGCGCGGGTCGTCCGTGACCTCGACGATCTTCTTGCCCGCGAAGCGCTCGATCACGAGGGGCGCGAAGGAGAAGGCGTAGGGTGCGTAGGCGTAGAGGAAGCTCTGGTCGACGCTGGCGAGCTCGTGGATTCCGTCGCCGTCGAGATCCTCGACCGCGTAACCCCGGTCGCCGTCGAGCATCGCGCCGGGGACCACCGCCCAGCCGCCGCCGAGCGGCGTCGCGATCCGGGTCAGCGCGCAGCAATGCGCCCCGCCGGTGAAGGCCGCGACGACGACCTGGCGGTTCTCCGGCGCGCGCGGATCGAGGGGCGCGATCGTCACGAAGGCGCCGCGGGAGAAGGAGGCGGCGTCGCTCAGGTCCATCGAGAACAGCGTCTCCCCGTCGGCCCGGCCTTCGATCACCGGGTAGTAGAGGTCGTAGGCGTCCCGCCGGCTCGAAAGGACCAGCGTCGCGCCGTCGAAAGGCAGGCTCAGCGGCGCCTCGCCGCCGTAGTGCAGCGTCTCGTGGCGGGGGGCGTCGAGGCTGTAGAAGGGCGGGGAGAAGCGCGAGCCGTCGGAGAGGAAGAGGTCGTCCGGCAGCGCCGGCTCGGCGCGGAGCGCGGCCTCGGTCCGGTCCGCGTCCCCGACGGCGACCGGGCCGCCGTAGACCGCGTGCCAGCCGTTGGAGGAGGTCGCGACGTGGATCGCCTCGAATCGCGGGGCGAAGCCGCGGGCGAGGGCGATCGCCTCGGCCGGATCGCGGCGGCTCGCGAGCACGACCCAGAGTTCGTCCTGCCCGAGCGTGCGCTCCGAAAGCAAGGCGCGAGCGGGCGCCAGGGGCGCGACGAGCACGGCGGCGAGAGCCGCCGATCCGGCGAGAGCGAGCGGCAGGCGCATGCGATCCTCCCCCGGTCCGGTCGAGCGCGGGGCCAGGATGGGGCGTCGCGGGCCGCGGAGCAAGCGTGTCAGAGTGCGTCGTCGCCGCTGCCGCGCCCGGGCACGTGCCCGCTCGTCGCCGCCTCCTCGAGACAGGCGACCGCGGTGCGCACGTCGCCATGCGCGTCCGCGAGCAGCAGGAAGGCCTTGAGCAGGAAGACCTCGCGCATGTCGGTCGCGATCGTGTCGAGCCGGTCGGCGAGCGTCGGGAACAGCGTCTCCAGGCCGTCCCGGTCGAGCCCGCCGCGTGCGGCATTGACGTCAGGCGTGTTGGACATGACTTTCTCCCTCCCCGGCGAGCGTCGTGCATGCTCGCCAAAGCCGCCGCGGCGGTCTTGTCGTCGACCGCTTTGCGGACGGCAGCCACGTCGCCGTCCGGCGAAAATGAAGCACAACCGGGGTTGTGCGTCCAGTGCAACCGCGGCTGCATTGTTCGTCAACGAACGATCGAGCCGCGTCTCGGGCTCTCGGCCGAGCCCGGGAGGACACCTATAGCCACCCGATCGGGGCGGCGTCAGGGCGCGGGGATGGTCGCCGTCGGGCAGACGGGATCGGCGTCGGCGCACGCGCGCTGCCGCCGATCATTGCGCCTTGCGTCTGCGCCGCTTCTTCAGGCGGTAGACGAGAACCTGCAGCCCGACCGACAGGGCGAGCCAGCCTGCGACGGCGACGCCGAGCAGCAGGAGCTCGCCCGGCTCAGGCGAGGTCAGCACCTCGGCGAGCTGGGTGCCGAGCAGGGTCAGCATCACGAGCCCCGGCGCCATGCCGAGCGCCGTGCCGACGAGGTAGTCCACGAGCCCGATCCGGCTCGCGCCGACGACGAGGTTGACGAGCGTGAACGGCGCCACGGGGAGCATGCGCAAGGCCGCCACCGCGATCACGCCGCGGTCGGCGAGCGCCTTCGAGATGTCGCGGGCGCGCCGGCCCATGCGCTTCTCCAGCGCCTTCCGCCCCAGTGCGCGGCCGACGAAATACGTCGCCCCGGCGCTGAGGAGGACGCCGGTAGTGGCGATGGCGAGGGCGGGGCCGGGGGCGAACATCATGCCGGTCACCGCGATGAGCACGGTGACCGGAAACACGACGAGCCCGCCCAGGACGAAGGCGGCGATGACGACGAGCGGCGCGAGCGGGCCCGCGCCCAGCGCCTCCAGGCGCCCGACCAGCGCGGACGGATCGGTGTAGTCCGACACGGGCGTGAAGCGCCACAAGGCCACGAGCGCGACGATCGCCGCGCCGAGCAGCACGAGCTTCATCGTCCGCGTCAGCGCCCGCTGCGCCGGCTGGCCGGCGAACATCTCGGCGCCGAAGGCGGGCGTCGCGATGGGCCGCTCGGGATCGGCGAGCTCGCCGATGCGTCGGGCGAGCTCGCCGTCTTCGGTCGGTCCGAGATCGATCGGCGCGAGCCGCCGGCCCTCGCTCGGCAGGGTGTCGAGCGCGGAAAACAGCGAGCCCTCCCGCGCGATCGCCTCGGCGACCTCCTCCGGCGAGACGCCGGCATGCTCGGCGATCAGCCCGTCGCGGATCCGGCGGATCGCGGCGCGCTCGGCCTCCGTTCCGGCCTCGATGGCGAGATCGCACTCGGTGTCGAGGCCCATGGAGCGGTTGTTGAGGTTGGCGGAGCCGATGCGCAGCAGGCGATCGTCGACGATCATCAGCTTGGCGTGGACCATCACGCCCTCTCCCGTCGGATCGTCGGGGAGGGCGGGGAAGGCGAGCCGCACCCGGTCCGCGAAGCCGCTGTCGCGAATGAGCGCCATGAAGCGGCGGCGCCCGGCGTTCATGGCGTGCTCCTCGAGCCAGCTCTGGTGCACGTTGGGCGCGACGATCAGCACCTCCAGCGCGGGAACCTCGGCCAGGCGGCGGATGAGCGCCCGCACCACGCTGTCGCGGGTGAGGAACTGGTTCTCGACGTAGATCGTCCGCTCGGCGGCCGCGACGGAGGCGACGTACAAGGCCTCGACCTCCCGGATCGCCGGCGCGCCGGCGAAGGCGGGGCGGGTGCGGGCGATGCCGACGGCCACGCCCCGGAAGTCCGGCTCCAGGCCCTCCGGCCAGAGGTCGGGCTCGTTCGGCGGCGCACGGCGGCGACGCTCGGGCGCCACCGCCTTGGGCAGCTTCGGCGCCGCCGCGTAGCCGCCCTCCGCCTGGCGCCAGCGCGCCTCGGCGAGCGCGGCGAGAGCGCCGGCCGCCTCGCCGTCGACCATCATCTGCGCGTCGTGGAAGGGCCTGTAGGGCGCGCCGTCGGGGTCGCGCCGGCGGTCGTCGTCGAGAGCGTGCGCGCGCGTGTCCCAGCGGCGGATGGCGAGGTCGAGCCCGCCGCAGAAGGCGAGCGCGCCGTCGACGACGACGAGCTTCTGGTGATGGCTCGCCCCGATCGGCAGCACGTCGTCGAGCCGGGCGCGGATCTGGCGCGGCGTCGACCAGTCGAGCCTCACCTCCGGCAGGAGCTCGCGCTCGAAGCCGTAGAGCAGGGCGTAGTCCCAGAGCAGCAGGTCGATCTTCAGCTTCGGGCGGCGCTCGACCAGCGCCGTGAGGAAGGGCCCGAGCGCCCGCGGCAGCCCGTCGGCGGGCTCGTACGCCTCGCCGACGAGGGGCGTGCGGCTGTCGATGTCCCAGCCGACGACGAGGATGCGCCGGCGCGCCTTCAGCATCGCGGCGCGCATGGCGCCGAAGGCGGCTGCCGCGTCGATCAGCGCCACGGCCCTCTCGGCCCGCGCGATCGTCCACGCCGTCTCGCCCGGCCTGAGAATGCCCCCGCTCATGCACGCCTCGCCGTTTCCGAGCCGTCTCGATAACGCACGGCGCGCTCGGATGCACCAGGGGCGGCGCGGATGGCGACCCCGCCTGGGGAGTTTCCCGACTAGCGCGGGCCCGCTGGCTTGTCGCAACCTTCGGGTCGCGCCGGGAGGCGGCGCGCGGGGAGATTCCAGACATGATCTCGACCATCGTCGTCGCTGTCGACGGATCGGAACACCAGGACGCCGTGCTCGCGCTCGCGGGGGAGATCGCGGCGAAGCAGGGGGCGCGAATCGTCCTCGCGCACGCGCTCCTGCGCGCGGTGCCCTACGGCGAGCTCTACGCGCTCGCCGAGCGGCTCGGCTTCCTCGACCGGGTCAAGGACGAGCTCGATCAGGCCGCCGCGACGCCGGTGATGCCGGCGGCCGCCATGGGCGGGGCCATCCCCGTGATCATGGTCTCGCCCGAGACGCTGGAGCACATGGCGAACGAGGTGGTCGCCTCGGCCCGGGCGAAGCTCGACGGGCTCGGCGTGCCGATCGAGACCCGCATCTCGGACAAGGCGCCGGCGGAGGCGCTCGTCGAGATCGCCACGCAGGAGAAGGCGGACGTGCTGGTGCTCGGCAGCCGCGGCCTCGGGCGCGTCCAGGGCTTCCTCCTCGGCAGCGTCTCGCAGCGCGTGCTGCACGAGGCGCCCTGCGCCTGCCTCGTGGTGAAGTGAGGCGCGCGGTTCAGTCGGTGCCGAGGCTCTCGTCGATGCCGAGCGGACCCTGCACCTCGATCCGGGGGTAGTCCTCCCAGCGCTGCACGACGCCGGGCAGGTTGCGGACGTCCTCCTCGGTGACGCCCTGGACGTAGAGATCGTCGTCGCGGCGCACGAAGCGGGCGAGCGGGAGGGCGAGCTTGCGCTCGCCGAAGCCGAGCACGCCGCCGTGGTCGAACACGACCCAGCGCTCGTGGTCGGGGCCCAGCACGACCTTGTCGATCTCGCCGACGACGTCGCCGGAGGGGGCGCGGATCGCCTCGCCGTCGTCGAAGTCGACGATGGTGAGCGGGCCGCGGCTCTCGTTGGCGGGGGGCGGGAGGCGGTAGTCGTCCCCGAGGATGCCGAGGGCATCCGCGTAGCCGCCGTACTCGACGAAGCCCTCCTCGCGCGGGGGCGGGCGGTCGGGCGGGGAGCCGGCGGCGCCCTGCGAGAGGGCGGGGGCGGCGAGGAGCGCGACGAGGCCGCCGGCGAGGGCGGCTGCGGCGAGCGTGTCGCTGAGGGAATGCGTGCGTTTCATGAATGTTAGACGCGAACGGCCGCCCGGGAGTTCCGGGCGGCCGCCGCGACGCGATGCGCGCGGGGGCGCGTCACATCATCTCGCGGATCACGATCTCGTCCTCGGCGCCGAGGACGCGCATGCCGGACATCTCGTCCGCCATCTCCTCGCCGGCCTCGGCCAGCGCCTCGAGCTCCTCCTCGGTCATGCCGACGAGGACGAGGCTCTCCTCGCCGCGGGCCGCGAAGCGGTCCATCGGGATGGCGACCGTCTCGTCGCCGATGTCGAGGAATCCGCCGACGTCGACGACGATGTAATGCGTGCCTTCGGCGTCGACGACGACGTTCTCGATCTCGCCGATCTCCTCGTCGTTGATGCCGTAGATCTCGATGTCGTCGAGATCGCCGGCCATGCGGAAGACCTGCGAGACCTCGCCGAGGGCGCCGGTCGCCTCGGTCTCCATCGTCTCCGTCTCGGTCATGGTCGCCGTCTGGGCGGTCGCCGGAAGGGTGGCGGCGCCGAGCGCGGTGGCGGCGGCGAGGGCGAGCATGGTGCGGAAAGCCGTCATGAAATGTCTCCTGTCGCAAGGAGGCCGCGCTTCGGGGCGCGGCCGGTTGCGAGGGCAACGTGCGGGGGGCGAATGGGTTTCGTGTCCGCCGCGCCCCGGTCTCGTGCGGCTCACGCGCGATCACGACGCGATCACGTCGGCGTGAGCGCGTAACGCCGCCGCGCTCGATCGCGAAGGGGTAGCGACGCCCGCGGCCAGACACGGGCGTCGAGACCCGTTTCGAGACCAGAGGGACGACAACGCCATGAACTCGAAGACCAAGCTCGCGCTCGCCGGTTCCGTCGCCGCCGCGCTCTCGCTCGCCGCCGCCCCCTCCTTCGCGCAGTCCGCGACGATGGAGAAGTGCTACGGCGTGGCGCTCGCCGGCGAGAACGACTGCGCCGCGGGCCCCGGCACGACCTGTTCCGGCACCTCCACCGTCGACTACCAGGGCAACGCCTGGAAGCTCGTCCCGGCCGGCACCTGCACCGACATCGACACGCCCTTCGGCCCGGGGTCGCTCGAGGAGATCGAGCGCCCGGCGTAAGGCCGCACGACCTGTCGTCCCCGGCCGGGGCAATGCCCGGCCGGGGACGACGAGCCCCCTCGCGAGACGGAGCCCGCCATGACCCGCCTGCCCCGCGACGCCGGAATCGGCTTCAAGGCCCTGCACTACGAGGCGATCCTGGAGGAGCGCCCCGCGCTCGGCTTTCTCGAGGTGCACGCCGAGAACTACATGGGCGCCGGCGGCCCGTCGCACGCCCGCCTCGCGCGGCTGCGCGCGGACTACGCGCTTTCGGTCCACGGCGTCGGGCTCTCGATCGGCGGCGCGGGCCCCCTCGACGAGGCGCATCTCGCCCGGGTGAAGGCCGTGTGCGACCGCTACGAGCCGGAGAGCTTCTCCGAGCACCTCGCCTGGTCGACCCACGAGGGCGCCTATCTCAACGACCTCCTGCCCTTGCCCTATACCGAGGAGACGCTCGCGCGGGTGTGCGCGCATATCGACCAGGTGCAGGAGCGGCTTGGGCGACGCCTGCTGCTGGAGAACCCCTCGACCTATCTCACCTTCGAGGCGTCGACCTGGGAGGAGACCGCCTTCCTCGCCGAGATCGCGCGGCGCACCGGCTGCGGGCTGCTGCTCGACGTCAACAACGTCTTCGTCTCGGCGACGAACCACGGGACGTCGCCGCAGGCCTATCTCGACGCCTTCCCCATTGGCGCCGTCGGCGAGATCCATCTCGGCGGCCACGCCGCGGAGGAGATCGAGGGCGCGCCCTTCCTGATCGACGCGCACGGGACGCCCGTCGCCGACCCGGTCTGGGCCCTGTTCGAGGCGGTGATCGCCCGCACGGGCCCGCTGCCGACGCTGGTCGAATGGGACAACGACGTCCCAGCTTTCCCCGTCCTCCACGCCGAGGCGACGCGGGCGCGCAGCGTCCTGCGCCGGCATGCGGAGCGCCCTCATGCCCGCGCGTCCTGACCTCTTCGAGGCCGAGATCCGCGCGGCGGTGCTCGCGGGCGCGGACGTTCCCGCGGGGCTGACGGCGCGCCATCCTTCGCAGGTGGCGCGGCGTTTCGCCGTCTACCGCAACAACGTCGCGGTCGGCCTCGTCGACGCGCTCGCGACGCGCTTTCCCGTCGTGCTGAGGCTCGTCGGCGAGGCGTTCTTCCGCGCCACGGCCCGCGCCTTCGTGGCGGAGCATCCGCCGCGCTCGCCGGTGCTGACGTTCTACGGCGACGCCTTCCCCGATTTCCTCGCCGCCTTCCCGCCCGCGGCGCGCCTGCCCTACCTCGCCGACGTCGCGCGGCTGGAGGCGGCCCGCACCCATTCCTACCACGCCGCCGACGCCGAGCCGCTCGTGGCGGACGCCCTCGCGGCGATCGCCGAGCGGGATCCGACGACCTGGGGCCTCGCGCTGCACCCGGCCGTGCGCCTCGTCGCCTCGCCGCGTCCGATCGTGAGCCTGTGGGCGATGAACCAGCCCGGGGCCACGCCCGGCCCGCTCGCTTCGCGCGCGCCGGAGACCGCCCTCGTCGCGCGCCCGCGCCTCGAGGTGCGCGTCGCCGCCGCCGAGCCGGGGGAGGGCGCCTTCCTCGCCGCCTGCGCCGCGGGGGCGAGCTATTCCGACGCCGTGGGCGCGGCCCTCGACACCGGGGAGGCCTTCGATCCCGGCCGGGCGCTCGCCCGCGTCCTGGCGCTCGGACTCGCCGCGGGAATCGCCACGGAACCGACCGAACTGACGACTGGAGAGACCGCATGAGAGACGTCACGACCGCCCCCGCCGCTCCGGCCCGATCCGGCGCCGAGTCGGGCCTCGCCGGCCTCGTCCACCGGGCGATCGCGCTGATGGACCGCCTGCCCTGGTCCGTGACGGCTTTGGCGCTGCGGATCTTCCCGGCGGCCGTGTTCTGGCAGTCCGGCCGCACCAAGGTCGAGGGCCTCGCGCTCAAGGATTCGACCTTCTTCCTGTTCGAGCACGAATACGCGCTGCCCGTGATCGACCCGGCGCACGCGGCCTATCTCGCGACCATCGCCGAGCACGTCTTCCCCGTGCTTCTCGTGATCGGGCTCGCCACGCGCTTCTCGGCGCTGGCGCTCCTGATCATGACGGCGGTGATCCAGGTCTTCGTCTATCCCGGCGCGTGGGTGACCCACGGCCTCTGGGCGGCGACCTTCCTCGCGCTGATCGCAAAGGGACCGGGCGTCGCGTCCCTCGACCATCTCCTGCGCAGGCGCTACGGCGCCTGAGGGCGGGCGGCGCCCGGCCTTGCGAAGCGTCAAGGACGGACGGAGAGAACGGACCTAGGCTTCGGGCGTTGCCGGTGTGCTCGCCGGTCCCGCCCGGAGGTCGCCATGTCCGCTGCCGCATCCTTGTACGAGGAGGCGCTCGCCGCCCAGCGCGCGCCGCTCGCCGAGACGCCAGAGCCGCGCGAGCTCGTGCGCTACGCCACGCTGGCCGCGAGCGGGCACAACACCCAGCCCTGGCGCTTCCGCTTGCGGGCCGATCGCATCGACGTCGAGCCGGACCTCTCGCGGCGCACGCCCGTGGTCGATCCCGACGACCATCACCTCTACGCCAGCATCGGCGCGGTGACGGAGGCGCTCGTCCTGTCCGCTCGTGCGCGCGGCATCGCGGCGGAGGCGGCGTACGACGATGCGGGGGAGGGGCGCGTCGTCGTCGACCTGCGACCCGGCGCGACGCCGCCGCGGGACGAGGCGCGGCTCTTCGCGGCCATTCCCGAGCGGCAATGCACCCGCAGCCTCTACGACGGCCGGCCTGCCGCGGTGAACGCCATCGATCGCATGGTCGCGGCGGCGGCGACGCACGGGGTCGAGCTGATCTACGTCTCGCATCCGACGCGGCTCGAGCAGCTCACCGAGCTGATCGTCGCGGGCAACGCCATGCAGATGGACGATTCCGGCTTCGTCGGCGAGCTGAAGTCCTGGCTGCGCTACGCCCCGCGCGACGCGGTCGCGCGCGGGGACGGGCTCTACGGGCCCTGCGCCGGAAACCCGACGCTGCCCGCCTGGCTCGGGCCGCTCGTCCTGCCGCTGGTCTTCCGCAAGAGCCCCGAGACGAAGAAGCTCCTGCGCCAGATCCGCTCCTCCTCCGGCCTCCTCGTCTTCGTCGCCTCCGAGGACACCCGCGCGGGCCACGTCGCCGCGGGCCGCGCCTACCAGCGCGCCGCGCTCCAGGCCACCGCCGACGGCCTGAAGCTCGCCTTCGTCAACCAGACGGTCGAGGTGCCGGCGCAGCGGGCGAAGCTGTGCGAGCTGCTCGGGCTCGGCGACCGCCGGCCGAACCTGGTTCTTCGGGTCGGCCATGCGCCGGCCATGCCGAAATCGCTGCGCCGGCCGGTGGAGGAGGTGGTGCTGGCGGAATGAAGGGCTCACGATTCCGGAAACAGGATCGCCGCGTAGTCCGTTGCTCCGTGCAGCACATGCACGATTTCCACTGCATCCTCGCGAGCACGATAGAAGACGAGATAGTCGCCGACGACGCGCCTTCGAACGCCGCTCCGCTCGTATCGAGGGACGAGCGAAAAGCGGTACGGTAAAGTCCGCGAGGCCGAGGCGCGCCCCCTCGATCTCATCGATCGAAGCAATTGCACGGCTAGGACTGAAAAGCGCCACGTGCCGTGCGATGGCGTCGAGATCTGCGCGGGACGCAGGGGTGAAGACGACGCGTATCACGTGTCGGAGGAGCCGTACTTGGCACGCAGCTCCGCAAAGACGTCTGCAGCGGGAAGCGTATTTCCCGAATCGGCCTCGGCAAGTCCGCGGGCGATGGCGGCGTCCAAGGTCGCTAGCTTGGCCTCCTGCTCCTGGACGAGCCGTATCCCTTCGCGAAGGACGTCGCTCTTCGTCTGGTAGCGGCCCGATCGCACGAGCTGCGCGACGATCTCTTCGAGCCTCGGCTCGAGTTCCATCTCGGTCGGCATCTGCGTCTCCCCGATCAGGGGCCGAATCTACGCTTTCGGACGCTTCGATCAAGCGCCATCACACGCTCCCCACCGTCTTCAACCGCGCCCGCGTGTGGATCTCCGCCTGGCTGATCACCGGCGTCTCGCGGCGGAAGCGCTCGATGATGGAGCGCACGTAGGGCCGGGCCTGGGCGGAGGTGACGAGAACGGGCATCTCGCCCTGGCGGGCGGCGTCCTCGAAGCGGTCGCGCACGGCGTTGACGAACTCGCCGAGCCTGGAGGGCTGCATGGCGAGCTGGCGCTCCTCGCCCTGGCCGACGAGACTCTCCATAAAGGCGCTCTCCCAGGCGGGCGAGAGCGTGACGATGGGCAGGACGCCGTTCGGGCCGGTGTACTGCGCGCAGATCTGGCGCGCGAGGCGCTGGCGCACGTGCTCGACGATCTCGCGCGGCGAGCGCGTGCCGCCCACCACCTCGGAGACGCCCTCGAGGATGGTGCCGAGGTCGCGGATCGAGACGCGCTCGGCGAGCAGCAGCTGGAGCACCCGCTGGATGCCGGTCGCGGTGATCTGCGAGGGCACCATCTCCTTGACGAGGTCGGCGTGCTCCTTGGGCAGGTCGCGCAAGAGCTTCTGCACCTCGGGGTGGGAGAGGAGCTCGGCCATGTTGGCCTTGATCACCTCGGTGAGATGGGTCGAGAGCACGGTGGCGGCGTCCACCACCGTGTAGCCCTTGAGCTGCGCCTGGTCGCGCAGGCCCGCGTCGATCCAGGTGGCGGGCAGGCCGAAGGTCGGCTCCAGCATGTGCTGGCCCGGCAGCTGCACCTGGCCGCCCATCGGGTCGATGGCCATGAACTGGTCGGGATAGACCACGCCGCGGCCCGCCTCGATCTCCTTGACGCGGATGACGTAGGCGTTGGCCTCGAGCTGCACGTTATCGAGGATGCGCACGCTCGGCATCACGAAGCCGAGCTCGGCGGCGAGCTGGCGACGCAGGGCCTTGATCTGCTCGGTCAGCCGGTCGACGCCGTCGCCGGCGCGCCCGTTGACCAGCGGCAGGAGCGCGTAGCCGATCTCGATCTTGACGTCGTCGATCTTCAAGGTCTCGGAAATCGGCGGCTCGCCCGGCGCGACGTCGCCGTCGGCGGCGGCCTCCTTCTGCTTCGCGGCCTCGGCCGCCGCCTCCTCGGCGGCGCGCTCCTTGGCCTTCTTGCCGAAATGCCAGGCCATCGCGCCGGCCGCGACGGCGAGCGACATGAAGGGAATGAAGGGGATGCCCGGCAGAAGGGCGATGGCGCCCATCACGGCCGCGGACATGCCCAGCGCCTTCGGATAATGCGCGAGCTGCTTGCCGAGCGCCTTGTCGGCCGCGCCCTTGACGCCGGCCTTGGAGACGAGGAGGCCCGCCGCGGTCGAGACGATCAGCGCCGGGATCTGCGAGACGAGGCCGTCGCCCACCGTCAGCATCGTGTAGGAATGGGCGGCGTCGCCGAAGGTCATCTGCATCTGCGCGACGCCGATGACGATGCCGCCGATGACGTTGATCAGCGTGATCAGGAGGCCCGCGATGGCGTCGCCGCGCACGAACTTCGAGGCGCCGTCCATGGCGCCGAAGAAGGTCGATTCGTCCTCGAGCTTCTGGCGGCGCGCCTTGGCCTGCGCGTCGTCGATGATGCCGGCCGAGAGATCGGCGTCGATCGCCATCTGCTTGCCGGGCATGGCGTCGAGGGTGAAGCGCGCCGCGACCTCGGCGATGCGGCCCGAGCCCTTGGTGATGACGACGAAGTTGACGAGCACCAGGATGGCGAAGACGACGACGCCGATGACGAAGTTGCCGCCCATCACGAAGCCGCCGAAGGCCTCGATGACGTGGCCCGCCGCGTCCGTGCCCTCGTGGCCGTAGGAGAGGATCAAGCGCGTCGAGGCGAGGTTCAGCGCGAGCCGCAGCATGGTCGCGATGAGCAGCACCGTCGGGAAGGACGAGAATTCCAGCGGCTCCTCGATGAACAGCGCCGTCATCAGGATCAGCACGGAGAAGATGATCGAGACCGCGAGCAGCAGGTCGAGCACGATCGCCGGCAGCGGGAAGACGAGCACCACGAGGATGCCCATGACGCCGAGCGCCAGGAACAGGTCCGTGCGCCGCGTGAGCGCGCCCAGCCCGGACAATCCGCCCGCCCGCGCGCCCGTCGCCTCGCCCGCCGTGGAAGCCCCCGCCTCGCTCATCCGCGCCCTCGCTCCAGATAGGCAAGTCTTGCCGGGCGGATGGTGAACGAAGCGTTAAGACAGCCACGCGAGGCCGCCGGCGAGGAGCGCCACCGCGGCGAGGAGCAGCGTGCCGATCGCGAGCGGCAGGCGCGAGAACGGTCCGACATGGTTCGCGCCGATGCGCCGCGTCGTCACGCTGTAGCGCCGCCAGCCGACGCCGAGCATCAGCAGCGCGACGAAGGCGAGCACGGTCGCGCCGGCGCGGATCAGCCAGTCGGGCTCGATCTCGGAGAACAGGCGCGGGAAGACGACCGCCGCCGCGATCGCCGCCATGGCGGTGCGCCACCAGGCGGCGAGCGTGCGCTCGTTGGCCAGCCGCGTGCGGTCCTCGGCCAGATCGTCGCGGTGGCGGCGCGACGCGTCGGCGTCGTCGCGTGGCGGGGTGGCGTGGTCGGACACCCCGGGGCAACGCGCGAGGCGCGG
Source organism: Salinarimonas sp. (assembly GCF_040111675.1). Lineage (NCBI taxonomy): Bacteria > Pseudomonadati > Pseudomonadota > Alphaproteobacteria > Hyphomicrobiales > Salinarimonadaceae > Salinarimonas > Salinarimonas sp. Next base: position 3,713,001 of record NZ_CP157794.1, on the reverse strand, counting down.
GGAGGCTCCCTCAGGCCTGCGCGTCGGCCTCGGCGGCGGCGCGCCGGCGGGACGCCTGGTGCTCGGGCGTCTCGTCCTCGCCGAGCGCGTACGCGATCAGGTTCGCCTCGGTCTCGGCCATGGCGGCCTGCGCCTCGAGCTTGCGGCGCATCTGGGCGGATGTCCCGCGGTAGCGCTCCGCCTTGTCGCGGGCGTGGCGGGCGCGCCGGCGGGCGGCGGCGAGATCGGCCTTGGTGTAGGCGCCGTCGATGGGGATCATGGCGCGGCCCTCACTGCGCGGCGATCGCGGGCGCGGCCGCGGTCTCGAGCAGCCGCGCGACGGCGCGGGCGGTGCGGGCGAGGCGGCTCTCCGGCAGCGCGTCGCCGGCGCGCGCCCGAGCCAGGAGCGCGACGAGCCCCGCCTCGTCGGCCGTGGCGCGGCAGCAGGAGGCGGGCAGCGTCGCCGGCTCGCGGCCCGTCTCCGCCGCGAAGGCGCGCACGAGCCCGCCCAGCGCGCCGACGAGGAGGCCCGCCTCCTCCGGCGGCAGCGAGGCTTCCGCCTCGGCGAAGGCGGCGTCGACGCAATCGGCCTCGCGCGTCTCGCGCGCGGCGGCGAGATAGCGGAACACCGCGAGCGCCAGGCGCTCGGGCGCCTCCGGGCACAGATCCGCGACGAGGCGCGCGCCGGCCCCGGCGACGGGGCAGGGCGCCTCGCAGGCGGTCTCGAGCGCGTCCTGCACGAGGATGGGGGCGGTCGGCAGGGCGGCGAGCCCCGTCACGGGACAGGCGCGCCCGGCGGGCGCCTGGATCGGTGGCGTCGTCATGGCGTCGTCTCCAGACCGTCGGGGTCAAGGCCCGCGCTCGAAGCTGATCCGTAGGTTGCCGGATCGGATGATGCAGTCAAGAAAAAAGACGAGTTGGATCAATAGGTTATAATTAGACCAAGTCTAGGCTGGAGCATTCCCCGGCGGTCGCGGCTTGACATGCACGGTCGCGCGCGCGCGTCATCGCGCGGACGGAGAGACACGGGAGGAGACGCGTCGTGACGATCGAGATGGTGCTCAGCGTGATCGCGCGCGACCGGCCGGGCCTGGTGAACCGCCTCGCGGCGGAGATCGTCGCGCAGAGGGGCAACTGGATCGATTCGTCCATGGCCCGCCTCGGCGGCGACTTCGCCGGCATCGTGCGCGTGGCGCTGCCGGAGGAGAACGCCGGCGCGCTCGAGGCGGGGCTCACGCGCCTGGCGGAGGAGGGCGTCACGGTCCTGGCCCGGCGCTCGGAGGGGCCGGCCGTGCCCGCGGGCCAGCGCGCCGTGCTGGAGCTCACCTGCTCGGATCATCCCGGCATCGTGCGCGACATCTCGGACCGCCTCGCCGCGCGCCGCGTGAGCATCGACGAGCTCGAGACGCAGGTCTTCACCGGCTCGATGTCCGGCGAGGCGCTGTTCTCGGCCAAGGCGCGGATCGTCATCCCCGACGGCGTCTCGGCCACCGCCGTGCGCGAGGACCTCGAGCGGATCGGCCTCGACATGATGGCGGAGATCGTGCTGCGCGAGGCGGAGTGAGCGCGGCTTTCCCAAGGTGAATGATCCGTTAACCGATCCGGGCTAGCCTCCGCGCCGGAGGAGACATGCGGGTCGACAGGGAAGGTCTGCGCGAGGGGGATCCGACGCTCGACGCCGAGGCCGTCGAGACGGCGGCCTTCGTCCTCGCGCTGCGCGCCAAGGGCTTCCGCGACAAGACCGTGCTCGGCGCCATGGAGCGCGTGCCGCGCAACCTCTTCGCCCCGCGCCGCTTCGCCGACCTCTCGCGCTCCGACGTCGCCCTGCCGCTGCCCTACGGCCAGACCATGTCGGCCCCCACCACCGTCGCCGCCATGCTGGTGCAGCTGCGGCTCGAGGAGGGGGAGAGCGTCTACGAGGTCGGCACGGGCTCGGGCTACGTCGCGGCGCTTCTCGCGCGCCTCGGCGGGCGGGTGGAGAGCGTCGAGCGCATCGAGGCGCTCGCCGACGCGGCGGCCCTGCGTCTCGGCCAGCTCGACCTCGCCGAGGAGATCGCGCTCGGCGTCGGCGACGGGCTCACCCCCCGGCGCAACCGCGAGCGCTTCGCCAAGATCCTCGTCAACGGCGCCGTCCCCGACTTCCCCGACACGCTCGTCGAGCGCCTCGCCCCCGGCGGACGCCTCGTCGGCGCGCTGACCGTCGACGGCTTCCCCCGCCTCGCCGTGCTGGCCAAGGACGCGGACGGTGCGCCCCACACGCAGGTCGGCGCGGCCGTGCGCATCGCGCCGCTGGTGGTGGGGTAGCAGGCGCGAGGCGCTGGTCAGCCGTCGTCGTAGCGGGGAAACCGGGTCTTCAAGACGTCCACGGTACTGCGCCAGCCAGGAGTCTTCGGCTTGCAGACTGTATTCTGGTTGCCGAAGAAGCCGAGTTCGCGCACCGCCTCGTCCTTCGGCACCGTTTGCAGCCAGCGCACGGGTACGAAGTATTCGCAGAGGTCCGGATCATCGGCGACGTCGCTATGATATTCCGCCTCCTGGAGAACGTCGAGGGCCGGCTTCCCGGCTATCGTGTGGTCACGCGCCGCTTTCTTCGGGCCCGTGACGCGTCCGACCCCGACGTAGCCATGCCCGGGAATGTTGACCCAGATCCGGTCTCCTTCGGAGAGCAAAGAGAGCGTATTGCTGTACCAGGCGCGACCGCCGGCGCAGACGAAGCCGTAGCGAACGGCCTCTTCCCAGTTCCGCGACTCCGCATCGCCGAAATTGACATAGAACTCGCCGTTCCATGGCGCGGAGCCGCCGGTTTCGATGTTCGTCGCGGCGGTGAGCTGCACCTCGCGCGGATCGAGCAGCCACGTGCGGCTCAGCAGCTTCTCAGACCCGTGGCCAAAAACCTCGAAGAAGAGGACGTTCACAGGAACGCCGCGTTCGTTCAGGTAGCCTACGATTCGCTCAGTGCTGGCATCGAGGCTCGAAGCGACGATGATGATCTCATGGGTCGCATTGAGCGAGTCTTCGTCCAGCCGTCTTCCGAAGAATGCCTGGAACTCGGCGGCCAGGCTCAGCCCCGGCTTGAAGCGGCTGAAGATTTCGACGATCTGATCGGGCGTGAGCCGTTCCAGCCAGGATGCGTAATCGAGCGCCTGTGCTACGACCTCTCGAGGCGTGCGGTCACGCTTGATCTCGACGAGAACCAGTGCCCCGTCGGGTGCGATGCACAGAAGGTCTATCCGCCCTCCCAAGCCGGTCTGCTCCTGCCGGCCGATCGGCATCCACTCGTCGGAAAGGATGCGCGGAGCAGCGACGATCATCTGCTCGAGCTCCGCTTCCGACGCCATGCTCGCGCGCGGCACTTCCGATGGCTTGGGTGAGATTGTCCAAAGGGCGTGACGGATCGGCATGTCGAGACTGCTGTTCGATGAAGGCTTCCTCTTGTAGCGCAGGCCTCGGAACCATGAAAGGTCATGACGAACCCTTACCCCCCGCGGTTCGCTCCACCGACGGACGCGAGATCGAGTGTGCTCCATGGCGCCGCGCGGCTTCGAACCGTCGCTCGAACGACGGCGCCACGTTGCCGCTATCCCGATGCCTGGAGCGCGAATTCGCAAGAAGGGTCCGGTCACTACCGGCCGCGCAACGCTTGCTTAACCTGAATGCCTTTTTAATCGGCTGACACACTAGTTCGCGTAAGGTCAGGTGCGTCGATGCGCTTCCCCCAGGCACTCCCTCGCTTTCCCGTTGTGACGAAGGTGGCCGTCGTCGCGCTGGCGGCGGGCGCGCTCGGCGCGTGCAGCGCCGACACGATGCGGTTCGCCGATCCCTTCGGCAACCCGTTCTCCCGGAGCGGGCCGGAGCCCGTCATGACCGCGGCCGCGCCGGGCGGCGCCGCCCCGACCATGGCGGTGGCGAGCGCCCCGCTGCCGGAGCCGACGGTCACCGGCGCCACCAACGCCTCTCTTCCGGCGCAGCCCGCGACCGGCGCGCCGCGCGCCACCGGCCCGGCCGGCTGGAGCGCGCTCGGCGGCACGCCCATCGTGGTGCGCCAGGGCGAGACGCTCGACACGATCGCGGGGCGCTACAACGTGCCCGCCGACGCGCTCTTGCGGGTGAACGGCCTCTCCTCGGCGTCCGAGGTGCAGCCCGGGCGCGCGCTGGTGATCCCGGTCTACAACGCCGTGGGCGCGCAGACCGCCTCCGCCGCCGGCGCGACGCCGCTGCCGGTCCAGTCCGCCGCCGCGCCGATCCCGCCGCGTGCGCCGGGCGCACGGTCGGCGGCGCCGACGCAGACCGCCTCCATCTCCTCGGCCGCTCCGATTCCGCCCGCCGCGCCCGCGCGCCAGGCGGCGATCGCGACGCCCGCCGCGCCGCCGCCGGCCGCTGTCCAGCAAGCCCCCGTCCAGCAGGCCGCGCCGGCGCAGCCTTCGCCCGCGCCATCCGCTCCGACGCAGGTGGCGCGCCTGCCCGACCCGGCCTCGAATCTCGATTTCCGCTGGCCCGCCCGCGGCCGCGTCATCGCCGGCTTCGGCACGGCCGGCAACGAGGGCATCAACATCGCGCTGCCGGAAGGCACGCCGGTGCGCGCCGCCGAGGGCGGCACGGTGGCCTATGCCGGCGAGGAGCTGCGCGGCTACGGCAAGCTCGTCCTCGTGCGCCACGCCGACGGCTACGTCTCCGCCTACGCGCACAATTCGCAGCTCCTGGTGGGCCGCGGCGACGAGGTCCGCCGCGGGCAGGTGATCGCCCATTCCGGGCGCACCGGCAACGTCACCTCGCCCCAGCTTCACTTCGAGATCCGCAAGGGCGCCGACCCCGTCGACCCCATGCCCTACCTGACCAACTGAGGTCCCGACCTGACCGGGCGACGTCGCCTCGAGACCCGTCGACCGCGATCAGCGCCGGCGGAGGGGAGACCCTCCGCCGGTTCTTCGTCTGCGGGGCCCGGCGTGCTCACGCCCGCTCGATCCCGCTCGTCTCCGCGAGGTCAGGCTCGTCCCAGTCCCGGAACGGGCGCATCGCTCCCTCGCTCTCGACATAGGCGAGGTGCGAGACGAGCCGGCGGCCGTCGTAGTGCAGCAGGCGGAAGGCGGCGGGCTCGGCCGCGTAGCCGCCCTCGCCGCCGGGGCGCAGGTCGAGGCCGACCGCGTAGGAGAGGGCGGGGGCGACGTAGCAGGGCCGCCCGCCGAACAGGGTCTCCATGGCGCGGTGATGGTGGCCGCAGAGCAGCGCCAGCACCTGGGGATGGGCGGCGACGATGCATTCGAGCTGCGCCGCGCCCTCCACCAGCCGGATCCGGTCCATGAAGCCGACGCCGCAGCGGAAGGGCGGATGGTGGACCACGATCAGCGTCGGGCGGCCGGGCGCGTCGGTCAGCGTCGCGTCGAGCCAGGCGAGGGTCGCGTCGGAGAGGGCGCCGGCGCTGGTGAGCCGCTGCTGCGAGGCGAGGCCGATCACGCGCAGGGCCGCGAAGTCGCGCACGCTGCACAAGGGTGGCGCCGGGAGGCGCGATTGTCCGTTCAAGGCCTGGAGAAAGCTGGCGAATTCCGCATCGTCGTCGTGGTTTCCAGGAACCGCAACCACAGGGCGCTTGAGCGCGCGCAGCCGCTCCGCGACTCGGGCGTAGGCCTGCGCCTCGCCGTCCTCGGCGACATCGCCGCTGACGACGATCAGATCCGGCCGCGGATCGAGGGCATGCAGCGCCCGGAAAGCCTTGTGCAGCGCAGCATCGGCGTCGAAGCCGGCGCGCGTGGCGCCGCCCGGCGGCGCCGCGTGGAGATCGCTGAGATGGGCAATGAGCATGGACCGGACCGCCGCAGGATACGGCCTCCCCGTCGCAAGAAGCTTGCCACGCTCAATTGTCGCGCCAGCCGTAGAGCCAAGAGTAGCGCTCGGCCAGCCCGCGCGCGCCGAGCCGCTTCATCGTCAGGTCTCGACCGAGCGCCACGACGCCGCCCGCATGATAGATCCGGCCGTTGGCGCGCGCCGTCTTCTGCACGCGCCTCGCCCGCGGCAGCCGCTCCGCGGCGTAGGCGGCGAGCGCGCCGGGGAGGTCGCCGCCCGTCTCGCAGGCATGCGACAGCCTCTGCGCGAGGCAGGCGGCGTCCTCGACGGCGAGGGCCGCGCCCTGGGCGAGGAAGGGCAGCACCGGATGCGCGGCGTCGCCGAGCAGCGCCACGCGCCCGCGCGCCATCCGCTCCGCGGGCCGGTCGAACAGAGACCAGAGCAGCCAGCGCTCGGCCTGGCCGAGCAGCGCGGCGAGGGGAGGGGCCGCCTTGCCGAAGGCGGCGGCGAGCTCGCCCGCATCGCCCGGCGTCGCCCAGCCCTCGACGGGTTCCTCGCGGCGCAGCACGGCGACGATGTTGATCTCGCGTCCCCCCGCGATCGGGTAATGCACCACGTGCGCCCGCCGGCCGAGCCACAGCCCGGTCTCGTCGCCGGCGAGCGCCTTCGGCGCGGCGGCGCGCGGGATGGTGGCGCGCCAGGCGACGTAGCCCTGGTAGTCCGGCGGGATCGCGCCGCGCGGCCCCTCGACGGCGCGCCGCGCCTTCGACCAGACGCCGTCGGCGCCCACCGCGAGGTCCGCGCGCAGGCTCTCGCGCGCGCCGCTCTCGCGGGCGAGGCGCAGGGTCACGCCGGTCTCGTCCGGCTCGAGCGCGCCGACCGCGCGGCCCATCACGAGCCGCACGCCGGGGCGCGCGCGCACGGCGTCGAGCAGGATCGTCTGCAGGTCGGCGCGGTGGATCACGAGGTAGGGCGCGCCGTGGCGCTCGCGCATGTGCGCGCCGAGCGCGATCTCGGCGATCGTCCGCCCCGAGCCGACGGCGCGCACGATCACGCGCCCCGGTTCGGTCGCGCGCTTGGCCAGGGCGGGCCCGAGCCCGAGATCGATGAGGATGCGGCTCGCGTTCGGCGAGAGCTGCAGCCCCGCGCCGACCTCCGAGAAACCCGTGCGCCGCTCGACGAGCGTCACCGGCAGCCCCGCGCGCGAGAGCGCGAGGGCCGCGGTCAGCCCGCCGATGCCGGCGCCGACGACGGCGACCGACGGGGGCGTCATCTCAGCGCGAGGGGCCGGTATGCGCCGAGGCGATGTCGAGCGCGCCGCCGGTCCAGAGGCATTCCGGCGGGTCGGACTGCTCGGTCGTCAGGTCCGCGCGGTAGCGGAACAGCGTCGAGCAATAGGGGCAGATGATCTCGTCCTCCGCCCCCATGTCGAGGAATTCGTGGGGGTGGTCGAAGGGCGGCTTCGCCCCGATGCACATGAATTCCTTCGCGCCGATATGGATGATCGGCACGCCCGCGTCGTTGGCGAAATGGGGGGTCGTCTTCTCGGCCATCTGATGTCCGTCGGTCCCGGGTCCTCGAATGGCGCGGACCATAGTGCGGGGAGAGCGCGAGGGCTAGGAGGCTGTCCGAGTAATTTTCTGGACGTGGGAATCCGGTCGTGATTCTCTTGTTTCATGAGCACGAGCAAGACGTTTCGCCCCTGGGATGTCGAGCAGAGCTGGCTTCTGCCGCCGTCCATTCACGACTTCGTCCCGCCTGGGCACGCGGCGCACTTCGTGCGCGAGACGGTGCGTGAGGGGCTGGATCTGCGGGATATCCTGAGCGCCTACATCGAGCTGCGAGGCTATCCGCCGTATCATCCGGCGATGATGGTGGCGCTTCTGCTGTACGGCTACAGCCGCGGGGTCTACTCCTCGCGCCAGCTGGCGCGAGCCTGCGAGGAGCGGGTCGACTTCATGGCGGTGACGGGCCTGCAGCGGCCGGACTTCCGCACGATCGCGGACTTCCGCAAGCGCCATCTCAAGGCGCTGGGGCGCCTGTTCGAGCAGGTGCTGCGCCTGTGCCGGGCGGCGGGACTGGTGCAGCTCGGGCACGTCGCTCTGGACGGCACGAAGATCAAGGCGAACGCCTCGCGGCACAAGGCGATGAGCTATGGCCGCATGAAGAGCGCGGAGCCGGCGCTGGCCGATGCGGTGGCGGGCTGGCTCGACCGGGCCGAGACGGCGGACCGCGAGGAGGATGCCGCGCACGGCGAGCGGCGCGGGGACGAGATGCCGGACTGGGCGGCGGACAAGCTGCGCCGGCTGGAGCGGATCCGGGCGGCCAAGGCCGCGCTGGAGGCCGAGGCGGCGGCGCCGGCGGGCGGCGAGGACGAGGACGGCCCCGGTCCCTCCAGCGGCATGCAGGATCGCGGGCGGCCCAAGCGCGCGCCCGACGGCGGCCCGCCGGACAAGGCGCAGCGCAACTTCACCGACCCCGACAGCCGCATCCAGCCGACCCGCGACGGCTTCATCCAGGGCTACAACGCCCAGATCGCCGTCGACGCCGCCCACCAGGTGATCGTCGCCCACCGCCTCCAGAGCAATCCGGGCGACGTCGACGCCCTCGTCCCCCTGGTGGACGCCGTGCGCCGCAATCTCGGAGCCAAGCCCCGCGAGATCTCGGCGGACGCCGGCTTCTGCTCGGAGGCGAACCTCGGCGCCCTGAAGGCGCGCCGCATCCGCGCCTACGTCGCCGTCGGCCGCGCCAAGCACGCCACCGGGGTCCCGGCGACCGAGCGGCGCCTCTCGAAATCACCCCTGACCCGGGCCATGGCCGAGACGCTCGCCCGCGCCGGGCGGCGCAGCCGCTACAGGCTGCGCAAGCAGGTCGTCGAGCCCGTCTTCGGGCAGATCAAGCAGGATCGCGGGATGCGCCAGCTCCTCTTGCGCGGCCTCGGCGCCGTCAGGGCCGAATGGGCGCTCGTCTGCACCGCTCACAACATCGCGAAGCTCGTCGCCGCTCACAACCGACCGAGGCCGGCCGGATGAGACGGGGCGAACGCGTCCCGCGAACGAAACGCACTCGCGTCGCAGAACGAATTAGCTGGACAGCCTCCTAGACGTTATGACCGTGGTGCGAGGGGCGGCCCGCCCTTAGCCTTTGCGAGCTTGAGCTTAACGGGGGTTGCTCGGGATCGCCGAGCCGAGCCCCAAGCAAAGGAGGGCGGACCATGGGAGAGGATAGCACCGTCTTCGTCGGTGTCGACGTCGCGAAGGAGAAGCACGCGGTCGCCGTGGCCGAAGGCGGCCGGACCGGCGAGGTGCGCTACCTCGGCGAGATCGAGGCGACGCCGGCGGCGGTCGAGCGCCTGGTGCGCAAGCTTGAGAAGAAATACGGGCGCCTGCACGTCTGCTACGAGGCCGGCCCGACCGGCTACGGGCTGCACCGGCAGATCACCGCGATGGGGCACGTCTGCGAGGTCGTGGCGCCCTCGCTGATCCCCAAGCGTCCCGGCGAGCGGGTGAAGACGAACCGGCGCGATGCGGTCACCTTGGCGCGTCTGCTGCGCGCCGGCGAGTTGACGGGCATCTGGGTGCCCGACGACGTGCACGAGGCGATGCGCGATCTGGTCCGCGCCCGCGAAGCGGCGAGCGAGGACCTGCGCAAGAAGCGCCAGCAGCTGCAATCCTTCCTGCTGCGCCACGGCCGGATCTTCACGGGCCGGAAGCGCTGGAGCGCCGCCCACAGGCGCTGGCTCGCCGCCCAGAAGTTCGAGCATTCCGCCCAGCAGATCGTCTTCCAGGATCACGTCGACGCCGAGCGCGATGCCGGTGAGCGGCTCGAGCGCTTCGATGCCCATATCGAGGAGCTGGTGCCGTCCTGGTCGATGGCGCCGCTGGTCGCCGCCTACCAGGCGATGCGCGGCGTCTCGCTCCTCGTCGCCGCCACCTTCGCCGTCGAGGTCGGGGACGTGCGCCGCTTCGACGACCCGCGCCAGCTCATGGCCTTCCTCGGGCTGGTGCCCTCCGAGCGCTCGACGGGCGAGAGCGTGAAGCGCGGCGCGCTCACGCTCGCCGGCAATCGTCGGGCCAGGCGTGTCCTGGTCGAGGGCGCCTGGAGCTATCGCCACCCGGCGCGCGTCACCGAGACGATCCGAAGGCGTCTGGAGAACCTGCCCAAGGCCGTGCGCGACATCGCCTGGAAGGCGCAGGTCCGCCTGAGCAAGCGCTACCGCCGGATGACGACGGGCGGCAAGAAGGCGCCCGTCGTGACCGCGGCGATCGCCCGCGAGATGGCCGCCTTCCTCTGGGCGATCGGCCGCGAGGTCGAGCCGCGCCAGGCCGCGTGACGGAGGTCGACGATGATGATGACACCGCTCGCTCGGCCGACGACATCGATGTCTCGAGCCCCACCGAGATCGTGACCGCTGACGACAATCGCGGCAGCGAGGCGACGGGACGGCTACGGTGGGGAACTCCCGTATGCTCTATGTGGCCGAGCACCAGCTCGACGCCCGACGCTAGACAGGGATGGCCCGAGACGGATTACGGAAGTGCGGTAACCAACCCGCGGATAAGAGCTTGATCGACCGTCGTCTTCAGGACCGTCCCGTCACCTCGCTGCCGACCGGCAATCTCACCCTGCGCAAAGGCGCGGGCCCGAGCCGCTCGACTACCACCCTTGACCACGGTCATAAGAGAGCATGATCCCACCAAGTGGAATCCGGTTGGTGGAGGAGATCATGCTCCAAACGTGACTCTAGAGCTGTTCCGACCTGATCGCATCAGGTCGGGAACCGCTCCAGGGGCCGTTTCTCCTCGCCGGCGCCGACGGCGAGCCGTGCGCCGGCGGGGCGCCCCTCGCCCTCTTCCGCGTCAGCCTTCCATCACCACCCGCCCGTCCCTCAGGCCGAGCATCAGCCGGCCCGCCTTGAGCGCGAGCGCCTTCTCGCCGAACAGCTCGCGCCGCCAGCCGTGCAGCGCCGGGACGTCGGCGTCGTCGCTCTCGGCGATGGCCTCGAGGTCGTCGACGGTGGCGACGATCTTGGGCGCGACGCCCTCCTCCTCGCACACGGCCTTGAGCAGCACCTTGAGCAAATCGACGGTCGAGCCCGTCTGCCCGCGGCCGCCCCGGCGCTCGGGCATGACGATGGTGGAGGGGTCGCGGTCGAGGCCGTGCTTCACGGCGGCGAGCACGCCTTCGGCCTGACGGGAGCGCTCGAAGCCGTTCGGCAGCGCCCGCAGGCGGCCCATCGCCGTGGCGTCGCGCGGCTGGGAGATCGCGAGCTCGACGACGGCGTCGTCCTTCATCACCCGCTGGCGCGGCACGTCGCGCGTCTGCGCCTCGCGCTCGCGCCAGGCGGCGACCTCGATCAGCACCCCCATCTCGCGCGCCTTGCGCACCCGCCCCGCGAGGCGGCGATAGGCGCTCTCGGGGTCGGAGGCGTAGGTCTCGGGCGATGTGAGGATCGCCATCTCCTCCTCGAGCCAGGAGCGCCGCCCGGTCTCGGCGAGCTTGTCCTCCAGCGCCTCGTAGACCGGGATGAGATGCGTCACGTCCGAGAGCGCGTAAGCGAGCTGCGCCTCCGACAGGGGCCGTCGCGACCAGTCGGTGAAGCGCGAGGACTTGTCGATGCGCGCCTTGGCGAGATCGTTGGCGAGCTGCTCGTAGGACACCGAGTCGCCGTAGCCGCACACCATCGCCGCCACCTGCGTGTCGAACAGAGGCGCGGGGATCAGCCGGCCGAGGATCCAGACGATCTCGAGGTCCTGCCTCGCCGAGTGGAAGACCTTCACGACGTCGGTATTCGCCATCAGGTCGAGGAAGGGCTGAAGGTCGAGGCCCGGCGCCAGCGGATCGACGAGCACGGCCTCCTCCGGGCTCGCCATCTGGATCAGGCAGAGCTTCGGATAGTAGGTGGTCTCGCGCATGAATTCCGTGTCGACGGTGACGAACGGATGCGCGGCGAGACGGGCGCAGGCGGCTGCGAGGTCGGGCGTTTGCGTGATCGGGGTCATGATCCGCTCATAGCGGAGTTTGCGGCGCGACGCCAATGCGGCGCGGCGGCCGATCCGCCCAGGCGCATAGTCCTGCGCCCACGCTCATGGCGACGGCCCACGCCCACGCCCGCCCCCTCCGCACGCCCCTCCGCGCGATTCGCGAGGCCCGCCGCGGGCCGGGGTTGCGGCTAGGAATATACCGGCGATCCGACGGAAATTGCTGCGCTGCCACACATTTCAGCATCCGTATCGTGATTTGCGCACCCCATGTTCTGAGCGAGCGTAATTCTTCGACGTTTCATGGCGAATCCAAGAAGACGCAAGCAATTTCGAGAGATCAGAAACGGCCACGCTGACGCGTCAATCATCCGTCATGGACAGGCGGATTTGCCTTTCGCGACGCAATGCTCTAACTAGTCCGCCATCATCAGGCCGAACGCGTCGCCACCGGCGCGCCTCTTCTACGAGGCGCCTCGGGCCGGAGGCGCGCGTCCGAAATCCGGAGGTGCCATTTGACGGCGAGCCGAGCGCCCGCGACATCCTGCGCGGACACGAGACCGAACGTATTCGACACCATCGCCGTGATCGGCGGCGGTTCCTGGGGCACGGCGCTGGCGCTCACCGCCTGGCGCGCCGGACGGCGCGTCAGGCTGTGGGCGCGCGAGGAGCACGTGGTCGACGCCGTACGCGCGACCCGGCGCAATCCGTTCCTGCCCTCCGCGGACATCCCCGACGACGTCCTCGTCACCAACGACATGGAGGAGGCGCTCGCCGGCGCCGACCTCGCCATCCTGGTCTCGCCCTCGCAGCATCTGCGGGCGGTTGCGCGCCAGGCCGAGCCGGCGCTCGCGCCGGACGCGCCGGTGGTGATCTGCTCCAAGGGCATCGAGCGCGAGACCGGCCTCCTGATGGGCGAGGTGGTCGCCCAGGTGATGCCGAACCGCGAGATGGCGGTGCTCTCCGGCCCCACCTTCGCGGCCGAGGTCGCCGCCGACATGGCGACCGGCGTCACCGTCGCCGCCGCCGAGGACGGCTTCCACGACGGGCATCTCGCCGCGCGCGTCGCGGTCTCGCTCGCGAGCGAATCCTTCCGGCCCTACCTGTCGGACGACGTGCGCGGCGTCGAGATCGGCGGCGCGGCGAAGAACGTCATCGCCATCGCCTGCGGCATCGCCGCGGGGCTCGGCCTCGGCTCCAACGCCCGGGCGATGGTCATCACCCGCGGCCTCGCCGAGATCACCGCCCTCGGCCTCGCCATCGGCGCGCGGCTCGAGACCATGGCCGGCCTCGCCGGCGCGGGCGACCTGATGCTCACCTGCTCCTCGACGCAGTCGCGCAACTTCAGCTACGGCCAGGCGCTCGGCGCCGGCGAGGAGGCGGTGCGCCGCGCCGACGGCCCCGTGGTCGAGGGGGCGGAGAACGCGGCCTCCGTCGTCGCGCTCGCCCGAAAGCTCCGCGTGCCGATGCCGGTCTGCGAGACCGTGCTCGCGATCCTCGACGGCGCGCCGGTCTCGGCCTCGATGAAGGCGCTCATGCTCGCCGACCTCCACCCCGAGGCGGTGGGCGCCGAGCACGACTGGACGACGCCCCATCCCGCCCGGATCGAAGAAGAAGAGGAGCGCCTCTCCGCATGAACGCCCCCGTCAATCCCTCGCCTTCCCTCGTCCTCGCCACCGATCTCGACGGCACCTTCCTCGGCGGCTCGGACGAGCAGCGCGCGGACCTCTACGCCAGCCTCGCGGCGCGCGAGGACGCGATGCTGATCTTCGTCACCGGGCGCGACATCGACTTCATCGCCGAGCTGATCGAGACCCCGGGCATGCCGCGCCCGCACTACGTCATCGGCGACATCGGCACCTCGATCTTCGACGGCGTCTCGCTGACGCCGTGGGAGGAGTTCGAGGTCCCGATCAAGCAGGCCTGGGGCGATGCCGGCGCGCGGGTGCGGGCCATGCTCGCGGAAGAGCCCGGGCTCGCGATCCAGAACACGCCCTTCCGCTACCGGGTCAGCTACGACTACGATCCGGCCCGTCTGAGCCCCGAGAGCGCCGCCAAGGTCGAGGCCGCCGGCTTCGACTGCATCGTCTCCGCGGGGCGCTTCTTCGACGTCCTGCCCAAGGGCGTCAACAAGGGCACGACGCTGGCCCGGCTGGTGCAGACGCTGGGCCTCGACCCGGCCGCCGTGCTCGCCGCCGGCGACACGATGAACGACCTCGCCATGCTGGCCTCCGGCTTCAACGCGGTGGCGGTCGGCAATTCCGAGGAGCCGCTGATGCGGGCCCTGGACGGCGTGCCCACGGTCTACCACTCGCCTCATCCCGGCGCGGCGGGCATCGCCGACGCCATCCGCCATTTCGAGCTGACGGGAGAACACGCATGAGCGGATCGCCCCTCGTCATCGTCTATCACAGGCAGCCTCTCGAGGAGGTCGTGATCGACGGCAAGATCCACTACCGCACGAACAAGAGCCCCAACGGCATCGTGCCCACGCTGAAGAGCTTCTTCAACACGCTGGGCGACGACGCCGGCGCCTGGGTGGCCTGGAAGACCTACGATCCCGAGACCGGCGTCGACTTCGAGCGCCGGGTCACGGTGGAGGACCCCTACGGCGACTACACCGTCTCGCGGCTGCCGCTGACGGCGGAGCAGGTGGAGAGCTTCTACCACGTCACCTCCAAGGAGGCGCTGTGGCCGATCCTGCACTCCTTCCCGGATCGCTACCGCTACGACAACGTGGACTGGGAGACGTTCCGCGAGGTGAACCGCGCCTTCGCCGAGGCCGCGGCCGAGGAGGTCGCGGACGACGGGCTCGTGTGGATCCACGACTACAATCTCTGGCTCGTCCCGCTCTACCTGCGGCGGATCAAGCCGGACGTGAAGATCGCCTTCTTCCACCACACGCCCTTCCCCGGCCCGGACGTGTTCAACGTCCTGCCTTGGCGCAAGGAGATCGTGTCGAGCCTGCTCGCCTGCGACCTCGTCGGCTTCCACCTGCCGCGCTACGCCCGCAACTTCGCCGAGGTGGCGCGCACGCTGGTCGGCGCGGCGATGGGACCGGCGGTGCCGGTCGACCCGGCGCTCGCGACCCCCGGCATGGCGCTCTCCGAGCCGGACGTGCCGGCCCACGTCGTGCACGAGGGCCGCGAGGTCGTGCTCGGCGTCGCGCCGGTGGGCTGCAACGCCCCGCTCGTCGACACGATCCTCGCGACCGACGAGAACGAGGCGCTGCAGCGGCAGCTGCTCGCCGAGCTCGACGGCCGCCGGCTGATCATGACGGTCGGGCGCACCGACTACACCAAGGGCATGATCGAGAGCCTGTGCGCCTACGAGCGCCTGCTCGAGCGCCGGCCCGAGCTGCGCGGGCAGGTGAAGATGCTCGCGACCTCGGTGCGCGCGGCGGCGCAGATGACGGTCTACGAGGAGACCCAGCGCGACATCGAGGCGCTGGTCGGGCGCATCAACGGGCGCTTCTCGACGCTCGACTGGACGCCCGTCGTGCTGTTCGGCGCGGCGATCCCGTTCGACAAGCTCGTCGCGTACTACGCCATCGCGGACGTGTGCCTCACCGCGCCGCTGCGCGACGGGCTCAACCTCGTGGCCAAGGAGTTCGTGGCCTCGAAGGCCGGGCGGCCGGGCGTGCTGATCCTGTCCGAGTTCGCCGGCTGCGCCGTCGAGCTGCCGCAGGCCATGCTGACGAACCCCTATTCCAACCGCTCGCTCGACCACGCCCTCGACACGGCGCTGGCGACGCCCGCCGACGAGGCGGCGGCGGCGATGGCGGCCATGGCCAGGGAGGTCGCGACCTACGACCTCGCCCACTGGGCCGAGGTGGTGCGCGCCCAGTTCGCCACGATCGATCGCGCCGGCGGCGAGACCGTGGTGGAGACCGCGGCGGCCTGACCGCCGGCGGAAGTCACCAATCGGAAAGGACGCGCGCAAAACCTGCGCGCGTCTTCGTTGCGCCCTCGGATTGCGTCGGCATACTGCGAGCCGGGGGGCGAATCACGACGGCGGACCATGCGCGCCCCCGATACGAGGGGGACCACGTCATGCGCGAATGGAGCCTGTCCCGGCGTCGCTTCCTGCAAGGCCTCGGCGGCGCCGGCCTTCTGGCGGCCGCCTATCATCCGCTCGTCTCGAGCGGCCTCTTCCGCATCCCGCGCGCGGTGGCGCAGGAGCTGCCGACCCTGCCGCCCGGCGACGGCCGGCGGGTGGGCATCGTCGGGGCCGGCGTCGCCGGGCTCACCGCGGCCTACGAGCTCGCCAGGGCGGGCTACGACGTCACCATCTACGAGGGCGACGACCGCTATGGCGGGCGCAGCCTCACGGTGCGGCCCTCCGACGAGGGCTACAAGTCCTGGTTCCTGGACACCAACCCCTTCGTCACCGAGGCGTCCTATGTCGACACCGTGCCGGGCGAGGTGAAGGGCGCGGGCGTCGGGCCGCAGCCGGTCGATATCCAGGTCGTGCGCCAAGGCAACGGCTACTTCCCGCTCTGGCTCAATCTCGGGCCCGGGCGCATCCCGACGCACCATACCGGGATCCTGCATTACTGCCGGCTCCTCGGCGTGGAGATGGAGCCCTACATCTTCGTCTCCGAGGCGAACCGCATGCAGGCGGAGGGCTTCAACGGCGGCGCGCCGATCCAGATCCGCCAGTTCCAGTACAACATGCAGGGCTATCTCGGCGAGATGCTCGCCGCGCTCTCCGAGCAGGCGCTGCCGATCGCCGACCCGAACGCGTCGGCGCGGAGCTTGGAGCTGTTCCGCCGCTTCCTCGCCGAATACGGCGATCTCGACGCCTCGGGCGCCTTCACCGTCACCGACCGCGCGGGCTACGTCGTCAATCCGGGCGCGGGCACGAACAGCGGCGAATTGCGCCCGCCCATCGCCATGGAGGACCTGCTCCAGGCCGAGGGCCTGTGGCCCGGCATGCTCAACCAGGACGCCTACGAGTGGCAGACCTCGCTGCTCCAGCCGGTGGGCGGCATGGACATGATCTGGCAGGCCTTCCTCGCCCAGACGATCGACGGCGCGCCGCTGCGCGACCTGGTGCGCCTGTCGAACGAGGTCACCGGCATGAGCTACGACCCCGACGGGCGCGTCGTCCTGAGCGTCGACACGCCCGACGGCCCGATCACGACCGAGCCCTTCGACTACGTGATCTGCACCGCCCAGCCGGCGATCACCGCGGCCATGGCGATCGAGGGCGTGGTCGAGGACGACGCGGTCGCGGCGCTGAAATCGGTGCTCTACATGAACGGCGGCAAGTACGGCTGGCAGGGCCGCACCCGCTTCTGGGAGGCCCAGGACGTCCAGATCTTCGGCGGCATCAGCTGGACCACGCATCTGATCGAGCAGATCTGGTACCCGAGCGAGGGCTACAACGGCCCGACCGGGATGCTCACCGGCGGCTACATCCACGACGTCAACGCGGTGGACGCCGAGGGCTTCGTCTACACGGCGGCGACGGACTACGAGACGCCCTTCCCGCCCTCCGACATTCCCGAGGACCAGAAGAACGCCACCGTCTGGGCCGGGCTCTCCCAGGAGGAGCGCACGAGCCAGGCGCTGATGGGCGGCGAGGCCCTGCACCCGGGCTTCACCGAGAACGTCTATTCGCAGAACGGCCTTTCCATCGCCTGGCAGAACCAGCCCTACCAGATGGGCATCGGGACCTACGACATGCCGGGCTCGCGCCCCGACGCCTACGCCCGGCTGATCCGGCCGATCGACCGCATGGAGCGCGTCTATCTCGCCGGCGACTACGTCAGCTACTGGACCGGCTGGCAGGAGGGCTCGGTGCGCTCCGTCTGGTGGACGCTCGGGCTGATGGCGAAGCACATGGCGGGCGCGCGCTGACGCCGGGCGCCGGGGCGGCTCGCGGCCGTGGAGCCGCCCCCGATCGCGCCGCGCGAGCGCTCTCGACAGGCAAAACCGTTTCTGCTATGCGCACGAAATCACGGTCGAGCCGCGCCGCCGCGCGACGCTGGCGTTCGCCGTACAGGTAACCGTACCCCGATTCGCCAGAGCACACCTCAGCTGAAGGAACACGACGCGTGCAGGTTCTCGTTCGTGACAACAACGTCGATCAGGCTCTCCGCGCCCTCAAGAAGAAGATGCAGCGCGAGGGCATCTTCCGCGAGATGAAGCTGCGCGGCCATTACGAGAAGCCCTCCGAGAAGAAGGCGCGCGAGAAGGCCGAGGCCGTCCGCCGCGCCCGCAAGCTCATCCGCAAGCGGATGCAGCGCGAGGGCCTGCTGCCCTCGAAGGGCAAGGCGCGCTGAGCGAGAGCCGCTGAGACGAACGCCGATCTCGGGCTCGCGCCGCCGCGGGCCTGAAATCGCCGAATTCGGCCGTCACGAGATCGGCGCCCCACGGCCACCGGCGGGGCGCTGATTTGTTTTTCGCGCGACCGCGCGGGGGGAGAGAACGAGGATGAGAGGCATGAACTCGATCGCGACGTCCAGCCGGACGATCTCCGTCGACCCGCGCGGCGCCCGCCTCGGCGTGCTTCTCCTCGCCGGCCTCGCCCTCGCCGGATGCGAGACCGTCGCGAGCCGCGGCCCGGCCCAGCAGGTCGCGGTGCTCGAGCGCCAGGACAGCGCGGTGACGGGAACCAACATCGCCTCCCTCACCGAGGTGATCCGCAACAATCCGGACGACCCGAACGCCTACAACACCCGCGGCGCCGCCTATGCGCGCGCCGGCGACTTCCGCGAGGCGCTCGCGGATTTCGGCCGCGCCATCGAGCTCGATCCGCAGAACGCGCCGGCCTACACCAACCGCGCGCTCGCCCTGCGCCAGACCGGCCGCGACGACGAGGCGCTGTCCGATTTCACCCGGGCGCTGGCCGCGAATCCGAACTACGCGCCGGCCCGGATCGGCCGCGCCAATCTGCTGCGTGCCCGCGGCAACACCACCGCCGCCCTCGCGGACTTGGACGAGGCGCTGCGGGTGAACCCGGAATCGGCCGAGGCGCATCACGCCCGCGGCCTGGTCTACCAGCGGCTCGGCCAGCATCGCGAGGCGGTGCTCGACTTCGACGCCGCGATCGACCGCAACCCCTACGTCGCCGCGCCCTATCACGGCCGCGGCCAGAGCCTCGTCGCGCTCGGCGATTACGAGAAGGCGATCGAGGACCTGAACGCCTCGCTCAACGTCAATTCCCAGAACGCCGACGCCTGGGCCTGGCGCGGCGTGGCGCTGGAGCGCTCCGGGCAGCTGGACGAGGCGCGCGAGAGCTACCGCCGCGCCCTGTCGATCGATTCGTCCAACGCCATCGCCCGCGAAGGCGCCGGGCGCGTGCGCGCGTGACCGCGCTTCCCGAGCCGATCCACGCCGCCTTCCATCGGCAGGCCGAGTCCTGCCGGGGGCTCGGCTCGCCCTTCACCGCCGCGCTCTGCGCGCTTCTCGCCGCGCGTCTCGCGCCGACGGAGAGCGCCTTCGCCCGCCGCATCGCCGGCTGGCCGACGGATCGCGCCGGGGACGACGCGCTTGCGCTGCGGGCCTGCGGCGCGCTGCACGCGCTCGCCCGCTCCGGCGACGCGCCCGGCCTGCGCGCGGCCTATCCGCCGGTCGAGGCCGACGTCGAGACGCTTTGGGCGGCGATCGAGGCCGCGCTCGCCGATCACGACGCGCGCCTGACGGACTGGCTCTCCTCCCCGCCGCAGACCAACGAGCCGAAGCGTTCGGGCGCGCTGCTGGGCGCGCTGGCGATCCTCTCCACCGAGACGGGGCTGCCGATCGACCTCCTCGAGATCGGGGCGAGCGCGGGCCTCAATCTCTCCCTCGACCGCTTCGCCTACGCGCTGGGCGTCGCCGAGCGGCCGGGCGCCCCGGACGTCGCGGTGACGATCCGCTGCGACTGGCGCGGTGCGCCGCCCGATCCGCAGACCCCGCTCGTCGTCGCCCATCGCGCCGGCTGCGACCGCAACCCCCTCGACCCCGGCCGCGCGGAGGATCGCGCGCGGCTCCTCGCCTATGTCTGGGCCGACCAGCAGGACCGGCTCGCCACCACCGCCGCCGCGCTCGAGGCGGCGGCGATCGCGCCCTGGCGCGTCGAGAAGGCGGATGCGGCCGACTGGGTCGAGGCGGCGCTGGCCCGGCGTCCCGTGGCGGGCCGCGTCACCGTGCTGGCCCACACCATCGTCTGGCAATATCTCCCCGACGCGACCAAGGCGCGGATCGAGGCCGCCCTCGCCGCCGCCGGCGCCCGCGCCACGCCCGAGGTCCCGCTCGCCCGCGTCTCGATGGAAGCCGACGACCGCACGGGCAGCGCCGCGCTGACGCTCACGACCTGGCCCGGCGGCGGGACGCGCGCCCTCGGCCGCGCCGATTTCCACGGGCGGTGGGTGGAGTGGGGCTGAGGCTCGGATGTTTCGACGGTGACGCATGGGCGTCATCCCGGGCGCCGAACGGCGACCCGGGACCCAGAACCGCCGTCGTGTCCCGAGCGGCGTATACGCCGCGTCCCTCCACCCTCGATGCGGCGACTTTCGCGGCCGCTTTCGCACGGAGCTCGCGATGCGACCTGAAGGTCGCGACATCGGCGTCGGCGGTCATGGTCCCGGATCGGCTTCGCCGTCCGGGATGACGGGGTTCATGCGCTGATGTCGGATCTTCACCCGACCTCCTTCACCAGGATCTGCAGGTAGTCGCCGAACCCCGCCTGGCGATAGGCCGCCCGCGCGCCCGCATTCGCCGACAGCGCTCCCACCGCGAGGCGCTTGAGCCCCGCCTCCCGGACGCAATCCTCCGCCGCCGCGATCAGCGCCCGCCCGACGCCGCGCCCGCGGGCCTCCTCGACGACGATCAGGTCGGCGATCTGGCCGTAGCGGCGCACGTCTTCGCGAACATAGGGATGCTCCTCGTCGAAGACGAAGACGAGGAGGCCGACGACGATCCCGTCCTCCTCCGCGAGGAGGATGCGGCCCTTGGTGCGCACCACCCGATCCACCGCCGCCGCATAGGCCGCCTCCGCGGCGGCGCGCGTCGTCAACCGGTCGTCGACGAGGGTCGCCTCGTAGGCGTTGAGCGCGTCGATGAGCCCGATGCAGGTCTCGCGGTCGGCGGGGCCCGCGGTGCGGATGGCGAGGGTCATGGCGCCGCCTCGACGGCAGGCGCGCGGGCGTTCTCCTCCCCGTTGCGGGCAGTCGATGCACACCTCTCCGAATCCGAACGAGCGTGAGCGATGCGGCGTTCTTCCTTCCCTGTAGGGGAAGGTGTCGCGCCGCGAAGCGGCGTGACGGATGGGGCGCGGCGCGGAAGCGACGCGTTCCGCGAAGCGGAAGCTCCCGGTAGCGTCAGTCTCGACCGTCCATTTCGGCTTCGCCGAACGCGCGTGCCGCGCGCCCCATCCGTCTCGGCTTCGCCGAGCCACCTTCCCCTACAGGGAAGGAGAAGGTTCGGCGCGCTCGTCGACCCCATCCCGACGGCCCCTCTTCCCATCCGCGAACGGCGGGGGACGATTGGTGAATCGACGAGTCCCGAGGGAGAGGTGAGAACCTCTGCGCGGCGCAGCTCGCACGCAAAGAACCGGGATGCGCTCATCGCCCGTCGCTCGTCAGGTGCTCCGCCGCCCGGCCTTCCTCGACCGCGTCGATCAGCGCCTGCACCTCGGCGAGGCCGCCGTTCTCGAGGAGGCGGGTGTGGCCCTCGCCGTCGAAGGCGACGAAGCGCTTGGGCTCGGAGGCCACCTCGTAGAGCGCCCGGCCCTGGTCGAACGGGGTGATCGGATCGGCGGTCCCGTGCATCAGAAGCACCGGCTCCTCCACCGCGCGGATGCGGGCGGCGGAATCGAACTGGTCGTGCATGAGGAAGCCGACCGGCACGAAGGGATAGCGCACGCGCGCGACGTCGGCCGCCGAGCTGAAGGGCGCGTCGAGCACCGCCGCGCCGACCTCCGCCTCCGCCGCGAGCGCCACGGCGACGCCGGTGCCGAGCGATTCGCCGTAGAGCACGACGCGCTCCGCCGGCGCGTGCCCCCGCGCGAAGGCGTAGGCCGCGCGGGCGTCGGCGATCAGGCCCTCCTCGGTCGGGGAGCCGGTCGAGCCGGAATAGCCGCGATAGGAGGTGATGAGCACGCCGCGCCCGCCCTCGGCCAGCGCCGCCGCGCGGGGCGCCCGCTGGCTGATCGAGCCCGCATTGCCGTGGAAGTAGACGACGAGCGCCCGGCCGGGCTCCGGCGCGCGGAAATAGGCGGTGAGCCGCTCGCCATCCTCCGTCTCGAGGGTGACGTCCGTGAAGCCGGCGAGCCCCGCCTCGGCGGCGGTGGCGACGCCTTGCGGCGCGGGGTATTGCAGCCCGCGCTGCGTCACGTAGAGCACGCCCACGAAGGCGACGTAGACGCCGCCGGCGAGGACGAGGGCGCGCACGAGCCGCTGGAGCATGATCCGCTCTCCGCCCCCGCCCGCCCCGGGTCACATCGACTTGACGATCTCGTCGACCATCTTCTTGGCGTCGCCGAAGAGCATCATCGTGTTGTCGCGGAAGAACAGCTCGTTCTCGACGCCGGCATAGCCCGAGCCCATGCCGCGCTTGAGGAACAGAACCGTGCCCGCCTTCTCCACGTCGAGGATCGGCATGCCGTAGATCGGCGAGGTCTTGTCGGTCTTCGCCGAGGGGTTGGTGACGTCGTTGGCGCCGATGACGAAGGCGACGTCCGCCTGCGCGAACTCGCCGTTGATGTCCTCGAGCTCGAAGACCTCGTCGTAGGGCACCTGCGCCTCGGCGAGCAGCACGTTCATGTGGCCCGGCATGCGGCCCGCGACCGGGTGGATCGCGTACTTCACCTCGACGCCCTCGGCCTTCAGGAGGTCCGCCATCTCGCGCAGCGTGTGCTGCGCCTGGGCCACCGCCATGCCGTAGCCCGGCACGATGATGACCTTGGAGGCGTTCTTCATGATGAAGGCCGCGTCCTCGGCCGAGCCCTGCTTCACCGGCCGCGTCTCCGCCTCGCCCGCGGCGCCGCCGGCGGTCTCGCCGCCGAAGCCGCCGAGGATGACGGAGATGAAGGACCGGTTCATGCCCTTGCACATGATGTAGGACAGGATCGCGCCGGACGAGCCGACGAGCGCGCCGGTGATGATCAGCGCGAGGTTGCCCAGCGTGAAGCCGATGCCCGCGGCCGCCCAGCCCGAATAGGAGTTGAGCATCGAGACGACGACCGGCATGTCCGCGCCGCCGATCGGGATGATCAGCAGCACGCCGAGCGCCAGCGCGATCGCGACCAGCAGCCAGAAGGCCAGCGCCGATTCGGTGCCCATGAAGAGCCCGATCAGGATCACGGCGCCGGCGCCGAGCGCGATGTTGATCACGTGCCGCGAGGGCAGCATGATCGGCTTGCCGGACATGCGCCCGTCGAGCTTGAGGAAGGCGATGATCGAGCCGGTGAAGGTGATCGCGCCGATGGCGGCGCCGAGCGCCATCTCGAACAGGCTCGCGGCCTTGATGGCGCCGGGCGCGCCGATGGCGAAGGCCTGCGGCGCGAAGAGCGCCGCGGCGGCGACGAGCACCGCCGCGAGGCCGACGAGCGAGTGGAAGCCCGCGACGAGCTGCGGCATCGCCGTCATCGGCACGCGCCGCGCGATCAGCGCGCCGATGCCGCCGCCGATGGCGATGCCGACGATGACGAGCAGCCAGCCGCCGATCGCCGGCGGGGCGTAGACCAGCGTCGTGACCACGGCGATGGCCATGCCGACCATGCCGTACATGTTGCCCTGGCGCGACGTCGTCGGGTGCGAGAGCCCCCGCAGCGCCAGGATGAAGAGCACGCCCGAGACGAGGTAGAGCAGGTTCGCGAGATTGTCGCCCATCGCCTCAGCCCTTCTTCTTGTACATGGCGAGCATCCGCGCCGTGACGAGGAAGCCGCCGAAGATGTTCACCGAGGCGAGCACGAGGGCGATGAAGCCGAGCACCGTCGCCCCCCAGGCCGCGCCGGAGGTCGCGACGTCCGCCACCTGGACGCCCACCGCGAGGAGCGCGCCCACCACGATCACCGAGGAGATCGCGTTCGTCACCGACATCAGCGGCGTATGCAGCGCCGGCGTCACCGACCAGACGACGTAGTAGCCGACGAAGATGGCCAGCACGAAGATCGCGAAGCGGAACACGGTGGGGTCCACCGCCCCGCCGGTCGCGGCGGCGACGCCCGTCGCCACCGCGTCGGAGGCGATCATGTCCGCGTAGGACTGCGCCGCCTCGGCGGCCTCGCGGGCGGCCTCGGCCGCGGCCTGCGCGCGCTCGAGAGCCTGCTCGGGTGTGAGAGTAGCCATCAGCCTTCCCCGTTCGTTGTCGTGCGCGCGCCGTCAGGCGGCCTTCGGCTGGAAGTTCGGATGGACGACGGCGCCGTCCTTCGTCAGCAGCGTGGCCTTGACGAGCTCGTCGTCCCAGTTCACGGCGAGCGCCTTCTTCTCCTTGTCCACCATCGTCGTCTCGACGAAGGCGAGGAGGTTCTTGGCGTAGAGGCTCGACGCGGTGGCCGCGAGGCGGCCCGGGACGTTGAGGTGCCCCACGATCTTCACGCCGTCGTGGTCGACGACCTCGCCGGGCTTGGCGAGCTCGCAATTGCCGCCGCGCTCCACCGCGAGATCGACGACGACGGAGCCCGGCTTCATCGATTCGACCATCGCCGCCGTGACGAGGGTCGGCGCGGGCCGGCCCGGGATCAGCGCCGTGGTGATGACGATGTCCTGCTTGGCGATGTGCGAGGCGACGAGCTCGGCCTGCTTGGCCTTGTACCCCGCCGACATCTCCTTGGCGTAGCCGCCGGACGTCTCGGCCTGCTTGAACTCCTCGTCCTCCACCGCGATGAACTTCGCCCCGAGCGATTCGACCTGCTCCTTGGCGGCCGGGCGCACGTCGGTCGCGGTGACGACCGCGCCGAGGCGGCGGGCCGTGGCGATGGCCTGGAGGCCCGCGACGCCCGCGCCCATCACGAAGACGCGCGCCGCCGGCACGGTGCCGGCCGCGGTCATCATCATCGGGAAGGCGCGGCCGTACTCGGCGGAGGCGTCGATCACCGCGCGGTAGCCGGCGAGGTTCGCCTGGGAGGAGAGCACGTCCATCACCTGCGCGCGGGTGATGCGGGGCATCAGCTCCATGGCGAAGGCGGAGAGCTTGCGCTCGGCCATGGCCTGGAGGGCGGCCTCGTTGCCGTAGGGGTCCATCGTCGCGACGACGACGGCGCCCTCCTTGATGGCGGCGAGGCGCTCGCCCTCGGGGCGGCGCACGAGCAGCACCACGTCGGCGTCGCCGGCGGCGCCGGGGGCGTCCGGCGCGATCGTCGCGCCGGCGGCCTCGTAATCCGCGTCGGTGACGCCGGAGCCGGCGCCCGCGCCGGACTGGACGACGACCGTCGCGCCGAGCCCCACGAGCTTCTTCACCGTGTCCGGCGTCGCCGCGACGCGGGCTTCGTTGGCGTCCGTTTCCGTGAGGACGGCGATGCGCATGCCCCTCTCCCCCAATCTCGTTGGTGAGGGCGCGCGCGGACCGGCCCGGTCACGGCCGTCGCGACGCGCCCGCGCGGCCCGTTCAGGACAGGATGAAGACGAGAACCATCAGGACGAAGACGGCGCCCGGCGCGCGCCAGCCGACGCTCGGGAAAATCGCCCCGACGCCGCCCGCGATCATCGACGCGACGACGCCGAGAATGCCCGACAGCCAGGCGTCCTTGATCCCGCCGAGCGCGAGCGCCATGACCCAGCACAGCACGACCGCGGAGGAGATCGCCGTGAAGACGATGAAGCCGTCGTAGGTCTTCTCGTGGGTCTGCCCGTCCATCTCGGGGCTGTAGCCTTCGTTGGGGTGACGCTCGCTCTGCACCATGGTCGCCATCGTCCTGGTCATCCTTCCACGCAAACGACCTCGGCTTTAGCCGATGCCGACGAGACCCGCAATCCATACATCGGGGGAGATCCGCAGGCGGGCGGGTGGCGAGAGCCCGGACATGACTTCGCCGCAGCGCGGCCGTATGCATGGTGCGGCGCGGCGCGAACCGCGCGCCAGCCGTCCTTCGGGAGCCGAGACGAGATGCCGAGCCAGACGCAGACACCGGGTCGCAGCGGGCCGCAGGGCGGCTACAGGGTCTCGACCCGCGTCGCCCCGCGCGCCGACGGGCCGGCGCTGGAGATCGTGGAGACCGTGCCCGACGGCCCGCGCGTCGGCGCGCCGCTGCTGCTTCTGCACGGCGCCTTCGGCGGCGCCTGGATGTGGGCCGAGCACCTGGGGCCCTATCTCGCCCGGCGCGGGCGCGCCTCGCTCGCCGTGTCGCTGCGCGGGCACGGCGGGTCCGAGGGGCGCGAGCGCCTGCGCGAGATCACGCTGGACGACTATCTCGCCGACGCGCGATTCGCCTTCGACCTCCTGCCCCAGGCGCCGGTCGTGGTCGGCCATTCGCTGGGCGGGCTCCTGGCGCAACGGCTCGTCGGGCGGTCGCGGATGCGCGGGCTCGCCCTCGTCTGCTCGCTCCCGCCCGAGGGGCTCGCGCTCGTCAACGCCCGCGCGGCGCTCACCGAGCCCGTCGTGTGGCTCGACGCCTTCGTCGGCGCGACCGCCCCGGAGGCCTCGGCGATGACCGCCGGGGCCCGGCACCTCTTGTTCTCGGAGGGGCTGCCGGCGGCGCGCGTGCGGCGCTACGCCGCGCTGATGACGCCGGAGGCGCCCCGCGCCCTCTCGCAGGCGCACATGCCGGGCCCGGTCCTCTCCGCCTTCCTCACGCGGCTGCCGACCCTCGTTCTCGGCGCGGCGCAGGACCGGCTCGTCTGGCGCTCCTGCACCCTGCGCACCGCGTTCTACCACGCCGCCCGGCACGAGACCCTCGATCAGGCCGGCCACTTCCCCATGCTCGACGTCGGCGCCGAGGCGCTCGGCCGCAAGCTCGTCGCCTGGCTCGAATCGGAAGGGCTCTGACCGGCCGCGCCCGGTTTCGCTTTGCCCGGCGGCGGACTTCCTCTAGGTCGGGTCGAGACCGTTCACCGCGAGACGCCCGAGCGACCCGCCGCCCCGATGAAGAAAGCGCTCGACTACATCTGGCCGGTCGTCGGCCTCCTGGCGGTCGCCTTCTCGTTCTGGCTGCTCGCCCGGGAGCTGCGCGCCATCTCGGCCGAGGACGTGCTGGAGTCGATGGCGCGAATCGGGCCCTGGCAGCTCGTGCTGGCGGCGCTCTCCACGGTCGCGGGCTACGGCATGCTCGCCTGGTACGACCGGATCGCGCTCCTGCACCTGGGCGTGAAGCACATCTCCTGGACCTTCATCACGCTGGCGTCCTTCACCACCTACGCGCTCTCGCACAATATCGGCGCGTCCGTGCTCTCGGGCGCCATGGTGCGCTACCGCGCCTACACCTCGCAGGGGCTCTCCCCGAGCCAGATCGCGGTGCTGGTCGGGATCTGCTCGTTCACCTTCGTGCTGGGCGTCGTCGTGCTGACGGGGCTCGTCCTCGTCTTCGAGCCCTACGTCCTCGCGCGGCTCGCCGATCTCCTGCCGGCGGGGCTGCAGATCGAGCCCGTGGCGCAGGGGATCGGATCGGCGCTGCTGCTGCTCGTGGCGCTCTATCTCCTCGGCTCGCTGCTCGGCCTGCCGCCCCTGCGGATCCGCGCCTTCCGGCTCGACTATCCGCGCCCGGCGGTCACCGCCCGCCAGCTCGCGGCCTCGACGCTCGACCTGCTCTTCACGGCGGCGATCGTCTACTTCCTGCTGCCCTGGGACGCGAACCCCGGCTATTTCGTCGTGCTGGCGGTCTTCCTCGCCTCCTTCTCGGCGGCGCTGATCTCGCACGCGCCGGGCGGGCTCGGCGTGTTCGAGCTCGTCTTCATCACGGCGATGCCAGACATCCCGGACGCCGAGCTGATCGCGGCCCTCGTGCTCTTCCGCGTCTACTACCTCCTCGTCCCCTTCGCCTTCTCGCTCGTGGTCGTCGCCGTGTTCGAGCGCCGCAAGCTGGCCGAGGCGCTGCGCACGCGCGCGAAGCGCCTCGGGCGGAAGGGGCAGGGTCGGGAGAGCGGGTGAGGGGTGGCGTGCGTGGCGCTTCCTACGGTGTCATCCCGGATGCCGAAGGCAGTCCGGGACCCAGACCCTCCGCCGCGTCCCGAGCGGCGCTTGCGCGGCGTCCCTCGGCCTCGACGCTGGCATGACGGGCCCGGGACGCGCGCGCTTTCGCGCACGCTGACCATGCGATGGAGGTTCTGGGTCCCGGACTTGCTTCGCAATCCGGGATGACAGGAGATGACGGAGATTTGCTACTCTTTTCACCGGGCGGCTTTCACGCGGGCGACGCGAAGGATCAATCCTTCCCCGTCGCCGCGCGCAATTCGTCAATGCGCTTCGACGCCTCCGCCTTGTCGAGCTCGGGGTCGTAGAGCTCGGGCTTGTGGGCCTGCTCGGAGAGGGTCTTCAGGTAGGAGGCCTGGGCGCCCGTCATCGGCTCGTGGCCGGTCACCCATTCCTCCGGGTCCTTCTGCTGGTTGCCCGTGGCCGGGGTCTGCTTGGGATTCTCGGGGTTCTCGACCTCGGGCGGGTCCTCGTGCGCGCCGCGGGCGCGATCGTCTGCGGACATGCTCGTCCTCCGTTCCGATATTGTTCTCTCTGCGGGAAATGATCGCCGCGCGCCGAAGTTCCGCCGAGAGGCCGCGCATCGCGGTCGCGCTTTGCGCGCGGGGCCCGCGCCTGCTAGACCGGAGGCCGCACCGCAGGGCCGCCGGACATGACCCGCCTTCTCGTCGTCGACAATTACGACAGCTTCACCTGGAACCTCGTGCACCTGGTGAGCCGCTTCACGCACGACATCGAGGTCGTGCGCAACGACGCGCGCACGGCGGACGACGTGCTCGAGGCCGGCTACGACGCCATCGTGCTCTCGCCCGGGCCCTGCACGCCGAACGAGGCGGGGATCTGCCTCGAGCTGATCGAGAAGGGCGCCGGCCGCACGCCGATCTTCGGCGTCTGCCTCGGCCTGCAGGCGATCGGCCAGGCCTTCGGCGGCGCCGTCGTGCGCGCGCCGCTGCCCATGCACGGCAAGACGAGCCGCGTGCGCCATTCCGGCGAGGGGCTGTTTGCCGGCTGCGTGCAGGATTTCGTCGCGACGCGCTATCATTCCCTCGTGATCGCGCGCGACACCTGCCCGGAGGACCTCGCCGTCACCGCCGAGACCGACGACGGCCAGATCATGGCCGCCTCGCACAGGACGCTCCCGGTGCACGGCGTGCAGTTCCACCCCGAGAGCATCCTCTCGGAGCACGGCGAGACCATCCTCGGGAACTTCCTCGCGATGGCGAAAGCCTGGCGCAACGCCTGAGGCGGAGGGGCGGCGGGACCCGGCGTCCGGGGCGGCGGCGCATCCCGGGATGGAACCCGGACCGTTCCACGGCTTTGTCAGCCCAACCCGTTCCACTCCCCCGCCTGATGAGAAGCGAGGTCTGCATGATCACGCGCCGAACGCTCCTCGGAGCGGCGGCGGCGCTCGCCGTCGCGTCCCCCGCCCGCACGTCCGCCCAGTCCTATTCCCAGGCCTCCTCCTGGTATTCCGGCTACATCCCGGACGAGCCCTACGACATCCCCTTCGTCGATCCGCGCCGGATGCCGGCGCATCTGCGCCTGACGGAGGTCGCCTACGACGGGCCCGAGCGGCCCGGCACCATCATCGTCGACACCGCCGACAAGCACCTCTACCTGATCCGCGAGGGCGGTCGCGCCTATCGCTACGGCATCGGGGTCGGCCGCCAGGGCTTCTCCTGGTCGGGCTCGGCGCGGGTCGGCCGCAAGGCCCGCTGGCCCGGCTGGACGCCCCCCGCCGCCATGCGCCGCCGCCAGCCCGAGCTGCCGCGCCACATGGAAGGCGGCCTCGACAACCCGCTCGGCGCCCGCGCGCTCTACCTCTACCAGGGCGGCCGCGACACGCTCTACCGCATCCACGGCACCAACGAGCCCTGGTCCATCGGCAAGGCCGTGTCCTCGGGCTGCATCCGCATGCTGAACCAGGACGCACTGCACCTCTACGAGCGCGCCCGGACCGGCGCGCGGGTGAAGGTCCGTCAGAACGCCGCCGGCTTCTATGCCGCCGCCCCCGCCGAGGCCCCCCGCCGCGAGGCGATGTCCCGCCGCGGCCTGTTCGGCGCGCTGTTCTGAGCACGTCCGGCTCGCGCGTCGCCGACGAGCGGCGCGCGGGCCGTCAGCCGGCGTGCGACGCCTCCGCCTCCGTCGGCAGGTCGAAGCCGAGGCGGAACATCGTGCGGGCGGCGCGCTCCAGGCTGTCGGGCGCCTCGGCCGAGGCCTCGCGAACGTAGAGGGCGATGGCGCGGCCGCGCCCCACCCGTCGGCCCTCCGGGCCGTCGACCTCCCCTGCGGGGAGGTTTCACTCCCCCGCCCGCGCGAACAGATCCCCCTCCCGCCCGTCCTCGAAGTCCAGCGCCTCGATCCGCCGACCCCGGCGCGCGATCTTCTCCGTCGAGGTGCGGATCCCGGCGACGTCGTCCTGGGCCTGGCGGAAATGCTGGTCGAGGCGGGCGACGCGCTCGTCGAGGCGGCCGATGTCGGCGAGGAGGCGGGCGACCTCGGTCTGGATGATTCGGGCCTCCTCGCGCACGCGGGCGTCGCGGGCGAGCGCCTGGACGACCTGGATGGCGAGCGCCAGCAGGGCAGGGGAGACGATCACCACCCGCGCCCGCTGGGCGCGCTCCACCACCTCGGGGAAATGCTCCTGGAGGTCGGCGTAGAGGCTCTCGGCCGGGACGAACATCAGCGCGACGTCCTGGGTCTCGCCGGGGATCAGGTACTTGCCCGCGATGTCCTGCACGTGCCGGGAGACGTCGGCGCGCACGAGCTTGCCCGCGCGGGCCTTCGCCTCGGGGGTCTGCGCGTCGCGGTAGGCGGCGAAGCTCTCCAGCGGGAACTTGGCGTCGACGACCAGCGCCCGCGGATCGCCGGGGAGCCGCACCAGGCAGTCCGGCCGCGCGCCCGAGGTGAGCGTCGCCTGGAAGGCGAAGGCGCCCGCCGGCAGGCCGTCGCGGACGATGGCCTCCATCCGCCCCTGGCCCCAGGCGCCGCGGGCCTGCTTGTTGGAGAGCACCTTCTCCAGGCCCGAGACCTGGGTCGCGAGCGCGCCGATGGATTTCTGCGCGGCGTCGATCACGGCGAGGCGGGCGGTGAGCTTGGTGAGGCTCTCGGCCTGGGCATGGGCGCCCCGCTCGATGCGCTCGGCCAGCATGCGGGCGAAATCGCCCTGGCGTGCGCCGAACACCTCGGTGAAGGACGTCATTCGCCCGGTCATCTCCGCCTGGCGCCGGGCCATCTCGGCCATGGCTTCGGCGACCTCCGCGCGCTCGCGGCGCAGCCGGCGCACGGAGACGGCGAGATGGAGGAGCAGCCCGAGCGCCGCCGCCCCGGCGGCGAGCGCCAAGGCGGCGGGATCGAGCGCGGCGAGGCGGGCCGTAAAATCGGCGAGGAGCGCGTCCATGACGCGCGAAGCCTCGCACGGAAAGTGCGAACGAAGGCTGAACGCGGTTTCCTGTCATTCCGGGGCGCGAAGGGAGCCCGGAACCCAGAACCACGAACGTCGGCTTGCAGCTGCGGGACCTGAACGCTCCGCGAGCGCGTGCGACGAGCGCGCTGCGCGCGCTCGGGGACATGTCGGCGGATCTGGATCCCGGACTTGGCTGCGCCAATCCGGGAAGACAGGCCCTCGCGCGCGCGACGCATCCCGCGGCCTTCGGAACCGTCGTGGGCGCTTCCTGTTGGCGTCTCGAGGAGAGCCGAACCCCGAGAGCGAGCGAGAGCCCGATGACCGACCCGACGCCGGACGCCACGACCTCCGTCTTCGCCGACGCGAGCGAGCGCCTGCGCGCGCTGGCGCGGATGAAGACGATGGTCTGGCTCGTCGGCATCATCGCGGCGCTGGCCATCGCCTGGACGCTGCGGGAGACCCGGGCGGTGACGATGCCGCTCGCCTTCGCCTTCTTCATCGCCATCGCGGTGTTCCCGGTGAGCGCGGCGGTGAGCGCCCACGTTCCCCATCGGCTGCGCTGGCTCGGCCCGACGGCGGCCATGGCGGTGATCCTGATCGTGCTCGGCGTGTTCCTGGCCGGCCTGTGGGCGGCGGCCGAGCAGGTCGCCGAGCGCCTGCCGGGCTACGCCGACGATGTGAGCGAATGGTGGGGCGCGGCGCAGGACGGGACGGTACCGGGCGACGGCGGCGAGCAGGGCCGGGCCGACGGCGGGGCGCAGGCCGAGGGCGAGGAGCCGCAGAACGGCGGCGGGCTCGCCGGGACGGTGCAGAGCCTCCCCGGTCCCTTCGGCGTCGGCGACGTGCTCGACCGCGTCGCCTCCTACGCCGACACGATCCTCTCCTCCGCAGCCTCGGTGGCGGCGGGCATCGTGCTGATCTTCTTCTTCACCCTCCTGATGCTGATCGAGGCGCCGCGCTGGGGGGAGAAGCTGAAGACTGTCGCGCACGACCACGACGAGGCGGGCTGGGCGCGCTCGGTCACGGCCATCGCCCAGCGCTTCCGCTGGTATCTCGTGGTGCGCACCATCCTCGGCGTCGTCACCGGAACGCTCTACGGGCTGTGGACCTGGGCCTTCGGGCTCGAGTTCGCCCTCGTCTGGGGGCTGCTCGGCTTCCTGCTGAACTACGTGCCGACGCTCGGCTCCCTCGTCGCCGGCACGCTGCCGGTGCTCTTCGCGCTCTTCACCGTGGACATCGGCACGGCGCTGATCATCGCGGCCGGCCTTCTCGTCATCGAGCAGATCATGGGCAACTTCGTCGACCCCCGGCTGCAGGGCAAGCAGCTCTCCCTCTCCCCCCTCGTCGTCCTGTTCTCGCTCCTCGTCTGGGGCTGGATCTGGGGCATCCCCGGCGCGCTGCTGGCCGTCCCGCTGACGGTGCTGATCACCATCGTGTTCGCCCACGTCGCGGGCCTGCGCAAGATCGCCCTCGTCCTCTCCGACGAGACCGACATGGCGGGTCTCGACGAGCACACCAAGCCGCGGTGACCCGGAGCGGGGAGGGCGAAGGAGGGCGAGGGAGGGCGCCGCCCCCGCCTCACCGCGCCCCCACGTCGTTCGCAGGCGCTCTACGCCCGCGCGTCGAGCGCGCCCGACAGGGCGTCATCGCCGCGGGAGACGTGTGCGTCGGCCGGCGCCCGCACGCTCGGCGGGCCGCGACGGCCGCTCGATTCGTCCTTTGAGCATGATCTCGTCCACCAACCGGATTCCACTCGGTGGGATCATGCTCTAGCCCGCCCCCGCCATCTCCGCGAGGATCGCCTCCGCCGCCTTCCGCGGGTCCTCGGCCTGCGTGATCGGACGGCCCACCACCAGATGGTCGGCGCCGGCGGCGAGGGCGTCGGCGGGGCCCATCACCCGCTTCTGGTCGCCCGCGGCGGCGCCGGCGGGGCGGATGCCCGGGGTGACGATCAGGAGGTCCGGCCCGACGATGGCGCGGATGCGGGCCGCCTCCGCCGCCGCGGCGACGAGGCCGTCGACGCCGATCGCCCGCGCCTGCTCGGCGCGGCGCGCGACGACGCTGCCGACGTCGCCCGAGACGCCCGCCTCGGCGAGGTCCGCGTCGTCCCAGGAGGTGAGCACGGTGACCGCGAGGATCTTCAGCCCGCCCTCGCCGCGCCCGGCGACCGCCGCGCGCATGGTCTGCGGATAGGCGTGCACCGTGAGGAGATCGACGCCCATGGCGGCGACCGCGGCGACGCCTTCCTCCACGGTGTTGGCAATGTCGTGGAGCTTGAAGTCGAGGAAGACCTTCTTGCCCGCATCCACCAGCTCGCGGGCGAAGCCCAGGCCGCCGGAGAAGCCGAGCCGGTAGCCGATCTTGTAGAAGCGCCCCGGCTCGCCGATGCGCGCCACCAGCGCGCGGGCCTCCTCCACGGAGGGGAGATCGAGGGCGACGATCAGGCGCTCCTCGAGCGGGATGGCGGGGCGCGTCACGGCAGGCTCTCCTCGTCGGGCTCGATGGTGGGCTGCGCCGCGGCCTTGCCCTTGGCCGGCTTCGGCTCCGGCGTCTTGTCCGCAAAGCGGCACAGGTCGGCGATCACGCAGCGCCAGCATTCGGGCTTGCGCGCCTTGCAGACGTAGCGCCCGTGCAGGATCAGCCAGTGATGGGCGTTGCGCCGGAACTCCTCCGGCACGATCGGGGTCAGCGCCGCCTCGATCGCGTCGGTGGTGCGGCCGTAGGCCAGCGGGATGCGGTGGGAGACGCGGAAGATGTGGGTGTCCACCGCGATGGTCGCCTCGCCGAAGGCGACGTTGACGACGACGGCGGCGGTCTTCTTGCCCACCCCCGGCAGGTTCTCCAGAACCGCGCGGGAGGGCGGCACCGCGCCGCCGTGCTCCTCGACCAGGATCCTCGAGAGCGCGACGACGTTCTTGGCCTTGGCGTTGAACAGCCCGATCGTCTTGATGTGCTCCTTCACGCCCTCCTCGCCGAGCGCCAGCATCGCCGCCGGCGTGTCGGCCACGGCGAAGAGCCGGCGCGTCGCCTTGTTGACGCCGGCGTCCGTCGCCTGGGCCGACAGCACCACGGCGACGAGGAGCGTGAAGGGGTTGGTGTATTCGAGATCCGAACGCGGATCGGGATTGGCGGCGGCCAGCCGGCGGAAGATCTCGTGACGCGTCGCGGCGTCCACCGGCTTCGGCGGTTTCTTCGGCAGCGTGCCGGCGAACTTCGCCGCCGGCTTCGCGGATTTGGCCTTGGCTTTCGCCTTCACCGTTTCCGCGCCGACCTTCTTCGAGGCGGGCTTCGCGGGTGCGGCGTCTTCGCGCGTCTTCGGTGAGTTTTTCGCGGGCACGGGCGCTTCCGAGTTCGACCTCGCGCGTTATACTCTCCGACACGACGACGGCAAGGCGTTCCCCCGATGCCCCATCCGAACGAGACCGACGATCCCGCGCCGCTCTTCTCGGCGGTGATCACGCCCCATCGCTCGCTCGCGCCCTCCGGCGCGCGGCTGGTGGTGGTCTTGTGCTGCCTCGCGGCGGTGGGATCGAGCATCCCCTTCATCGTGCTCGGCGCCTGGCCGGTGGCCGGCTTCCTCGGGCTCGACATCCTGGCGCTCGCCATCGCCTTCAAGGCGAGCTTCCGCTCGGCGAAGAGCGTCGAGGAGGTGATCCTCTCCCCCGTCGACCTGCTCCTGCGCCGCATCTCCCATCGCGGCGAGCGCTCCGAGCGGCGCTTCAACCCGCTCTGGACCAAGCTCGACCGCGAGCACGACGAGGATTACGGCCTGATGGCGCTCGCGCTCGTCTCCCGCGGCGAGCGCGTCGTCATCGCGCGCGAGCTGTCCCCGCCCGAGCGGGAGAGCTTCGCGGAGGCCTTCGGCGAGGCGCTGGCGCGGGTGAAGCGGGGGGTGTGAGGGCGTTGCGCGGCGAGCCTCATCGGACCTCTCAGGTGAGCGCCACGCGTCGGCGCCGGCGGGCGAGGCGCCGGGCCATGCCGAACGTCCAGGCCAGGACGAGGAGCGCGAGCCCGCGCTCGTAGGCGCCGTCGAGGCGCGTCGGAACGAAGAAGAAGATCGGCGCCAGCACGATCCAGAGCCCGGCGATGGCGCCGTCGAACGCGCCCCGGGCGCGGCTCTCCCGCCAGAGACCCGGCGCGAGGCACAGCGTCGTCGCCGCGAACAGCCCGCCGAGCAGGTAGACCAGCTCGAGGTGGAACACCAGGCCCCCCGGCTCACGGTCGCCGTACTCGTCGTGGACGGCGATCACGGCGACGTCCGCCGCGACGAGGGCGAGGAAGACCACGCCCGCCGTCCACAGCCGCCCCTCGCCGGTGCGCGCGAGACCGATCGCGAGAGCGGCGAGGCCGATGGCGAAGGCGACGAGGCCGACATCCTGGATCCAGGACAGCCGCCCCGCCGCGAGGTCCGAGATCGAATCGGCGATCGGGTCGTAGTTCGGCGCCAGCGCCGAGCCGACGAGGTCGGTCACGATCAGGATCGCCGCCCCCGCCGCGGCGACCGCGCCGGTCCAGGCCACCCTCGGCTGGTCGCCGCGTCGCGCTGTCATGCACCCCCCTCGGCTTCGTGTCCCGCCGCCAACGCGCGAGCCGAGCGGAGCGTTTCGCGCGCCGGGGCGCCTGCGCCGTCGTTTTCGGGTGTCGCCCCGCCTCGCGCCCGCCTAGTCTCCGGCGAGACGACACGACGAGGCCGCCATGCTCGAGATCGCCCGCACCATCGCCGCAGAGGACGCCCGGGAAGCTCCCGGGGAGGTCTCCCCCGCGACGCTCTGCGCCGATTACGACGTCGTGCGCCGGATCATCGCCTACATCTCGCAGAACTGGCGCGACCAGCCCACGCTCGACGACATCGCCGATCACGTCGGCCTGTCGACGAGCCACGTGCACCACCTCTTCCGGCGCTGGGCCGGGCTCTCGCCCAAGGCCTTCCTTCAGGCGATCACGCTCGACAACGCCAAGCGGCTGCTCGCCTCCTCGGCGAGCGTGCTCGACGCGACCTACGAGGTCGGGCTCTCGGGGCCCGGGCGGCTGCACGACCTCTTCGTCACGCACGAGGCGATGACGCCGGGGGACTACAAGGCCAAGGGCGCGGGGCTGACCTTGTCCTACGGCTACCACCCGTCCCCCTTCGGCGAGGCGATCGTCGTCGCGACGCCCCGCGGCCTCGCGGGACTGGGCTGGGTCGACGGAGGCGACCGCGACGGCGCGCTCGCGGACATGAGGCGCCGCTGGCCGGCGGCGACCTACGTCGCGGACCAGGAGGCGACCGCGCCCTACGTCGCGCGCGTCTTCGATCCGGAGAGCTGGCGTCCCGACCGGCCCCTCGACGTCGTGCTGATCGGCACGGATTTCGAGGTGCGGGTCTGGCGCACGCTGCTCGGCGTGCCGTTCGGGCGGGCGACGACCTATTCCGCCATCGCCGAGCGGATCGGAAGCCCGAAGGCCGCGCGCGCCGTCGGGGCGGCGGTGGGGCGCAACCCGCTCTCCTTCGTCGTGCCCTGCCACCGCGTGCTCGGCCGCTCGGGCGCGCTCACCGGCTATCACTGGGGCCTCACCCGCAAGCAGGCGATCCTCGGCTGGGAGGCGTGCAGGGGAGCGCAGGAGGGAGCGGGCGAAGGCGCCGAATGACGATCCTCACGCTCCCCCCGCCATCCCCTCCAGCGTGCGCGTGAAGATCTCCCGCACCCGCGCGCGGGTCTCGTCCAGTGTCGCGGCGAGGCGCTTGGCGTCGGGGAGGCCGGCTTCCGCGGCGAGGCGGCGCAGGATCGCGGGGGGCGCCGTCTTCGGGTCGAAGCGGCCCTCGATGGTCAGGCGCTGCCAGTGGAAGACGCGGGAGAACAGCGCCTGGGCGGAGACCAGAGTATCCGCTTCCTCGTCGGCGAAGAAGCCGTCGTCGCCCGCATGCGCCAGGGCGAGGCCGGGGGAGAGGCCGACGAGGCCGGGCTTCTCGTGGGCGCGGGTGAGGACGTAGGTCTGGGCCAGGAAGTCGAGATCGGTCAGCGCGCCGGCGGCGAGCTTCATGTCCCACGGGTCGCCCTCGCCCTTCTCCCGGGCGATGAGCCCGCGCATGGCGAGCACCTCGCGCGCGACGAAGGCGGGGTCGCGCGGCAGCGAGACGACGTCCGTGATGGCGCGGGTCGCGTCCCCCGCGAGCGCGCCGTCGCCGGCCACCACGCGGGCGCGGGTCAGCGCCATGTGCTCCCAGAGTTCCGCGTCCCCGCGCTGGTAGGAGAGGAAGCCGCGGAACTGCGTCGCCACGGGGCCGGAGCGGCCCGAGGGGCGCAGCCTCAAATCCACCTCGTAGAGCGCCCCGCGCCGCGTGGGGGCGGTGAGCGCCGAGACGAGGCGCTGGGTCAGGCGGGTGTAGTAGACGGTGGCGTCGACGGATTTCCGGCCGTCGCTCTCGCGGTTCTCGTGGTCGAAATCGTAGAGGACGACGAGGTCGAGGTCCGAGGTCGCCGTCATCTCCCGCGTGCCGAGCCGCCCGAGCCCCAGCACGGCGAAGCGCCCGCCGGGCACGCGGCCGTAATCGGCGACGAACTCGCGCTCCACCGCCTCGTAGGAGGTCTGCACGATCGCCTGCGCCACGGCCGCATAGGCCTGACCGGCGCGCTCGGGCGAGAACACGCCCGACAGCATCCGCGCGCCGGTGACGAAGGTGGACTGCCGCGTGACGTCGCGGGTGCGGTCGAGGAAGTCCTCGAAGGAGACGGGGCTGCCCAGCGCCTCGCGGACCTGGAGCAGCACCGCGCCCTCGTCGACGACGGGGTCGCCGAAGGCGGGGTCGATGATCGCGTCGAGCACGTGCGGGCTCTTCGCCACCGTCTCGGCGAGGCGCGGGGCGGTGCCGAGGAGATCGGCGAAGAGCGTGAGCAGGCGCTCGTGGTTGGTGAGGATCGTCATCAGCTCGACGGCGGCCTTCATCCGGCCGAACACGGCGTCGAGCCGCTCGAGCGCCCCGTCGGGATCCGCCGTGCCGCCGAGGGCGGCGAGGAGCGCGGGGGTGAGCTCGGTGAGCACCTCGCGGGCGCGGGCCGAGGTGATGGCCGGGCGGCGGCCGAAATGCCAGCCGCGCACGGTCTCCGCCGCCTTCTCGGGGTCGCGAAAGCCCATCTTGCGCAGGGTGCCGAGCGTCTCCGGGTCGATGTCGGCGCCGGTGAAGACGAGGCTGCCCGCATCCGAGGCGAGCTCCGGCCCCTCCTCGAACAGGAGGGCGTAGTGCTTCTGCACCGTGCGCGCGACGTCGGTCAGCGCCGTGCCGAAGGCCTTGGCGCTCTTGTAGCCGCAGAAGCGCGCGAAGCCCTTCAGCGTCGCCTCGTCCGCGGGCAGGCGCTGGGTCTGCTCGTCGGCGACCATCTGGAGCCGATGCTCGATGCCGCGCAGGAAGCGGTAGGCGGCGGCGAGCTCGTCGCGCGCCTCCGCCGTGATCCAGCCCTCGGCCTCGAGCTCGGCGAGCATCTCGAGCGTGCGCCGCCCGCGCAGGCCGGGACGCCTCCCGCCGAAGACGAGCTGCTGCGTCTGGACGAAGAACTCGATCTCGCGGATGCCCCCGCGCCCGAGCTTGATGTCGTGCCCCGCCACCGCGATCTCGGCATGGCCGCGCACGGCGTGGATCTGGCGCTTCATCGCGTGCACGTCGGCGATGGCGGCGAAGTCGAAATACTTGCGCCAGATGAAGGGGGCGAGGTCCTTCAGGAAGCTCTCGCCGAGCGGGACGTCGCCCGCGATCGGGCGCGCCTTGATGAGCGCCGCGCGCTCCCAGTTCTGGCCCACCGTCTCGTAATAGGAATAGGCGGAGGGGAGGGCGACGGCGACGGGGGTTGAGCCCGGGTCCGGCCGCAGGCGGTAGTCGACCCGATGGACATAGCCCTCGCCGGTGCGCTCCTGGAGCATCTTCGCGAGGTTCTGGGCGAAGCGGGCGTAGAAGGGCGGGGCCTCCATCGGATCCGGGAAGGCGGGGCATTCCGGGTCGAAGAAGACGACGAGATCGATGTCGCTCGAATAGTTCAGCTCGCGCCCGCCGTGCTTGCCGAGCGCCAGGATCACGGCGCCGGTGCCCGCCCCGGGATCGTCCGGGTCGGGGATCTCGAGCTTCCGCGCCTGCGCCGCCTCGACGAGGAGCGTGTTCGCCGCCCCGCGCACGGAGGCGTCGGCGAAGTCGGAGAGCGCGGCGACGACCTCGTCGACGCCCCAGACGCCGCCGATATCGGCGAGCGCGACGAGGAGCGCCTGCTCGGCCCGCGCCTTGCGCAAGGCCCGCGCCACGTCGGCCCGCGT
Source organism: Salinarimonas sp. (assembly GCF_040111675.1). Lineage (NCBI taxonomy): Bacteria > Pseudomonadati > Pseudomonadota > Alphaproteobacteria > Hyphomicrobiales > Salinarimonadaceae > Salinarimonas > Salinarimonas sp. The sequence goes on along the minus strand of NZ_CP157794.1, from coordinate 3,673,527 downwards.
CGCCTCGCCGGCGGCGACGGCGCGGAACCGGTTCGCCTGCTCGGAGACGATGCGGGCGAGGCTCTCCTCGGGGGCGGTCAGCACGAGGCGGGCGAGGCGCTCCGGCCGCTCGGCGAGACGCGTCAGGAAGGGCGAGTGCTCGAACAGGAGGCCGACGAGATTGCGCAGCGGCCCGTGTTCCAGATGCGGCACGAGCGCCGCCGCGTCCTCCCGCTCCCGCGCCGCCGCGATCAGGTCGGCGAGACGGGCCTTGGCGATCTTGGCCGAGCAGGTGGGGCAGGCGTCGGAGAGGCGGTCGAGGAGGGGGGCGTGCGTCATGAGGGGCAGATTACAGGGCGCGGCGCGCCGGGGCGAGGGGCGATCCCGCCCATCGGCGCGCCGCCCTCACCGCGTCTCCCCGAACACCTCCTCGAAGGTCGCGCGCATGACGGCGTCGACCTCCGGCATGGTCACCGGCAGGCCGAGATCGACGAGGCTGGTGACGCCGTGCTCGCGCACGCCGCAGGGCACGATGCCCTCGAAATGGGAGAGGTCCGGCTCGACGTTGAGCGAGACGCCGTGGAAGGTCGCCCAGCGCCGCACCCGGATGCCGATGGCGGCGATCTTGTCCTCGACGCCCTCGCCCTTCTCGGGGCGGCGCACCCAGACGCCGACACGGTCCTCGCGGCGCTCGCCGCGCACGTTGAAGGCGCCGAGCGTGCGGATCAGCCAGTCCTCCAGCGCGGCGACGTAGGCGCGCAGGTCCTGCCGGCGCCGCGTGAGGTCGAGCATGACGTAGGCCACCCGCTGGCCGGGGCCATGATAGGTGTACTGCCCGCCGCGCCCGGCGACGTGGACCGGAAAGCGCCCCGGCGCGACGAGGTCGGCCTCCTTCGCCGAGGTGCCGGCCGTGTAGAGCGGCGGATGCTCGACGAGCCAGACCCGCTCGGGCGCGCGCCCCTCCGCGATCGCCGCCGCGCGCGCCTCCATCTCGGCGAGCGCCGCCTCGTAGGCGACGAGCTCCTCGGCGATCACCCATTCCACCGGCGGGGAGCCGGCGGAGGGGAAGAAGCCGCCCGTGGGGGCGGCGCGCGCGTTAACCGCCCGTTCACCATGATCGGCAAGCATCGCGTCGGTCTCTCTCGTGCGGTCGCGGTCGTTCGGGGTCATTCGCTTCATGTCGGGGAGTTCGCGGCGCGTGTCCAGCCTGGAAGGCCTTCATGTCGATCTCACCATCGTGCTCGGGCGCACGCGCATGCCCGTGCACATGCTGCTGCGCATGGGCCGCGGCGCGGTGATCGAGCTCGAATCGTCCGACACGGACATGGTCGAGATCCTCGCCAACGACCACCCCATCGCCCGTGGGCAGGTGATCGTCACCGGCACGCGCATCCAGGTGGAGATCACCGAGATCATCCCCAAGCCCGACAGCATCCGCGACGCCGGCGTGACCATCGGCGACGCGCTCTCCGTCAGCGACGCGCTCGAGGAGGCCGCCGCGCTGACGGCGCGCGAGGCGGGCGCGGAACCGGCCGAATAGGCGGCCATGATTTTTCGCGACGCTCCGGAAAAGCCGCTTGTCCCCCCCGATTCGATCTGATAGATGCTCCGCACCCCGGGGGCAGCGCCCCTGAGATGGCTCCGCGGCCGTGGCGGAATTGGTAGACGCGCTAGCTTGAGGTGCTAGTTCCCGAAAGGGAGTGGAGGTTCAAATCCTCTCGGCCGCACCACACGAGGTGCATGCCACGGAGCCAGACGAGAGACGACCCGCGAGCCGCCCGCAAGGGCGGCTTTCGCGTTTCTCGGCCTCCTCTCGCGCCCTACTCGATCTCTGCCCCGCGCGGCCGCTCGATGCTGCGCCGCAGCTGCAGGCGCAGCATCACGAGCGAGGCGAGGAGCGCCCAGACCGCGCCGACCGTCCAGCCGGCGAGGACGTCGGTGGGCCAGTGCACGCCGAGATACACCCGGCTGAAGCCGACGAGCAGCGTCAGGACCACGGCGAGCCCGACGAGATAGACCCGCAGCCGCCGCCGACGCAGCACGCGCGAGACCAGCGCCGCGAGCGTGAGGTAGACGGTCGCCGACATCATCGAATGGCCGGAGGGGAAGCTCGCCGTGTAGACGATGCTGCCGTGCGGGACGAGCTCCGGGCGCGGGCGGTCGAAGCCGCTCTTGAGCAGCGTCGAGAGCAGGATCCCGCCGCCGATGGCCAGCGCCACGGCGAGCGCGACGCGCGGGGCCTTGGCGACGAGGAGGAAGCCGACCGCGGCGATCGTCAGCAGCGTCAGGACGCCGGTGCCGCCGAGCGCCGTGAAGTCGCGCATCATCTCCTCGAGCCAGCCGGGCCCGAGCGGATCGGAGAGGTCGCCGGGGGTGCGCAGGGCGACGAGGATCGCCTCGTCGACGGCGTGGGTCTCGCCCTCGAGCACCTCGTCGGCGAGCTCGATGAAGGCCCACAGCCCTCCTGCGAGGAGGGCGAGGACGAGGAGGGCGGCGCGGTTCTCGAGCGCCGCCTGGATGAGAAGGCGGGGGCGTTTCATGAGGCGTTGAACGCGCAAGCGCGGCGGATCGATCCCCGCGAGCATCATCCCACCGAGTGGATGCCGGTCGGTGGACGAGATGATGCTCCATAGTGGGCTCACGGCACGACCTCGCGGCTCGCGCTCGGCAGGCGCCAGGCGATCACGACAGCGACGGCGGCGAAGGCGGCGGCGAGGAGGAGGGCGGCGGAGAAGCCGGTCTGGAAGGCGGCCTCGAGCGTGGCGCGGGCGGGATCGCCGGGCGGCGGCAGCGTGCCGAAGCGCGCCTGCGGCCCCGCCGCCGCGCCGGCCTCGGCGAAATAGACCCCGCTCGCGAGCGAGCCGGCGATCGCGACCCCGAACAGCCCGGCGAGCCGGCTCGCGGCGTTGTTGACGCCCGACGCCGCCCCGACGCGGGCCTCGTCGACGGCGTTCATCACGGTGGCGGTGAGCGGCGCCACCGCGAGCGCCATGCCGCAGGACATGACGACGATCGGCGCGACGATCCCCGCCCAGTAGCCGGCGAGGCTCAGCGCCAGCCAGCCCGCGCCGGCGGCCACGAAAGCCGAGCCCAGCGCCAGCGGGATCTTCGGCCCGATCCGGTCGGCGAGCGCGCCCGAGAAACGCGAGCCCACCCCGATGACGAGGCCGATCGGCAGCATGGTGAGCCCGACCATCGTCGCGCTGAGCCCGCGCCGGCTCTGCAGCTCGAACGGGATCAGGAACAAGGCCGTGACGAAGGCCGCGTAGAGGAAGAGCGTGAGCAGGTTCGCGCCCGAGAAGCAGCGGCTCGCGAACAGCGAGAGCGGCATCAGCGGGCTCTTCGCCCGCGCCTCCGCCGCGACGAAGGCGGCGAGCGCGGCGAGGCCGGCGAGGAAGAGGCCCGCCAGCAGCCCGGCCGCGACGTCCGCCTCGGAGGCGAGGGTGAGCGCCAGCGTGACGAGGCCGAAGCCGAGGACGGCCAGCAGCGCGCCCGGCCAGTCGAGCGGGCCCGCCGTCTCGCCCGCGCCGCGATCTCGCGCGCCGCGGTCTTGCGGCATGTGCGCCAGCGCGATCCAGATCGCCAGCGCCGAGAGCGGCAGGTTGATCCAGAACACCGCCCGCCAGGACAGGGCGTCGACGAGGAAGCCGCCGAGCGGCGGCCCGAGCGCCGTGGTGATGGCGGAGGCCCCGGCCCAGATCCCGATCGCCCGCCCGCGGACCTCCTTGGGAAACGAGGCCGCGATGATCGCGAGCGATTGCGGCACGAGCAGCGCCGCCCCCACCCCCTGCGCCAGCCGCGCCGCGATCAGCGCCCCGGACGTCGGCGCGAGCGCGCAGGCGAGTGAGGCGAGGGCGAAGACCGCGATCCCCCAGACGAACACGCGCCGGCGGCCCACCCGATCCCCCAGCGCCCCGCCCACCAGGATCAGCCCGCCGAGCGTCAGCGCATAGCCGTTCACCACCCATTGCAGCGCCGTGAACGACGCCCCGAGATCCGCCTGCAGCGCCGGCAGCGCGACATGCACCACGGTGCCGTCGATGAAGGCCATGGCGGAGGCGATGATGGTGCCGGCGAGGATCCAGGGCCGGGCGCCGGGGCCGATCCCCGCGGGCTCGGTCATGTCACTCAGCCGCCTCCCGCCCCTCCTCGAAGGCCGGCACCAGCGTCATCTGCGGGACCAGCACCAGCCCCTTGTCGGTGATGCGGATCTCGGGGATGACCGAGAGCGGGATCAGGTTGAAGCCCATATAGGGGATGGCGCAGCCGGCCTGCGCCCACGCCTCCTTCAGCCTGCGGGTCTCCTCGGCCACCTCGGTCACGCGCTTGTCGGAGAGGAGGCCCGCCACGGGCAGCGCCACGAAGGCCTTCACGGCGCCGCCTTCGACGACGCACACGCCGCCCTGGGCCTCGCGGATCGTGTCGAGGGCGAGGCGCATGTCGGCCTCGCTCTTGCCCGCGACGATGACGTTGTGGCTGTCGTGGCCCACCGAGGAGGCGACGGCGCCGCTCTTCAGGCCGAAATCCTTCAGGAGCCCGTGCGCCACCCGGCTCTGCGGCCCGGAGAGGCCGTGGCGCTCGATCACCGCGACGAAGCAGAGGTCCTCCCCGCTCGCCGCGACGATCTCCTCCCAGGTCTCGCCGCGGGGAAGCGCCACGCGGGCGTGCTCGACGACGATGCCGGGGAGCGCGGTGCGCAGGGCGTTGGCGATGGCGGGCGTGCGCGGCGGCTTCGGCACGAGGGGCGGGTCGCCGGCGATCTTCACGGTGGAATAGGCCGCCTTCGGGTAGACCCAGCGGTCCGACAGGGCCTCGTCGAGGAGCGGCGTGATCTTGCGGTCCTCGACGACCAGCCGGCCGCCGTACCACGTGTTGCGCACCTCCAGCGCGTCGTTCAGCAGCACCACGTCGGCGCGCCGCCCGCCGCCGAGCGCGCCGATCTCGCCGTCCTGGTGGAAGCGCGTCGCCGGGTGGAGCGAGCCCATGGCCCAGGCCTGCTCGCGGGTCATGCCGGCCTTCCACGCCTGGCGGGTCACCCAGTCGAGGCCGAAATGCATCAGGTCGTCGGCGTCCCGGTCGTCGGTGCACACGCACACGCGCTTGTGGGAGGCGCCGAGCTCGGTGATCGTCCGGATCGCCGCGGGCAGCGAGTGCCACGGCGTCGTCGGTGGGCCGCCGCGCAGGAAGATCCACACGCCGGCGTCGAGCAGGTCGTCGGCGATGTCGCGGTCGATCGCCTCGTGCGTGTCGGTGACGCCGGACGCCGCATAGGCCGCGACGAACTCCCGCCCGTAGATGTGGCCCGAGACCGGGCGCCCGCGCGAGAGCGCCGCGGCGAGGATGGCGTGGGAGCGCGGGTCGCCTTCCGTCACCTGGACGAAGTCCATCTTCTCGCCCAGCGCCACCGCCTCCGGCCAGCGGTCGAACAGCGCGCCGATCTTCTCCGCCGTGAGGTCGCCCCCGGCGGTCTCGAGCTCGGGCGAGGTGGCGGGGACGGTCGAGGGCACGGTCAGGAAGATCGAGAGCGGCGCGGCGCGCGCGTCCTCCAGCATGGCCTCGACGCCGGCCACGTCCATGACGTTGCCGATCTCGTGGCTGTCGCAGAAGATCGTGGTCGTGCCGTTCAAGAGCGCCGCCTCGGCGTAGGCGCAGGCGGTGACCATGGACGATTCGACGTGGATGTGCGGGTCGACGAGCCCCGGCGCCAGGATGCCGCCGTTGGCGTCGTAGACCTCCGAGGGCGCATGCGCGAGCGCCTTGTGCGTGCCGTTGGGCTTGACGGCGGCGACGCGGCCCGCGGCGATCCACAGCTCGCGCTCGGGCAGGATGCGGTCGGTATAGGTGGAGAGCACCCGCGCGCCGGTGACGACCAGATCGGGCGACGCGCGCCCCGAGGCGACGTCGGCGAGCCGGCGGGTGGTTTCGGCGAGAGGCGGGACGCAGAAGCGGGTGAGGCGCGGCGTGGGGGAAGGCATCGGCGAGGGCTCCGGGCGGTGTCGTTGGCCGGAGGGTAGCGCGCGGGGGGAGGGGTGCAAGCGTGGGCGCGATCGCTGTCTTCCCGGGCGCCGAACGGCGACCCGGGACCCATGGACGCCGTCGCCGGCTTCGCGGCCTTCAGGCCGCGTTTCGCGATCCGGGGGCGCCGAGCCGTCGTGCGACGAGCGCGCTGCGCGCACTCGAGCCGACGTCGCGGGTATGGGTCCCGGATCGGCTTCGTCGTCCGGGATGACGGCCTCGCGCGCGGGCGCTTCCTCACGCCTCCAACCCACCCCCTTGACCCCACCCCCGCAATCCCCCACAAGACCCCGCAAGGTATTTCACCCGCCCCGGCCTTGCGCCGGGGCTTTTCGTTTGCGGCCCGGAAAGCGTGGCCGCGAGCGTCGAAGGGGGCCCCTCAGCAGGGGAGCGAGAAGCGATGTCGAACGTGGTCGTCGTGGGCGCCCAGTGGGGCGACGAGGGCAAGGGGAAGATCGTCGACTGGCTGTCGAGCCAGGCGGACGTGGTGGTGCGCTTCCAGGGCGGGCACAATGCCGGCCACACGCTCGTCGTCGGCGAGACGGTCTACAAGCTCTCGCTGCTGCCCTCGGGCGTGGTGCGCAAGGGCACGCTGTCCGTCGTCGGCAACGGCGTCGTGATCGATCCGCACGCGCTCGCGGCCGAGATCGAGCGGCTGCAGGGCCAGGGCGTCGCGATCTCCCGCGACAACCTGCGCATCGCCGACAACGCGACGCTGATCCTCTCCATCCACCGCGAGCTCGACGCTTTGCGCGAATCCGGCGGGCCGGGCACCAAGATCGGCACGACCAAGCGCGGCATCGGCCCCGCCTACGAGGACAAGGCGGGGCGGCGCGCCATCCGCGTCAACGACCTCGCCGATCTCGACGCGCTGCGCCCGAAGATCGAGCGGCTGCTCACGCACCACAACGCGCTGCGCCGCGGCTTCGGGCTCGAGGAATACAAGCTGGAGGCGATCTACGAGGAGCTCGCCAGCGTCGCGCCGAAGGTGCTGCCCTATATCGACACCGTCTGGCGGCTCCTCGACGAGCAGCGCCGGGCGGGCAAGCGCATCCTGTTCGAGGGCGCGCAGGGCGCGCTGCTCGACGTCGACCACGGCACCTATCCGTTCGTCACCTCCTCGAACACGGTGGCGGGTCAGGCGGCGACGGGCTCGGGGCTCGGCCCGAGCGCGGTCGGCTACGTGCTCGGCATCGCCAAGGCCTACACCACCCGCGTCGGCGAGGGCCCGTTCCCGTCGGAGCTGTTCGACGAGGTGGGCGAGCGAATCGGCGAGCGCGGGCGCGAGTTCGGCACGGTGACCGGCCGCAAGCGCCGCTGCGGCTGGTTCGACGCCATGCTGGTGCGCCAGACCGTGCGCACGTCGGGCATCGACGGCATCGCGCTCACCAAGCTCGACGTGCTCGACGGCTTCGAGACGATCAAGGTCTGCGTCGGCTATCGCCTTGATGGCGACACGATCGACCATTTTCCTGCGGCGCAGGACGCGCAGGCGCGAATCGAGCCGATCTACAAGGAATTCGAGGGCTGGTCGGGCTCGACCGCGGGCGCCCGCTCGTGGGCGGACCTGCCGGCCCAGGCCGTGAAATACGTCCGCTTCATCGAGGAGCTGATCGGCGCGCCGGTCGCGCTCCTCTCGACGAGTCCCGAGCGCGACGACACCATCCTGGTGACGAATCCGTTCGAGGCTTGACGGCGCGCTCCGCTTCAGGACAGTCCTTACCTCGATGGCCGATTACTACCCGCTCATCGCACGCGCCGTGCAAGGTCTCGCCGATCCGTCGCCCGCGACGCGGAGCGCGGTCTACGAGCGCGCCCGCGCGGCCCTGATGGACCAGCTGCGCGCGCTCGACCCGCCCCTCTCGCACGAGGACATCGATCGCGAGGGCGCGGCGCTCGACGACGCCATCGCGCGGGTGGAGGCGGACTATGCGCCGCCGCCGGAGCCCGAGGCGTATGCGCAGCCGCAGCCGCAGCCGCAGCCGGCCCAAGAGTCGTCGGTCTACGAGTCGCCGGTCTACGAGACGCCGGTCAACGAGACGCCGACCTATCCCGAGCCGGAGCCGTATCCCGAGCCGGAGCCTTACCCCGAGGCGGAGCCGGTTCACGCTGCGCCCGCGCCGCAGCCCGCCGCGCCCGCGCCGGTGCGTCTCGCCAAGAACGGCTCCGAGACAGCCGCCGGTCGGTCGCCGTTCGGCCTCCCCGAGGGGCGCCGCCGCCCGGCCTACGACGAGCTCGTCGGACCCGAGGCGGATGCCGAGGCCGAGGCCGACATGGCGTCCACGGCCGGGGGCGCCGAGGAGGACGCCTCCGCGGCCGCTCCGGTCGAGGGTCGCAAGCGTCCGCGGATCGACCCGAAGGCGGCCCGGTCCGGATCGTCCGGCGGGCGGGTGCGCATCGCCATCATCGCGGGCGCGCTGGCGCTCGTCATCGGCGCCATCGCGCTCACCGCGCTGTCGCTCGGCGACGAGCCCGCCGAGATCGCCGTCGCCACCGGCGAGCCCGAGACCCCGGCGCCCGCCCCGGTCGAGGCCGGCAAGATCGTCGAGCGGCTCGGGGGCGAGCCCGCGCCCGACGAGAGCGCGGCCGCGCCGGCCGGCGGCTTCACGGCCCCCGAGGCGCCCGCGGCGCTTCCCGACGAGCAGGGCATCGCGGTCGCCCAGCGCGCGGTGCTCTACGAGGAGGACCCGCTCAACCCGCAGGGCCAGCCGCGCGCCGCGGCCGGCCGCGCCGTCTGGCAGCTCGAGCCCGGCGGGCAGGGCGAGCCGGTGGTGCGCGCGACGGTCGAGATCTCCGATCCGCAGCTGCGGCTCGTCATGCTCATCCGCCGCAATCTCGACCCGACGCTGCCCGCCTCGCACACGATCGACATCAGCTTCGAGACCGGCGACCTCGATTCGCGGCGCGTGCGCGACATCGGCCTCCTGCAGATGAAGGACGAGGAGACGATCCGGGGCGCGCCGGTGGCGGGCCTGCCGGTGCCGGTGCGCGACAACCTGTTCCTGATCGGCCTCTCGAACCTGCCGCGCGACATCGAGCGCAACACGACGCTGCTCACCGAGCGCAATTGGATCGACCTGCCGATCCGTTTCGCGTCGGGCCAACGCGCCATCCTCTCCTTCGAGAAGGGCACGTCCGGCGACCGCATCCTCGACGAGGCCTTCGCCACCTGGAGCGAGAGCGCGGTCCGCACCAGCGGGAATTGACGGGGCGCCGCCGTCTTCCCGCATGGGAGGTGGCCGCGACAGCGGCCCGGAGGGGCGGGGCCTGGACCCGCGCAGGCCTCACCCCCCGCGAAGGCCTCACCCCCCCGTGAGCGCTCGCCCCACGAGCAGCCCGCCGACGAGGGCGGCGATCGACAGCGTCACCGAACCGCCGACATAGACCCCCGCGAGCCCGATTGCGCCGCGCTCCCACAGGGCCACCACGTCGAGGGAGAAGGCGGAGAAGGTGGTGAAGCCGCCGAGAACGCCCGTCATCAGGAAGAGCCGCGCGCCCTCCCCCGGCAGCCGCGCCGCGACGTAGGCGGCGAGCACGCCCATGGCGAACGAGCCCGCGACGTTGACGGCGAGCGTGCCCCACGGAAAGGCCGGGCCGAGCATCCGGGTGGCGGCGAGGCCCACGAGCCAGCGCAGGACGCCGCCGAGGCCGGCGCCGAGGAACACGGTGAGGGCGGACACGAAGAGACGCCTCGCGGGTCGGGACAGGTGCCTCTCTCTCGCCTCGCGAAAACCCGCCGTCAACCCGAGCGTGGCAGCGTGCGGCGAGGAGACCCGCGCATGACACCCCATCCGCTTCCCCCGCGCCCGGACCGGCGCGCCGTGCTGGGCGCCGCGCTCGGCGGCGCGACGCTCGCCGCCGCGAGCCCGACCCTCGCCGCCGCGATCACGGCCGAGACCTTCGGCGTGCGCCCCGACGGCTCGGACCAGACGCCGCGCCTGCAGCAGGCGCTCGACGCCGCCGCGGCGGCGGGGCGCCCGCTGGCGCTCGCGCCGGGGGACTACCCGGTCGCCGGCCTGCGCCTCGCCGCGGGGACGAGCCTCGTCGGGCCGCGCTCCGCCCGGCTCGTGCAGATCTCCGGGGCGCCGATGCTGCGGGGGGAAGGGATCGCGGCGGCGCGGATCGTCGGGCTGACGCTGAAGGGGCTCGGCGCCGGGCTCGGCGAGGCGGCGCTCGTGGAGGCCGAGGCGGTCCCGGATCTCGTCGTCGAGGACGTCGCGCTCGAGGACGCGCCGCGCTTCGGCCTGCGGCTCGCGCGCTGCGGCGGCCGGGTCGCGTCCTGCGCCATCCGGCGCGCCGACGTCGCCCTGTTCTCGTCCGACGCGACGGGGCTTCTCGTCACGGGCAACGATATCGCCGACTGCCTCAACAACGGCGTGCTGATCTGGCGCGGGCAGAAGGGTCACGACGGCGCGCAGGTGATCGGCAACCGCATCGCGCGCATCGCCGCCCGCGGCGGCGGCACGGGGGAGCGCGGCAACGGCGTCAACGTCTTCCGGGCCGGCGGCGTCCTCGTCGCCGACAACGTGATCACCGAGTGCGCCTATTCCGCCGTGCGCAACAATGCCGGCGACGGCGTGCAGATCGTCTCGAACCAGGTCCGCGCCGCCGGCGAGACCGCCTTGTTCACCGAGTTCGGCTTCGAGGGCGCGGTGATCGCCTCGAACCTCGTCGACGGCGCGAGCGTCGGCATCGTCGCTGCGAACCTGAACGACGGCGGGCGCATGAGCGTGATCTCCGGCAACATCGTGCGCAACATCGTGCGCGTCACCCCGCCGGAGCCCGGCGATTCCGGGCTCACCTACGCGATCGGCGTCGAGGGCGACGCGGCGGTGACCGGCAACGTGATCGAGAACGCGCCCGACCAGGGCATTCGCGTCGGCTGGGGGCCCTACCTGCGCGACGTCGCGGTGACCGGCAACGTCGTCCGCGAGTGCGGCATCGGCATCGGGGTGAGCGTGGCGGAGGGCGCGGGGCCGGCGCTCGTCGCCTCGAACCTGATCACCGGCGCGCGCCGCGGCGGGATCGTCGGCATGCGCTGGCGCGACGTCGTCGCCGACCTCTCCCGCGAGGCGGCCCGCTTCCCGCACCTGACGGTGACGGGAAACGCGGTGGCGTGAACGCAACCCCTGTCATCCCGGGTCGCGAAGCAAGTCCGGGACCCAGAACCTTCGGCGTTTCTCTCAGCGTGCGCGAAGCGCGCGCGTCCCGCCGCCCGGACGCCGGCATGCACGCCGCGGGACGCGGCGTTGCACGCCGCTCGGGACACCGCGGAGGTTCTGGGTCCCGGGCCCGCTTCGCGACCCGGGATGACACCACCCCTGGTTCAGATCGCCTCGATCGCGGCGAGCGCCGCATCCGCCACCTGCAGCCCCTCGGCGCGGGCCTTCTCGCGGAGCGCGAGGCGGCGCATGCCGGGGAGGCGGGCGCCGTCCTGGCCCTCGATCATCGCGGCGAGCGCCGAGACGCGGGCGAGGGACGCCTCGCCGCCGAGGGCGACCGGGTCGAGGGCGAGGATCAGCTGGCCGGTGCCGGGGGGAGGGCCGTCCGCGTCGAGGAAGGAGGACGCCTCCGCGGCGTAGTTCGCCCCCGTGATACCGGCGGCGAGGAGCTCGACCATGAGCGCCAGCGCCGTGCCCTTGGCGTCGCCGAGCGGCAGCATCGTGCCCGCCAAGGCGGCGGCGGCGTCGGTGGTGGGATTGCCGTCGGCGTCCAGCGCCCAGCCCTCGGGAATGGGCTCGCCCTTCTGCTTCGCCGCGAGGATGTTGCCGCGAGCGACCTTCGAGAGGGAGAGGTCGACCACGATCGGCGCGCGGCCCGGCAGCGGGCAGGCGAAGGCGATCGGGTTCGTGCCGTAGACCGGCAGCTTGCCGCCCCAGGGCGCGATGGCGGCGGGCGTGTTGGCGAAGAGCAGCGCCACGAGCCCCGCCTCGGCCAGAGCCTCGACCGGATGCCCGGCCGCGCCGCAATGGTGCGAGCGGCGAATGGCGGCCGCCGCGACGCCCTGGGCGTGGGCGATCTCGGGCAGCTCGTCCTCGACCAGCGCCAGGGCCGGATAGGCGAAGCCGTGGGCGGCGTCGACGGCGAGCACGCCGGGCTTGGGCCGGGCGGCCGTCGGCGTCGCGTGGCCGTCGACCTTGCCGGCCTTGGCCTGCGCCGCGTAGGTCGGCACGCGCGAGAGGCCGTGGCCTTTCAGCCCGTCGGCCTCCGCCGCCACGAGGGCGCGGGCGACGTGGGCGGCGTTCTCGGGGGAGGTGTTCGCGCGCCGGAGCGCGGCGGCGACCTTGGCTTCCGCTTCGGCGATGGTCAGGACCGGCATGGGATCAGCCCTCCGTCAGCGCGCGGCGGACGGTCTCGGCGGTGACGGCCGAGACGCGCACGTTCGATTCGACGCTGACGCCCGCGATGTGCGGGGTGAGCACCAGGTTCGGGCAGCCGGCGAAAACCGCGCCCTTCTCGGCCGACAGGGGCTCCGTCTCGAACACGTCGAGCGCCGCGCCGCCGAGGCGGCCCTCCTTCAGCGCGGCGGCCAGCGCCGGCTCGTCGACGACGCCGCCGCGGGCGGCGTTGATCAGGATGGCGTCGGGCTTCATCGCGGCGAGGGCGGCGGCGTCGATCAGGTTGCGGGTCGCGTCGGTGAGCGGCACGTGCAGCGAGACGACGTCCGCCTCCGCGAGCAGCGCGTCGAGCGCGCGCTGGGCGACGCTCCCCCAGGGCTGCGACCAGGCGGGATCGCCGGCCGCGACGAACGGGTCGGTGGCGACGACCTTCATCCCGAGGGCCGCGGCGCGCTTGCCGGTCTCCCTGGCGATCGACCCGAAGCCGACGAGGCCCATGGTCTTGCCGTAGACCTCGCGGCCCATCAGCCGGTTGCGCGGCCATTCGCCCGCGATCACCGCGTCGGTCGCGGTGTAGGCGCCGCGCATCAGCATCATGGCCGTGCCGATGACGTATTCCGCGACGCCGATGTCGTTGGCGCCGGTGGCGGGAAAGACCTTCACGCCGCGCGCCTCGCAGGCCGCGACGTCGATGTTGTCGAGCCCGACCCCGAGACGCCCGACGCAGACGAGGCTCTGCGCAGCCTCGAGCACCGCCCCGCGGACCTGGGTGCGGTTGCGCACGACGAGCGCGCGGGCCTGCGCCACGGCGGCGGCGAGGTCGTCCGGCCGGTCGACGAGGCCCGGATCGTAGAGGACGTCGAAACCGGAGAGGGAGGCGGCGATGGCGGCCTCGTCCATGAACTCGCTGATGACGATGTCGGGCATGGTCGTTCTTGTCTCTACGGGGTCAGATGACGAGGAGCGCGGCGGCCGCGATCGCCAGGATGACGAGGGTCGTGCCCGTCACCGTCGCGATGTGCCGCCAGCCGAGGCTGGCGATCGCGGCGAGCGAGGTGCCGAGCCCGAGCGCGCCGATGGCGATGAGCAGCCCCCAGGTCGAGGCGACGATCGCGGCCTCGCGCAGCGGAGCATAGACCGGTTGCAGGGCCGGAAGATAGGCCATCGCCGTGTTGAGAAGGCACAGGCCGAGGAAGACGAAGGCGAAGACCGGGGCGGGGACCTTGGCGTTCTCGGCGTGCCCGCCGGCGCGGGCGAACCACCAGCCGATGATCAGCACGACCGGGAGCAGCAGGAACACCCGAAACAGCTTCACCACGACGGCGGTGTTGCCGGCGGTCTCGGAGACCGCGTAGCCCGCGCCCACCACCTGCGCGACGTCGTGGATGGTCGCGCCGAGCAGCACGCCGGTCGTCAGGTGGTCGAAGCCGAGCACGACCGCGAGCGGCGGGTAGGCGATCATGGCGAGCGTCGAGAGCGCGTTCACCGCCACCACGACGAAGGCGACGTCCGCCTCCTTGCCCTTGTAGTTCGGGAGCACGGTGGTGGTGGCGAGCGCCGCGGAGGCGCCGCAGACCGCGGTCGCGGCGCCGGCGAGCGCGCCGTACTCGCTGCGCTGGCCGAAGGTGCGGGCGAGCGCGAAGCCGGCGAGGATCGTCGCCGCCATGGCGAGGATCACCATCAGCGCGGTGGCGAGGCCGAGCGCGACGATGTCGCCGAGCGCGATGCGCAAGCCCAGCAGCGCCACGGCCCAGCGCAGCAGCTTCTTGACGCAGAAGGTCAGCCCCGGCTGGAAGATCGGCGCGGCGGCTACGCGGTTGAGCGCGATGCCGACGAGGAGCGCCAGCACCATCGCGGGAATGGGGAAGACGAGCGCCACCGCCGGCGCGGCGAGCGTCGCCGCCACCGCGACCGCGGCCGCGAACGCGAAACCGGGCCCGAGCTTGCGCACGGTCCCGGTGATCGAGACGCTCGGCAGGAAGGAGGGGGCGTTCATGCGCGCTCTTCTGGTTCCGGGGCGCCAGCCTGTCGTCCCCGGCCGGAGCGTGCGGAGCACGCGGAGGGGAAGGGGACCCAGCACGGCTTGTTCGCCGCGCAGCGGCGGCCTTCAGCGGCGACCAGCCGCCTGGCCGGCGGCGACGGAGCGCCTTCGGCGCAGGTTTCTTGCGCTGGGTTCCCTTCCCCTCCGGTCGCTGCGCGACCTTCGGCCGGGAACGACAAGGGAGCGGCCGTCGCCGGCCGCCCCTGTGACCCGATCACGCCGAGCGGTACAGCTTCGTCATCACGAACTCGCGGTGGCCGAGCGCCTCCGCGGCCGTGAGGCGGCCGTTGGACGTGCGCACGATCATGTCGATCAGCGCATCGCCCGCCTGCGGGATCGTCATCTCGCGCCGCAGCACGCCCGAGACGTCGACGTCGACGTGCTCCGACATCGTGCGCACGGTGCGCGGGTTCCCCGTGATCTTGATCACCGGGACGATCGGGTTGCCGATGACGTTGCCCTGGCCGGTCGGGAAGGTGTGCACCACGTAGCCCGCCGCCGCCATCAGGGTGACGCACTCGGCCGCGGCCGAGGACGTGTCCATGAAGTAGAGGCCGGGGCCCTTGGCGGGCGCTTCCGCCGGCTCGAGCACGTCGATATAGGTGCACTCGCGGCCGATCTTCTCGAGATTGCCGAGCGCCTTCTCCTCGATCGTGGTCAGGCCGCCGGCGATGTTGCCCTTGGTCGGCTGGCTCTCGGAGAGGTCCGACGTCTTGAAGGGCTCGATCACCTCGTCCATGTAGGCCTGCCAGGTCGCCATGAACTTCTCGGCCACCTCCGGCGTCGCCGCGCGCGCCTTGCACAGATGCTCGGCGCCGGTGATCTCGGAGGTCTCGCCGAACACGCCGGTGAGGCCGAGCGGGATCAGCTTGTCGTACATGTTGCCGACCGTCGGGCAGGAGGCGAGGCCCGTCGTCGTGTCGCTCTCGCCGCACTTGGTCGAGACCCACAGGTCCTTGATCGGGCAGACCTCGCGCTGCAGCTCGGAGGCCCACTGCAGGTAGTCCTTGGCGACCCGCGAGGCCTTGGCGATCGTCATGATGTCGCCGGTGCCCTCGATGCCGAAGCCGGTGACCGGCTTGCCGGTCTTGGCGATGCCGTCGACGACGCGCTGGGTCCAGCCGTCCTCGATGCCGATCACCACCACGGCGGCCACGTTCGGGTTCGAGCCGATGCCGATCAGCGTGCGGAAATGCAGGTCGAGATCCTCGCCGAACTGCAGGCGCCCGTAGGCGTGCGGCAGCGCGAGCGTGCCCTTGATGTTGTTCGCCACCGCCTCGCAGGCGGCGTTGGACAGGTCGTCGAGGGGGAGCAGGACGACGTGGTTGCGCACGCCGACGCGGCCGTTCTCGCGCCGCCAGCCCATGAACTCGAGGTTGGAGTATTGCATGGTCATGGGGTCGTCCTCACCAGCGCTTGGTCTTGACGTTGTGAACGTGGACGTGCTCGCCCTGGCCGACGGGCGCGACGGCCTTGCCGATGTCCTGGCCGTACTTCCACACCGTGTCGCCCTCGGCGATGTCCTTGAGCGCGATCTTGTGGCCGATGGGGACGTCCATCTCGGCGGTCAGGTGGAAGGAGGAATTGTCCTCCGTGACGACGCACAGCATCTCGGTGCCGGCCTTGAGATCCTCCACGACGACGACACCGACGGTGTCCTTCTTGTCGTGAACGAGGAGATGCGGGATCCCCATGGCTTCCTCTTCTCGGATGTGGGATGGGTCCCAGTCTTGTATAAGACATAAGACGCAGGGTCAAGGCGCGTCGCGGCCTCTGCAAGCCGTTGGCGGGGCGCGACTTCCCATCCAGTCTTGCATAAGACAACAGACAGGAAATGGTTTGACAGCCGACCGTCCGCGCGCTCTCCTGACGGTCAACCGTCCCGCCAGCGGACGGATCGACACCGACATCATCGGAGAGGAAACAGCCGCAATGACCCGCACGACCACCACCCTCGCGCTGACGCTCGCGGCCGGCCTCGCCGCAGCCGCGGCCGGCCCGGCCTTCGCCTTCCCCGAGAAGGACGTCGACTACATCATCCCGTTCTCGCCGGGCGGCGAGTCGGACATCGCCGCGCGCCTGCAGCAGCCGGTCTTCGCCGACACGTTCGACCACCAGCTCATCGTCAAGTACCAGGCGGGCGCCGGCGGCGCGCAGGCCTGGTCGCAGCTCAATTCCATGCCGGCCGACGGCCACACGATCATGGGCATCAACCTGCCCCACGTGATCCTGCAGCCGCTGATGAGCTCGCCCGGCTACGAGACGGCGGACCTCACGCCCGTCTACTGGTTCCACTACACGCCGGACGCGATCATCGTGAAGGCGGACAGCCAGTTCCAGACGCTCGAGGACCTGGTGAACTTCGCCAAGGAGAACCCGGGCCTCGTCACCTTCTCGGGCTCGGGCTCGAACTCGGCCAACAGCCTGGCGCAGAGCCGCTTCGACGGTCTCGCCGGCGTCACCACCACCTACGTGCCCTTCTCCGGCACCGGCCCGTCGGTGACGGCGCTGCTCGGCGACCAGGTCTCGGCGCAGTGGGGCTACTCGACGGTGGCGGCCGCCCAGGGCGAGGCGGTGCGCATGCTGGCGGTGGCCGCAGAGGAGCGCCTGCCGCTCTTCCCCGACGTGCCGACCTTCCAGGAGCTCGGCTACGACATGGTGGGCGGCGCCTATCGCGGCGTCGCGGTGCCGAAGGACACGCCGGAGGACGTGCGCCAGCAGGTCTCCGACGCGTTCCAGGCCATGAACAACGAGCCGGCCATGCGCCAGGCCATGGACGACGGCGCCTTCGTCGTGATCGACGTGCCCTACCAGGACGTCGACGCCTTCATGGCCGAGCGCCGCACGGAGATCGAGGCGGCCGCCCAGGCCGCGAACTGACCGCGTCCTCACTCCCGACGGCCCGTCCATGCGGCGGGCGGCGCCACTCCTCGCCGCCCGCCGTTTCCCTTCATCCCGCCGACGCCGCGCGCCCGCGGGCGCGCCGTCGCACGAAAGACGTCCACCCATGGACCTCCTGCCGTACCTCGCGCAGGCGCTGACGCCGTTCAACCTGCTGCTCGCGCTGGGCGGCGTTCTCCTCGGCACGGTGATCGGCGCGCTGCCGGGCCTGTCCGCGACCATGGCTGTCGCGGTGCTCGTGCCCTTCACCTTCGCCATGGCCCCGGCCTCGGGGCTGATCGCGCTCGGCGCGATCTATACCGGCGCGATCTACGGCGGCGCCTTCGCGGCGATCCTGGTCAACACGCCCGGCACGCCGTCCGCCATCGCCACCACCTTCGACGGCTTCCCCATGGCGAAGCGCGGCGACGGCAATCTCGCCGTGACGCTGGCGACGCTCGCCTCGGTGGTCGGCGGCATCGTCGGCGCCCTGGCGCTGCTCTTCCTGTCGCCGCCGCTCTCCAAGGTGGCGCTGGCCTTCGGGCCGCCGGAATATTTCTGGCTCGCCATCTTCGGGCTCACCCTGATCTCGGCGCTCTCGCAGGGCGACACGCTCAAGGGCATCCTCGGCGCGGCCTTCGGGCTCTTCCTCGCCACCGTCGGCGTCGCGGTGGTGGGCGGCGACGTGCGCTACACGCTCGACCAGCCGATGCTGGTCGGCGGTTTCGACGTGATCGCCGCGCTCATCGGCCTCTACTGCATCCCGGTCGTGATCGACCTCGTGGCGCGGCCCGATCCGCATCTCAAGGTCTCGGTGCAGGCCGGCGGCTTTCGTCTCGCCGAGGCCCTGCGCCATTGCGGGCAGAACTGGTTCAACCTGATCCGCTCCTCCGTCGTCGGCACGGTGGTGGGCATCCTGCCCGGCGCCGGCGGTTCCATCGCCTCGCTCGTCTCCTATTCGGAAGCGCGGCGCACGGCGAAGCACCCCGAGCGCTTCGGCAAGGGCGAGCCCGGCGGCATCCTCGCGACGGAGAGCGCCAACAACGCCACCGTCGGGGGCGGCTTCATCCCGACGCTGGTGCTCGGCATCCCCGGCACGCCGCCGGACGCCGTCATCCTCGGCGCGCTCCTCGTCCAGGGCATCCGCACCGGGCCGGGCCTGTTCACCGGCCAGGGCGACATCGTCTTCACCTTCATCTTCGGCTTGCTGATCGCCACGATCCTGATGCTGCCGACGGGCCTCCTCGTCGGGCGCTACGCCTACCAGGCCATCGTCTCGATCCCGAAGGCGGTGCTGGTGCCGACCGTGGCGTTCCTGACCATCATCGGCTCGTTCGCCATCCACAACTCGATGCACGACGTCTACACGATGCTCGGGCTCGGCTTCCTCGGCTGGATCCTGGCGCGGTTCGGCTTCCAGCCCTCGCCGATCGTGCTGGGCGTCATCCTGGGGCCCATCGCCGAGCAGGGCTTCGTCCAGGCCTGGCTCATCGGCAACGCGCAGGGGAACGTCTGGGGGATGTTCTTCGGCCGGCCGATCAGCCTCGCCATCGCGGCGCTGGCGGTGATCACGCTGCTCTACCCCATCGTCATGGACACCCTGAAGGCGCGCCGCGCGCGCCGGGCGGGCGTCGCCCCCACGCCCCGGGAGAGCGTCAATGCCGACTGAAGACACCGCCTCGCGCCCCCGCGGCGACGTCGGCACGATCGTGCTGTGCGTGCTCTTCGTCGCGCTCGGCGTCTGGATGATCGCCGGCAGCCTGGAGATGAGCCCGCTCGGCGCCGTGTTCCCGCGGGTGATCGCCGGGATCATGATCGCGAGCGCGCTCGGCATCCTCGGCCTGCGGGCGCTCGGTCGCACCGGCCCGCCGCCGGTCGTCGAGACCGGCTCGACGCCGCGCCGGCTGCTGCTGGCTCTCGCGCTCGTCGCCTGGGCCGTGCTGATGCCGCGGCTGGGGTTCTTCACCACCTCGATCGCGGGCTTCCTCGCCGTCCTCGCCATCGCGGAGTACGATCGCTGGACGGCGAAGCGCACGGCGGCCTACGTCGCGGCGGCGCTTGCGCTGGTGGGCGGGTTCTACCTGCTGTTCGTCGAGGTTCTGCTCGTCCCCGTGCCGCGGGGGGCGCTGTTCTGAGGGGGGAGGGTGGCCACCCACTGTCGTCCCCGGCTGGAGCGCCGTAGGCGCGGAAGGGAAGGGGATCCAGCGCAAGAATGTTGCGCCGTAGGCGCTCTTCCGCCGCCGTCCAGGCGGCTGGTCGCCGCCTATGGAGCGCCTTCGGCGCGAAGAGTCCTCGCGCTGGGTCCCCTTCCCCTGCGCTCGCTCCGCTCGCTCCGGCTGGGGATGACACGGGCAGGCTGCAACTGCTTGTGTCGTGTCGATTCCTCTATAAGTTAGAGGACCAAGGACCAGGAGAGACGAGGATGGGGCAGCGATGATCGAGCGCGAGGCGGCGCAGGACGCGCTGGGCTATCGCCCGCTCTACCGCCGGGTCCGCGACGTCCTGGTCAAGCGCATCTCCGACGGCGTCTGGCAGGCCGGGGCCGTGATCCCGAGCGAGCCCGAGCTCGCCGCCGACCTCGGCGTCTCGCAGGGCACGGTGCGCAAGGCGCTGGACGCCATGGCCGCCGAGCGGCTGGTGGTGCGCCGGCAGGGGAGGGGGACCTACGTCGCCCGCCACGACGACGCGCGCATCCTGTTCCAGTTCTTCAAGCTCGTGCCCGACGACGGGCCGGCCAAGTTCCCGACGAGCCGGTTTCTCTCGATCGGATCCGGCCGCGCCGATGCGGCCGAGGCGGCGCGGCTCGGGCTCGCGCGCGGCGCGCGCGTGGTGCGGCTCGAGCGGCTGCGCGCGCTGGACGGCGAGGTCTGCGTGCACGAGCGCATCGTGGTGGAGAAGGCCCGCTTTCCGGACCTCGACAAGCGCGATCTGCCGAACAACCTCTACGAGATGTACGCCAACGTCTACGGCATCCCCGTCGCCCGCGCGGTGGAGCGGCTGAAGGCCATCGCCGCCCCGCCGGAGGTCGCCGCCGCGCTCGGCGTCGCGGAGGGCGCGCCGCTGCTCCAGGTCGACCGCGTGGCCGTCGGGCTCGACGGCGCGCCGGTGGAATGGCGGCTGTCGCTGTGCCGGACGGAGAAGGCGCATTACGTGTCGGATCTGCGGTGAGCCCAGCCGCCGGCCGGGAGATCAGTCCGGCTCGAAGGATCCCGTCCGCAGCGGCCCGCGCGGCTCGTACGTGCTCACGATCACGCCCGAGGGCGCGGCCTGCGTGCTCACGAGCGCGAGCTCGCAGGGATCGGCGTCGGCGGCGAACAGGCGTTTTCCCCGGCCCAGCAGGACGGGATACACGAGCAGCACGAGCAGGTCCGCGAGGCCCCGGCCGAGCAGGATCGGCGTCAGCGTCGAGCTTCCCCAGACGACGAGATCGGGCCCCGGCTTCGCCTTGGCCGCGCGGATCCCCGCGAGGACGTCCGCGCCCAGCGCCTCGACGGGCCCCCATGCCAGGCTCTCCGGCCTGTGCGTCGCGACGTATTTCGTCGCGGCGTTGAGGCTGTCCGCCATCGGGTTGCGCGCGACCTGCGGCCAGTACGCGCTCCAGATGTCGTAGGTGCGCCGCCCGAGCAGCAGGTCGAAGGGCGCGGCATGGACGTCGTCGATCGCCTGCCCGACGATCGGGTCGAAATGCGGGACGACCCAGCCGCCATGCACGAAGCCGCCGTCCACATCCTCGTCCGGCCGGCCGGGCGCCTGGATCACGCCGTCGAGCGAGACGTGCTCGATGATCTTGATCTTCCTCACCGAAGGTCCTCCCGCACGCGTCGCGGCGCGATCCGCCGCCGAGACGATAACGCGTCCATCGACGAACCGCATCGCATCGAGCCGTGCATGAAAACGCACACGGGCGGCGAGAGCCTCCCGGCCCCGCCGCCCGCGCGTTCCGTCGGGCCCCCCGGCCCCCGGTGTTCCTGTCCAGGTTTTCTCGTCCCCGTGACCCCTCAGAGCCGGTAGCGGATCTGGTCCGTCCAGAAGCGCTCGAGGCGCGTCAGCGCCGTGTTGAGGCGCGTGAAGTCCTCGTCCGAGATGCCGCCGATCGGGGCGATCGTGCGCGAGTGCTTCTCGTAGAGGGCCTGCACGATGTCGTGCACCTCCTTGCCGCGCTCGGTGAGCGAGATGCGCACCGCGCGGCGGTCGACGCGCGAGCGGGCGTGGTGGAGGTAGCCCATCTCGACGAGCTTCTTGACGTTGTAGGAGACGTTCGAGCCGAGATAGTAGCCGCGGGTGCGCAGCTCGCTCGCGGTCAGCTCCTTGTCGCCGATATTGTAGAGAAGCAGCGCCTGCACCGAGTTGACGTCGTCGCGGCCGCGGCGCTCGAACTCGTCCTTGATCACGTCGAGCAGCCGGCGGTGCAGACGCTCCACGAGGTGCAGGGCCTCGAGATAGGCGGGCTTCACGGCGCCGGCCGTCTCCTCCTGGGACACGGGCTCGACGAGGGTCTTCGCCAGAGTGTTCATCATGCGCCTCACTGTTTTTGTGTAGTGGCCGGCTTCCCGGCTCGTTCATGAGGCGAAACTAGGTTGCTCCGATAAAAACGAGTTTAAACGACAGGATGAACGACAAGTTTCCGCTTTTCGGCCAATCCCAGAAAGATACGCCGATATTCATCCTCAAAGGCTCCAGGCCTTGTGAGATCTAGGCGAGATCTCGTTAACCCTTACTCCTCTTCACCAGATGCGAGGTACGAGATCAGGAGATAGGTAACCATCAGCGCACAATAGACCGCCGCCAGCGTCAGGCTCACCGGCACGACGCCGGGGAAGAACACCGCCAGGATGAGGTGGCTCATCACGGCGAGCAGCCACAGCACGCCGCCCCAGGTGGCGGTGAGCCACAGCCCGACCGCCGCGATCAGGTCGACGATCCCGAAATAGATCACGGTGGCCTGGAAGCCGAGGGAGCGGTCCTGGAACGGCGGGACCACGTCGCCCGCACCGACGATCACGCCCCAGAACGAGAGCCCCTTGGCGATCCACAGGAGCGCCATCAGCCGCATGAACCAGGTGAGCGCGCGGTCCCAGGAGAAGCTGCGCGCGGGCGCGGGCTCGTCGAGCCGCAAAGCCGCGTCGGCGGCGAATTCCGGGGGCGGTTCGGGCGCGCGCGTGACGCGGCGGCGGAAGGGCCACATCAGACGGTGAGCTCCCGGTCGCCGAGCGGGGCGAAATAGGCCTCGACCATCTCCGGCGCGACGTCCTCCAGCCGCGCGGGCTGCCAGTGCGGGGCGTGGTCCTTGTCGATCAGCACCGCGCGCACGCCCTCGTAGAAGTCGTGCCCGTCGAGGATGCGCGAGACGATGCGGAACTCCATGCGCATCGCCTCCTCGAACGACAGGGTCGCGCCGCGGCGCATCTGCTCGAAGGCGAGCTTCTGCGAGGTCGGCGACTTGCCGCGCATCATGCCGAGGATCTCGCCCGCCGGCGCGTCGCCCTCGGTCGCCATGCGCTCGAGCGCGGCGACGATCCCCTCGACCGAGCCCTCGCCGAAGCAGGCGTCGACGGTCGCGGCCCGGGTCTCGATGGGCGCGGGGCCGGGATCGTGGCGGAAGCGGTCGAGCAGCGCGTCGACGTCCTCCCCGGCGAGGAGCCCGGCGCGGATCTCCGGCATGGCGGTGGCGCCCACCGCGTGCGTCGCGAGCCCCATGGCGAGCGCGTCCGCCTGCTTCAGGCGCGCGCCGGTGAGCGCGAGATAGAGACCGGTCTTGCCGGGCAGCCGCGGCAGCGCGTGGCTCGCGCCGACATCGGGGAAGAAGCCGATCCCGACCTCCGGCATGGCGAAGAGGTAGCGCTCGCCCGCCACCCGGTGCGAGCCGTGCAGCGACACGCCGACGCCGCCGCCCATGCAGATGCCGTCGATCAGCGCGACGTAGGGCTTCGGATAGCGCGCGATCAGCGCATTCAGCTCGTATTCCTCGCGCCAGAACGCCTCCGCCTCCGCGCGCCGCCCGGCCTTGCCGGCCTCCACCAGCTTGCGGATGTCGCCCCCCGCGCAGAACGCCTTCTCGCCCGCGCCCTCGACCACGACGCGGGTCACGGCGGGATCGTGGGCCCAGGCGTCGAGGGCGGCGCGCATGGCGCGCACGGCGTCCAGGGTGAGCGCGTTCAAGGCCTCGGGGCGGTTCAGCGTGATCAGCCCGGCGGCGCCGTCGATGCGGCAGAGGGCGTCCGGCGTGTCGGTGGGCGTGTCGGGCGACGTCTGGGTCATGGCGCTCTCCTGTGGCAGACGGGTTTAGGCGGGCGGGGGAGGGGGCGTCAATGCGGGGCGGGGCGGGCACGGCTTTCGCCTACCTGCGACCCGAAATCGCATCTTGTTTCACGGCTAACTTTTCCGTTGACTCGTGCGAAAGCTGTGGCTACGCAATCTCAAATCGCGTTGGGAGATGGCCATGGCTTCTGTCGATATCGCCAGCTTCATTCGGCGCACCGCGCTCGCGGTGGCGCATCGTGCCGATCTCGGTCATCCCGGTGGTGATCTCTCTTGCGCGGATATTCTCGCGGTCTTGTTCGCCGAAAAGTTGCGCTACGACAGCGAGGATCCCTCCTGGCCGGGCAGGGATCGCTTCATCTTGAGCAAAGGGCACGCGGCGATCGCATATTACGCGGCGCTGGCCGCCGTGGGGCTGCTCGATCCGAGTGAGCTCGACTCCTTCGGAGCCTTCCAGTCTCAGCTCAGCGGTCATCCCGCCGTCACGAAGCTGCCCCTGGTCGAGGCGAGTACCGGCCCACTCGGTCATGGCCTTTGCGTAGGCGGGGGCATCGCGCTCGCCGCATCGCTCGGCTCGACCCGCTTCGACTGCTACGTTCTCGCGGGCGACGGCGAGTTGCAGGAGGGCAGCAACTGGGAGGCCCTCATGTTCGCCGCACACCGACGCCTGGATAATCTCGTCCTGATCGTCGACCGCAACCGACTTCAGCACGGCGGACATACGGAGGACATCTGCAGCCTGGGAGACCTGCGCGCGAAGCTGGAGAGTTTTGGCTGGCTCGTCTCCGAGATCGACGGCCACGATCATCTGCAACTCCGTTCAGCACTTTCACGAGACGACCAGCGCGGGCGGCCGTATTGCATTCTCGCCAATACGGTCAAGGGGAAAGGCGTCTCCTTCATGGAGGGGCGAGCCGATTGGCATCATCGTATACCCAACAGCAGCGAACTGTCGCTCGCGATCGCCGAGATTGAGGCCGCTCAGGATGTCTAATCTCTTTGATTGTCGCGTCGCCTTCGCCGAGAAGCTTTGCGAGCGCGCGGAGCTGGACGAGCGCATAGTCGTCGTCGTGAACGACTCGGTGTCGTCCGGCAAGCTGACGGAATTCGGGAGGCGCTTCCCCGAGCGGCTCATCAATGTAGGCATCGCGGAGCAGAATATGGTTGGCGTCGCGGCGGGGCTCGCTCGTACCGGCCTGACGCCGATCGTGTCGGCCGCGTCGTGCTTCCTGACGGGGCGCGCGACCGAGCAGATCAAGGTCGACGTGGCCTACTCCCGAGCCGGGGTAAAGCTCGTCGGGATGAGCCCCGGCGTTTCCTATGGGGCGCTTGGAGCCACGCACCACTCGATCGAGGACGTGTCGTGGATGCGGGCGATCCCCGACCTGCCCATCGCCGTTCCGTCGGACGACGTGGACACGGCTGCCGCCCTGGACGCGGCGCTGTCGCTGGACGGGCCGGTCTTCATTCGGGTGCCGAGAACGCCGCTGCCACGTTTGGTCGAGCTCCGCACGCCGTTCCGCTTCGGCGCCCACCGCGTTTTGCGTGATGGCGCCGATCTCCTCCTGTGCTGCAACGGCGTGCTGACGCACATCGCTTTGATCGCCGCCGAGCGTCTCGCCTTATCTGGCATCGAGACGCGTGTGCTTGAGGTGGGCAGCGTCAGGCCGCTCGATCCGGTCGCGATCTCCCGGAATGCGCATGGCGTTCAGGGAGTCGTCACCATCGAAGAGGGCGTAACCGCTGGCGGCATGGGAAGCGCCGTCGTCTCCGCGCTCGCGCGGCAGACCGCCTGCCGGGCGCTGAGCCTGGGCATCGACGAATTCGCACCCACGGGCAGTCCCGAGCAGATCCTGCGCGCCTGCCGGCTCGACGTCGATGGCCTTCACGCCACGATCCTCGACTGGCTGTCCGCGAGGCATGCGGCGTGACGCCCGAAAACCCAGCCGCCGGGCCCATCCGAAACGTGCTCTGAAATGGATCCCCTCGTCCTCGCCGCGATCCTGTTCGCGGCCTTCCTGCACGCGGCCTGGAACGCGCTCGTCAAGGCGAACGTCGATCGCTTCACGATGATGCTGATGATCGCCGTGGTGCAGACGGCGATCGCCTGCGCGATCGTGCCGTTCGTCCCGCTGCCCGCCGCGGCGGCGTGGCCGTGGCTCCTGCTCACCGCGATCCCGCACACGACCTACAAGGTCTTCCTCGCGCGCGCCTACGACACGGGCGAGCTCGCGCGGGTCTATCCGGTCATGCGCGGGCTCACCCTCGCACTCGTCACCGGCGCGTCGGTGGGGCTGCTCGGCGAGAGCGTGCCGCCGCTGGGGCTCGTGGGCGTCGGCGTGATCGGGGCCGGCGTCGTGATCCTGTCCGGCTCGGGCGCGGGCGCTCTCGCCGGCGCCCGGGCCGCGACGCTCGCGATCACACTCGGCGCGGCGGCGAGCGCGGCGGCCTACACCGTGATCGACGGGATCGGCGTGCGCCTCGCCGGCGAGGTCGCCGCCTTCGCGGCCTGGATGTTCGTGCTCGACGGGCTCGGCATGATCCTTTTCGCCGGCGCGACCCGCGGGCGCCCGGCCTTCGCCGCGATGACGCCGCACTGGCGCGTGGGCCTGCTCGCCGGGTCGATCGCCTTCACCTGCTACTGGATCGCGCTCTGGGCGCTCGCGAACGCGCCGATCGCGCTCGTCGCGGCGCTGCGCGAGACGAGCATCCTCTTCGCCTTGGCCTTGGCGCGCCTGCGTCTCGCCGAGCGGCTCGACCGGGCGAAGCTGTCCGGCGCCGGCGCGGTGCTGGCGGGCATCGTGCTGATCCGGATCGCATGAGGGGTGGGTGGCGACCGAGTGTCGACAGAACGGAAAGAATGCACGTATAAGGCTTTCAAGGCCGACTATTCCAAGGGCAAGGGGTCTCACGCACGCGTGCGGTTCGGCGACCGGGTCACGACCGTCCAGAAGAACCTGACGCCGCTTTCGATCAAGCGCATCTTGAAGCAGCTCGATCTCGACCCTGACGCGCTCGGCGAGCAATGAACGGAGTTTACGATGCTCTTCCGCTATCCCGTGCGCATCATCCAGGAAGACGGCGAGTTCGCCGTCCATATTCGGGACCTCCCGGAGGTCGTCACGGCCGGATACACCCACGCCGAAGCCCTGGAGATGGCGGCCGACGCCATCGAGGTCGCCGTCGCCGGGCGGATCGAGGACGAGATGGATCTGCCGGCGCCCAGTGCGCCGGAGCCCGGCGAGGTTCAGGTCGCCGTTCCGCCTCAGATCGCCGCGAAGGCGGTGGTCTATTTGGCTTGGAGACGGGCGGGCATCTCGAAGTCGGAGCTCGCGCGCCTCGGGCGCAGCGAGACCGAGGCGCGCCGCATCCTCGAGCCGCGCCACGCGACCCGGCTGGACCACTTGGATGAGGCGGCCCGCGCGCTCGGCACGCAGCTCGTCGTAGGGGCGGAGCAGGCCTGACGGGCGGGCTCTCGGCCGCCCGCCCCCGCCATACGCCCCGCCTCGCATCCGTGTCCTTGCGCATGGCGCGGGAACCGGCTCATGCTAGACCTGTTCCAATCGTGTCGTCGGCCGTCATCGTCTTCCCCCGGGCCGGCGTGGAGACGTGTCGCATGTCGAGCCTCACCCCGTTCCAGCGTCCCGGGTTCAGTCCCTCTTCCCGCGCCGAGGAGGCCGGGGCTTCCGCCGCCCACGAGGTGCAAAGCCGCCTGGACCTGCGCCATCGCCCGCGGCGCAACCGCAAGGCCGACTGGTCGCGCCGGCTGGTGCGCGAGAACACGCTGACGGTGGACGACCTGATCTGGCCGCTCTTCCTCATGGAGGGGGAGGGCGTGCGCCAGGACGTGCCCTCGATGCCCGGCGTGGTGCGGCTCTCGGTCGACCAGGCCGTGGGCGAGGCGGAGCGCGCGGCCGCGCTCGGCATCCCGGCGCTGGCCTTGTTCCCCTACACCGACCCGGCGAAGCGCGACGAGCACGGATCGGAGGCGCTCAACCCGGAGAACCTCGTCTGCCGCGCGAGCCGGGCGATCAAGGCGGCCGTGCCCGATCTCGGCCTCGTCACCGACGTCGCGCTCGACCCCTACACCTCCCACGGCCACGACGGGCTTCTCGAAGGCGAGATCATCCTCAACGACGAGACGGTCGAGACGCTGGCGCGCCAGGCGGTGCTGCAGGCGCAGGCGGGCTCGGACGTGATCGCCCCCTCCGACATGATGGATGGGCGCGTCGGCGCCATCCGCGAGGCGCTCGACGCCGCGGGCTTCGCCGAGGTGCAGATCATGGCCTACGCGGCCAAGTACGCCTCCGCCTTCTACGGCCCGTTCCGCGACGCGGTGGGCACGTCGAAGACGCTGCGCGGCGACAAGCGCACCTATCAGATGGACCCGGCCAATTCCCGCGAGGCCCTGCGCGAGGTCGCCCTCGACCTCGAGGAGGGGGCGGACATGGTCATGGTCAAGCCCGGCATGCCCTATCTCGACATCTGCGCCAAGGTGAAGGACGCCTTCGGCGTGCCGACCTTCGCCTACCAGGTGTCGGGCGAGTTCGCGATGATCGAGGCGGCCGCCCGCAACGGCTGGCTCGACGGGGAGCGGGCGATGCTCGAGAGCCTGATGGCGTTCAAGCGCGCGGGCTGCGACGGGGTGCTGACCTATTTCGCGCCGCGCGTCGCCGAGATCCTGCGGAAGGACCGGGGCTGAGCCGACCTTGATCCGCACCCTCGCGATCGCCGCGCTGGCGGCGTTCTTCGTGGCGCTCGCCTCCTGCGGCGGCGCGCCGACGCGCGAACAGGCGCGACTGTGCCGCCTGACCATTCCCCCGCTCAACCCCGAAGGCGCGCGGATCGCGGTCCTGCGCGCGGTCGCGACCGACGAGAACGAGGTGCGGGTCGACTACACGGTGGAGACCGACGGGCGCTCGCGCCAGCGCTGGGTTCTGTGCCGCTTCGCCGCGATCCCGCGCTCGGCGACGACGCCGGATCTGGAGGCGCTTTTCACCGACGAGGGCGAGGTGCCCGGCGCCTCGGTCTACCTGATGGAGCGCTTCTGGCTGGATACGCCGGACGCGCTCGCCGCCGATCCCGGCGGGGCGAGCTGACGGCTCAGCCGGCCTCGAGGCCGAAACGCTCGACCACGCTCGGCTGGATGACGCCGGAGGTGATGGCGAGCAGGATCAGCTTGGTGTCGAGCGTGCCGTCCTCCTCCAGCGCCCGCTCGACGCGGCCCTCGACCCGCGCGAGCGCCGCCTCGCCGTTCGCGTGCGCGAACGGGTCCGGCCCCATGACGCAATAGGCGAGGAGCTCCGCCGCCGGCGGATAGGCGAAGGGCGGCGGCTCGCCCCCGCCCTCCTCGTCCTTCATCAGCGAGACGGCGGCGAGCTTCACCGCTTCCTTGAGCGTCATCGGATGCACGTCGCAGCGCCGCAGCGCCTCGTCGAGCCGCTTGAGGTCCTCGGAGCGCCCGAAGCGGCCGAACAGGCCGATGGAGGAGCCGCGTTTCATGGGGCGTCTCACGGAGCGAGGTCGCGCCCAGGAATCAGCACCTGGGGCGCGCGGTTGCGCAGCTGCCACTCTACGACCATTGGCGATACCTCGTAGCGGTCGGCGACGACCTGCAAGAAATCATCGTTCGCCGTTTTCCCCTCGATCATGTCGAGGATGCCCTCGATCGGGCAAAGGGCCTCCGCGGCGAATGCTCGCTGGAGCTTCTGCTGCGCCGTGGATGCGGAGGTAACGGCAATGATACCGTCCGCCGTTCGGCGGGCGAGGTGGCCGCCGACGAGGCACATGAGTTCGAAGCGCCGCGAACGGGGATGGCGCTTGGCGAGCGAGACCCGGATCTCGTCCGCCATCGGGTCGGCGCGGAATGCGAGTCCCACGGGCGTGCCAGTCGAGTCCTGGGGCTGCGCCGCCGTCTCGGCGACGAGGGGATCGAGGCCGAGCCCTGCCTCCGATCGGAAAGCCTCCGCGATGGCGTAGCCGCGCTCCCACGGCCGATTGGCATGGTTGCCGCGGACCCGCAATGAGCGCGGGCTCGGGGTCGGCATTGAGAACGCGCTCGTCGCCGCGCGCTCGAGGGCGTCGCCGATGCCGGCGCTGGCGTGCTTCAACCCGGCTGCGAACTCGTCAGCCACATGGCGGCCCCAGGCATTTCCAACGGCGATCAGCTCCTTCAGCAGCGCCGGTGGGATGTCGTCCGGATCGTACCCGGCGAGCGCCTCCAGGCGGCGGTGCTGCGTGGCGTCGGAGTCCGTGCGCTCCTCGCGAATCTCCTCCCAGAGCGCCGCGAGCCCGTCCTGCCCATGCCCGATGTCGCGCAGGCGGGCCACCGTCATGTCCACGATGTCGTCGACTGCGCGCTCGAAGGTTTCTGCGGCGACCGCCGCGTCCACCCCATGAAGATAGGCGATCGGCTCGAACGCGCCCCCGAAGGTTGGGCGCGCGTGGACGCCGACGATTTCACCGTCGCTGGCGAAGGCGATGTGCGGCCATACGTAGCCCCCTCCGATCGCCGAGATCTCGTGGCTCATCCGCCAGCCGAGATCGTCGGTCGGCGGCTCCCACCGCAGCCGCCACCAGTTGGAGGCGAGCCAGCTCGCCAGCCGGTAGGCGGAGAGCCTCGTCGTCGGGCGAACCGTCTGAGAAAAGGTGTCGTGCGCCATCAGAAGATCGAGGTCGTCCAGCGCGATGCCGATCTCTGCGACGCAATCACGCTCGCTCGCTTCCTCCGGGCCCGACGGAAGCCAAGCGAGATCGAAGCGCAACGATGCGAGCCGGCCGGAAAAATCGAACGCCATCGGCTCACGTCTCGGACGTGCGCGGAGCCGCGGGTTTGCGCTCACGCCAAAGTCTCAGGATCTCCAGCCGGAACGGATCATGCTCCGGCATCGGATAGCCGTGGTAGGTGCCGGCGTCCGGATTCTCCAGTTGCGCTTCCATCGGGAGCCCCGCCTCCGTCACGGCCCAGATCATCGCCGGAAACGTCCCGCCTGCGCCGGGTGTCGCGCTGATCATGCCACGAAGTGCGCCCGACCTCAAAAGTGCGAGGGCTTCGGCACGCCTCACTATGTTTGCGCCGTCGCACAGGGTCTTTCCCCGGCGCGGCTGCGCGGGCGGATCGAGGCCGAAATCGCCAGGATTTCGCTTGTGCTGAGGATTACCGCCATAAGCGATCCGATCCGCCAGGAGCCGCAGCTCTTCAGCTTCTGGCGGCGTTTCGATGACCTTTCGGTTCGGCGAAAATTTGTTTCTTCGCTGCCTCATCGTTCGACGTCGTCGCGATGGTTGCCAATCGCCGCGAGCTTAGCCCGGAATTGCGGATTGACGCCAGCACCACCGATGTCCTCACACCCGCGCCAGCGCCCGCGCCATGTCCGCCTCGAGCCGCGACCAGGGCGCCATGCGCGCCTGCGCCGCGCGGTAGCTCTCGACGATGCGCGCGGCGAGGTCGGAGGTCTCGGCGAGGGCGTCGATCTCGGCGCGGGCGGCCTCTTCCGCCGCGGCGATCACCTCGGCCGGGAAGCCCTCGAGCCGCACGTCCGCCTCGGACAGCATCGCCCGCAGCGCGACCGCGTTGCGGGAATGCGCGTCGGCGAGCGCGAGCGCGTGCTCGGCCTCGGCCGCCTCCGCCACAACCCGGCGCAGGTCCTCCGGCAGGGCAGCGAGGGCCTCGGAATTGACCAGGAGCTCGCTCGCGCCGTTGGGCTTGTTGAAGCCCGGCGCGTAGTAGAGCGGCGCGACCTGGTGGAGGCCAAGCTCGTAGTCCGTGGCAGGGGCCAGGAACTCCACCGCGTCGACCGTGCCGCGCTCGAGTGCCGTGTAGGTCTCGCCCGCCGGGATCGTCACCGGCGTCGCGCCGAGGCGCTCGTAGACCTTGGCGCCGAGCCCGGCGACCCGCACCCGCAGGCCGGCGATGTCGGAGAGGCTCTCGATCGGCGTGCGGAAGAAGCCGCCCATGCACGGGCCGGTATTGCCGGCGAGGAACGGCTTGACGCCGACCTCGCCGTAGAGTTCGTCCCACAGCGCCTGGCCGCCGTCGAGGGAGAGCCAGGCCTGGTGCTCGATGGGGCCGAGCCCGAAGGGTACGGTGGTGAAGAAGGCGGCGGCCGGGATGCGGCCCTGCCAGTAGAGCGCCGCGGTGTGGCCGGCCTCCACCGTGCCGTTCGAGACGGCGTCGAGGACGGAGAAGGCGGGGACGATCTCGCCGGCCGCGAAGAGCTGCACGACGAGCCGGCCGCCGGCCATGGCGTTGATGCGGTCGACGATGCGCTGGGCGGTGACGCCGGGGCCCGCCTGGCCGCGCGGCCAGGAGGTGACGAGCCGCCAGCGGATCGGCGCGTCCTGCGCGCGGACGATCGCCGGCGCGGCCAGCGCGCCGCCGGCGACGCCGAGGAGGGCGCGGCGGCTGAGGGCGTTACCAGAAGGCATGGAAATGATGCACGGGCCCGTGCCCGCTCCCGATCTCGAGGGTGTCGGCCGCGGCGAGGGCGGCGGAGAGGTAGGCCTTGGCTTCGCGGACGGCGTCGGCGAGCGAGGCGCCTTTCGCCAGCTCCGCGGCGATGGCGGAGGACAGCGTGCAGCCGGTGCCGTGGGTGTTGCGGGTCGCGACCCGCGCGGCGGAGAGGCGGGTGACGCCGTGCTCCTCGACCAGGAGATCGACGCTCTCCGGCCCCGACGCGTGCCCGCCCTTGATCAGCACCGCCTTCGGCCCGAGGGCGAGGATGCGCTCGCCCTGGGCGCGCATGGCGTCCTCGTTCTCCGCGACGCCCTCGTCGAGAAGCGCCGCGGCCTCGGGGAGGTTGGGCGTGACGACGACGGCCCGGGGCAGGAGCACGGTCCGCAGCGTGTCGATGGCGTCGTCGGAGAGGAGCTTGTCGCCCGAGGCGGCGACCATCACCGGGTCGAGCACGACCTTGGTCATCCCGTGCCGGGCGACGCCGGCGGCGACGGCCTCGATCACGGCGGGCTTGGACAGCATGCCGATCTTCACCGCGCCGACCTTCAGGTCGGAGAGGACGCTGTCGATCTGCGCGGCGACGAAATCCGGCGGGACGTCGTGGATGCCCTGGACGCCCTTGGTGTTCTGGGCGGTGAGCGCGGTGATCACGCTCGCGCCGTAGACGCCGCGGGCGGAGAAGGTCTTGAGATCGGCCTGGATGCCGGCCCCGCCGCCCGAATCCGAGCCGGCGATGGTGAGCGCGATGGCGGTCATGCGGTCTCCTCGCGTGGTTGTCAGGCGCCGCGGGCGGCCAGCGCCTCGTCGACGAGGCGGCGCAGGCGTCCGGCGGCGGCGGTGGGGTCGTCGGCGCCGAAGATCGCGGAGATCACCGCGATCCCGTCCGCGCCCGCGCCGATCGTCGAGCGGGCGTTCGCCTCGTCGATGCCGGCGATGGCGCCGAGCGGCATGCCCGGTGCGGCGGCGCGGCCCGCGGCGGCGACCTCGGCGAGGCCGGAAAGCCCGATCGGCGGGTCGGGATTGTCCTTCGAGGTCGTGGCGAAGACGCCGCCGATGCAGCCGTAGTCGACGGGCACGTCGGCGAGCGCGCGGGCATGGGCGGGGGTCTTCAGGGTCCAGCCGATGATGGCATCGGGACCGAGCAGGCGGCGCGCGTCGCGCGGGTCCATGTCGGACTGGCCGAGATGGACGCCGTCGGCCTGCGCCGCCAGCGCGACGTCGACGCGGTCGTTGACGAGGAGCGGCACGCCGGTGCCGGCGAGCGTCGTCCTCAGCGCGCGGGCGAGGTCGACGAGCGTGCGGGTGTCGGCCTGCTTCTCGCGCAGCTGGACCAGCGTCGCCCCGCCGGCGACCGCACGGCCGATGAGATCGACGAGGTCGCGCCCGCGGGCGTCGGGAAGGCCGATGATGGCGTAGAGTCGCAGATCGACCTGGTTCACGAGACCCTCGCATGGCTGACGAGATCCGCCTCGCAGAGCGCGTCGAGCGCGTCGAGATAGGCGGCGGGGAAGGAGCCGGGCCCGACGGCGCGGGCGCCGGCGATTTCGCCGGCGACGCCGAGCACGAGGAGCGCGGCGGCGGCGGCGGTGACGCGGTCGGGCTCGAGCGCGGCGAAGGCGGCGACGAGGGCCGATCCGGCACAGCCCATGGCGGTGACGCGCGCCATCAGCGGATGGCCGTTGCCGATGCGCAGGGACCGAACGCCGTCGGTGACGACGTCGGTCGCGCCGGTCAGCGCCACGACGAGGCCGTCGGCGCGGGCGAGGGCGGCGGCGGTCTCGGGCGTCGGCGCGCGGCCGCCGAGCGCTTCGAGCTCGCCCGGGTTGAGGCGCACGATGGCGGGCCCCTGCGCCAGCAGCTCGCGGGCGACGGCGAGGCGCGGCGGGGACGCCTCGACGAAGACCGGGTCGAGCACCAGAGGGCGCCCCGCCTCCCGCGCGGCGGCGACCGCGACGGGTATGCCGGCGCGCCGCTCGGCGTCGAGCGTGCCGAGATTGACGAGGACGGCGTCGGCGCGCCGCGCGAAGTGCCCCGCTTCCTCGGCGGCGATCGTCAGGGAGGGGATCGCGCCGGCGGCGAGCAGCAGGTTCGCCGTGAAGGCCTGCGCGGCCGCGTTGGTGAGCGCGTGCACGCGCGGGCGGCGGGCGCGGGTCTCGGCGAGGAGACGCGCGGCGTCGGCCGCGAGCGCGGCGGTGCGATGATCGAGGATACGCGAGGAAAGCGCGCCAGTGGGCGCCGTGTCGTCCATGTCTCGTTCCCTCCGCCGGCACGACCCGGATCAGGTTCGATGGGTTGGCGCGGATCGCCTCTCAGCCCGTGCGGGCACCCCGTGAGACCAGTGACCGGCTACGTAACGCGCGCCTCGGGCTTCCGCAAGGGGGCGCGCGGCGTCCGTGCGAGGACGAGGGCGGCGGCGAGCGCCGTCGCGAGGAGGGGCCAGGGCAGGAGATAGGGGCGGGCGGTGACCGCGAAGGCGCCGGCGGCGTCGATGGTCAGCCCGAGGAGGCCGTGGACCAGGAAGCCGACGAGCCCCTCCTGCTCCAGCGTCCCGCGCAGGAGGTCGAGATTGCGGTAGAGAGCGAAGACGCCGAAGGTCGCGGCGAGGACGAGCGCGGTCCCGCCGACGGCCGCGAGCGCGGTGCGCGGCAGGGGGCGCGTCACGCGCAGCCGGCGCAGGAGGAGCGCGCCCGCCGCGCCGCCGAGAAGGCCGCCCGCGGCGAACAGCGCGATCACGAGCGTGGTGCGCGGGGAGAAGGCCTCCCCGCGCTCGAGGATGCGCAGGGCGGCGATCGAGCCGCAGGCGAGGGCGAGGAGGAGGCCCCGCGCGAGCGCCGCGGCGAGCGCGCTCACCCGCGCGCCGCCTCCGCGGCGGCGCGGATCGCCGAGATGTTGGCGGCGTAGGCGCCCGGACCGCCCTTGAACGCGGCGGAGCCGGCGACGAGCACGTTCGCGCCCGCCTGCGCCACGAGGGGCGCGGTCTGCGGCGTCACGCCGCCATCGACCTCGATCTCGATCGGCCGGTCGCCGACCATCTGCTTGATCCGCCGCACCTTCTCGACGACGGGGGCGATGAAGGCCTGCCCGCCGAAGCCGGGGTTCACGGTCATGGCGAGGATGAGGTCGACGTCGTCGAGGAGGGGCGCCACCGCTTCCGCCGGCGTGCCGGGATTGAGCGCGACGCCCGCCTTCCTGCCGAGCCCGCGGATCGCCTGCAGCGAGCGATGCACGTGCGGCCCCGCCTCGACATGGACCGTGATCACGTCCGCGCCGGCCTCGGCGAAGGCGGCGAGATAGGGGTCGGCGGGGGCGATCATCAGGTGGACGTCGAACACCTTCGCGGTGGCCGGCCGGATCGCCTTCACCACGACGGGGCCGAAGGTGAGGTTCGGCACGAAGTGCCCGTCCATCACGTCGATGTGGATCCAGTCGCCCCCAGCCTCGGCGACGGCCGACACCTCGGCGCGCAGGGCGCCGAAATCGGCGGAGAGGATGGAGGGGGCGATGCGGAGGGGGAGCGTGCTCATGCGCGCGGCGCTAGCACGCGGGCGGGGCGGGCGCAACGGCGTAACCGCTCCGAGGCGCCGCGACGCTGCACAGCGCGTTCCAGTTCACTCGCCGGCAAGAAGGCTGGCGAGTTCTGCTCGATCCGAGATGCGGCGGATCGTGCCGCGAAACCGGTCCGCCACTCGCAAGCCATCCGACAGCCTGGCGACGGCCAACACGTGCCCCCGAGCGTCCGTGTCGCGCCACCCGCTCACGGTCCTGCGCTTGCGGCAGCCGCATTCGAGCAGCTCGACAGGTTCGGCAGGTCTGCACCAGTAGAGGCGGCCGCGCGCGATCGTGACGAACGTCGTACTCTCGTCGCTCTCGTAGAAGATCCTGATCTGGTTGGCGTAGCGGGTCCCCGTCGCCTTGTTGCGCCGCTGTGTCCAGAAGGCGGCGACCTCGCTCCACGCGCCGGATACGCAGAGTTCGTGCGGCGTGCATTGATAGCCAAGGAGAAGAGAGCCGTCGCGCAGGCATTTCCTTTCCCAGATGCGTCGCTCTCCTAGCCGGATGTAGTAGGCGCCTTCCATACGATGCGCTCGCAAACTCAAATCGCTGCGTTCTGGCTGCTTCGATCGAGGTACACGCGGCTAAGCGGCACTTCGACGCCACTCGTCGGCGTGGACGGCTCGGTTGCGGGCTTCGGCGGCGATGTCGCGCTGGGTGATTCCAATCTCTCGGACCCCCGGCTCATAGCGCGCCGCCCATGCTCCCTTGTCCCAGTGCGAGACCTCGATCAGCTCACCCGGCTCCACGGACCCGAACTGCTCCCAGGTCGCGCGCAGGCTGATCTCGGACGGCGAGCCCGCGCGGATCCGGCGCGCGTCGCGGAAGACGTCGCGGACCGGGTTCGCGCCGAACATCCTCAGCCGGCGGTAGAGGGCCGGGACGACGGGACCGTAATCCCAGGCCTGGAACGCGGTCTCGACGAGCGGTGCGCCATCGTTGCGGAAGGCGTGCTCGACCTGGGCGAGGTAGAGCAGCTTCTGGAGCTCCAGGTTCGACAGGCTCCAGCCGCTCTTCTCGCACAGGTATTTCGCAGCCGAATCCAGCCGGACGCCCATGACGATGTTCCCCGATGATCAGGCGAGGCGCGCGTACGTCGTCTCGTGAACGCTTCTACACCGGACGCGCGCGCCAGGCAATCCTCATTCCGTACGCTCGGAGAAAAACACCTCTCGGTAGGAGCTGCGCCTACCCCCCCACCCCCACCAACCGCCGCGCGATCGGCTTCACGATCTGCGGCATCATGTAGATCGGGAACTGGGCCAGCGCGAAGAACAGGAAGGTCACGTCCGGGGTCTGGGCGCCCAGCGCGGCGACGAGGAGGCCGATGTTGCGCTGGCCGGTGGCGTAGCCGAGCACGAAGCGGTCGCCGGCGGGGACGGCGCGCAGCGCCAGCATCGTCAGGCCGAAGCCGATGGCGGAGAGGGCGAAGACGCCCGCCAGAATGCCGGCGACGAGGCCCGGCGTCGCGATCATGGCGGCGAGCACGCCGTCCATCGCGGCGATGGCGAAGAGGGCGTAGAACACCACCGCCAGCCCGTCGAAGCTCGCCTTGTTGCGCTGGATGCGCGCCCGCCCGAGCGTCGCGCGCAGCGCGATCGCGGCGAGGATCGCCCCGCCGATCAGCCAGGCGAGGCGCTCGACGAGGATGCCGACGTCGAGCGGCACGGCGGCGCCGGCGACGAACTCGACGAGGGGCGGGGCGATCAGCGGCGCGAGCGTGGTCGTCGTGAGCACGACCGCGATCAGCAGGGTGGGGGGCAGGTTCAGCATCATCGCCACCGCCGGCGAGGACAGGATCGGCGGCGAGGCGGCGTAGAGCGCGAGGCCCAGCGCGAGGCCGGGCCCCAGCGCGTCGCGCCCGACGATCGCGAAGATCGCCAGCACGACGAGCGGCGGCGCGATCAGCAGCCAGCCGCCGGCGAACAGGATCGGCGCCGGCCGGCGCACGAGGGCGCGCAGCGCGTCCAGGTCCACCCGCGCGAAGGTCATCGCCAGGAAGGCGAAGATCGTGACCGCCAGCAGCGGGCGCGCCGCGGCGGCGAATTGCGGCAGCGCGAGCCCGACGAAGATCGAGATGGCGAAGCCCTGCGTGCCGTGACGCCCGATGAAGGCCAGGAGGTCGAGGACGGGACGCACGGGGGCTCCTTCGCGAGGCGGTTTCGCGCGTCCGGGCATGGCGGCGCGCGCGCTTTTGCCTTAACCCGGTCCGGCGGACAAGAACACTGGCGAGGTTGCGACGCCATGCGTGCGGATGTGGTGGTGCTGGGTGCGGGTATCGTCGGCGTCTCGATCGCGCTGCACCTGCAGGCGCGCGGCCGGTCGGTCGCGCTCGTCGACCGCCGCGACGCCGGCGAGGAGACGAGCTACGGCAACGCCGGGCTGATCGAGCGCGCCTCGATCGTGCCCTACGCCTTCCCGCGCGACCCGGCGAAGCTGATCCGCTACGGGCTCAACCGCTCCACCGAGGCGCATTA
Source organism: Salinarimonas sp. (assembly GCF_040111675.1). Taxonomy (NCBI): domain Bacteria; kingdom Pseudomonadati; phylum Pseudomonadota; class Alphaproteobacteria; order Hyphomicrobiales; family Salinarimonadaceae; genus Salinarimonas; species Salinarimonas sp. Next base: position 3,635,532 of record NZ_CP157794.1, on the reverse strand, counting down.
CCACCTCGCCTACCTGCCGCAGATCGCCCCCTGGCTCGCCCGCTACTGGCGCAGCTCCTCGAAGCGCGGCCTCGCCGAGGCGACCCGCGCGATGCTACCCTTGATCGAGCTGTGCGTCACAGAGCACGAGATGCTGATCAAGGAGGCGGGCCTCGCGCCGCTGCTCCGCAAGACCGGCTGGATCAAGGGCTTCCGCTCGCAGCGCACCTTCGACAAGGCCATCGTCGAGGCGCGCGCGACGCAGCCCTTCGGCATCCGCTACGACGTGCTCGACCAGGCCGAGGTGCACGCCCGCGAGCCGCATCTCTCCGACGTGATCATCGGCGGCATCCACTGGCTCGACCCGGCGACGGTGCCCGATCCCGGGGCGGTGGCGAAGGGCTACGCGCGGCTCTTCGTCCAGCGCGGCGGGCGCTTCGTCCACGGCGACGCGCGGACGTTCGCCGTGGAGCGCGGCGGCTTCTCGGTCGCGACCGAGGGCGGGCGGCTCGAGGCGGCGGAGGCGGTGGTGGCGCTCGGGCCGTGGTCGGACGACGTCTACGAGCCGCTGGGCTATGCCATCCCCATGGCGGTGAAGCGCGGCTACCACATGCACTACAAGCCCTCGGGCAACGCCGTGCTCAACCACCCGGTCTTCGACACCGACGCCGGCTTCGTGCTCGCGCCGATGACCCAGGGCGTGCGGATGACGACCGGGGCCGAGTTCGCCGCCCGCGACGCGCCGCCCACACCGGTCCAGGTGGACCGCGCCGAGCCGCTGGCGCGGGCGATCTTCCCGCTCGGCGAGCGGGCGGAGGAGCGCCCCTGGCTCGGCGCGCGGCCCTGCCTGCCGGACATGCGCCCGGTCATCGGCCCGGCGCCGAAGCATCCCGGCCTCTGGTTCGCCTTCGGCCACAACCACCACGGCTTCACGCTGGGCCCCGTCACCGGCCGGCTGCTCGCCGAGCTGATGACGGGGGAAGTGCCGTGCGCGGATCCCTACTGGTTCCGGGCGGACCGGTTCTGAGCCGGCGAAGCCGCGCCCTTTCGCCGCGCCGCCGCTTCGCTTAAGGTCGACGGTCTTGGTCCGCGCGTCCCGGAGCCTTTTCGCGCATGGTCGACATCGCCACCCGCGTCTACAACCACACCTGGAAGATCGACCCGATCGTCCGGTCGGTGCTCGACACCGACTTCTACAAGCTCCTGATGGCGCAGACGATCTGGCGTCGGCACCGCGACGTGCGCGTGACCTTCGGCATCCAGAACCGCACCACCTCCGTGCGCATCGCCGACCTCGTCGACGAGGGCGAGCTGCGCGAGCAGCTGGACCACGTGCGCTCGCTCTCGCTCACCCGCGGCGAGTCCACCTGGCTGCGCGGCAACACCTTCTACGGCGTCAGGCAGATGTTCTCGCCGGACTTCATCGCCTGGCTCGAGAGCTTCCGCTTTCCCGACTACCACCTCGAGAAGCAGGACGGGCAATACGTCCTCACCTTCGAGGGGCCGTGGGTCGAGACCACGATGTGGGAGATCCCGGCGCTCGCGATCCTCAACGAGCTGCGCTCGAAGGGGGTGACGCGCTCCATGGGCAAGTTCGAGCTGCAGGTGCTCTACGCCCGGGCGATGACGCGGGTCTGGGAGAAGATCCAGGCCCTGAAGCAGCTGCCGAACCTCTCGGTGGCCGATTTCGGCACGCGGCGGCGCCACGGCTTCCTCTGGCAGGACTGGTGCGTCCAGGCGATGACCGAGGGGCTCGGGCCCTCCTTCTCCGGCACGTCCAACTGCCTGATCGCGCTGCGCCGCGAGGTCGAGGCGGTGGGCACGAACGCGCACGAATTGCCGATGGTCTACACCGCGCTCGCCGGCGACGACGAGGCGGCGATGGCGCGTGCGCCCTACGAGGTGCTCTCCGACTGGATGCAGGATTACGGCGGCAACCTGCGCATCATCCTGCCCGACACCTACGGCACGACCCAGTTCCTCGCGAACGCGCCGGACTGGGTGGCGTCCTGGACCGGCATCCGCATCGATTCGAAGGAGCCGATCGAGGGCGGCGAGGAGGCGATCCGCTGGTGGGAGGCGCGGGGCCAGAACCCGAAGGAGAAGCTCGCCATCTTCTCCGACGGGCTCGACGTCGAGCCGATCATCCGCATCCACCGGCGCTTCAACGGGCGCATGCGGCTCGGCTTCGGCTGGGGAACGCTGCTCACGAACGACTTCCGCGGACTCGTCGCGGGCGACGCCCTCGACCCGATCTCCATCGTCTGCAAGGTCGTCTCGGTGGACGGCCGCCCGGCGGTGAAGCTCTCCGACAATCCGACCAAGGCGATCGGCCCCTACGAGGAGGTGGAGCGCTACCGCCGGGTGTTCCACACGGAGACGCAGACGGCGCAGCCGGTGCTCGTCTGAGGTTTGCGCTCGGCGACGACGGGCCGCTTCCGGGAGAGCCGCCGCGCAGCGGCGCGCCGCGCGGCGGAGCGCCGCAGTTTCGCCTTGAACCAGGCGCGACATCGATGCGTAGACGCCTCATGATGCGTCGCTCCAGGGAGCCCCGATACGTGACGAGCGTCCTGACCAGGCCGGACCGCGACGTGCGCGCCACCGAGCCGGAGCCGTCTTCCGCGACCGGGCACGCGACGCCGCGCACCGCCCCCGCCTTGGCGCTCGGGGCCGCCTTCCTGATCGCGCTCGCCGTGGCCTGCGCGGCGATCGCGGACCTGTCCCCCCTCACCGTCGCGGTGGCGGGCGTGCTCTACGCCGCCATCGCCGCCGTGATCCTCTCCCGGATCGGCGCCTACCACCCCCACGAGCGCTTCGGGCCGGCGAACGGCATCACGCTGGCGCGCGCCGCGATCAATTGCGTGCTCGCCGGCGCCCTGGTCGATCTCGAGCGCATCGCCTCGCCCGATGCGCCGATCGGCCTCGTCTTCGTGGCGCTCGCCCTGCTCTCGCTCGCGCTCGACGGGTTCGACGGCTATTTCGCGCGCCGGTACCGGGTCGTGTCGCGCTTCGGCGCGCGCTTCGACATGGAGGTGGACGGGCTTCTCCTGGCGCTCCTCGCGCTCGCGGCCTATCGGCTCGACAAGGCCGGCGCCTGGGTGCTGCTGATCGGGGGCACCTACTACCTCTTCCTCGTCGCGCGCCGCGCGCTGCCCTGGCTCGACCGCCCGCTCGCCCCCTCGTTTCGCCGCAAGGCGGTCTGCGTCGTCCAGGGCGCGAGCCTGATCGTCCTGATGCTGCCGAGCGTCGTCCCGCCGCTGAGCCAGGCGGTCGCCGCCGGTGCGCTCGCGGCGCTCGTCTATTCCTTCGGAGTCGACATTGCGGCTTTGTGGCGCGCGCGGCTCAGCGGCGACGCCGCAACCCCAGCAGAACGAGGCCCGGCAGGCTCCCGGCCAGGCTCGTCAGGCCGTACAGGATCGCAATGGCGAGGCCGAGGGACGCGTCGACGCCGGCCAGCGGAAACAGAGCCGCCGCCGCGCCCTCGCGAACGCCCCAGCCGCCGATCGAGACGGGGATGAGCATCGCCGCAAGTACGAGCGGCGCGATGGTGAGCCACGCGAGCGGCGACAGGCCGACGCCGAGGGCGGCGCCGGCGAGCATGAAGACCGCGATGTAGCTCGCCACGATCGCGAGCGAGAGGGCCAGCTGCGGCGCCCAGACACCGCGCTCCCAGAAGACGCGCGCGATGTCGGGCCCGAGATCCGCGAGCGCGGCGCGCAGCGCCTTCGGGCCGAGACGCGCCGCCGCCGCGATGCCTGCGCCGAAGAGCCCGATCGCCACCACCGGCGCGGCGACGACGGTCTCGACCTCCTCCGGCAGGGTGCGCGCGAACAGGACGGGCGCGAGCACGACCCCGAACGCCGCGACAGCGAAGAACACGATCTGACCTGCGGCCCGCTCCAGGATCACGGAGCGCAGAACCGGCCGCCAGCGCGGGGCGCCGGCCTCGTCGCGGTCGCGGTTGCGCGCGGCGCGCAGCGCATCGCCCGCGACGCCCCCGGGCAGGACCTGGTTCAGGAAGGTCGCGACGTAGTACTCGCGCACCGCCGTGCCGAGCGTCAGCGGGACGGACAGCCGCTTCGCGGCGATGCGCCAGCGCACGCCCGACAACGCGATCTGCACCTGCACGAGGAGGACCCCGAGCACGAGCGGGCCCGCCTCCGCGCGCCCGAGCGCGGCGAGGGTCTCGCGCCCGTCGACGACGCGGAACACGAGCGCCAGCAGCAGCGTCAACACGACGAGGCGCAGGGCGATGCGGACCCGGACGTCGGCGATGAGGCGCCGCAGGCGTCCGCCGTCCCGCGCTTTCGCCGCGAGGGCGGGGTCGCTCATTCCGGGATCTTCCGCGATTGAATGAAATGTTTCACTGTGGTACTCGCTTGAACCAATCCGATCGACGGCGCCCCCGCCGTCCGACGGCGACGGACAGACCGCGATGACCCACGTCCTCCACCGCTCCCTCGCTCATACCTATCCCGTCGCGGCCTCCGGCCAAGGGGTCACGATCCGCGACGAGGCGGGGCGCGACTACATCGACGCGAGCGGCGGCGCGGCCGTCTCCTGCCTCGGCCACGGCCATCCCGAGGTCGGGGCGGCGATGAAGGAGCAGATCGACAGGCTCTCCTACGCCCATACCAGCTTCTTCACGACCCAGGTGGCCGAGGAGCTCGCCGATCACCTGATCGCGCACGCGCCGGCGGGGCTGTCGCACGCCTACTTCGTCTCCGGCGGATCGGAGGCGGTCGAGGCCGCGTTGAAGATGGCGCGGCAGTACTTCGTCGAGATCGGCCAGCCGGAACGCCGTCACTTCATCGCGCGCCGGCAGTCCTACCACGGCAACACGCTGGGCGCGCTGGCGGTCGGCGGCAACGAATGGCGCCGGGCGCAGTTCGCGCCGCTGCTGGTCGAGACGCATCACGTCTCGCCGGCCTACGCCTATCGCGGGCTGTGGGCAGGCGAGACGCTCGAGGCCTACGGCGCGCGCCTCGCGGACGAGCTCGAGGAGACGATCCGGCGGCTGGGCCCCGAGACCGTGATCGGCTTCGTCGCCGAGACGGTGGGCGGGGCGACCTCCGGGGCGATCACTCCGCCGCCGGGCTATTTCGAGCGCGTGCGGGCCGTCTGCGACCGCTACGGCGTGCTGCTCGTCCTCGACGAGGTGATGTGCGGCATGGGCCGCACCGGCACGCTCCACGCCGTCGAGCAGGAGGGGATCGTCCCCGACCTGATGACCATCGCCAAGGGCATGGGCGGCGGCTACGCGCCGATCGGCGCGACGCTCGTCTCCGAGAAGATCGTGCGCGCCTTCTCCGCGGGCTCGGGCCTGTTCCAGCACGGGCACACCTATCTCGGCCACGCGGTGGCCTGCGCGGCGGCGCTGACGGTGCAGCGGATCATCCAGCGCGACGGGCTCCTGGCGAACGTACGCGACATGGGCGGCCACTTGATGCGGCGTCTGGAGGAGCGCTTCGGGCAGCACGCCCATGTCGGCGACATCCGCGGGCGCGGGCTATTCCAGGCGATCGAGCTCGTCCAGGACCGCGCCACCAAGGAGCCCTTCGATCCGGCGCTGAAGCTCCACGCCCGCATCAAGCGCGAGGCCATGGCGCGCGGGCTGATGGTCTACCCGATGGGCGGCACCATCGACGGCCGCCGCGGCGACCACGTCCTGCTCGCCCCGCCCTACATCGTCACGCCGCGGGACGTCGACGCCATCGTCGAGCGGCTGGGCGATGCGGTCGAGGCTGCGTTGTCTGGACGACCTTGACACGCGTTCTCGGATAGGTTTTCCTCCTCCGGTGTTGCCGGGGAAGGTGGATGCAACTGGATCGGCGCAGCTGGGTGGAGAAGGCGCAGGAGCACCTCGCCTGCGCCGAGGCGCTGCTCGAGGCGCGGCAGTTCGCCAACGCCTTTTATCTCGCCGGCCTCGCCGTCGAGTGCGGGCTGAAGGCCTGCATCGCCCGGCGCTTCGCCAGCGAGACGTGGCCGGATCGGGACTTCGTGAACCGGATCCACACGCATTCGTTTCCGGCGCTCGTGGCGCTCGCGGACCTCGAGGCGGATCTGCGAGCCGAGTGCGTCCGAAGTACCGATTTCAACGACGCTTGGACGGACGTGTCGGTCTGGAGCGTCTCCTCACGCTACGCGTTGGTCATCCCGGAGGCGCGTGCGCGTGCTATGGTCGATGCCGTCGGGGCGTCCGATTACGGAGTTCTGCCATGGTTGAGCCGCCGGTGATGAAGGAGGCGATCGTAGAGGGGCGCCGCTTGGTCGAGCGCGCCCGTGCGAAGGGACTGCCGATCGCCGTCGCAGGCTGGTTCCGCGTCGGCGAGAACGGGCCGCCCGAGCTCTACGTCGCAACGCCGGACGAGTGGATCTACGGGCCTCGCCCCATCATCCGGCTTCTGCGCGAGACGCTGCAGGAGACGGGGGCGACCTCCTTCGACCTCGCGGATGTGCGCGTCGTCGATGCGTCGACGCATTTCGTCAACGGCGCGATGAACGCCGGCGGCGACCCGACGCGCGAGCGCGTCATCGGCCCGCAGCTCGTGGGCGGGCGCTTCGTCGAGCGCGCCTTCGTCTATGCCTGCGATCCGTCCGCCACGCCGTCTCCGATGCCGCCCGGATCGCGACGCCCCCACGAAGCCGATGCCGCCTGACGCAGGGCCCGTCCCCCGCTCACTCCGTGCACACCGCCCGCGCCACGACGCAGCCTTTCGCCGCGTGCGTGCGGCAGCGGCCGAGCGCCTTGCGCCCCGCCTCGTCCTCGCTGGCGCCCCAATCGGCGCCCCAGCTCCGGTCCGGCGCGACGGCGAGCGCGCCGCAGGCGTTGCGGAACCAGGTGGTGACGACGCAACCCGGGCCGTGGATGCCGCATTCCTTCAGCGCCCGCTTCTCGGCCTCGCCCTGGGTGGAGAAGTCGAGCGACCAGCCATGCGCGTCCGTCTCCTGCGAATAGGCGATGGCGCCGTAGCGCTCCTGCGCGAGCGCCCCGCTCGCCATGGCGATTCCCATCGCGCACGCCGCGCCAGCGATCACGATACGACGCATGCCAGCCCCCCTCGGCTCGTTTCCTGTCGGCCCGTGGCCGCGAGATTAAGCGCGGCCGTCTCACGCGGCAATCGGCTTTCGCGCCTCACGCCTCGTTCTTCTCCGTCGTCTCGATCCGCGAGGCATGCTCCAGCGTCCGATGCACCGGGCACATGTCGGCGATCTCGACGAGGCGCGCGCGCTGGTCCTGCGTGAGGTCGCCGGTCATGGCGATCGCGCGGCGGAAGACGTCGACGCGGCGGTGCGCGCCGGCCTCGGCGTCGTCGCTGTCCGCGGCGTGGACCTTGTCGTGGGTGACGTCGACGACGACGCTCTCCAGCGGCAGCTTCTTGCGCCGCGCGTACATGCGCAGCGTCATCGCCGTGCAGGCGCCGAGCGCCACCGACAGGTACTGGTAGGGCGTCGGGCCGAGGTCGCTGCCGCCGAGGGCGAAGGGCTCGTCCGCGATCAGGTGGAAGCGCCCGTCCACCGAGACGTGCTGCAGCAGCCCGCCGGCGGAATCCTCCGCGACCCGCACCATGCCCTCGTGCTCGCCGACCGGATGCTCGACCACCGGCGGCGGCAGGTAGCGCGAGGCCCAGGCGGCGATGACGGAAGCGGCGTATTCCGCGTCCTCCGGACGCGACAGCAGATGGTCGGCGTCGTCGAGCGAGACGTAGCTCTTGGGGTGCTTGGCGGCGACGAAGATCCGCGTCGCGTTCTCGACGCCGACGATCTGGTCTCGCGGCCCGTGCAGGACGAGGAGCGCCTTGCGCAGGCCGCCCAGCGCCTCCATCAGGGTTTGCTCGCGCACGTCCTCGACGAACTGGCGCGAGATGCGGAAGCTGCGCCCCGCGAGCGACACGGTCGCCGAGCCCTCCCGCTCGATCTCCTCGAGCGAGGAGCCGAGATTGTGGGTGACGTGCGCGGGCTCCGCCGGCGCGCCGATCGTCACCACCGCCTTCGCCTCCGGGATCTTGGCCGCGGCTGCGATCACGGCGGCGCCGCCGAGCGAGTGCCCGATCAGGATCGCGGGCGCGCCGAGGGTCTCGCGCATGTGGTCGGCGGCGCCGACCAGATCTCCGACATTCGTCGAGAAGTTCGTGTTGCCGAACTCGCCCTGCGAGTGCCCGAGCCCGGTGAAGTCGAAGCGCAGCACCGCGATGCCGCAATCCGCCAGGGCCGCCGCGATCCGCCGCGCGGCGGCGAGGTCCTTCGAGCAGGTGAAGCAATGCGCGAACAAGGCGTAGGCGCGCGGGCGGCCGATCGGCCGGTCGAGCCGCGCGGCGAGCGTCTGGCCGTCATGGCCGGGAAACGTGATCTTCTCGATGGGCATGGGGGCTCCAGGATCTCGAAAGCTCGGTCGGGGGAAACTTTTCTGCGGGCGGGGCATTCCAAATCCCATTCGTCCCTTGCGCAATCCGCGTTACCCCGCCATCTGAGCGTCGCGACAGCGCCGGGCCCCTCTGGCGGTGCGGGCGGACACGCCCCGCCGCGATGTCGGAGCTGTTCCCTCGTTCGGGATCAGCGCGACGGGCTCCTCGCGTGCAATCGCGGGTCGGCGGCGGCGGTTCCGGGCGGGGTCACGCCCTCTCGCCAACGGTCCTCTCCCCATGAGCACCACCATCCTTCTTCTGATCGCAGGCCTCGTCCTGCTCGTTCTCGGCGGCGACCTGCTCGTGCGCGGCGCCGTCAAGGTGGCGACGCGGCTCGGCGTCTCGCCCCTCGTCATCGGCCTGACGCTCGTCGGCTTCGGCACCTCGACGCCCGAGCTCGTCACCTCCGTGCAGGCCTCGCTCGCCGGCGCGCCGGGCATCGCCATCGGCAACATCGTCGGCTCGAACATCGCCAACATCCTGCTCATCCTCGGCATATCGGCCGTGATCGCGCCGATCGCGGTCGATGCGCGGGCGCTGCGGCGCGACGGCGTCGTGGCGCTCGGCGTCGCCGTGCTGTTCGCCGCGCTCGCCTTCGTCTGGCCGCTCGACCGCCTCGTCGGCGCGGTCTTCGTGGCCGGCCTCGCGGTCTACATCTGGACCGCGTTCCGCCAGGAGAAGAGCGCCGCGCCCGCCGAGATCGGCCACGGCGCCCTCTACGACAAGGCGGTCGCTACCGAGGGCGTCGACGAGGCGCTCGCGCCGGATCCGGCCGAGCGGGGCGGCAGCCTCGTGTGGCCGCTCCTCCTGGCGATCGCCGGCCTCGCGCTCGTCGTGGGCGGCGGCAAGCTCCTCGTGGACGCGGCGGTGGAGCTGGCGCGCTCCATCGGCGTGTCGGAGACGGTGATCGGGCTGACCATCGTGGCGGTGGGGACCTCGATGCCCGAGCTCGTCACCTCCGTCGTCGCCGCGATCCGGCGCCAGGCGGACGTCGCCTTCGGCAACGTCATCGGCTCGAACATCTACAACATCCTCGGCATCGGCGGCGTCACCGGCCTCGTCGCGCCGGTGACGATCCCCGACGAGATCGCCCGTTTCGACCTGCCGGTGATGGTCGGCGTGACGGTGCTCATGCTGCTCTTCGCCTACACGGCGCGGCGGATCGTGCGCTGGGAAGGCGCGGCGCTGATCGCGGGCTACGGGGCGTATCTCTACCTGATCTGGCCCGCCTGACGACGCTGCGGACGGAGACTCCAGGTAAGCGTTCTAAGTTGACTCTCGGTTGCGTCGCGTCACACGATCCGTGAGGGTGCCGCATCGGGTCGGGGGCGACGATGGACGCGTCGGTGGAGCTGACGAAACCGGGGGCGACGCTGGAGCCCTCCTTCGAGCGCGTCCTCGCGGAGGAGGGCGCCAGCATCGGAAGCGCATCGGCCCCGGCGGCGGCCGCCGGCCCGCACATCGGCGTCGCGATGTCGGGCGGCGGCATCCGCGCGGCCGCGTTCGGCCTGGGCTTCCTGCAGGCGCTGCATGCGCGCGACGTTCTCGCCCGCGTCGACTATCTCTCCGCGGTATCGGGCGGCAGCTATACGGCCGCCGCCTACGTCGCGGGGAAGAAGCGCCTCGGGCGGTTCCCCTTCGAGGCGGGCGGGGAAGGAGAGTTCGCCCCGCAGGACATCGCCGACAGCCCCGCCGTCGAGCGCCTGCGGGACCGATGCCGCTACTTGATGCCGAACGGCCCCTTCGACCTGGTCGTCAGCAGCGCCGTGCTGCTGCGCGGAATCGCCGTCAACCTGGTTCTGGTCGCCACGGCGCTGTTCTTCCTCGCCTCGGTCACCATGCTGGCCTATCCCGACCTGAAGAGCTTGGAGGCGTCCTGGCTCGTTCGCGTCATACCCGACCCGCAGCACCCGGTCCGGGGGCTGGGCGACGGTTTTCTCGCGACCAAGGTCGCGGCGCTCTCGCTCTTCGCCGTCCTGCTCGCCTGGGCTCTGGCGCGAACCGTGGTGGGCTCCGTGCCCCGCGCGCGCGACGGATCCGACGACGAGCCGTCGACGATCTGGGCCCGGATCAGCGGCGTCGCGCTCCTCGCCTTCGCCGTCGCCGTCCTCTCCGACGTCCTCCCCCTCCTCCTCCAGGCGACGCACGCCTGGCTGATCGCTCGCAAGACCGAGGTCGGGGCGGGGGAGGCGCCCTCGCTCAGGGAGCTGGTGGCCTTCCTGAGCGCAGCCACGACCCTGCTCGGCCTGATCGGAAGGTGGCTTCTGGGGGTCGTCCGGGAACGCCAGGGAGAGGAGGCCTGGCGGGCGCGCCTCGCGGCCCTCGGGTCGGGGCTCGTCCTGCTGGCGCTCGCGCTGGCGCTCCCTCTTCTGCTCTTCACGATCTATCTCTGGCTGGTGACGACCGGCCTGGACGGCGCGGCGGCGAAGTGGACCTGGCTGTTCGGCGTCATGACGCGGCTCGACGTCGCCGAGGCGGCGCGCGCTCTGGTCGTCGGCGTCGTTCTCCTCGTGATCGTGCTGACCTGGAGCGCGTGGTTCGGCCGGCCCTCGCAGACGGTGCTGAACAGGGCGTGGTGGAGCGCAGGCGCCGACGAGCGCGACGTGAATTTCTGGCTGCGGCTGCCCGCCGTCCTGCTGGGCGTGTTCCTCCTGGTGGAGGCGGTGTGGCCGGAGCCGATCCTCCCTCCGACGGCGGCGCTGCTGGAGGGGCTGATCGCGCGGTGCGTCAGGGAAGCGGCCGCGATCGAGGGCGACATGGCGCTCCGCTACGGCGCCATCGCCGTCTGGCTGCTGCTGATCGCCGGCGCCTTCGCCGAGAACGCCAACTCCCTGCACGAGCTCTACCGCGCCCGGCTCAAGGACGCCTTCGCCCTGCATTTCGGCGCGGCCGGCCGGCTTTCCGAGCTCGCCGGCACGACGCCGTTCCTGATGGTGAACGCGGCCGTCAACATGCAAGGCTCGAAGCGCAATCATCGCAAGCGCAACGCCGACTTCTTCGTCTTCACGCCCGAGCGGTGCGGCAGCGACGCGACGGGCTATGCGGCGACGACCGAGATGGAGAAGCGCGAGCCGCGCCTCGACCTCGCGAGCATCGTCGCGATTTCGGGTGCGTCGATCTCCTCCGCGATGGGCCGCGCCGGGGACGCGCTCCTGGCGCCGACCCGCGCACTGCTCAACCTGAGGCTCGGCTACTGGCTGCTCAATCCGGCTTGCGTGGGAAGCTGGCGGACGATGCGGGCGGGCCTGCGGGACTGGCAGCTTTCCTTCATTCTCGCGGAGATCTTCGGCTGGCTCGACGAGCGTCGCTCGAAGGTCCACCTCAGCGACGGCGGGCATATCGACAACCTCGGTCTCTACGCCCTGCTGAAGAGGCGGTGCGATCTCATCGTCGTCTGCGACGCCGAGCACGACCCCGGCATGACCTTCGCCTCCCTGGTGGACGTCGAGCGCTTCGCACGCATCGACCTGGGCGTTCGCCTCGAGCTCTCGTGGGCGCGGCTGCGCGAGTCCGCGCGGGCGCGCAAGGCCGCGCGCGGCGGCGGCGATCTCACGGCGCAGGCGCCGCCCGACGGGCACGGCGTCTCCGGCGCCGTGCTGTACCCGGCCGTCACGGGCCGAGGGGGGCGCCCGATCCTGCCGCCGAAGATCGGCCGCATCCTCTACGTGAAGGCGACGGTCACCGGCGACGAGCGGTCCTACATCCTCGACTACGAACGCCGCCACAGGAGCTTTCCGCAGGAATCGACCGGCGACCAGTTCTTCTCCGAGGAGCAGTTCGAGGCCTATCGGGCGCTCGGGTTCCACGCGACGATCCGCGCTCTCGAGAACGCTCCTTCGGAGAAGGCGGAGGAGGAGAGCTTCGAGGCCGTGCGCGCGATGCTGCGCTGAGCGGCGGCGCGCGCGTCACGGCAGGGCGTCGCCGATCATCCGGCACCATTCCGCCGTCTCCTCCTTCGAGGGCTGGTTCAGGTTCCAGAGCATCACGCCCGCCTTGGTGGTTCCCTCGGGGTTCCAGGCCGCGATCTGCGGGACGGCGTCGATCGGCGTGTTCTGGCCCGGATTGGCCGAGTTCGCCACGCCGATCGCCATCTTCTCCGGGCCGACCAGCGCGGCGTACTGGTCGAACAGGCGCTTGGCGCTCTCGAGATCGTTCCAGTAGGCCATGGTCATGACCATCGACAGGTCGTCCTTGACCTTCGGGAGGTAGGCGTCGCGCCAGGGTCCGATGAAGACCGGCGTCGTGATCAGCGCGTCCGGCCCCAGCGCCGCGCGCAGCGCCTTGATCACGGCGACGAAGTCGTCGCCGGGCGGCGCGGCGCCCTCCTGGTCGAGGTCGACGCCGTCGAGGCCCCAATCGTCCATGACGATGCGCTTGACGTTGGCGGCGAACTCCTCCGGCTTCAGGTTGCCCCAGCCGTCGGGGTGGCCCTCCCAGGAATCGGTGCCGTTGATCGACATCAGCACCTTCACGCCACGGGCCTGCAGCGCCTTGGCGCCGGCGCGCATCTCGGCTTCCGAATGCTTGCTCGTCAGGAAGTCGAGGGTGATCGAATCGCCCTGCGGGCTCGGCGCCGTCACCGCGAAGGCGAGGGCGACGACGGTCACCTGCTCCGGAGTCTCCTCCAGCGGCGGGCCTCCCTCCGCATATCCGAGCCAATAGGCGAGAAAAGCCTGCGTCGACATGGTCGCCCCCGTGATCCGCGCCACGCTATACAATCACGAGATCTGCTACCTCACAACTGGCGCTGCGGGTTCCCTTTGGTCGGACGGGCGGCTTCCGTCGCATTCGCGTTCACGCATGCGACAACTCGTCCAAGCTGGCCACCTCGGCCTTTGATCCCGATCAACGCGCCGCCGGCCCCGTCTTGCCATGGTGCCGGGCACGAAAACCAACCCGACGAGCATCCCCCGTCATGGCCGATACGGCGACCCCGAACTCAGCGCAGGACACGGCGCAGCACGCCGACGAGATCGACGAGACCCTCATCGAGGGCCCGCTCTACGCCAAGCGCGAGCAGCTCTACGTCCAGAAGGTCGACGGCACCTTCCGCCGGATCAAGTGGGCGGTGCTGGTGCTGACGCTGGGCGTCTACTACCTCCTGCCCTTCGTGCGCTGGGACCGTGGGCCGAACGCGCCCGACCAGGCGGTGCTGATCGACTTTCCGGCCCGGCGCTTCTACTTCTTCTTCATCGAGATCTGGCCGCAGGAGATCTATTACCTCACCGGCCTCCTGATCCTCGCGGCCTTCGTGCTCTTCCTGATGAACGCGGTGGCGGGGCGCGTCTGGTGCGGCTATCTCTGCCCGCAGACCGTCTGGACCGACCTGTTTCTCGCGGTCGAGCGCTTCTTCGAGGGCGATCGGCGCGAGCGCATCAAGCTCTACAACGGCGGCTGGACCGGGAACCGGGTCGCCCGCACGAGCGGCAAGCATTTCGTCTGGCTGATGATCGCCTGGTGGACCGGCGGCGCCTGGGTGCTCTACTTCGCCGACGCGCCGAAGCTGGTATGGGAGCTCGCGACCCTGCAGGCCCCCGCGGTCGCCTATATCTGGATCGGCATCCTCACCTTCACGACCTACACGCTGGCCGGCTTCATGCGCGAGCAGGTCTGCACCTACATGTGCCCCTGGCCGCGCATCCAGGCGGCGCTGACGGACGAGCACGCGCTCAACGTCACCTACAAGGTCGATCGCGGCGAGCCGCGCGGCTCGCTGAAGAAGGCCAAGGCCCTGCGCGAGCACGGCGTCACCGCCGGCGACTGCATCGACTGCAATCAGTGCGTCGCCGTCTGCCCGACGGGCGTCGACATCCGCGACGGCATGCAGCTCGGCTGCGTCCAGTGCGGCCTGTGCATCGACGCCTGCGACGGCGTCATGGACAAGATCGGCCGTCCGCGGGGGCTGATCGCCTACGATTCCGAGTACAATCTCGAGCGCCGCGAGGCGGGCCTGCCCGAGGAGAAGCCGAAGATCGTGCGCGCCCGCACCATCCTCTACGTGGTGCTCATCGCCGGCATCTCGCTGTTCATGGTCTGGCATCTCGCCGTGCGCTCGAGCCTCGACGTCTCGGCCCTGCACGACCGCAACCCGGTCTACGTGCTGCTCTCCGACGGCTCGATCCGCAACGCCTACACGGTCCGCGTCGCCAACAAGGAGCTCGAGGAGCGCACCTTCACGCTCTCGGTCGAGGGGCTCGAGGGTGTCGCCATGGAGGCGGTGGGCGCGGAGAACCTCGATCCGGACACGCTGTCCGTCACCGTCGGCCCGACCCGCACCCGCGAGCTGCGCGTGCTTCTCACCCGCACTCCCGCGCCGGACGCGCCCGAGAGCCGCGAGATCGCCTTCGTCTTCGAGACGGCGGACGGCTCGGAGGCGGCGGTCGCCCGCGATCACTTCATCCAGCCGGCGCGCTGACGCGCCGGCCTCACACAGGAGCGAAAGAGCCATGTCCTCCCCCGATCGGCTCGTCAGCGATTACGTCCCCGGCGGCCGGCCTCTCACCGGCCGCAAGGTGCTTCTGATCATGGTGGCGTTCTTCGGCGTCATCTTCGTCATGAACGTCTTCCTGCTGAAGGTCGCCTCCACCACCTTCCGCGGCCTCGAGACCGAAAGCGCGTATCGCGCCAGCCAGGGCTTCAACGACACGCTCGCCGCGAGCGCCGCCCAGCGCGAGCGGGCCTGGGCCGTCGACGTGCGCGTCGCGCGCCGGGCGGACGGCGTCGTCGCCGCTTCCTACACGGTCGCGGACAAGGACGGCGCGCCGCTGACGGGGCTTGCAGGCACGGCCCGCCTCGCGGCTCCCGCCGACACGAGCCGCGACGCCGAGGGCGTCGTGGTCGAGACGGGGCCCGGGACCTACGAGGTCCTGTTCGGCGCGGAGCCGACCCCCGGGCGCTGGACGCTCGTCACCGAGCTCTCGCAGGGCGGCGACGTGCTGTTCCGCTCGCGCAATCGCATGCTGGTGGACTGATCCCGTGAGCGTCTCCCCCGCGCTCGCGGCGGGCGTCCCGCCCGCCGGCCGCGTCGACTATTCCGCCTTCGTCGTCAGGGCCGAGGACGGCGCCTGCCGGCTCGACCTCGCGGTGGACGGCGTCACCTGCGCCGCCTGCATCCGCGAGATCGAGGACGGCGTCGCCGGCGCGCCCGGCCTCGAGGCCGCGCGGCTCAACTACACCACCCGCCGCCTCACGCTGCGCCTCGCCGAGGACGCCGATCCGGCCGAGGCGGTGGCGCGGCTGGAGCGGCTCGGCTACCGGGCCTACCCGTTCACCCCCTCGCGCGAGGAGGCGATCGAGAGCGCCGAGACCAAGGATCTGCTCACCCGCCTCGGCGTCGCCGCCTTCGCGACGATGAACATCATGCTCCTGTCGGTCTCGGTCTGGTCCGGCAACGCGAGCGACATCGACCCCGCGACGCGCGACCTCTTCCACTGGATCTCGGCCCTGATCGCGATCCCCGCGGTGGCCTATTCCGGCCAGCCCTTCTTCAGGGCCGCGATCCGCTCGATCCGGTCGGGCGCGCTCGGCATGGACGTGCCGATCTCGCTCGGCGTGCTCTTGGCGGTGGGCGTCTCGCTCTACGAGACCGCGCATTCGGCGACGCACGCCTATTTCGATTCCGCCGTGATGCTGCTCGCCTTCCTGCTCGCCGGACGCGTGCTCGACCAGGCGATGCGCAAGCGCACCCGGGCCGTCGCCGGCAATCTCATCGCGCTGCGCGGCGACACGGCCCGCCGGATCGGCTCCGACGGCGCGATCGTCGAGGTCCCGGTGCTGGCGATCAAGGCCGGCGAGCGCATCGCCGTGCGCCCGGGCGACCGCATCGCCGTCGACGGCGTGGTGGAGGAGGGGGCCTCCGAGGTCGACGCGAGCCTCGTCACCGGCGAGACCGCGCACGATCCCGTGGCGCCCGGCGCCATCGTCCATTCCGGCACGCTGAACGTCTCGGGCGCGCTCGTCGTGCGCGCCACCGCCGCCGCCGAGAGCTCGCTCGTCGCCGAGGTCAACAAGCTCCTCGACGCGGCGCTGCTCGCCAAGTCGAAATACGTGCGCATCGCCGACAAGGCCGCGCGGCTCTACTCGCCCGTGGTGCACGCGACCGCGCTCCTCACCGCCATCGGCTGGATCGCCTGGGGCGCCGACCCGCATTTCGCCATCCTCACCGCGGTCGCGGTGCTGATCATCACCTGCCCCTGCGCGCTCGGCCTCGCCGTGCCGGCGGTGCAGGTCGTCGTCTCGGGCGCCCTGTTCAAGGCCGGCGTGCTGCTCGGGTCCGGCGACGGCGTCGAGCGGATCGCCACCTGCGACACGGTCGTCCTCGACAAGACCGGCACGCTGACGAGCCCCGAGGCGCGCCTCGCCAACCGCGCGGAGGCGCCCGCCGACCTCGTCGCCCTCGCGGCGCGGCTCGCCCAGACCTCCTCGCATCCGCTGGCCAAGGCGCTGGGCCTCGCCCTCTCGCGCGAGGGACTCGACACGCGCCCCCTCGCCGGCGCGCGCGAGGAGCCGGGCCGCGGCGTCGTCGCGATCTTCGACGGCGTCGAGGCGCGGCTCGGGTCCGCCGCCTTCTGCGACGCCGAAGCCGAGGCCGCGCAGGCGCTCGCGGACGACCCGGACGCCACCGCCATCGCCGTCTCGCTGGGCGCGCGCCGCGCCGTGCTCACCCTGCGCCAGACCCTGCGCGAGGACGCCGCCGAGACCGTGGCGCGGCTCGAGCGCATGGGGCTGTCCGTCATGATCGTCTCCGGCGACCGCGAGGGGCCCGTCGCCCGCGCCGCCGCGGCGGTCGGCGTCGCGGACTGGCGCGCCGGCGCGAAGCCCGGCGACAAGACGGCGCTCATCGAGGCGCTGAAAGGGGAGGGGCGGCGGGTGCTGATGGTCGGCGACGGCCTCAACGACGCTCCCGCGCTCGCCGCCGCCCACGCCTCGCTCTCGCCGATCTCGGCCTCGCACCTCACCCAGACCTGCGCCGACGCGCTCGTGCTGGGAGACCGGCTCGGGCCGGTGGCCGACGCCGTGGCGCTCACCCGCCGGGCGCTCGCGGTGATGCGCCAGAACCTCTGGCTCGCGACGCTCTACAACCTGATCGCCGTACCCATCGCGGTCGCCGGCTACGTCACCCCGCTCGTCGCCGCGATCGCCATGTCGGGCTCGTCCATCGTCGTCACCGTGAACGCGCTCCGGGCGCAGGCGCGTCCGCGCAAGGCGGCGACCGGGGCCTCGCCTTCGGCGTCGCCGGCGCGATCCGCCGCCGCCGCCGCGCCCCGCCCCGCTTTCGAGGAGGCCGCCCCGTGAACGTGATCCTCTATCTGCTCCCGATCGCGCTCGCTCTCGGCCTTCTCGGGCTCGCGGCCTTCCTCTGGTCCCTGAAGAAGGGCCAGTACGACGATCTCGAAGGCGCGGCGGTGCGCATCCTCGACGACGACGACCTGCCCGAGGACCAGCGCCCCCGACGCGAGAGGCCGGAGCGCCGGGACGGCTCAGGCGGGGGGCAGGGCTAGGGTGAAGCGCGCGCCCGGCGCGGCGTCGGCGACATCGAGCGTGGCGCCGAGCTGCCTGGCCAGCGCGGCGACGATGCGCATGCCGATGCCGGTCGATTCCGCCGGATCGTAGCCCTCCGGCAGGCCGACGCCGTCGTCCGCCACCGTGATCCGCAACGCGCCCCCGCCGTCGTCGGCGAGGACGAGCCGCACGGTCCCCGTCCGGGGAGGCGGGTAGGCGTATTTCAGCGCGTTGATGAGCATCTCGTTGACGATGAGCGCGGTCGGCACCGCGCGATCGATGGCGAGCGTCGCCGGCCGCGGGGGCCCGTCGAAGGAGAAGCCGATCCGCTCGGGGTCGCCGAGCGCTCGCACCGTGTCCGTCGCGAGGCCTCCGAGCAGGTCCGCGGCGTCGACGCGGTCGTGCCGCCGCGAGGCGTAGAGCCGCTCGTGCACGGCGGCTATCACGCCGATGCGGCGGCTCGCCTCGGCGAGAATCCGCTTCACGCCCGCGTCGACGGCATGGCCCGCCTGGAGCGAGCAGAGCGAGGTGACGAGCTGCAGCGAGTTCTTGACGCGGTGGTTGACCTCCTCGAGCAGCGCCTCCTTGACGGCGAGCGCCTCGGTGAGCTCCTCCTGGAAGCGCTTGCGCTCGGTGATATCGACCACCGCCCCGAGGAAGCGCAGAGGCCGTCGCGCGCCCTCCACCTCGCCGTAGACGACCCGCCCGCGCGACTCGACCCAGCGCGTCTCGCCGTCGGGCCGGACGATCCGGAACTCGAGCGCGTAGGCGCCCGGCTCCTCCGGTCCGCGCACACGCCGCACCGCCTCCGCCACTCGTTCCGCGTCGTCGGGATGGACGAGGGCCTCGAAATCCGCGCGCGTGATCACGACATCCGCGCCGACGCCGAAGATCGCCCGGCAGCGCGGAGACCAGTCGAGCGCGCCGGTGAGGAGATCGCCCGCGAACGTGCCGACCTGCGCCGCCTCCGCGGCGAGGCGCAGGCGCTCGACCGTCCAGCCGTCGTCGACGGCGGTCCGTGCTTCGGAACCCGGCGGGGGATCGGTCGCGGTCATGATCTTTGATTATAGCGCGGCGGATGCGACGGGCAAACGACATTGCGGCGTCAGAGCGGATCGCGGCCGGTCGGATCGGCTTCGAGAGCGGCGATCCCCGCGACAAGGGCGGGCAGCGCCTCGCGAAGGCGGGACGGCTCGACGAGATCATGCTCGAATTCCTTCAGCCGCTCGGGCGTGAGGTCGCAGGCACAGACGATGTCCGCCGGAATGCCGGAGCCGCGCATGGCGGCGGCGACCGTCTGCTCGACGCGCACCCGCGTCGCGGTGTCGACGGGGCCGCGCACGAGAAGGTCGACGTCGGAGTGCGGTCCGAACCCTCCGCGGGCGAGCGAGCCGATGACGGCGATCTCCGCCGTATCGTCCGCGCGAGCGTCGACGCGCGCGAGCACACGCTGCCGGGCGCTGCGCGCGTGCGGCCGCCCGCGCCGCGATCATGCCGTCGAGCGGGGTATCGCCGGTCAGACTGCGTCCGATGCCGTCCATGGCTCGATTCGATGCCGTTCGGGTCCGGCGAACAGGACAGGCCGGGGCCGGTCCTCCCTCGATCGTCCCGCATCACCACAGGAGGAGGCGTCGACCGGTCGCGCCTCAGGGGGAACCCCGACGGGGCGACACGTATTGCCAGGGCGCGGCGAGGCGTGCTAAGTACTTGATAACAAACACAGTTTTGAACCGCTCTAAACTGGAAGCCCGATGATCGTCTGCTCCTGCAACGTGCTTTCGGACGCGCAAGTCAAGGCCTGCATGGCGTCGAACGCCGCCTGCCCGCGCACCCCGGCCCAGGTCTATCGCTGCCTGGGCTGCGCGCCGCGCTGCGGGCGCTGCGCCACGACGATCCGCAAGATCATGAACGCGAGCTTCGCCGAGGCCTCCGCGGCGGCGGTCGAGGGCTGCACCGAGACCTGCGGCGCGGCCTGCATGCACCAGGCGAAGGTCGCGTGAACGCCCGCGCGAGCGGCGAACCCGAGCCCTCTCCCACGCCCGCCTTCCATACGGACTAACCCGAAGGCGCGCCCTCCCGGCATTGCCAAGGGCGGTCAAGTCCGCTAGGTCTCTTTTTGGAATCGTTCTAAACCATTACAGAGACAGAGGCGGTCGAGCCATGAAAGGCGATACCAAGGTCATCGAGTATCTGAACAAGGGGCTGCGCAGCGAGCTGACGGCGGTGAACCAGTACTGGCTCCACTACCGCCTGCTCGACGATTGGGGCTACAAGGACCTCGCCGCCTATTGGCGCAAGGAGTCGATCGAGGAGATGGTGCATGCGGACAAGTTCGTCACGCGCATCATCTTCCTGGAGGGCTTCCCGAACCTCCAGGAGCTCGACCCGCTCCGCATCGGGCAGAACGTGCTCGAGGTGATCGAGGCCGACCTCGCCGCCGAGCTCGAGGCGCGCGCGCTCTATCTCGAGGCCGCCAAGTACTGCGACAGCGTCAACGACCGCGTGTCGAAGAACCTGTTCGAGGAGCTGGCGACCGACGAGGAGGGGCATGTCGACTTCCTCGAGACGCAGCTCGAGCTGATCAAGCAGGTCGGCCTGCAGCTCTACGCGCAGAAGCACATCGGCGGGCTCGAAGGCGACCACTGACCCCGCCGCGCGGGCCCATCGGCCCGCGCCGCCCCCGCGACGAACGCGATCCCGCGAGCCCCGCGCCCGCGGGATTTTTCATGCCCGCGCCTTCCCCATGCCGGCCGGCCGCTCTGCCCGTTCCTTGCGCAAGGGGCACGGATAACGGGCTTGAACAAAAATCTCGCAAGCGGCTATGGACGCCGTGCACGCGAGCGGCTTAAGTGCTGGAACGTGAGAAGAAGAGGCCGGAACCGGCCGGGGAGAGCGGCCGCCGGCGCCCGGAGGCGCCGCGGCGCATGGGACGAGGGTCGTTTCGTCTATGGATTATTTTCTTCAGCAGCTCATCAACGGGCTGACGCTCGGCTCGATCTACGGGCTCATCGCCATCGGCTACACGATGGTCTACGGCATCATCGGCATGATCAACTTCGCCCATGGCGACGTGTTCATGGTCAGCGCCTTCTCGGCGCTGATCGCGTTCCTCGTCATCCTGGCGGTCGGCGTCACGGCGGTGCCGCTGGCGCTGGTCATGGTGCTGATCTTCGCCATGCTGATCTCCTCGCTCTACGGCTGGACCGTGGAGCGGGTGGCCTACAGGCCGTTGCGCGGCTCGTTCCGCCTGGCGCCGCTGATCTCGGCGATCGGCATGTCGATCGTGCTGCAGAACTACATCCAGATCGTCCAGGGCGCGCGCGTGAAGGCGATCCAGCCGGTCTTCACCGGCGGCTTCACGCTGCACGAGGGCGAGCTGTTCGACGTGCGGATCTCGACCATCCAGATCCTGATCATCGTCACCACCATCGTGCTGATGACGATCTTCTCGCTGATCGTGGCCAAGACCTCGCTCGGACGCGCTCAGCGCTCCTGCGAGCAGGACCAGAAGATGGCCGCCCTGCTCGGCATCGACGTCGACCGGACGATCTCGCTGACCTTCGTCATGGGCGCCGCCCTCGC
This sequence comes from Salinarimonas sp., assembly GCF_040111675.1. Taxonomy (NCBI): domain Bacteria; kingdom Pseudomonadati; phylum Pseudomonadota; class Alphaproteobacteria; order Hyphomicrobiales; family Salinarimonadaceae; genus Salinarimonas; species Salinarimonas sp. Next base: position 3,614,065 of record NZ_CP157794.1, on the reverse strand, counting down.
CGCCGTCGCCGGGACGATGTACCTGATGTACTACGGCGTGATCGACTTCTTCATCGGCTTCATCGCCGGCGTGAAGGCCTTCACCGCGGCGGTGCTCGGCGGCATCGGCTCGCTGCCGGGCGCCATGCTCGGCGGGCTCCTGATCGGGCTGATCGAGGCCTTCTGGGCCGGCTATTTCTCGAGCGAGTACAAGGACGTCGCGGTGTTCGGCATTCTCGCGATCGTGCTGATCTTCATGCCGACGGGCCTCCTCGGCAAGCCTGAGGTGGAGAAGGTGTGATGACGGCTCTGTCCAGCAAGGCGGGCCAAGCCGCCACCGCGCCCAAGCCGGGCTTCGACCTCGGCCGCGCCTTCCGGGACGCGCTGTTCTCGGCCCTCATCGCGCTCGGCCTGTTCGGCGTGATCATGGGCCTGAAGACGGAGCAGGAGCCGACGGGCCTGATCCTGACCCAGCACTGGGAGCGCGTCTTCTGGGCGGTCGGCGTCGTCTTCGTCGGCCGCCTCGTCCTGAACCTCACGATCTGGCGCGGGCCCGGCGCGGCCAAGATCGACGACCTCGTGCCGACGGGCCTGAAGCGCTATTCCGGCTTCATCGGCACGGCCATCGGCGCGGCCCTGATCCTCGTCGCGGTGACGCTGCCGTTCCTGCCCGGGGCCGGTCGCTACCACGTCGATCTGGGCACGCTCGTCCTGATGTACGTCATGCTCGGCTGGGGGCTGAACATCGTGGTGGGCCTCGCGGGCCTGCTCGACCTCGGCTACGTGGCCTTCTACGCGGTGGGCGCCTATTCGTACGCGCTGCTGGCCACCTATTTCGATCTCGGCTTCTGGGTCTGCCTGCCGCTCGCCTTCATCCTGGCCTGCTTCTGGGGCGTCATCCTCGGATTTCCGGTCCTGCGGCTGCGCGGCGACTACCTCGCCATCGTGACGCTCGCCTTCGGCGAGATCATCCGCGTGGTGCTGCTGAACTGGTCGGAGTTCACCGGGGGGCCGGACGGCATCGGCCGCATCCCGCGCCCGAGCTTCTTCGGGCTCGAGTTCTCCCGCGGGGAGGGCGGTTTCGCCGACTTCTTCGGGCTCGAGTTCTCGTCGATGCACCGGATCGTCTTCCTCTATTACGTGATCCTGGTGCTCGCCTTCCTGACGCACTTCGTCAGCGTGCGCCTGCGGCGCCTGCCGATCGGGCGCGCCTGGGAGGCCATGCGCGAGGACGAGATCGCCTGCCGTTCGCTCGGGCTGTCGATCGTGCGCACGAAGCTCACGGCCTTCGCCATCGGCGCGGGCTTCGGCGGGCTCGCGGGCGCCTTCTTCGCCACGCGCCAGGGCTTCATCTCGCCGGAGAGCTTCACCTTCATCGAGTCCGCGCTCATCCTCGCGATCGTGGTGCTCGGCGGCATGGGCTCGCAGCTCGGCGTCGCCATCGCGGCGGTGGTGATGATCGGCGGGTTCGAGTATTTCCGCGAGTTCGAGCAGTACCGCATGCTGGTGTTCGGGGCGATGATGGTGCTCATCATGGTCTGGCGTCCGCGCGGTCTGGTCTCGTCGCGCGCCCCCTCGGTGTTCCTGAAGGAACGCAAGAAGGTCGGCGCCGACATGGTATCGCAGGGGCAGGGCTGATGGCTGCGCACGACACGATCCTGCGCATCGATCATCTGACGATGCGCTTCGGCGGCCTGGTGGCCGTCGACGACCTCTCCTTCGAGGCGAGGCGCGGGGAGATCACCGCCTTGATCGGCCCGAACGGGGCCGGCAAGACGACGGTGTTTAACTGCATCACCGGCTTCTACAAGCCCACCGAAGGCCGCATGGCGCTCGCCCACGGCTCGAGCGAGGCTTTCGCTCACGTCGACCCGCTCACCGATTCGCCCCATCAGTCCTGGCACGGCGGCGGACAGGCGCTCTACCTGCTCGAGCGCATGGCCGACCACGACGTGAACGCCAAGGCCAAGGTGGCGCGCACGTTCCAGAACATCCGCCTGTTCGGCGGCATGACGGTGCTCGAGAACCTGATGGTCGCCCAGCATCACTACCTGATGCGGGCCTCCGGCTTCACCTTCCTCGGCCTCGTCGGCGCGCCGCGCTACCGGCACGCGGAGCGCGCGGCGATCGAGCGGGCGAAGGGCTGGCTCGAGCGGATCAACCTGATCCACCGCGCCGACGAGCCGGCGGCGAGCCTGCCCTACGGCGACCAGCGGCGCCTGGAGATCGCACGCGCCATGTGCTCGGATCCCGTGCTGCTGTGCCTCGACGAGCCGGCGGCGGGCCTCAACCCGCGCGAATCGTCCGAGCTGAACGAGCTTCTCCTCGGCATCAAGCGGGAGGGCGAGACCTCGCTCCTCCTGATCGAGCACGACATGAGCGTCGTCATGGAGATTTCCGACCACGTGGTCGTGCTCGACTACGGCAAGAAGATCTCCGACGGCACTCCGGATTTCGTCAAGAACGATCCCAAGGTGATCGCCGCCTATCTCGGCGTCGACGACGAGGAAGTGGAAGCCGTCGAGGCGGAGGTGGGGCAATGAGCGAGGCGATGCTCGACGTCTCCGGCGTCAAGACCTACTACGGCAACATCGTCGCCCTGCGCGGGGTGGACGTGCACGTGAACAAGGGCGAGATCGTCACCCTGATCGGCGCCAACGGCGCCGGCAAGTCGACCCTGATGATGACCATCTTCGGCAAGCCGCAGGCGCGCGAGGGCCGGATCGTCTACATGGGGGAGGACATCACCCGGATGCCCACCCACAAGATCGCGCGGCTCTCCATCGCGCAGTCTCCGGAGGGGCGGCGCATCTTCCCGCGCATGACGGTCTACGAGAACCTGCAGATGGGAGCGTCGATCACCGACGGGACCCACTTCAAGTCCGACCTCGAGAAGGTGTTCGCCTTCTTTCCGCGGCTGAAGGAGCGCATGCACCAGCGCGGCGGCACGCTGTCGGGCGGCGAGCAGCAGATGCTCGCCATCGCCCGCGCCCTGATGAGCCGCCCGAAGCTGCTGCTTCTGGACGAGCCCTCCCTCGGCCTCGCGCCGCTGATCGTGAAGCAGATCTTCTCGAGCCTCGAGGCGCTCAACAGGGACGACGGGCTCACGGTCTTCCTGGTCGAGCAGAACGCCTACCACGCGCTCAAGCTCGCGCATCGCGGCTACGTGATGGTCAACGGGCTGATCACGATGACCGGCGGCGGCCGGGAGCTGCTGGCCAAGGAGGAGGTCCGGGCGGCCTACCTCGAAGGCGGACGGCACTGAGGGAGGGCGCGATGGGCATTCTGTGGGAAAACTCCTTCTGGGTCTTCTTCTTCGTCACGGTCGTGCTCGCGGGCGGCGCGGCCTGGATGTCGGGCCGGGCCATCGCCCGCAGCTGGGAGCCCTACTGGCAGGCGGCGGCGTGGATGCTGCTGCTCGGCGCGGCGGCGCGCTTCATCCACTTCTCGCTGTTCGGGGGCACGCTCCTGTCGCTGCATTACTACGCGGTCGACACCGTCATCCTGATGGGGATCGCGTGGCTCGGTCACCGCGCCACCCTCGCCGGCCTGATGACCCGGCAATACCGGTTCGCCTACGAGACCTCGACGCCGCTGACCTGGCGGCCTCGGGCCCCCGCCGGCGGAAAAATCGACTGACAACGGCAAAGCCAGTCGACAAGCTGCGCAAAATGCGCAGAAATTGCGGCCGCGGCGCGCGCGGCCCCGCCTCCCGGCGATGCGCTCGCCAAGCGTCATCCGCTCCGGGGATGTCTAATCCGAAAGAAGGGAACGTTCCGATGACCAAAAGAATGCTGACAGGTGTGGCGTTCGGCGCGCTCATGGCGGCCTCCGCGCCCGCTTCGGCCGAGATCGTGATCGCTGTCGCCGGCCCGATGACGGGCCAGTACGCCTCCTTCGGCGAGCAGATGAAGAACGGCGCCGAGCTCGCGGTCGAGCAGATCAACGCCGACGGGGGCATCAACGGCGAGATGCTGCGTCTCGTCGTCGGCGACGACGCCTGCGATCCGCGCCAGGCCGTGAACGTCGCCAACCAGTTCGCCGGCGAGGGCGTGGTCTTCGTGGCCGGCCACTTCTGCTCCGGCTCGTCGATCCCGGCCTCCGCGGTCTATTCCGAGGAAGGCATCATCCAGATCTCCCCGGCCTCGACCAACCCGGCGCTGACCGACGATCGTCCGGGCCCGGGCATCTACCGCGTCTGCGGCCGCGACGACAAGCAGGGCGTGGTCGCCGGCGAGTTCCTCGCCACGAACTATCCCGAGGGCGACGTCGCGATCCTCCACGACCGCACCGCCTACGGCCAGGGCCTCGCCGAGGAGACCCGCAAGGCCATGGAGGCCGCGGGCGTCGAGGCGAAGATGTTCGAGGCCTACACGCCCGGCGAGCGCGACTACTCCGCTCTCGTGTCGCGCCTCAACGCCGAGGGCATCAAGGCGGTCTACATCGGCGGCTACCACACCGAGGCCGGCCTGATCCTGCGCCAGATGCGCGAGCAGGGCCTCGAGGCGCAGCTCGTCTCCGGCGACGCGCTCGTCACCGACGAGTTCTGGTCGATCACGGGCGACCTCGGCAACGGCGTGATGATGACCTTCTCGCCCGACCCGCGGAAGTACGAGTCCGCCCAGGAGGCGGTCGCCGCCTTCGAGGCGCGCGGCATCAACCCCGAGGGCTACACGCTCTACACCTACGCCGCGATCGAGGCGTGGCGCGACGCGGTGCTCGAGGCCGGCTCGACGGACTTCGAGGGCGTGGTCGACGCGCTCGACGCCACCACCTTCGACACCGTGCTGGGCGAGATCGACTTCAACGATGTCGGCGACCCCGTCGAGGCGAACTACGTCTGGTACGTCTGGGAAGACGGCACGTATCGCGAGATGTGATCCCGCCGCGGGCCGCGCGCCCGCGACGCGAGACGTTTCGGTCCCCGCGCGGCGCACCCGCGCGGGGGTTTTCGTTTGCGGCCCTCTCGCGGCGACGCGAACCGGCGCGGCTCCCGGCTGTTGTTCCCGCGCCGTCGAGACCGAGCTGCTCGCGAGCGTCGGTTTCGCGCACTGAACGATTGGAGAAAGACGATGATCCGCCCGACTCTCGCCGTTCTCGCGCTCCTCGCCGCCATGGCGGCGGCGCAGGCGCAGGACGACACCGAGCCCTTCATCTGGAGCGACCCCGACACGGGCTGCGCCTATCTCGTCGCGCCCGGCACCGGCATCACCCCGCGCCTGCGCCCTGAGGGCGTGCCCGACTGCCCGGACGCCGACGTGCGGCTCTCCGAGAGCTTCGAGCGCACCCTGCGCGAGAGCGGCGAGGCCTTCGGCCGCGCGCTGCAGGAGCTGGGCCGGGATCTGGAAGGCGCTCGCTGAGGGCGGGGAGGGGGCGCGCCATGGAGCAGAGGCTGAGCATCGTCACGCTCGGGGTCGCGGACGTGGCGCGCTCGCGCGCCTTCTACGAGGGCGGCCTCGGCTGGCGCGTCTCGCCGGCGAGCAACGCGCGCATCGTCTTCATCCAGCTCGGCGGGATGGCGCTGGCGCTCTATCCCTCGGCCGCCCTCTCGGAGGACGCGCACGTCGAGGGCGGCGACGCGCCGGCGTTCCGCGGCTTCACGCTCGCCTACAACGCGCGCGGCGAGGCGGAGGTCGACGCCGTCCTTGCGCAGGCCGTCGCGGCCGGCGCCCGGCTGGCGAAGCCGGCCGCGCGCGCGTTCTGGGGCGGCTATTCCGGCTATTTCGCCGACCCGGACGGCATCCTCTGGGAGGTCGCCCACAACCCCTTCGTCACGATCGAGCCCGACGGGCGGCTGACGCTGCCGTGAGCTGCGCGCCTCACTCCGGCAGGTTGAGCCGGATGTGCAGTTCGCGCAGCTGCTTCGCCGTCACGTCGGAGGGCGCGCCCATGAGCAGGTCCTCCGCCTTCTGGTTCATCGGGAAGAGAACGACCTCGCGCAGGTTCTGCTCGCCGCACAGCAGCATGACGATGCGATCGATGCCCGGCGCGATGCCGCCGTGGGGCGGGGCGCCGAGCGCGAGCGCGCGCAGCATGCCGCCGAACTTGGCCTCCAGCACGTCCTCGCTGTAGCCGGCCAGCCCGAAGGCCTTCTTCATGATCTCGGGGCGGTGGTTACGGATGGCGCCCGAGGAGAGCTCGATGCCGTTGCAGACGATGTCGTACTGCCAGGCGGTGATACCCAGGATCTCGTCGTAGTCCGCCGGGTTGAGCGCGAGGAACTTCTCCATGTCGTAGTTCGGCATGGAGAAGGGGTTGTGCGAGAAGTCGATCTTCTTCTCGTCCTCGTCCCACTCGTACATCGGGAAGTCGGTGATCCAGCAGAAGGCGAACTGGTCGGCGTCGATCAGCCCCAGCTCCTCGCCGATGCGCGTGCGCGCCTTGCCGGCGAGCGCCACGGCCTTGCCCTTGTCGCCGGCGGAGAAGAACACCGCGTCCCCCGCCTTGACGTTCGCCGCCACGGCGATGAGCCCCTGCACCTCGTCGGGGATGAACTTCGCGATCGGCCCCTTGCCGACGAGCGCGCCGTTCTCCTCCTCGAAGATCACGTAGCCGAGCCCGGCCGCGCCCTCGGAGCGGGCCCAGTCGTTGAGCTTGTCGAAGAACGAGCGCGGCTGCGCGCCGGCGCCCGGGGCCGGGATCGCGCGCACCACGCCGCCGTGCTTCACGATGTTCTTGAAGGCGTTGAAGGTCACGTCCTCGCGGGCGAAGAGCTCGGTGACATCGGCGAGGATCAGCGGGTTGCGCAGGTCCGGCTTGTCGATGCCGTATTTCAGCATCGCCTCGGCGTAGGGAATGCGCGGGAAGACCGGCGTGACGCGCCGGCCCTCGGCGAACTCCTCGAAGACGCCGCGCAGCACCGGCTCCACCGCCTGGAACACGTCCTCCTGGGTGACGAAGCTCATCTCGACGTCGAGCTGGTAGAACTCGCCCGGCGAGCGGTCGGCGCGGGCGTCCTCGTCGCGGAAGCAGGGCGCGATCTGGAAGTAGCGGTCGAAGCCCGACATCATGACGAGCTGCTTGAACTGCTGGGGCGCCTGCGGCAGCGCGTAGAACTTGCCGGGATGCAGCCGCGAGGGCACCAGGAAGTCGCGCGCGCCCTCGGGCGAGGAGGCGGTGAGGATCGGCGTCTGGAACTCGAAGAAGCCCTGGTCCTTCATGCGGCGGCGGATGGAGTCGATGATCCGCCCGCGCTTCATGATGTTCTCGTGCAGCTTCTCCCGGCGCAGGTCGAGGAAGCGGTAGCGCAGCCGGATCTCCTCCGGGTAGTCGTGCTCGCCGAAGACGGGCATGGGCAGCTCGGCCGCGGGGCCGAGCACCTCGAGCGCGCCGATGTAGACCTCGACCTGGCCCGTGGGCAGGTCCGCGTTCTCGGTGCCGGCGGGGCGCTTCTTCACCTTGCCGTCGACGCGGATGACCCATTCCGAGCGCACGGTCTCGGCCGTCTTGAAGGCCTCGCTGTCCGGGTCCACCACGATCTGGGTGATGCCGTAATGGTCGCGCAGGTCGATGAACAGGACGCCGCCATGGTCGCGGATGCGGTGGCACCAGCCGGACAGCCGCACGGTCTCGCCCACGTCGCTCTCGCGGAGGCCGGCGCAGGTGTGGGTGCGGTAGCGATGCATCGCAGCGGAGCTGGGGGCGGACATGAGGCGACCTTGGTTGTCTGGAATGACGTCGCGCGCACCATTCATGCGCCGGGGGTGATGTCAAGCGCCGCTCTTCGACCCTCGCGGCGCGCCGCGGTCCCCGTCGGCGACGGGCCCGCCCTCCTCCTTCCAGGCCTTGAAGCCGCCGCCGACATGGGCGACGGGGGAGAGCCCCATCTCGGCCGCGGTCTTCGCCGCGAGCGCCGAGCGCCAGCCGCCGGCGCAGAAGAAGACGAAGCGCTTGTCCTGCGCGAAAACCGGCTTGTGGTAGGGGCTGTCCGGGTCGATCCAGAACTCGAGCATGCCCCGCGGGCAGTGCACGGCGCCGGGCATGCGGCCCTCGCGCTCGAGCTCGCGCGGATCGCGCAGATCGACGAAGACCACGTCCTCGCGCCCGACGAGCGCCATCGCCTCCGTCGGCGGGAGCGTCTCGATCGCGGCGTTCGCCTCCTCGAGCAGCGCCTTGTAGCCCTTCGTGATGGTCTGGGGCATGGTCTCGCGTGAGCCTCCGGTCCGGGTTCGGGGGCGCGAGGGTGGCGCAGGGCGCGCCGGGGCGCAAGGCGGGGAGGCGAGGGCATGGAGGCGGTCGAGGGGTTCACGCGGCTCGATCTCGTCGCGCTCCTGTTCTTCCTCGCGGCCTGGGGCGGCTACCATCTCGCCGTCGAGCGCCTCGGGCCGTCGCGCCGCTCGCTGAACACCCGCATGGCGGAGCATCGCCGCGCGTGGATGCGCCAGCTGCTCGCGCGCGAGAACCGGATCGTCGATTCCACCATCATGGCCTCGCTGCAATCGGGCGCGGCCTTCTTCGCCTCGACCGCGCTGTTCGCCGTCGGCGGCGTGCTGGCGCTGATCCAGGCGACGGAGACCGCGCTCGCCCTGTTCGCGGACCTGCCCTTCGGCGTCGCCACGACCCGACTCGCCTTCGAGGCGAAGGTGTTCGGGCTCGGCGTGATCTTCGTCTACGCCTTCTTCAAGTTCGCCTGGTCCTACCGGCTGTTCAACTACGCCGCGATCCTGCTCGGCGCCGTGCCCCAGGACGCGGCGGCGCCCGAGGCGGAGATCGGCGCGGAGCGCGCGGCCGAGATGACCATCGTCGCCGGTCGCCACTTCAACCGCGGCCAGCGGGCCTTCTTCTTCGCGCTGGGCTATCTCGGCTGGTTCGTCGGCCCGTGGGTCCTGATCGTCGCCACGGCCGCGGTGCTCGTCGTGATGGCCCTGCGCCAGTTCGCCTCCGACGCGCTGCACGCGCTGGACGGGGGATGACGACCCGGACAGATGTCCCCGCCGCGCCCTCTCACCCCCGGCGCATCGCCTCGCTCTCCTCCAGCGCCGCGGCGTCGCGGCCGGCGGTGGCGACGGCGCGGGTCTCGCCGTCGACGATGAAGCGGGCGAGGGCGTCGCGGGCCGACGGGTCGCCCTCGATCTCGACGCGGTCGAACCCCTTCGCGTGGCCGACATAGCGGACGGAGAGGTCGTACTGCTTCGTCCAGAAGAAGGGCGGGTCGTCGTAGGCGGCGACGCGGCCCATCATGGCGAGCGCCGCGGTCTGGCCGAGGCGCTGGGCGACGACCCAGTGCTCGACCCGGATGCGCTCCCCGCCGACCGGGTCGGGGAAGGCGGCGATGTCGCCGGCGGCGTAGACGTCCTCGGCGCTGGTGCGCATCGTCGCATCGACCACGACCCCGTTCTCCACTTCGAGCCCCGCCGCCTCGGCCAAGGCCGTGCGCGGCCGCACGCCGATGCCGACGAGGACGAGATCCGCCGGCAGCCGGGCGCCGTCGTCGAGCACGGCCTCGCCGTTCTCGTAGCCCTCGATCGTGCGCCCGAGCCGGAAGGTCACGCCGTTCTCCTCGTGGAGCGCGCGCAGCATGTCGGAGAAGGCCTCGCCGAACACGCCCGCCATCGGCTTGTCCTGCGGCGCGACGACCGTCACGGCCAAGCCGCGCTTCGTCAGCGCCGCCGCGGCCTCCATGCCGATGAAGCTCGCGCCCATGATCACGACGCGCGCGCCGTCGGAGAGCCGCGAGACGATCCCCTCGGCGTCGCGCAAGGAGCGCAGGAGGCGCACCGCCTCGTGGTCGGCGCCGGGAAATTCGGGCGCGTTCGGCTCGCCGCCGGTGGCGAGGAGGAGCTTCGCGTAGGACAGCGCGCCGCCGTCGGCGAGGGTCACGGTCTTCGCCGCGGTGTCGATCGCGCTCACCCGCGTGGCCAGACGGACGTCGACCCCCTCGAGCCCGCCCTCCGTGGCGATGTCGAGCGCGTCCGCGCTCTTGCCGCCCTGCAGGAAGGCCTTCGACAGCATGGTGCGGTCGTAGGGCGGGTCGGCGTCCTCCGAGAGGATCACCACCGCGCCCGCATAGCCCTCCCGCCGCAGCTGGTCCGCCGCCGCGAAGCCGGCCGCGCCGCCGCCGACGATGACGATGCGGTCCTCCCCGTGCGCGAGCCCCTTGCCCGGATCGGGCGCGATCTCGTCGACGAGGAAGACGCGGTCGTCGCGGATCTCGACCGCGTAGCGCGGAAGGGAATCGAAGGCGGGCGCCTCGAGCGCGCGGCCGGTGCGCAGCGAGAAGCAGGCGTGGTGCCAGGGGCAGCGCACGGTGTCCTCGACCACGAGCCCCTTCGCCAGCGGCCCGCCGAGATGCGTGCACGACGCGCCCACCGCGAGCACCTCCTCGCCGCGCCGGGCGACGAGGACCTTCTCGCCCCGCCATTCGCCGGCGACGGTGGCGCCGTCGGGGAGATCGGCGAGCGGCACGCCGGCCTCGATGTCCATCGTCTGCGGGAAGGCGCCGTGTCGTTCGGTCATCTGTCTCGTCCTCTCGTCGTGTCGCCTCGGCTGGGGACACAACGCGAGAGGAGGCCGAATGGGGCCGCGCCCGATCGCATGCCGCGGACGCTTGCCGGCCCGCCCGCCGCGGCGTAGCGTGCGCCGCGCGGCGAAACGTCGCCGATCGAAGGGGGGAGGGCGCCATGGCGCGTCATGGTCGGATCGCGGCTTTCGCCGCGGCGATGGTTCTGGGGGCGAGCGGCGTGTCCGCGCAGTCCGCGATCGACGGCTCGGATCCGCAGGCGATCCTCGATCTCGCCCGCGGCTTCGGTTCCGCCGCGCTGGAGACGGACCCGGTGGGCGATCCGCTGCTTCAGGGGCGCATCGACGGGAACGTCTACAGCGTCTACTTCTACGGCTGCGAGAAGAACGCCGGCTGCGACACGATCCTGTTCAGCGCCATCTGGGACGTCGAGTCGTCCTCGCTCGACGCCGTGAACGACTTCAACAAGAACGCGATCTTCGGCCGCGCCTATGTCGACGATGAGGGCGACTACGTCGTCGAGATCACCGTCAACCTTGCTCACGGCGTCTCGCGCGCTAACCTCGACGACACGTTCGTGGTCTGGTCGGACCTGATGCGCGAGTTCGCGGACTTCGCCGCCAACAATTGACCGCCGGCGCTCCCGCGCCGGCTCGAGGAGAGACATGCGGCTGACCATCATCGGCGCGACGCGGGGCATCGGGAAGGCGCTTTCCGAGCAGGCCCGGGCCGCGGGACACCACGTCGTCGCGGTGGGCCGGAGCCTCGGCCCGGCCGCGGCCGACAATCTCACTCACGTGCGCGGCTCGATCCTGGAGGAAGGCGTCGCCGAGGAGGCGCTGGAGCGCGCCAACGCCGTCGCCTATTGCCTCGGCGCGGGATCGTACGGCCCCGACGTCGGCAAGCCGGTGACGATCTTCTCGCAGAGCACCGAGCGGCTCCTCGACGCCATGCGCGCGAGGGGCGTCATGCGCATCGGCGTGATCACCGGCGTCGGCTCGGGCGACAGCCGCGGGCACGGCGGCTTTCTCTACGACGCCGTCGCCATGCCCTTCGCGCTCGGCGCGATCTACGCCGACAAGACCCGGCAGGAGGAGCTCCTGCGCGCCTCCGACCGGGACTGGACCGTCATCCGCCCGGTCGTTTTGACCCATGGCCCCTATACCGGGACCTATCGCGTGCTCGAGGATCTCACCGGCTTCAACGGCGGCACGATCAGCCGCGCGGACTGCGCCGATTGCCTCCTGCGGGCGCTCGCCGAGCATCGCTGGTCGCGTCGCGCCGTGGCGATCACGGGCGGGGACGGACGATGAGCCTTTCGATCCGCCCCGCGCGGCCCGGCGACGCGCCGCTGGTCTTCGGCTTCGTGCGCGAGCTCGCCGACTACGAGCGCCTCTCGCACGAGGTCGACGCCACCGAGGCGATGCTGGACGCGTCGCTCTTCGGCGAGCGCCCGCTCGTCTTCTGCGACATCGCCGAATGGGACGGCGAGCCCGTCGGCTTCGCGCTGTGGTTCTACAACTTCTCCACCTTTCGCGGCCGGCACGGCCTCTATCTCGAGGATCTCTACGTCCGGGAGAGCGCGCGCGGCCGCGGCATCGGCAAGGCGCTGCTCGTGCGCCTCGCCGCGCGCTGCCGCGAGGAGGGGCTGGCCCGGCTCGAATGGTGGGTGCTCGACTGGAACGCGCCGTCCATCGCCTTCTACAGGTCGCTCGGCGCGATCCCGATGGACGAATGGACGGTGATGCGGGTGACCGGGGAGGCGCTGGAGCGGCTGGCGGACGCGGCGCCGCGGGAGGGTGCGGCATGAAGCCCGTCGTCCTCGTCGCCGCCGTGGCGCGCAACGGCGTGATCGGCCGCGAGAACCAGCTGGTCTGGCGCCTCAGGAGCGATCTGCGGCGATTTCGCGCGCTCACCATGGGCAAGCCGCTGATCATGGGCCGCAAGACCTTCGAGTCGATCGGCAAGCCCCTGCCGGGGCGCGAGACCGTGGTGCTCACCCGCGACCCGGATTTCGAGGCGCCGGGCGTCCACACCGCCCAGAGCCTCGACACGGCGATGGCGGTCGCCGACACCATCGCCGCGCGCATGGGAGCCGCCGAGATCGTGGTGGCCGGGGGCGGGGAGATCTACGCCCTGGCGCTGCCCTACGCCTCCAAATTGTATCTGACCCGGGTCGAGGCCGAGCCCGAGGGCGACGCCGTGTTTCCGGACTTTGACCGGAACGCGTTTCGTGAGACCTTCCACGAGCCGCATCCGGCCGGTCCGGAGGACGAACACGCCTTCGCCTTCATCGACTTGGAACGGAAAGCGGCGCGCTCGTCCGATTGACTTCGCGCCCGCGAAGCCCCACCTCAGGCTTGGCGGTCGCGGCGTCCGGGAGACTCGGGTCGCGCGGCCGGATACACACGCCAGACAAGTATTTTTCGGTTCTGACGAGAGGGAAAGGCGCACGATGCCTTGGAGCAACCAGAGCGGCGGCCCCTGGGGCCAGCGCGGCGGCGGGTCGGGAGGACCCTGGGGCGGCGGCGGAGGCGGCGGCCCGACGGGCGGCGGCGGCGGCGGCAACCAGCCCGATCTCGAGGAGATCCTGCGCCGCAGCCAGGACCGGCTGCGCAACATCGTTCCCGGCGGCGGCGGCCTCGGCGGCAAGGGGATCGCGCTGATCCTCGTCGCGGTCGTGGCGGTATGGCTGCTCACGGGCTTCTACACGGTCCGCCCGAACGAGGTCGGCCTCAACCTGATCTTCGGCCGCTTCGTCGGCCAGACGGCGCCGGGCCTGAACTACAACCTGCCCTTCCCGATCGGCGAGGTCGTCAAGCCGAACGTCACGCAGGTCAACCGCACCGAGATCGGCTACCGCTCCGTCAGTCCGGGCCAGCAGCGCGACGTCCTCGAGGAATCGCTGATGCTGACCGGCGACGAGAACATCGTCGACATCGACTTCGACGTGCAGTGGCAGATCGACCCGGCCAACGCCGACAATTTCGTCTTCAACATCGCCAACCCCGAGGCGACCATCGACTCGATCGCCCAGTCGTCGATGCGCGAGGTTATCGGCCGCCGCGACATCCAGGCGATCCTCACCACCGAGCAGGGCGAGATCACCGCCGAGGTCCAGGACCTGATGCAGCAGTCGCTGGATCAGTACGGCGCCGGCGTGATCATCCGCGTCGTGCAGCTGCAGGCGGCCGTGCCGCCGGCGCAGGTGCGCGAAGCGTTCCTCGACGTCAACGCCGCCCAGCAGGACCTGGTGCGCCTCCAGAACGAGGCCGAGACCTACGCGAGCCGCGTCGTTCCCGAGGCCCGAGGCGAGGCCGCGCGCATCGTCCAGCAGGCCGAAGGCTATCGCGAGCAGGTCGTGAACCAGGCCGAGGGTCAGGCCGCCCGCTTCAACCAGATCTACGCCGAATACGCCAACGCGCCGCAGATCACGCGCGATCGTCTCTTCCTCGAGACGATGGAGCGGGTGTTCGGCAACACCGACAAGGTGCTGATCGACCAGAACGGCCAGGGCGAAGGCGTCGTGCCCTACCTGCCGCTGCCGGAGGTCCAGCGTCGTCTCGAGTCCCAGGGAGCCACGCGATGAGAAACCCGATCCTGCGCCTCGGCGCGATCATCGTCCTGGTCGTCGCGATCGTCGTCGCCTGGGCAGCCCTGTTCACCGTCCGCGAGACCGAGCAGGCCGTCGTGCTGCGCTTCGGCGCCGTGCGCAACGTCATCACCGAGCCCGGCCTCTACGTGAAGGCGCCCTTCATCGACGTGGTGCTGCCGATCGAGAAGCGGGTCCTGGCGCTCGACCTGCAGCCGCAGACGGTGCTCTCCGCCGACCGGCAGAACCTCGAGGTCGACGCCTTCTCGCGCTACCGCATCACCGACCCGCTGCGGTTCTACCAGGCGGTGAACAACCTCACCAACGCGAACGCCCGCCTGCAGTCGTTCATCAACTCCGCGATGCGTAACGTGCTCGCCAACGCCTCGTTCCCGGAAATCATCCGCACGAACCGCGTCGAGCTGATGGAGCGCATCCAGGACATCGTCGACCGGCAGGCGGCCCAGCTCGGCATCGAGGTCATCGACGTGCGCCTCACCCGCGTCGACCTGCCGACGGCCAACGCCGAGGCGGTGTTCCGCCGCATGCAGACGGAGCGTGAGCGCGAGGCCGCGGACCTGCGCGCCCAGGGCGCACAGCGCGCCGCCTCGATCCGCGCCCGCGCGGACCGCGACGTGACGGTCATCCTCGCCGAGGCGAACCGCACGGCCGAGGAGCTGCGCGGCGCGGGCGACGCCGAGCGCAACCGCGTGCTCGCGGGCTCCTACAGCGTCGATCCGGAGTTCTTCGCCTTCTACCGCTCGATGCTCGCCTACGAGAACGCGCTGACCCGCACCGACATCGCCGATTCGCGCATCGTGCTCTCGCCCGATTCGGAGTTCTTCCGCTTCTTCACCGACCCGTCGGGCCGGCGCCAGGGCGGGCAGAGCACCCTGCCGCCGCCGGCCGGGGCGCAGGAGCCGGCTCCGGGCCCGGTGAGCGCGGCGCCCGCGCCCGCCGCTCCGGGCGAGGACGCCGGCGCCGCGGAGGCCACGGCCTCCGTCCCGCCGCCGATCGAGGCCGAGGAGCCGGCGGCGACGCCGGCCTCCGCGGCCGCCGCCGCGCCGGCGGTGGCGCAGTGATCGGGCGCGCCGCGCGCGCCCGCTCCTTCGCATGACGGATCTCGTCGTCGCCCTCGGCCTCGTCCTCGCGGTCGAGGGCCTTTTGTTCGCGGCGTTCCCCGAGGGCGTGAAGCGCGCCATGATCGCCGCCGCCGAGACCCCCAGCGAGCGCATGCGGATCGTCGGGCTCGTCTCGGCGATCGTCGGGGTGGGGATCGTCTGGCTGATCCGGGGCGGCTGATCGCGCCCTTGACCCCGGATCGGCGCGGGTCGATCTTGGCCCGCATCCGGCGCGACCGCGTTGACGCCATGATCGCGGCCCACGGTCGCGCTCCGAGCGGCCGAGAACGGCCGTCATACGCTGAAAAGAGGGTTCACGATGCACGAGGCCGTGTCGACGCTCGCCCATGGCGCGGGACTGACCAGTCGGGATCGGACGTCGCGTCTGCGGCGCGCCTCCCTCGGGATCGCCGCCGCGGCGGCGCTCGCGCTCGCCCCGTTCTGCGCCGCGCAGGCCCAGACCGCCACCATCGCGCCCGCCCAGCAGATCACGCCGACGCCTTTCCCGAACGCGCCCGAAAGCTTCGCGGATCTCGTCGATCGTGTGATCCCGGCGGTCGTCAACATCCAGGCGGCGACCACGGCGGACGTCGACGAGCGCTTCATGCCGCAATTGCCCCCGGGCACGCCCTTCGAGGACCTGTTCGAGGAATTCTTCAACCGGCGCGGCGAGAACATGCCGCGCATGCCGCGGCGCTCGAACTCGCTCGGCTCGGGCTTCGTCATCGACCCGACGGGCGTGATCGTCACCAACAACCACGTCATCGGCGACGCCGACGAGATCGAGGTCGTGTTCGCCGACGGGACGACCTACGACGCCGAGGTGATCGGCACCGATGCGGCGATCGACCTCGCCGTCATCAAGATCGAGAGCGACGTCGAGCTGCCCTACGTCCCGTTCGGCGATTCCGAGACCATGCGCATCGGCGACTGGGTCGTGGCGATCGGCAACCCCTTCGGCCTGGGCGGCTCGGTGTCCGCCGGCATCGTCTCGGCCCGCGCCCGCGACATCGCGAGCGGCCCCTACGACAACTACATCCAGACCGACGCGGCCATCAACCGCGGCAATTCCGGCGGGCCGCTGTTCAACATGCGCGGCGAGGTCGTCGGCATCAACACGGCGATCCTCTCGCCCACCGGCGGCTCCGTCGGCATCGGCTTCTCCATCCCGACCGCCACCGCGCTGCCGGTGATCGAGCAGCTGCGCGAGTTCGGCGAGACGCGGCGCGGCTGGCTCGGCGTGCGCATCCAGAACATCGACGAGACCACCGCCGACGCGCTGGGCCTCGACGAGGCCCGCGGCGCGCTCGTCGCCGGCGTCGATCCGGAGGGGCCGGCCCAGGCGGCCGGCATCGAGACGGGCGACGTCATCGTCTCGTTCGACGGCAAGGCGGTCGAGTCCTCCCGCGACCTGCCGCGCATCGTCGCCAACACGCCGGTGGGCAAGGAGGTCGACGTCGAGGTCGTCCGCCGCGGCGAGCCCGTGACCATCGACGTCACCATCGCGCGCCTGCGCGAGAGCACCCAGGAGGCGGCCCTCTCCGACCCGTCCGAGCAGGACGCGCCCACGGCGGTGCGCGAGGCGCTCGGGATGGAGCTCTCCGGAATCACCGACGAGCTGCGTGATCGCTACTCCATCGCCGACGACATCGAGGGCGTGGTCGTCACCGACGTCGAGCCGCTCTCGGCCGCCGCCGAGCGGCGGATCAGCGCCGGCGACGTGATCCTCGAGGTCGGCCAGGAGCCCGTGCGCAGCCCCGAGGAGGTCGCCGAGCGCCTCGAGACGCTGCGCGAGGAGGGGCGCCGCTCGGCGCTGCTCCTCGTCTCCGACGCCCAGGGCGAGGTCCGCTTCGTGGCGCTGGCGATGAACGAGGACGACGGCGGCGATCAGGATCGGAACTGACGGGCGGCCGGTCTCTCCCGATCGCCGAGACGACGAGAATCACGCCCGCGACCCGCGTCGCGGGCGTTTTCGCGTCCCCCCTGCCGATTAGCCTTGCAATTTCGAGCTGGCGTCCCCATCTTGGCTTCATCGCGACGTCGCACGAGCGACGCGCGCGCCGCAGCCGGCGCAGAACAGCGCCTGCTTCGCTTCGCCCGCCTGGGCCGGAAGATACCGGAACCGTGGGCCGAGCCGCGGCGTTCGACGAACCCGCTCCGAAATCGAGCAGTGCGCCGCCCTGTCACGCGCCTGTCGCCGAGTTCCGGCACGTTCGCGCCACGTGAGGTGGCCGCGCTCGATTCACGGAGGCCACACAAGAAGAACGAAGACGCCAAGATGATGCAGTTCGAATTTCATCCCCAGATCACCGACCTTCCCGAGGCGGAGGCCGAGGCCTTCACCGTCGCGCGCCTCTACGCCGCCGACGGCGCCGCCAAGCGCGACCTCAGCCATCTGATCGACCGCTCCTATGCCTACCAGTCGCTGCGCGAGCTGCGCTGGCATCTGGCCGAGCGGTTCCAGCTGCCCGTGAAGGGCGTCGAGCTCCGCGCGGCCTGATCCGGCGCGTGAGCGCGAGGCGCTAAAGCACGGAAATCGTGCAACGAACATCCGTGGAAAGCGGCAGGCGAAAGCTTGCCGCTTTTCGATTCGGGCCGTACTCTCGCGCGAGGATCGATCATCAGGGGAGCGCGCGCATGGCCGTCCCGCTCGACGAGGCGCTCAAGCGGCTGGAATCGGCGCTCGGCGTGCTCGAGGCCGCGGTGACGCGGCGGCTCGAGGCGGAGCGCAGCCGCGCCGACCTCGAGACCGAGCTGCAGATCATGCAGGACGACCGCGCCCGCCTCGCGGTCGATCTCGAGAGCGCCAGCCGCCGCGTGGAGGCGCTCGAGGCGACGACCCGCGACGTCGAGGCGCGCGTCGGACGCGCCGCCGCAGCCGTGCGCGCCGTGCTCGAGGAAGCCGGCGCCGCCCCGCATCTCTGAGGCCGCATCTCTCACGCCGTCCCCACCGGAGCCCGCCCGTGCCGCAGATCACCGTCCTCATCGCCGGCAAGACCTACCGCATGGCCTGCGGGGAGGGCGAGGAGGAGCGCCTCGAGGGCCTTGCCGGCATGCTCGACGCCAAGATCACGGAGATGCGCGAGGCCTTCGGCGAGATCGGCGACATGCGCCTGCAGGTGATGGCGGCGCTCACCTTCGCCGACCTGCTCGTCGACGCGCAGGCGCGCATCACGGCGCTCGAGGCCGAGAAAGCCGAGCTCTCGACCCTCCTCGCCGGCGCCGACGAGCGCCGCCAGGCGAGCGACGACCGCGTCTCCGACGCCGTGGTCAAGGCCGCGGACCGGATCGAGCGTCTGGCCCGCGGGCTGGCGATCGGCGGGCCGGGCCAGGAGAGCTAGAGCAGATCGCTTCCTGATGGAATCGCGCGGGGGATTCCCTTCGAGGCCAGTTCGTGATTCACGGTAGAGGCTGGCGGAGGAGGCCAGCCGCCATGACGAAGCCCCTCTCGATGGATCTGAGGCAGCGCGTCCTCGCTGCGGTCGATGCCGGCATGAGCCGCCGGGCCGCGGCGGACCGCTTCGGGATCGCGCCGTCCGCGGCGGTGAAGTGGTTCAACCTTCGGCGCGAGACGGGCTCGGTCGCGCCGCGGGCGCAAGGCGGCGACACGCGGTCCGGGCGGATCGAGGCGCTCGGCCCGGTCATCCTCGCGATGGTGGAGGAGGCGCCGGATCTCACCCTCGTCGAGATCGCCGAGCGGCTCGAGCGCGAGCACGGCGAGCGCTTCGCGCCCTCGACGGTGCACCGCTTCTTCGGCCGCCACGGCCTGACGTTCAAAAAAAGTCCGGCCACGCCAGCGAGCAGGACCGCGCCGACGTCGCCGCGGCCCGCGAGGCCTGGTTCGAGGAGCAGCCCGAGCTCGACCCGGAGCGGCTGATCTTCATCGACGAGACCTGGCTCAACACCAAGATGGCGCGGTTGCGGGGCCGCGCCCCCGAAGGCGAGCGCCTGCGCGCCGGCATCCCTCACGGCCATTGGCGCACCACGACCTTCGTGGCCGGGCTCAGGATCGGCGGGATCGACGCGCCGATGCTGATCGACGGCGCGATCAACGCGGCGAGCTTCCTCGCCTACGTCCAGCAGGTCCTGGTTCCGACGCTGAGCCCCGGCGACGTGGTGATCATGGACAACCTCGCCAGCCACAAGACCCCCGCCGTGCGCGAGGCCATCGAGGCGGCCGGAGCCGAGCTGCGCTTCCTGCCGCCCTACAGCCCGGACTTCAACCCCATCGAGAACGCCTTCGCCAAGCTGAAGGCCCTGCTCAGGAAGGTCGCCGCCCGGACGCGCGACGCCCTCTGGAGCGCCGTCGCCGACGCCATCGAAGCCTTCCCGCCAGAGGAATGCGCGAACTTCTTCACCGCAGCAGGATATGAACCCGAGTGGTGAGAATCTGCTCTAGAGCATCATCCCATCAAGTGGAATCCGGTTGGTGGACGAGATGATGCTCCACTGAGGAACGCTAGAGCGCCGACCTGATCTCATCAGGTCGGGAGACGCTCTAGACCTCGATCGTCATCCCGTCCTGCGCCGCGTCGAGCCCGAGCCGCGCGGCCTCGGCGAGCATCGCCTCGGACATGTGGGTGAGCACGACGCGCTTGGCGCCGAGCGCGGGCAGCTCGGGCGCGAGCGTCTCCCAGCCGAGATGCCCCTCGCCGCCCGCGCCGGGGCGGTAGCACATGACGAAGAAGAGGTCCGCGCCGGCGGCGATGCCGGGCAGCGTGTCCACCCACCCCGTGTCGCCCGAATAGGCGAGGATCCGCCCGTCGCAGGCGAGGCGCAGCGCCGTCGCCGGCGCGCCGCTCTGATGCTCGACGAGGGCGGTGGTCAGCGTCGCGTCGATTTCGGGCACGGGCGTGGTCGCGCCGGGCGCGATCTCGCGGATGTCGAGGCCGTAGCGGCGCTCCGCCTCCCAGGCGCCCGGATACAGCGCCCGCGTGGCGGCCTCCAGCCGCGCCGCGAGGCCGGGCGGTCCGAGCAGGACGAGGGGACGCGTGCGGCCGGCGATCATCTGGTCGAGGATCAGGAAGGGCAGGCCGCCGAAATGATCGCCGTGGAGATGGCTGATCGCGACCGCCGCGATCGCGCCCGGGTCGACGCCAGCGCGCTTCAACGCCACCAGCGACGTCGCGCCGAAATCGAGGCACAGGCTCGCCTCGCCGCGCTCGACGAGGAAGCAGGTGTTGAAGCGCCCGCCCGAGCCGAAGGCGTCCCCGCAGCCGATCACCCGCACCCGCATCCGGACCTCCTATTTGCGCCGCGCCTTCTCCGCCGCCTTCGTCACCGCCGCCTCCAGCTCGCCCGCGAGCGCCGTCGCGACGGGGTCCTCCGGCGGCGTCCCGCGCCGCTCCGCGGCGCGCAGCGCGTCGACATGCGCGGCGATCAGCGCCGGCGGCGCCTTTCCCTCGGCGCGCTCCAGGAGCCGCGCGAGGCTTCCCGCCATCCGGGCGAGGAGCCCGGCCTCGAAAGCCGCCGCCGTGCCCCGCAGCCGGTGCGCCAGCCGGTAGACGCGCGATCGCGCGCCGGCGTTCCCGCGCCCGCCCGCCGAGAGCGCCGCGACGGCGTCGGCGAGGCGCTCGATCTCCTCGCCGAGATGCCCGGCGAAGGCGGCGCGCACCTCCTCCTCCGCGGCCTCGGCCCGGGCGGCCGCCTCGTCCAGCGCCTCGACCGTGTCGCGGTCGAAGGCGAGCGCCTTCGCGCGCAGGCTCTCGGGGACCGGCACGATCTCGCGGCGACGCGGCGCCGGCCCGGTGCGGCCGCCTTTTCCGGCGCCCTTCTCTCGTCCCGGTGCGGGGATGATGCGCATCGCCTCACCCCTCCGGATCGGCCGCGAAGGCCTGCGGGCGGCTGCGGTCGGGCCCGAAATAATGCGGCGTCGCCACGAAGGGGCGCGTGTCGGCGCAGATGGCGAGGAGGCGCTCGTAGAAGGCCCGCGGCGTCGCCGGCTTGACGAGGTAGCCGCTCACCCCCGCGCGCATGGCCTTCATCACCCGCCCGCGCTCGGCGTAGCTCGTCACCATCAGGATCGGCACGAAGGGGCTCGGGCTCGCGGTGCGATCGCGCAGGCGCTTCGTCAGGCCGATGCCGTCGAGGCCGGGCATCTCCCAGTCGGTCACGACGAGATCCGCCGGCGCGGCCTGGATCATGTCGAAGGCGCGGGCCCCGTCGGCCGCCGCGCGCACGCTCTTCGCGCCGAAGGCCTCGAGCCAGGCCACCAGAAGACGCCGGAAGAACGGGTCGTCCTCGGCCACGACGACGGAGAGACGTTCGAAGGCGATGCGCATGCCGGCGGCGTCCGGGAGGGAAGGGGCGTTCTCGAGGGATGGATCTTCGCTCACGGCCCGAACTGCTCGCGCAGGATGCGCTCGTCGAGCCCGTGGCCGGGATCGTGGAGCATGACGAGATCGATGGTGCGGTCGAGAGAGGCCTCGACCTTGGCGACGCGGCGGAACTCGGTGTGGTCGGCCACCGCCGCGACCGGGCGCAGATCCGCCTCCTTCACCTCGATGGTCACCCGCGCGTGGTCCGGCAGCAGCGCCCCGCGCCAGCGCCGCGGGCGGAAGGCCGAGATCGGGGTGAGCGCGAGGAGCGGCGCGTTCAGCGGCAGGATCGGCCCGCCGGTGGAGAAGTTGTAGGCCGTCGACCCGGCGGGCGTCGACACCAGGATGCCGTCGGCGATCAGCTCGGGCATGCGCACCTTGCCGTCCACCGCGATGGACAGCTTGGCGGCCTGGTGGGTCTGGCGCAGCATCGAGACCTCGTTGATCGCCCGCGCCGTGTGGGTCTTGCCCTGCACGTCCACCGCCGTCATCAGCAGCGGATGGATGATCGCCCGCTGCGCGGCGGCGAGGCGCTCCATCAGGCCGTCCTCGCGGTAGTCGTTCATCAGGAAGCCGACGGAGCCGCGGTTCATGCCGTAGATCGGCTTCTCGACCCCCATGAACAGGTGGAGCGTCTGCAGCATCAGCCCGTCGCCGCCGAGCGCGACGACGATGTCCGCATGCTCGGGCGAGACGTTGGGATAGAGCGCGCGCAGGCGCTCCGCCGCCGCCTCGGCTTCGGGATTCTGGCTCGCGACGATGGCGATCGTCTTGTCACGGCTCATCGGAATGCGCCACCTATCGGCCGGGCCCGGGGATTCGCGAGAGGTAGGAATAGCATGGATGAGCCGCTCTTCGTCTACACGACCTTTCCCGACGAGGCCGCCGCGGGCGCGGTCTCCCGCGTTCTCGTCGAGCGCGGGCTCGCCGCCTGCGTCAACCTGATCCCGGGCATGCGCAGCGTCTACGCCTGGCAGGGGGCGATCGAGGAGGCGCACGAGCTGATCGGTCTCGTCAAGACCCGCAAGGGTCTCGCCGAGCAGGTCGCCGCCGCCATCCGCGAGCATCACCCCTACGACACGCCGGTCGTGTTCTTCCTCTCCGTCGGCGCCGACGGCCCGACGACGGAATGGCTGCTCGGCGCGACGGGCGGGTGAGGCGGGCCGCCGATCCTGCTCGCTCACAGGGATGGAGGGTGCTCGGACGCGCGCCGGGGGCGTTCGGCCAGACGGACGGGGCCGAAAACGCGTGCGCTGGACGTAATTTGGGGTTAACGTCTCGCGCACTGTTTCCGAGCGTGGCGGCTTGACAGGATTCGATCGCGCAAGCACTTAACCGTGCAAGGGAAATCCAGAGCGACATTTCAGCCGAACATCTCCAGACATCCAGCTCCAACTTTCGGGAGGCGCGCCGTGGCGATTTCGTTGTCCAAGGGTCAAACCATCTCGCTCGCCAAGGAGAGCGCCGGGCTCTCCAAGGTCCGCATGGGCCTCGGCTGGGATCCGGTGAAGAAGAAGGGCGGCTTCCTCTCCGGCCTCCTCGGCGGCGGCGGCGGGGACATCGACCTCGACGCCTCCTGCCTGATGTTCGACCAGGGCAAGCAGCTGACCGACATCGTCTGGTTCCGCCAGCTCAAGTCGAACGACGGCGCGATCGTCCATTCCGGCGACAACCTCACCGGCGAGGGCGAGGGCGACGACGAGACGATCGCGGTCGATCTCGATCGCCTGCCCGCCGCGGTGCAGACGCTGGTCTTCACCGTCAACTCCTTCCGCGGCCAGAGCTTCAACGAGGTCGAGAACGCCTTCTGCCGCCTCGTCGACGAGCGCGCCGGCAAGGAGATCGCCCGCTACACCCTCACCGAGCAGGGCGCGCATACCGGCGTCGTCATGGCGGTCGTCAGCCGTGCGTCCGGGGAATGGACCATGAAGGCGATCGGCGCGCCCGCCACGGGCCGCACGGCCCAGGATCTTGCGGGCGCGGCGCTCGCTCATATCTGAGTCGGAGGGCGCGCCACGGCGACGCTCGCCGTGGCGCGCCAATTTTCCTTGGCCGACGATCTCGAGGGGGTGAGACCGTGACCGAGCTCACGAAGGGCGCGAACGCGCCGGTGAACGCCAGCCAGCCCGTCGTCCGGGTCCGCTTCACGCCGTCCGGCGCCGTTCCCGAGATCGACGTGTCCGCCTTCCTGCTGCAGGGGACCGGCAAGGTCTCCGGCGACGCGGACATGGTGTTCTACGGCCAGCCCGACGGCCCCGGCCACGCCGTGCGGCTCACCTCCCAGAACGCCCCCGCCGACGGCGGCGCGAAGGAGACCACCTTCGCCGTCGCCTTCGGCTCCATGCCCGCCGGCGTCGAGAAGGTCGCCGTCACCGCCACGATCCACGACGGCGCCCGGCGCAAGCTCTCCTTCGCCCAGGTCGCCGGCCTCGAGATCGCCGTCCTCGACGGCGGGTCGCCGGTCGCGACCTACAGGGTCGAGACCGCCGGCATGAGCGAGACGGCGCTGATCCTCGGCGAGCTCTACCTGCGCAACGGCCAGTGGAAGTTCCGTGCGGTCGGCCAGGGCTTCGCCGGCGGCCTGAAGCCGCTCGCCGAGAGCTTCGGCGTCGTCGTCGACGAGGAGCCCGAGGCCGCGCCGCCCCCGCCGCCCCCGCCGCCTCCTTCCCCTGCGTCACCTCCTCCGCCGCCCTCCACCGCCCGCCCGCCCAGCGTGCCCCGCGTCGGCGCCGGCGCGGCGGAAGAGAAACGCTCTGCTGCACCCGCTGCGGCGTCTATCAACCTCTCGAAGGTGACGCTCACGAAAGAGCGGAAATCCATCGATCTCGCCAAGAAACCCGCCGCAGCCGGCGGCTACGGCGAGGTGCGCATCAACCTGAACTGGAACCGGAATCAGGCCCCGCCCTCCGGCGGCGGCGGCTTCTTCGGCTTCGGCAAGCCCAAGGGCGTCGACCTCGATCTCGGCTGCCTGTTCGAGCTCGCCGACGGCCGCAAGGGCGCCGTCCAGGCGCTGGGCGATTCCTTCGGCTTCTTCGACGGTCCGCCCTTCGTGCAGCTCTCCGCCGACGACCGCACCGGCCAGAGCGCCGACGGCGAATGGCTGCGCATCAACGGCCGCCACTGGGACGAGATCCGCCGCATCCTGGTCTACGCCTTCATCTACGAGGGCGCGCCCAACTGGGCCGCGACCGACGGCGTGGTCACGGTCTACGCCCCCGACCAGCCCCCCGTCGAGGTGCGCCTCGACGAGACCTCGAACATGGGCATGTGCGCCGTCACCCTGCTCGAGAACGTCGGCGGGCAGATGCGCGTGTCACGCGAGGTCAAGTATTTTCAGAATCACATGCCGATGGACCAGGCCTTCAATTGGGGCATGCGCTGGACGCGTGGCTCCAAGTAGAGGCGACACGAGGGAAGGACGACGATCATGGTGCTCGACTGGCTCAAGACCAACGTGGCCAAGGCGCGCGAGGCGCTGCAGACCGAGGTCGGACGCTTCAAGAACCGCGAGTTCATGGAGGCCGTGGTCTCCGGCTGCGCCCTGGTCGCCGCCGCGGACGGGGACATCTCCTCGTCCGAAAAGCAGAAGATGATGAAATACATCGAGAATTCAGACGAGCTGAAGGTCTTCAAGATGGAGGAGGTGATCGCCTTCTTCAAGAAGATCACCGAGAAGTTCGAGTTCGACGCCGAGATCGGCAAGGCCGAGGCGCTCAAGCACGTCGGCAAGCTGCGCGACAAGCCGGACGCGGCCCGCGTCATGGTGCGCGTGTGCATCGCCATCGGCGCCTCCGACGGCGATTTCGACGACAACGAGAAGGCCGTGGTGCGCACCATCGCCCGCGAGCTCTCCCTCGACCCCGCCGACTTCGATCTCTGATCGGGTGAGGACGGGCGCGACGCGTGTCATCCCCGGCCGGCGACGGCCGGGGATCGCGCATCGGCGGCCACCCCCCGCACCCCATTCCCTCCCGCAACTCCCCGGAGCCTCCGCGCGTCCATGAACGAGATCGGTGACTATCAGCTGGCGGTGCTCGCCTTCGGCGCCATCGCCTTCGGCCTCTTCCTGCTCATCAAGGGAGGCGACTGGACGGTGGATGCGGCCGCCTTCATCGCGGAGCGCGCAGGGCTCTCGAAGCTCTTCATCGGGGCGACCATCGTCGCCTTCGGCACCTCGGCGCCCGAGCTGTTCACCTCGGTCAACGCCAACCTCACCGGCTTCCCGGGCATCTCGCTCGGCAACATCGTCGGCTCGAACATCGCCAACGTCCTTCTGATCATCGGCGCCACCGCGGTGGTCTTCGCCCTGCACGGCAAGCCGTCCGAGCTGGTGCGCGACATGGGCATGATGCTGGTCGCGACCGTGATCCTGGTCGCGCTGATGCTCTACGGCATCGTGCCGCGCTGGGCCGGCTTCGGCATGTTCGGGCTTCTCGTCGCCTTCATCGCCTACCAGTACTGGAAGGACGAAGGCGGCGGCGAGGAAGACGAGCACGACGAGGATATCGACGAGAAGGGCATCGACTCGGCCGCCAAGGGCGTCGGTTTCCTGCTCGCGGGCCTCGCCGCGCTCGTGATCGGCTCGGAGATGCTGGTGCAGGGCGCGGTCGCCGCAGGCAGCGCGCTCGGCGTGCCCGAGGCGGTGATCGGCCTCACCGTCATCGCCATCGGCACCTCGCTGCCCGAGCTCTCGACCTGCCTCGCGGCGGCGGTGAAGCGCCAGACCAACATGATCATCGGCAACATCGTCGGCTCGAACCTGTTCAACATCCTCTCGATCATCGGCATTACGGCCATGATCAAGCCGCTCGTGATCGACGAGACGCTGGTCGATCTCGACATGTGGGTGATGGCGGGCGTGACCTTCGCCTTCGCCGCCTGGATGCTGACGGTCTCGAAGATCGGCCGGCCGATGGGCGTCGCCATGCTGGTCGCGTACTTCGCCTTCATCCTGTACTCGTATCAGGATCTCCTGTTCGCCTGATCCGAGGCATGGGCCCGATGCACGGGTCCGATAGACTGGTTCACGAGGCGGCCCGCCCACGGGCCGCGCAACACCGGAAGGAGACGACAATGGGTGTTTCTCTCTCGAAGGGCGGCAACGTATCCCTCTCCAAGGAGGCCCCCGGCCTGACGAACGTCATCGTCGGCCTCGGCTGGGATCCGCGCGCCACCGACGGCGCCGAGTTCGACCTCGACGCGAGCGTCTTCCTGGTCAAGGACGACGGCAAGGTCCGCACCGACCAGGACTTCATCTTCTACAACAACAAGGTCGGCGGCGACGGCTCCGTCGAGCACACCGGCGACAACCGCTCCGGCGAGGGCGAGGGCGACGACGAGCAGGTCAAGGTCGACCTCTCGAAGGTCCCCGCCGACGTCAAGAAGCTCGTCTTCAGCGTGACGATCCACGAGGGCGAGACCCGCAAGCAGAATTTCGGCCAGGTCTCCAACGCCTTCATCCGCGTCGTGAACGCGGCCGGCGGCGCCGAGATCGCCCGCTACGACCTCTCCGAGGACGCCTCCGTCGAGACGGCGATGATCTTCGGCGAGGTCTATCGCCACGGCGACGAGTGGAAGTTCAAGGCCGTCGGCCAGGGCTTCGCCGGCGGGCTCGGCCCGCTCGCCAAGCATCACGGCGTGAACGTGGGCTGATCGCGCCCCTCGCGCGCCGACGCGAGACGGCCGCCCGGTCGGAGCGACCGCGGCGGCCGTTTCGTTTCGTCGCGTGTCGTTCCCCGGCCGGAGCGCGTTTGCGTGCGGAGGGGATGGGGGCTCAGATCGGGGAAACCGGAGACATGAAGCTCTTCGCCTGCACCGCCTGCGGCGCGCCGCTCCAGTTCGAGGACGCGGCCTGCCCGCAATGCGCCGCGCGGCTCGGCTACGATCCCGCGGCCGGGCGGCTGCTCGCCGTCGCGCTCGACGGCGAGGTCTGGCGCGTCCAGGGCGAGCCGGGAGGCCGGGCCTACCTGTTCTGCGCCAACGCCGCCTACGGCGCCTGCACCTGGCTGCTGCCCGCCGAGGGCGCGGGCGAGAGCCGCTTCTGCCACGCCTGCCGGCACAATCACGTCATCCCCGACCTGACGCAGGATTCCAATCTCGGTCGCTGGCGCAAGCTGGAGGCGGCGAAGAAGCGCCTGTTCTACACGCTCCTCGCCCTCGGCCTGCCGCTCACCCGCCGGCCCGAGGACCCGAAGGGCCTCGCCTTCGACTTCCTGGCCGATCCGCCGGCCCCGGGCGCGCCCGGGGTGATGACCGGGCACGACAACGGCCTCGTCACCATCGCCGTCGCCGAGGCGGACGACAGCGAGCGCGAGGCGCGCCGCTCGGCCATGGGCGAGCCCTACCGCACGCTGCTGGGGCACCTGCGTCACGAGGTCGGGCACTATTACTGGACGAAGCTGGTGGAGGAGGCCGGCGCGCTCGACGCCTTCCGCGCCCTGTTCGGCGACGAGCGCACGGATTACGGCGCAGCCCTGCAGCGCCACTATTCCGAAGGGCCGCCGGCGGACTGGGCGACGCGTCAGGTCAGCGCCTATGCCAGCGCGCACGCCTGGGAGGACTGGGCCGAGACCTTCGCACATTACCTGCACATGGTCGACACGCTGGAGACCGCGGGCGCCTTCGGCCTGCGGCTGAAGCCGCGCCACCCGGCGGCGGAGGACCTGTCCACCAGCGTGCCCTTCGACCCGCATCACGAGCCCGAGCTCGCCCGCCTCGTCGACGCCTGGGCCCCGCTGACCTTCGCGGTGAACGCGCTCAACCGCTCCATGGGCCAGCCGGATCTCTACCCCTTCACCCTCGCGCCCGCGGCGATCGAGAAGCTCGCCTTCGTCCACGCCCGCGTTCGCGCCGCGCGCGGGGCGTGACGGGACGAAGCCGGGACGAGCCCGCGGCTCAGCCCTCACCGGCGCCGGATAGGCGCGTCACGTGCCCCATCTTACGCCCCGGCCGGGCCTCGCCCTTGCCGTAGAGCGTGAGCCGCGCCGCCGGATCGGCGAGGAGGTCGCGCCAGGCCTCCACCTCCGCGCCGACGAGGTTCTCCATCGTCACCCGCGGCGCGCGCCGCGTCGTCGGGCCGAGCGGCCAGCCGCAGACGGCGCGCACGTGCTGCTCGAACTGGGAGGTCTGCGCGCCGACATCCGTCCAGTGCCCGGAATTGTGCACCCGCGGCGCCATCTCGTTGACGACGAGCCGCTCCTCCCCGCCCTCGCGCACGAGGAACATCTCCACCGCGAAGACGCCGACATAGTCGAGCGCCTCGCCGATCCGCGCGGCGATGTCGCGCGCGGCGGCCTCGGTGGCGGGCGAGACGGCGGCGGGGACCGTCGTCTGCGCCAGGATGCCGCCCTCGTGACGGTTCGCGCACAGGTCGTAGGCGGCGAGCGTGCCGTCCGCCGCGCGCGCGGCGACGACGGAGACCTCCGCCGCGAAGGGCACGAAACCCTCCAGGATCGCGGGCTTCCCGCCGATGGCGGCGAAGGCGGCGTCCGCATCGTCGCCCTCGCGAATCACGGCCTGGCCCTTGCCGTCGTAGCCGAAGCGGCGGGTCTTCAGCACGGCCGGGCGGCCGATCTCGTCGAGGGCGCGCGCGAGCGAGGCCGCGTCGTCCACCGCGCGAAAGGGCGCGACGGCGATGCCGAGATCGGCGACGAAGCTCTTCTCGGCGAGCCGGTCCTGCGCCGTCGCCAGCGCCTTGGCGCCGGGGCGCAGCGGTGCGTGCGCGGCCACCGCCTCCGCCGCGGCGACGGGGACGTTCTCGAACTCGTAGGTGACGACGGCGCAGCCCTTGGCGAATTCCGCCAGCGCCTCGGTGTCCGCGAAATCCGCCGTCGTGGCGCGGGCGGCGACGTGGAAGGCGGGGCTCCTCGGGTCGTCGTTGAAGACGTGGACGTCGAGGCCGAGCCGCGCGGCCTCCACCGCGATCATGCGGCCGAGCTGGCCGCCGCCGAGGATGCCGATGACGTCTCCGGGGGCGATGCGGGTCATGGTCGGTCCTCCTCGCGGGTTCTCACGCCTCGTCGACGGGGCGCTCGGCCACCGATTCGCTCTGGCGCGCGCGCCAGGCCTCGAGCCGTCCGGCCAGCGCCTCGTCGGTCAGCGCCAGAACGGCCGCCGCCAGCAACGCGGCGTTGACGGCCCCGGCGCGGCCGATGGCGAGCGTGCCGACCGGGATGCCCGCCGGCATCTGCACGATGGAATGCAGGCTGTCGACCCCCGAGAGCGCCTTCGATTCGACCGGCACGCCGAAGACAGGCAGCGGCGTCAGCGCCGCCGCCATGCCCGGCAGGTGCGCCGCGCCGCCCGCCCCGGCGATGACGATCTTGAAGCCCTCCCCCTGGGCGCCCTTGGCGAAGGCGTAGAGCCGATCGGGCGTTCGATGGGCGGAGACGATCCGCGCGTCGTAGGCGACGCCGAGCGCATCGAGCGTCTCGGCCGCGTGCCGCATCGTCGCCCAGTCGGACTGGCTGCCCATGATGATGGCGACGGGAGCGCGTGCGGCGGTGCTGGCGTCGGTCATGGCTTTCCTCTCGCGCGGAACCCTCCGCGCCTCGAGCGCACGCCCTCAGGCGATGATGTCGGGCAGGATCTCGTCCTCGATCCGATGGATTCGGTCCCGGAGCGTGAGCTTGCGCTTCTTCAAGCGCTGGAGTTGCAGGCGGTCGTGCACGGGCGAGGTCTCGAGCGCCTCGATCGCCCGATCGAGGTCGCGATGCTCCTCCTTCAGCCGAGCCAGCTCGGCCATCAGCTCTGCGGTCTCCTCGGCGCCGTCCACCCGTCGTCTCCAGCTCTGCAACGGTTCTCGCGCAGCGCGCGCGCCCTCACCAAGAGCGGCAAAAGCGTCGCCGCGTCAAGCGGCGGAAGCGTGAGCTTTTAACGCTTTCAGGTTGCGGCGCAACAAATGAAAGCTTCGACAGGCGAACAAATGTGTGAGAGCATGGAGCCGTTCGAACCCGAACTTTGGGAAGGGAGACGACGCATGTCGCTGAATAGCCACTTGGCCGAGCTCGAGCGTAAGCACCAGGCTCTCGAGCAGGAGATCCAGAAGGCGGTGACCAGCCCTTCGACGAGCGACACCGAGATCGCTCAGCTCAAGCGCAAGAAGCTCGTCCTCAAGGACGAGATGGCCCGCCTGCGCGGCGCCGAGAAGGAAGCCGCCACGCTGCACTGACGGCCAGGACGAGGGGCGCGTATCGCCCCGACAGCGTCGCCGCCGCTTGGGGAACCAGGCGGCGGTTTTTACTATCTTCGAAACGTGTTCCAAGCCTCTTCGTGCGTACCCGTAGCGACTACGGTATCGATTAGCTCGTTACATACTTTCAGCGAAGCAGTTAACTTATCGACGCTCACTGCACGCAGCTCAGCAGTCGATTCAGGCTCAACATGATCACCAACCAATATGCCTTCCGTGCCCAGACAGATTCCGTATAGGTACATAATTCCCGATGCCAGAGAGCGAAGATCTTCCGCGTCAGAAAATTCAGCGGTTTTTAGAAACGGAGTGCTCCCCTGGCGTGCCCATGCTTCAAATTCTTCATCTGGTATTGGAGCTCCAGTGTATTGATTTAAGATGCGAAGTGCAAAACGTCTAGCATAGATTGAATTTTCGTCGCCTGTAGCGTCTCCACGCAGGATCGAAAGACCAATATTGACTAATTCGATGTCCAGCTCCTTGTTTCTATTAAAATAGTCGAGCCCGCCGACGAATATCGTTGCGAGGGAGCCGAATGCCGCCGCCGCAAAGGCCGTTATGGCGCTACTTGTCGTCGATGCCATGTCTCACTCCCTCAATGAAAGCGCATGACACCAACACTAGCGAGACAAGTCAAAATTGCAAACGTCGGCTAGTTCGCGGGCCCCTACGGATGTCGCCCTACCTCATCCACCAACACCCCATACGCTCCCCGCATCTCCCCCACCTCCGCGATCTTCCCCGCGAACGCCCCCCAATCGTCCCCCTCCGCGATCCGCGCCCAAACCGCCTCCACCTCGTCGATCAGCATCGTCACCGGCGCCTCGCGCGCGAAATACGGATGCGCCAGCGCCTCCTCCCGCCGCGGATGCGGCTTCGCTCCGCGAATCGCCGCGATCGCCTCGGCCCAGTCCGCGCCGGCATAGGCCTCCGCGTGGGGGCTCGCGGCGATGCGGGTCGGGTCGGCGCCGCCGATGAGGTCGAAGAAGGCGCGCTCGAAGGGCAGTCGGGTGCGGGCGAGCGCGCGGTAGAAGAAGGCCGGGGCGTCGACGCCGCTCTCGTCGTCGGGGTCGAGAGCGAGGCGGGCGCGGGTGAGGCGGCCGAGATGGGCGTCGAAGGCTGCGCCGAAGGGCTCGAGCGCGGCGGCGAGCGCCTCCTCGTCGGCGAGGTGGCGCAGGCAATCGGCCAGCCGGCAGAGGTTCCAGTAGAGGGCGGCGGGCTGGCGGCCGAAGGCGTAGAGGCCGGTCTGGTCGAAATAGGCGGCGGTGAAGCCGGGATCGAGTTCCGGCAGGAAGCGCCAGGGGCCGTAATCGAAGCTCTCGCCGGTGATGGTGGTGTTGTCGGTGTTGAGCACGCCGTGGACGAAGCCCGCCTGGAACCACTCGGCGCCCATCTTCGCCACGTCCTCCGTCACGGCGGCGAGGAGGCCCGCCGCCGGGTTCGGATGCGCGGCGGCCCGCGGCTGGTAGGTCTCGATGCAATAGGCGATCAGCTTCTCCAAGGCCGCGCCCTCGTTGTGGAAGGCGAGGCGCTGGAAGGTGCCGATGCGGATGTGGGAATGCGACAGCCGCACCAGCACCGACGAGCGGGTGGGGGAGGGCTCGTCGTTGCGCATCAAGGCCTCGCCGGTCTCGACGAGCGAGAACGATTTCGAGGTGTAGACCCCGAGCGCCTCCAGCATCTCGGTGGCCAGCACCTCGCGCACGCCGCCCTTGAGGGTGAGCCGCCCGTCGCCGAAGCGGGAATAGGGCGTCTGGCCGGATCCCTTGGTGCCGAGATCGAGCAGGCGGCCGTCCTCGGCGTCGCGGATCTGCGCATGGAGGAAGCCGCGGCCGTCGCCGAGGTCCGGGTTGTAGGACTGGAACTGGTGGCCGTGATAGCGCAGGGCCAGCGGCTCGGGGACATTGTCCGGCAGGGGCGCGAAGCGGGCGAGGTGTGCCACCCATTCGGCCTCGTCCAGCGTATCGAGCCCGACGCGGGCGGCCCAGCGCTGGTTGCGGTAGCGCGTCACCGTCGCCGGGAAGGGCGCTGGCGTGACCGGATCGTAGAAGGCCTCGCCGAGGGCGAGATGGCGCGGGTCGGGGCGGTAGGCGGGGGAGACGGGCATGGCCGTATCGTGCCCCGTCGCGAGGGGGCTGCGCAAGGCGTGCGCCGACGCCGCAGGGCTTGCGTCCCGGCCGTCGCGCGCCTATTCGCAGCCGCAGCCGTTCCCGCGAGCCCGTACCGAGGCCGTTTCCATGCCCGATCTCCTGCTCGAGCTCTTCTCCGAGGAAATCCCCGCGCGCATGCAGCGCAAGGCGGGCGAGGACCTGCGCCGGCTCGTCACCGACGCGCTGGTGGAGCGCGGCTTCCTCTACGAGGGCGCCAAGAGCTTCCACGGCCCGCGCCGCATCGCGCTGCACGTGGCGGGGCTGCCCGCGAAGGGCCAGGACGTGCGCGAGGAGCGAAAGGGTCCGCGCGTCGGCGCGCCCGAGAAGGCGGTCGAGGGCTTCCTCAAGAGCGCCGGCCTCGCCTCCCTCGACGAGGCGAGGATCGAGAGCGACCCGAAGAAGGGCGACTTCTACGTGGCACTGATCGAGCGCCCCGGGCGCCCGACGCCGGAGGTGCTGGCCGAGATCCTCCCCGATATCGTCCGCCGCTTTCCCTGGCCGAAATCCATGCGCTGGGGCGCGGCCTCGGCGGAGCCGGGCGCGCTCACCTGGGTGCGGCCGCTGCGCGCCATCGTGTGCATGTTCGGGCCGGAGACCGAGGAGCCGGAGGTGGTGCGCTTCTCCGTCGACGGGCTGGAGAGCGGGGACGTCACTTACGGCCACCGCTTCCACGCGCCGGAGCCCATCCGCGTGCGCCGGCTCGACGACTGGGCGGCCTCGCTCGGCAAGGCCAAGGTCGAGGTCGACGCGGACAAGCGCAAGGACGTCATCCTCCACGACGCCCGCGACCTCGCCTTCGCCCGGGGGCTGGAGCTCGTCGAGGACGAGGCGCTGCTCGAGGAGGTGGCGGGGCTGGTCGAGTGGCCGGTGGTGATGCTCGGCGCCTTCGAGGAGAGCTTCCTCGACATCCCGGCGGAGGCGATCCGCGCCACGATCCGCGCCAACCAGAAGTGCTTCGTGCTGCGCGACCGCGAGACGGGCAAGCTCGCCAATTCCTTCGTGCTCGTCGCCAACATCGAGGCGAGGGACGGCGGCAAGGCCATCGTCGCCGGCAACGAGCGCGTGGTCCGCGCGCGGCTCTCGGACGCGAAGTTCTTCTTCGAGACCGACAAGGCGACCCCGCTCGAGGCGCGGCTGCCCAAGCTCGAGGCGATCGTCTTCCACGACAAGCTCGGCACCGTGGCCGAGCGGGTGGAGCGGGTGGCGGCGCTCGCCCGCTCGCTCGCCGACGTCGCGGGCGCGGATGCGGACAAGGCGGAGCGGGCGGCGCGGCTCTCCAAGGCCGATCTCGTCACCGAGATGGTGGGCGAATTTCCCGAGCTGCAGGGGCTGATGGGCCGCACCTACGCCGCGCTCCAGGGCGAGGACGAGGCCGTAGCCGCCGCGCTCGAGGAGCATTACAAGCCGCTCGGCCCCTCCGACCGCACGCCCACCGCGCCGGTCTCGGTGGCGGTGGCGCTCGCCGACAAGCTCGACCTGCTCACCGGCTTCTGGGCCATCGACGAGAAGCCGACGGGATCGCGCGACCCGTTCGGGCTCAGGCGCGCGGCTTTGGGGGTGATCCGGCTGGTGCTGGAGAACCGGCTGCGGCTGCGGCTCGACCCCGTGCTGCGCATGCATCTCGGCGCGATCCGCCATGCGAGCCCGCAGCTGCGCGAGACCTGGAGCGACCCCGATCTCGCCCGCGAGCGCCCGCGCCTCGCCGCAGACCTCCTCGCCTTCTTCGCCGATCGGCTCAAGGTCCACCTGCGCGAGGAGGGCCTGCAGCACGACCTGATCGACGCGGTCTTCGCACTGGAAGGCCAGGACGACCTCCTGATGATCGTCGAGCGGGTGAACGCGCTCGCCGGCTTCCTCGCCACCGAGGACGGCGCGAACCTGCTCGCCGGCTATCGCCGGGCCGCGAACATCCTGCGCATCGAGGAGAAGAAGGACGGGACGTCCTACGACGCCGCACCGGACGCCGCCCTCGTCGCCGCGCGCGGCGAGCCCGCGGAGAAGGCGCTGCTCTCTGCCCTCGAGAGGGCGCAGAGCGAGGCCTCGG
The DNA here is from genome assembly GCF_040111675.1 of Salinarimonas sp. NCBI lineage: Bacteria > Pseudomonadati > Pseudomonadota > Alphaproteobacteria > Hyphomicrobiales > Salinarimonadaceae > Salinarimonas > Salinarimonas sp. The sequence goes on along the minus strand of NZ_CP157794.1, from coordinate 3,579,213 downwards.
CGGCGATCGCGCGGGAGGATTTCGAGGGCGCCATGCGGGCCCTCTCGCATCTGCGCGCGCCGGTGGACGCCTTCTTCGACGCGGTGACTGTGAACGCCGAGGACCCGGACCTGCGCGCCAACCGCCTGCGGTTGCTCGCCGCCCTGCGGCGCGCCACCCGCGCGGTGGCGGACTTCGACAAGATCCAGGGGTGAACGCTCGCGTCCTCGCCGCTCGCACGGCCACCTGCGCGCGTTAACTCGCGCAGGTCGGCAACCCACGTGAGTATTTGCAAAACGCGCCGGGGCGTCTATGGCTGTGCGCGGTAATGGCACGGTGGTGAGGTGGACGATGACGAAGTGGGTCTACACCTTCGGTGACGGCAAGGCCGAGGGCGAGGCTGGCATGCGCGACCTGCTCGGCGGGAAGGGCGCGAACCTCGCCGAGATGAGCAATCTCGGCCTGCCGGTGCCGCCCGGCTTCACCATCACCACCGGGGTCTGCACGTATTTCTACGACCACGACCGGACCTATCCGCCGGAGCTGGAGGGCGCCGTCGCCGACGCGCTCGCCGAGGTCGGCCGCATCGCCGGGCGCAGCTTCGGGGACGCGAAGAACCCGCTGCTCGTCTCCGTGCGCTCGGGCGCGCGCGCCTCGATGCCGGGCATGATGGACACGGTCCTCAATCTCGGCCTCAACGACGCCACCGTCGACGCGCTGGCCGAGGACGCCGGCGACGCCCGCTTCGCCTACGACAGCTACCGCCGCTTCATCACCATGTATTCCAACGTGGTGCTCGGCCTCGAGCACCACGATTTCGAGGACGCGCTCGAGAGCTACAAGGAGCGCAAGGGCTACGAACTCGACACCGAGCTCTCCGCCGAGGACTGGAAGCAGCTCATCGAGCGCTTCAAGGCCATCGTCGAGGAGAAGCAGGGCGAGCCCTTCCCGCAGGACCCGCACGCCCAGCTCTGGGGCGCGGTGGGCGCCGTGTTCGGCTCCTGGATGAACCCGCGCGCGAGGAAGTACCGCGAGCTGCACGCGATCCCCGCCTCCTGGGGCACGGCGGTGAACATCCAGGCCATGGTCTTCGGCAACATGGGCGACACCTCCGCCACCGGCGTCGCCTTCACGCGAAATCCCTCCACCGGCGAGAAGCGGCTCTACGGCGAGTTCCTGGTCAACGCCCAGGGCGAGGACGTCGTGGCCGGCATTCGCACGCCGCAGGACATCACCGAGGCGGCCAGGCTCGAGGCCGGGGCCGACAAGCCGTCCATGGAGACGGTGATGCCCGAGGCCTATGCCGAGCTCGTCGCCATCTGCGATCGGCTCGAGGCCCATTACCGCGACATGCAGGATCTCGAGTTCACAATCGAGAAGGGCAAGCTCTGGATGCTCCAGACGCGCAACGGCAAGCGCACGGCGCGCGCCGCCCTCAAGATCGCCTGCGACCTCGTCGAGGAAGGCGTCATCTCCGAGCAGGAGGCGGTGGGCCGCGTCGAGCCGCAGGCGCTCGACCAGCTGCTGCACCCCACCATCGATCCGAAGGCCGAGCGCGACCTCCTCGCCACCGGCCTCCCGGCCTCCCCCGGCGCGGCGTCCGGCGAGATCGTCTTCACCTCCGAGGCGGCCGAGGCCGTCAAGAAGGCCGGGCGCAAGTGCATCCTGGTGCGCGTCGAGACCTCGCCGGAGGACATTCACGGCATGCACGCGGCGGAAGCGATCCTCACCACCCGCGGCGGCATGACCTCGCATGCGGCGGTCGTCGCCCGCGGCATGGGCAAGCCCTGCGTGTCCGGCGCCGGCTCGATCCGCGTCGACGCCAAGGCGAAGACGCTCACGGTGGCGGGCCGCACGCTGACCGAGGGCGACGTCGTCACCATCGACGGCGGCGCGGGCCAGGTTCTCGTCGGCGCGGTGGCGATGCTGGAGCCCGAGCTCTCCGGCGACTTCGCCAAGCTGATGGAATGGGCCGACCGCGTGCGCCGCCTCAAGGTGCGCGCCAACGCCGAGACGCCCCTCGACGCCCGCACCGCGCGCAACTTCGGCGCCGAGGGCATCGGGCTGTGCCGGACCGAGCACATGTTCTTCGAGGGCGACCGCATCGTCGCCGTGCGCGAGATGATCCTCGCCGACGACGCGGAGGGCCGCCGGGCGGCGCTCGCCAAGCTCCTGCCGATGCAGCGCGAGGACTTCGTCGAGCTCTTCACAATCATGAAGGGCCTGCCCGTCACGATCCGCCTGCTCGATCCGCCGCTGCACGAGTTCCTGCCGCATACGGACGAGGAGCTCGCGGAGGTCGCCAAGTCCATCGGCGCCTCCCCGGAGAAGCTCAAGCGCCGCGCGGCGGACCTCTCGGAATCGAACCCGATGCTCGGCTTCCGCGGCGTGCGCCTCGCCGTCGCCTATCCCGAGATCGCCGAGATGCAGGCCCGCGCCATCTTCGAGGCGGCGGTCAAGGCGGCGAAGGACACGGGTGCGCCGGTGACGCCGGAGGTGATGGTCCCGCTCGTGATGACCAAGCCCGAGCTCGACCTCGTCAAGGGCCGGATCGACGCCATGGCGAAGGCCGTGATGGACGAGACGGGCGCCTCGTTCGAATACCAGGTCGGCACCATGATCGAGCTGCCCCGGGCGGCCCTGCGTGCGGCCGAGATCGCCGAGGCGGCCGAGTTCTTCTCCTTCGGGACGAACGACCTCACCCAGACCACGCTCGGCATCTCGCGCGACGACGCGGCATCCTTCCTCGGGCCCTACGTGCAGAAGGGGCTGCTCGAGTTCGATCCGTTCGTGACGCTGGACCAGGAGGGCGTCGGCGAGCTCGTGGCGCTCGCCGCCGAGCGCGGCCGCAAGACGCGGCCGGACATCAAGCTCGGCATCTGCGGCGAGCACGGCGGCGATCCGGCCTCGATCCGGTTCTGCGAGCGCCAGGCGCTCGACTACGTCTCCTGCTCGCCCTACCGCGTGCCGATCGCCCGCCTCGCGGCGGCGCAGGCGGCGCTCGCCGGAGAGGCGCGCTCGCTCGCCTGACCGCGACCCGCCGAGGGCGGCCTCAGCCGCCGCCCTCGCGATCGCCGCCCTCGCGCTGCTCCTGCGCCTCCCGGCGCTGCTGGCGCCGCTGGGCCGGCGCGTGCTGCCCGTTCTGCCAGGGCCAGCGCCCTTCGATCTCGACCTCGAGGGCGAAGGACAGGAAGGTTCGGATCAGCACCACGCCGGCCAGCACGATGACGCTGTCGAGCGTCGGCTCGATGGCGACGGTGGCGATGATGTCGGCGGCCACCAGGAACTCGAGGCCGAGCAGGATGGAGCGGCCCAGCCGCGCGCGGTAATCGTGGTAGTCCTCCTCCCCGCCGCCCGCGAGCATGCGCCTCGCGTAGATCGCGGTGGCGACGATGGCGCCGATGACGATGGCGCCGATGCCGGCGAACTCGATGGCGCGGGTGATCACGTGCAGCGCGGTGTCGACCCATTCCGACGTTTGCGCCCCGCGGGTCTCGCCCGGCGCCTGCCCGGTGTCGCCCATCTGCGCCCGCGCCGCGCCGATCGCCACCGCGACCGCGGCGATCCCCGCCAGCGCGAGGCTTCGGACCACGCTCGCTCTCATCCGTGACGCCCCCTCGTCTCGTCCGCTCGCTCTCGTTTAGCGCAAGGCCGGCCCCTTAGGCCAGCACCGCGGGTCCAATGGCCGCGCGCGGCTACGGTTCCGGATCTCACGAGCCGCAGGGCGCGGCGTCGGCGCCGGGCGCCGGCGTCCTGGTCGGCGCGCCTTCCGGCGGCAGCAGCGCGGCGAGAAGCGCGAGCACGGCCGAGAGCGCCGCGATGGCGAGGTAGATCGGCGCGAAGCCGCCCGCCGCCTCGGCGAGCGCGCCGAAGGCCGCGTTGCCCGCCATGCCGCCGAGACCGAGGGCGACGTTGGCGACGCCGAAGACGAGGGTCGCCTGCGCCCCGCTCGCGGTCTTCGCCACGTAGGCCGGGACGAGGCCGAAGATCGGGCAGAAGGCGAGCGCGTAGAGGGTTCCGGCGGCGAGCGCCGAGGGCTGGCTCGGCGCGAGCGCGAGGAGGGCGGCCGCCGCGAGGACGCAGGCGTATGTGACGCCGAGCGCCAGGCGCACGCCGGTGCGGTCCGAGGCCCAGCCGACGACGAAGCCCGAGACCATCCCGATCACGCCGATGACGCCCCAGACCGACGCCGCGAAGGCGACCGGGTATCCGAGCTCCTCGCGCAGGTAGGGCGAAAGGAAGGTCTGGAAGGGCAGGACGCAGACGCCGTTCAGGAAGGAGACGACCCAGACGATCAGGATCCAGGGCGCGAGCAGCGCGCGCAGGCCGGCCTTCGGTAACGTCGAGACGACGCTCGGCGCCGGGGCGGGCTCGCGCGCGAACAGGCCCATGCGCCGAAAGGCGATCGCCCCGGCGAGCGCGAGCGCCGCCGTGCCGAGGCCCACCACGATCCAGACGCCGCGCCAATCATTGTTCAGCACGAAATACGGCACGAGCAGGCTGTTGACGAACACGCCGTAGCTCGTGCCGCTGGATATTAGGCCGAGCGCCTTTCCGCGGTGGCGATACGGGATCGCCCGCGACACGATCTCCACCATCGGCACGTAGACCGAGGCCGCCAGGCCGCCGAGAATGCCGAGGAGAAGCCCGAGCGCCAGCACGTCCGGCGCCGCCGGAACAAGCAGGAGGCATGCGGCGCACAGCGCCACCGAGCCGATCGCGACCTGCGTTCCGCCGATGCGCGCCGCGGCCCAGGCCCCGCCGAGCGCGAAGATCAGGAAGCCCAGCTGCCCCGTGGCGACCGCGAGCCCCGCCGCCTTCAGGTCGAAGCCGAGATCGGCCCGCATGTCGGGCACGAGCTGGGCGAACAGGTAGATGCCGAAGCCGTAGGTCGCGGCGATGAAGCTCGTGAGCAGCGCCGTGAGCAGTGCGGCGGCGACGGCGCCGCGCGCGGCATCGGGGGTGGTCGGGACGGCCATGGCGGGTCTCCTGCGGCGTGCGTCGCCACGCCATCGCAATGCATACCAGTGCCGATAACCTGTCAACCGCATTTTGAAGGGTAAATCACCGGCTCTTGCCTCGACGGAAGCTAGGTGGCAGGATTCCGGAATGAACGACGACGCCCAAGCCCCCCGATCCCTCGATCACCCCGCCGGCGATCCCATGCATGTCGGCGCGAGCGCCGCCGACGCCCTCGTCCTGGACTTCGCCAACAGCGAGACCGGCCACACGCGCCCGGGCAGGCCCGCGCGGGATGCGCTCGGCGACGCCTTCGCCACGCTCGCCTGGCTGCGCGACCACGGCGCCCTCGAGGACGCGCGCTTCCGCGCACTGACCGGTGTCGCCGCCGCCGACCCGGGGGCGGCGGACGTCTTCGAGACGCGTACCCGGCGCCTGCGGGCCGCGATCGTCGGCGTGCTGCGTGCGGCGGTCGACGAGACGGCGCCCGCCGAGGCCGATCTCGCGGCGCTGGGCGCGGCGGCGGATGCGGCGCGCGCCGCCGAGGTTCTCGCCTGGGACCCGCAGGCGGGCCGCGCCGTGCGCCGACCCGCGGTCTCGGACGATCTCGCCGCGGCGCTCTGGCCCGTGGCCCGCGCCGCGGAGGGGCTCGTGAGCGCCGAGCGTCTCGTGCGGGTGAAACGCTGCGCCTCGTCCACCTGCGACTGGTTCTTCCTCGACACGTCCAAGAACCGCTCGCGCCGTTGGTGCCGGATGGAGGTGTGCGGCAACCGCGAGAAGGGCCGCCGACGGATGGGGCGCGCTCGTGCACAGATCGCAACGCAATAGGAGGCTGCGAAGCGTCTAGAACTTTCGGCGTAGACGGCTTTCCCGTCGCATCGAAGAGGCTTGAAGCCCGCGCGTTCCGCCCTTTACTGTACGGGCAGCTTGGCCGGCGGCGGTTCTGAGCCGTTGCGGCATGCGCTCATGCGACCGGAAGGCGCGTCTCACGGTCCGTGGGGCGCGACACGACCCGGGCAGGGGGGAACGCCACTGTACACGTTCCGGACGAGCGATCCGCGACACGCGCCCGAGGCATGCCTCGGTCCGCACGTGTGCGGCTGCGCTCCGGCGCCCCTCCCGATCGGCCGAGCCCGCATCCCCGGCCTCTCGCCGGAAACCATAAGCAATCGGAGAGGAACGCAATGAAGCTGTCTCATCTCGTCTGCTCGGCCGCGGCGCTCGCGCTGACGGCCGGCGTCGCCGCCGCGCAGGAAGACCGCAGCGACTGGCCCTCGAGCTTCACCGTCGGCACCGCCTCGCAGGGCGGCACCTATTTCGCCTACGGGTCCGGCTGGGCCAACCTGGTGGCCGACGAGCTCGGCATCTCCGGCGGCGGCGAGGTCACCGGCGGCCCGATGCAGAACATGGCGCTCGTCCATACCGGCGAGGCCGCCTTCGGCATGACCACGATGGGCCCCGCCCGCGAGTCGCTCGAGGGCTCGAACCCGATCGCGCCGGGCCTGCAGATGGACAACGTCTGCGCCATCTTCCCGATGTACCAGACGCCGTTCTCGATCACGGCGCTCTCGTCCTCCGGGATCAGCTCGATCGACGAGATCCCGGACGGCGCCCGCATCGGCTTCGGCCCGGCGGGCTCGACCTCGGACACCTACTTCCCGCAGATGCTGGAGACGCTCGGCGTGAACTTCGAGCGCCGCAACGGCGGCTGGTCGGATCTCGGCGGGCAGCTCCAGGACGGGCTCCTCGACGTCATCGCCTTCGCGGCCGGCGTGCCGGTCCCGGCGGTGAGCCAGCTCGAGGTCCAGACCGACGTGAACATCATCGAGTTCACCGAGGAGGAGCAGGCTCGGATCATCGAGGCCTTCCCGGTCTCGCAGTTCCAGATCGCGGCGGACACCTACACCACGCTCGAGGAGCCGGCCCGTTCGGTCTCGATGTGGAACTTCGCGATCGCCAATTGCGACCTGCCGGCGAGCTTCGTGAAGGCCGTCGTCGACGTCGTGATGTCGGACAACGAGCGCATGGTGAACATCCACCGCGCCGCCCGCTCCACCACGGTCGACAACTGGGACAAGAACAACGTCCTGCCCTGGCATCCGGGCGCGGCCGAGTGGTTCAACGAGAACGGCGCCTCGATCTCGGACGACATGATCCACGGCGGCTGAGGCGCTATGCGCGCGCGCTGCAGGCGGTAAGATGAAGGGCCGCGCCTCGGCACGCCGGGGTGCGGTCCTTTCGCCTCTCGACGGTCGTCGCCGCGCATGCGACGGGGTCGCGGCGACAAACGGGGGAGGGCGCGGGAACGGCGCCCGGAGGACCACGAGATGACCGAGCGCGCGAAGACGGCGGACGAGGCCCGCGACGACCTGATCGTCGCGGAGGGCGTCGACGAGGAGCCGATCGAGTCGAACCGCCGCCTCTATACCGGCCGGCTCTACTACGTCATCGCGACCCTCGCGACGATCTATGCCGGCTTCCACCTCGCCGCGCTCAACGGCCTGTCGATCTCGGACTGGACCGGGATCCGCATCCCCTTCCTCCCCACCTTCCCTATGGAGACCTGGAACTTCCGCATCGTCCACGTCGCCGGCGCGCTGGCGCTCGGCTTCCTGCTCTTCGCCGGCGGCGCCTTCGCCGAGGAGCGCCGCGGGGAGACCCGGGTGCTCGAATACATGGGCTGGGCGCTGCTGCTGCCGGCCCTGTTCGCGCTCGGCGTCGCGATCTCCTTCGCCGTCCAGATCGCCGGCGGCGTGATGTGGAACGGCCTCGACGCCGGCATCAAGTTCCGCGAGACTTGGCTCTTCGGCGCGCCGCTGCTCTTCGCGACGGTCGGCTGCATCGTGCTCTCGTGGTTCCACAAGCGCGAGCGCGCGCGCTTCACCGCGCTCGACGTGGTGCTCGCCGTCTGCGGCTTCGCGGTGGCCGCCTATCTCATCACCATCTACGGCACGCTGATGCGCAACTCGACCGGCACGCCCTTCGCGCCGATCGGGATCTCGCTCGCGGCGGTGGCCGGCACGCTCTTGATCATGGAGCTCACCCGCCGCGTGGCCGGTCTCGCGCTCGTGATCATCTCGGCCGTGTTCCTGGCCTACGTCTTCGCCGGGCCCTACCTGCCGGGCTTCCTGGAGGCGCCGGCCATCACCTGGCAGCGCTTCTTCTCGCAGGTCTACACCGACGCCGGCATCCTCGGCCCGACGACGGCGGTGTCGTCCACCTACATCATCCTGTTCATCATCTTCGCGGCCTTCCTCCAGGCCTCGAAGGTGGGCGACTACTTCGTCAACTTCGCCTTCGCGGTGGCGGGCCGCGCGCGGGGCGGGCCGGCCAAGGTCGCGATCTTCGCATCCGGCCTGATGGGCATGATCAACGGCACCTCGGCCGGCAACGTCGTGGCGACGGGCTCGCTCACCATCCCGCTGATGAAGAAGGTCGGCTACCACAAGAAGACCGCCGGCGCGGTGGAGGCCGCGGCCTCCACGGGCGGGCAGATCATGCCGCCGATCATGGGCGCCGGCGCCTTCATCATGGCCGAGATCACCGGCATCCCCTACACCGAGATCGCCATCGCCGCCGTGATCCCGGCGATCCTCTACTTCGTCTCGATCTACTTCATGGTGGATTTCGAGGCGGCGAAGCTCGGCATGCGCGGCATGCGCGACGACGAGATCCCGACCTTCCGCTCGATGGTGAAGCGGGTCTACCTCTTCGTCCCGATCATCATCCTGATCGTGGCCCTGTTCATGGGCTATTCGGTGATCCGCGCCGGCACCCTCGCCATCGTCTCGGCGGCCGTGGTGAGCTGGCTCACGCCCAACCGCATGGGGCCGCGCGCTATCGTCAAGGCGCTCGAGCTCGCGGGCGTGATGTCGATCCAGATCATCGCGGTCTGCGCCTGCGCCGGCATCATCGTCGGCGTGATCTCGCTCACCGGGGTGGGCGCGCGCTTCTCGAACCTGCTGCTCGGGCTGGCGGAGGCCTCGCAGCTCCTCGCCATGGTCTTCGCCATGCTGATCTCGATCCTGCTCGGCATGGGCATGCCCACCACGGCGGCCTACGCGGTGGCGGCGTCGGTCGTGGCGCCGGGCCTCGTCGAGCTCGGCATCCCGATGCTGACGGCGCATTTCTTCGTGTTCTACTTCGCCGTCGTCTCGGCGATCACGCCGCCGGTGGCGCTCGCCTCCTACGCGGCGGCGGGCATCTCGGGCGCGAACGCCATGGAGACCTCCGTCGCCTCCTTCAAGATCGGCATCGCGGCCTTCATCGTGCCGTTCATGTTCTTCTACAACAACGCGCTCCTGATGGACGGCACCACGCTCGAGATCGGCCGGGCGCTGGTCACGGCGGTGGTGGGCGTGTTCCTGCTCTCGTCGGCCGTGCAGGGCTGGTTCCTCGGCGGCCGCTCGCCCTGGTACATGCGCGTGCTGCTCGCGGTGGCGGCCCTGTTCATGATCGAGGGCGGCCTCGTGACCGACGCCATCGGGGTGGGCCTCGCGGCGGCGATCTTCTTCGTCCAGAAGACCTTCAGCCCCCGCGCGGACGCCCCGGCGGCCGTACCGGTGCGCGGGGCGGATTGAGGGGGGCGCGAACCCCTGTCATCCCCGGCCGGAGCCGCGTAGCGGCGCAGGGGAAGGGGACCCAGCGCAAGAATGACGCGCTGCAGGCGCACTGCTGCCGCCGACCAGGCGGCTGGTCGCCGCCGCAATGAGCGCCTTCGGCGCGACAAGTCGCGCTGGGTCCCCTTCCCCTGCGCGCCTTCGGCGCTCCGGCCGGGGATGACAGCGGATGGCGCCACCGTCGTCCTGATCGTAGGCATGCGCTCCACGGTAGCGAGGGCGCCGGCGCCCTGACCGGAAAGAGCGTGCGCCTGCTCGCCTGCCCCTCAGAACGGGCTCACCGGGAAGAACCGCAGATAGATCTCCGCATAGGTGCCCTCTTCCCACAGCCGCGCCAGCGCCGCGTCGAAGGCCTGGGCGAGGCGCAGGTCGGCGGGGCGGAAGACGAAGCCGACGCCCTCGCCGAAGAAGCGGCTGTCGAGGAAGGGGCCGGACGCGAAGGTGCAGCATTCCTCCGACGCCCGCCCGCCGATCCACAAAGCGAGCGCCAGCCCGTCGGCGAAGAGGAGGTCGACCGCGCCCTCCCGCAGGGCCTCCTGCGCCGCGCCGAGCGTCTCGAACGCAACCCGCTCGGCCTCCGGCCAGAAGGTCGCGACATAGGCCTCGTGCGCCGTGCCGGAGACGACCGCCACGCGCGCGTCCGCGACGTCGTCGAGCGCGAAATCGGCCGCGTCGGCCCGGGCCACGGCGAGGCGGGCGGGAAAGCGGAAGAAGGGGGCGGTCGCCGCGTGGCGCTCGCGCAGGTCCCCGGTGGTGCGGATCGCGGCGGCGAGCGCGTCGCCGTCGCCGCCATCGAGGGCGGGCAGGAGGCCGGGGAAGGGCCGCACCTGGATGGTGCAGGTCACGCCCGCCTCCGCGCAGGCCGCCCGGGCCAATTCCACCACGAAGCCGGTGGGCGCCCCGTCCGCGCCGATGAAGTGCATGGGCGGGAAGTCCCCGCTCGTCAGGAACCGCACCGTCCGCCCCGGCAGGATCTCGGGCGCCTCCCGCGGCGCCCGCGGATCCCAGAAGTTCGGGATCACCGGCTCGGGCAGGCCGAGATCGGGGGAGGGGGGCGTCGCGGGAGACGGCGTCGCGGGGGAGGGCGTGGTGGGAGAGGGCGCCGCCGGCTCGAGCACGGGCGCGATGGGGGAGGCGGGCGGCTCGACGGGCGGCGCCTCCTGCCCGGCGGCGGGCAGGGCGGCGAGGGCGAGGAGCACGAGCCCGGCGAGGACGCGGCCGGCGGGATGAGGCACGAGGGACGCTCCGGTGGGGACGGCGGCAAGGTGCCCTGTCGCGGGGCGCGGGTCAAAGCGGATTCCAGATCTGTCGCGACTCCGCCGCTCGCCGCTGCTGTTAGGCGCTGCCATCAAGCTACGAGCACTTAAATCGCTTTTATACGAATTTGACCGTGAGACGACATTGTCTTACAAGGCATGACTCATGCTTGACAGACTCAATCGGACACCCTATTCTGAAAAGCAATCCGATGCTACGGCGGTCGGTAGTAGATGGTACATTAATCCATCGAACGGGGCCTCTGGCCCCGTTTTTGTTTTCAAGGCAGGAACTTGATACCGTATCCGTGTATCTTACCGGTGGTTGATCTGTCGTATTTGCTTTGGACGAGGACTGTTGCTACCTGTCTTGCGTATCTGCCAAGGGAGACCGGGTGGCCACGGGTGGAGCGGATGTACATGTGGCTCGGATGGGCTAAGAGGTCAGCTAGCTGAAGTCCGGCGACATTGTCTTGCTTATATCGGAATTTTAGTTTTTGGGACGGAATTCGATAGCATATTTGTTCCGGAGGAAAATAATAGTTCCCTTGAGTTCTTACGGTCTCATAAGCCTCCTGAAGCGCTGCGTCTTTCTTGCCCTTTCGACCCTCTGGCATAATATCTCCAAAACTGTCTTTTCTAACCAAAAAACGGGCAAATTTCTCTACAAGAATCTGCATTAAGTAGTGATAGGGATGCTTCTCTCTCCATCTTTCTCTTTTGGATGCATCCAATTTGTCTATTATTGCCGTGATAACCGTGTAATCGCACTGACGAATAATTTTCATCATCGCGCGGTCGAATAGATCTGCCTTTCTCAAGTCGTTCAAAGCGCCGAAGCTTTCTTTTCGCTGAACGATTTTGCGGCGGTGAAAGATGATCGGATTGTCAGGGTCATGCTCAAAGATCGTGCTTTTGACCCAATTGAATTTCGGGCCGAGGTCATCCCTGGCGGCCTCGAGTGTCATAGCCACGCCAGTGAGGCTCAGATAACGGTGATCATCGTTCTCGACGGCACCCATGTCGTCGGTGCCAACTTCATCAACATACAGCCGATACATCGAAAAGCTCACCTGCTGCCTATCTTCGATTTAGAGTCATAAGCGGAGCAATTTGGCAAGGAAAATCGAAGGCGGCGCTGAAAGATCAATGCAATCATCCGACTCGCCCTCGCGTTGAACACCCTTCGAGCCGGCCTGCCTCACGCGCTTGCGTCCTCCTGAGCGGGCAACCGCTCCAGCCTCTCCTCCAGCTTCCGCACGAAATCCGGCAAGGTCATCCCGATCGCCGTGCAGAACATGCGCAGCTCGATCACGTCGAGGCGGCGCTCGCCGCGTTCGATCTTGCTGATCACCGGCTGGGGAAACGGCAACACCTCCGACAGCTGGGTCTGGGTCAAGGGCACGGCGTTCCGCTCCTCGACCAGAAGCTTCAGCATCTCGGCGTATTCGGCGGTGTGCGTGCTTTTTCGATTCATCGCATTCGGAAGGTGGATGCGATTCTCGAATAGACGAAATTGTAATAGTCTAAAATCGAATAGTGCGCTTTGGCAGCCCCTCGACTCAGAAATTGCTTCCCCTCTCCCTATACACCCGCGCGAATCACCTCGGCCCCGCACGCCCCATGGCGTAGATTTCCGTCGACTGCCTTGCTTGATTGCAATCATAACGAAAAGTGAAGGGGACGGCGAAAATGCAGGGAACGGGGGACGGGGCGCCGGAGGGCGGCGCCGCGAAGGGGGAGGGCTTGCCGCTGGACATCGCCTTTCTCGCCGGACGCGGGATCGCGTCCGGCGATCTGCGCCGGGCGGCGCGGCGGGCGCGGGAGACGGGCGAGCCGGCGGCGACGGCGCTCCTCGCCAACGGCTGGTGCGCGCCGGAGACCTTCTACAGCGCGCTCGCGGACGAGATCGGCGCCGCCTATCTCGGCCGTGTCGCGGTCGCGGCGGGCACGCGGCCGGTCACGGCGCTCGACGTCGGCATGGCGCCGCTCGAGCCCTGTCCCGGCCTGCCGCGCTTCGTCGCCGCCCCGCGCGGGGCGGCGATCGCCGCGCTGCTGGCCCAGGGCCGCGGCGCCGCCGGGACGCTGGCGCTGACGACGCCCGACGCCCTGCGCGAGGCGGTGTTCGCCCGCTGCGGGCCCGAGATCGCGAAGGAGGCCGCCGACGGGCTCGCCCGCACCGCGCCGCATCTCTCCTGCCGCGGCGGGGCGAGCCGCGCGCAGGGCGCGATCGCCCTCGGCGTCGCCGTCGTGGCGCTCGTCGCCGGTCTCGCCGTCGACGGCGCTTTCGCCTGGGCGGCGCTCGCGGCCTCGCTCGTCTTTCTCGCCCTGTCCTGGCTGCGCCTCGCCGCCTGCGCGATCCGCGTGAGCACGAAGCCCCGCCGATCGCCGCCCCGCGCGCCCGATTCCACGCTGCCGACCTATACGCTCCTCGTGCCCCTGCGCGACGAGGCGAAGATGGCCCGGCAGCTCTGCGACAACATCCTGCGGCTCGACTATCCGCGCGAGAAGCTCGACATCAAGCTCCTGGTCGAGGCCGACGATCCCGGCACAGGCGCCGCCCTGCGGGCCCTGCGCCTGCCGTCCTGCTTCGAGATCCTCACCGTTCCGCCCGGCGCGCCGGCGACGAAGCCCCGCGCGCTCAACGCCGCCCTGCCGCTCGCGCGCGACGAGCTCACCGTCGTCTACGACGCGGAGGACGCGCCGGAGCCCGACCAGCTGCGCCTCGCCGCCGCCGCCTTCGCCGCCGCGGGGCCCGACCTCGCCTGCCTGCAGGCGCGGCTGTCCATCCGGGAACGCGCGGACAGCACGCTGACGATCCTGTTCAAGCTCGAATACGCGGCCCTGTTCGACGTGGTGAATCCCGGCCTCCTCGCGCTCGGCCTGCCGATCCCGCTCGGCGGCACCTCCAACCATTTCCGCACCGCGGCCCTGCGCCGCCTCGGCGGCTGGGACGCGTGGAACGTCACCGAGGACGCCGACATGGGCCTGCGCATCGCCGCGCTCGGGATGCGCACGGCCGACCTGCCCTCCACAACCTGGGAGGAGGCGCCGCCCAGGCTCTCCGTGTGGTTGCGCCAGCGCTCCCGCTGGATGAAGGGCTACATGCAGACGATGATCACCCATACCCGCGACCCGCTGGGCGCCGCGCGGCGGCTCGGGCTCGCGCGGCTTTGCGCCACCTGGCTCTTCGTCGGCGGCACGGTGGCCTCGGCGCTGCTCTTCCCGCTGAGCCTCGCGGCCCTCGTCGTGACGATGCTCGGCCTGCCGATCGCGGGGCTCGACCTCACGCCGCTGGAGCACGTCCGCGACCCGGTCGTGCTGGTGGCGGCGACCCTGGCGACGACGACGTTCGGGTTCGGCTTCCTCGGCGCGGTCGCGGTCGTCGTCGAGGGCCTGCGCCGGCGCCGCCGCCTCGACCTGCTCCGGCTCGTGCCGCTGCTCCCGGTCTACTTCTTCGGCGTCAGCGTCGGCGCCTGGCGCGGCCTCTTCGACCTCCTGCACCGCCCCCACCACTGGCACAAGACCGCCCACGGCCTCGCCCCCGCCCCGAAACGACGCCGCGGCGCACGAAAGGGCGATGCGCGAAAGGGCGATGCTCCGGGGAAGATGCCGGCGGAGTAGGGGCTTTCAAATTGAGGTCTAGAACTGTCGGAAGAAATCGCATGAGACAATTCAATGGTGGCGCTCGACGCGGATCACCGTTGCGCGATGCGACGTGACATTCACCGAGACGGATTGATATGACGCTGACTCTCAGACGCTTGACCAGTCGATGTTTCGACGTCCTGTGGGACCAATGGGCGCCGTTCCTCGATGAGAACGAGCTTTTCCGCGAGCATGCCGAGCCACAGCTGCAGCACGCGCGGAGCATCGTGAACGAGAGCCCTCCAGATCCACGATACGGGATCTACGGTCTCGTGCGAGACGGTGGCGAGGGCCCGGTGTACGAGGCCTTTACACATGTCAACCATAAGCTTTCAGGAAGCCCCCACGCGGAGGTGCGTCTCGTTTGGAACACGCTGAGCCCGCGGTACGAGACCGATCTCGACCCCGATCTCCTCGCCGAGTTCACGTACGCGTACATCACGGGGGCGATCCGGCTCGCTCAGTCGGAGCTGAAGGCCGACACCGTGCGAGTCTACCTTGGCAATGCAACAGATCGGCAATATGCTCGTGGCATCGTCGACGGGCTTCGGGCACACCCTATCGGGAGTGTCACTGTTGCCTTGGCCGGGAACTGGATGCATATGTCAGGTGTTACGGGGCTTTCCCTGTGACCGGAATGGGGAGACAGGAAATGCCGTTTGCGCAAGTGCTTCAGGCCGCCTGCCTGGCGTCGGCGAGGGCTTTGGGAGGCGACGTGAAGAAGGTCTCGTGGCTCCTGAGCAATCAGCGCCCCGAGGAGCACGCTCAACGAGAGCGGCGCGCAGCCTGAGACGCTTTCGAGCATTCCTCGAGCCCCGCTTCGGCGGGGCTTTTCATTTCTCGCCTCCTCCCCTCAAATCCGCGACAGCAGCTCGCTCGCCGCGTCCTCGGGGGCCTGCGCCGTGTTGAGCCCCGCGACGAAGCGGCCCTCCTCGTCCATGATGTAGACGATGGCGGTGTGCTCCATCGTGTAGTCGCCGTCGTCGAGCGGGACCTTGCGGGCGAAGGCGCGGTAGGCGGAGACGACGGCGTCCACCGCCTCGGGCGAGCCGGTGAGGCCGACGATGCGGTCGTCGAAGCTGGAGACGTAGCTCCGCATCGCCTCGGGCGTGTCGCGCTCGGGATCGACGGTGACGAAGAGCGCCTTGACGTCCCGGCCCGAGCGCTCCTTCACCGCGTCCAGCGTCTCCGCGATCTCGAACAGCTTCGTCGGGCACACGTCCGGGCAATGGGTGAAGCCGAAGAAGACGAGGTGCGGCTCGCCGAGGAAGTCCTCGTGCGTCACCGGCCGGCCGTCGTGCGCGACGAGGCTGAACGGGCCGCCGACATCGGAGGCGGCGACCTCGCGGCCCTGCGGCGTCAGCGTCAGCACGGCGGCGATGCCGAGCGCGACGAGGCCGAACAGGAAGGCGGCGAGCGGCAGGACGAGGCGGCGGGTGCGGTCGGTCATATCACGAAGCCCTGATGTTTCCGGCCCCGAGATAATCCCTCAGAAGCACCATGCCAATGCGGCGAGTACGACGTCGTTGAAAACGGCCGCCCCCTGGCTCGCCCAGAGCAGCAGCCCCGCCCCCGCGAGCAGGAAAACGGCGCCGCCGACGAGAACGGCCGCGAGCCGCCCCGGCGCGGGCGCGGCGGCGTCTGTCTCGGCCGGAGGCGGGGGCGTGTGGGCGTTCATGGCGAGACGATACCCCGACCTGCGCGAGCAAGCAACCGGAGATCCTTCTAACTAACGAGGATAGTAGATCGCTGCCGTCTCTTCGGTTTTAACAACTGCTAAGTATGCTAATCGCAATGTATCCGCGTGGCACCCTGATTGGAATAAAACGATTTCACCTTGCGACGATTTGGAGGATGACAGTCTAGCACCAAATGGGCATGCTCGCGATTGCGTTCGTTCAGCCGTCGAGAGATCCCTCAGGTCATGACACCCAAAGAGAAGATGTTGCGTCGCCTCCGTGAAATCGCGTCCATTCTCGATTCGGATATCAGCTGGATCGATGCGCAACGACGCCACGTCTTCGTCGAGCAACTGCTGCGCGAACGCGACGAGGGGCTGGACTTCGTCCTTCAGGAGGCGCCCGCCCCGGCGGACCGACGCGACGCCCGTGGCGTGCTCGCGCATCTGCGCAAGGACCCGGCCGACGCGGCGAAGGCGGACGCGCTCGAGGCTTGGATCGCCCGGGCCTGACCGGGCCCGAATCAGGCCGGCTCGGCCGGCCCTTCCGGCGTCTGGCAGACGTCCACCCAGGTCGCCCCCGCGAGCGCGGCCATGCGCTCCGGCGCGATGAAGACGGCGGCGTTGATCGCGCCGGCGGCGGGAACGACCACGTCGAAGCGCTTCAGCGACACGTCGCAATGAACGCGCAGCGGCGTCGCCAAGCCGAACGGGCAGACGCCGCCGACGGGATGACCGGTGAGCGCCGCGACCGTCTCGGCGTCTGGCATCTTCGCCTTGGCGCCGAAGGTCGCCTTGATCTTCCTGTTGTCGAGCCGCGCGTCGCCGGCGGCGACGACGAGAACCGTCCCGTCTCCCACCGCGAGCGTCAGCGTCTTGGCGATGCGCGCGGGCTCCACGCCGTGGGCGGCCGCCGCCTCCGCGACGGTGGCGCTCGACGCCTCGGTGACGATCACGGCGATGTCGGGTGCGCGCTCGGCGAAGAAGGCGCGCACGCTGTCGAGGGACATGGAAGGCTCCGTCCGGAAACGCGCGGGAGAAGCCGCTTAACCCGATCGGCGGGCCGCGGTCCAGCACGGCCACGCTGACGAAGGTCAACCGCCCGCTGGGCGCACGAGCGCATCGTGCGGCGCGGCGCCGCGAGCGCCGCCCGATCACTCCCAGGAGGCCTGTCCATGCGCAGCCCGTTTCCTCTTTGGCGCGAGGAACGTGATCCCCTCGCCACCATCCAGCAAGACATGAACCGCCTGTTCCGGCAGATGGGCGGCGAGATGCCGACCCTCTTCGGCGAGCGCCGCTTCCCGGCCCTCGACATGACCGACAAGGAGGACCGCGTCGAGATCTCGGCGGAGCTCCCCGGGGTCGCGCGCGAGGACGTGAAGGTCGAGGCCGCCGACAACGGCCTGGTCATTCGCGGCGAGAAGAAGAGCGAGCACGAGGAGAAGGGCGAGAACGCCTACGTGCTCGAGCGCAGCTACGGCTCCTTCATGCGGCGTGTGCCGCTGCCCTTCGACCCCGATCCCGACCGGATCGAGGCCGCCTTCCGCGACGGCATCCTCAAGATCACCGTGCCGAAGCCCGAAGAAGCCAAGCGCGAACCGAAAGCGATCGAAATCAAGGAAGGCTGAGAATATTCGGTTTCCGTAGGATTCGTTTCGCCGCCCCGGCGTCGCGCAAGCCGGGGCGGTCGCTCGTTGTCCACACGATTCTCGCGCCTGCGCTGCGAGCGGAAGGGGCATCCGGCGCCCCGTTCTGCCACCAAAAGCAACTAAAGATCAACGGGTTGGTGCGGGTGCGCGGACACCGAGCGCGCTTGCGCCGCAGGCCTCGTCGCGCCTATTGTCTAGCCGGCTCAGTGTCATCGAGCCGTAACGAAGCGTCACGAAAAGGCGCTCACGTCGCGACCCCGGCTAGACCGGCCGGGGCGACGGGGATTTTCACGAACGGGAGACGTCCATGTCCTTCACCCGCACGATCCTGGCCGGCACCTCGGCCATGGCTCTCATGCTCGCGGCCGGCGCCGCGAACGCCCAGGTCGAGGTCCAGTGGTGGCACGCCATGGGCGGCGAGCTCGGCGAGAAGACCGCCGCCATCGCCGAAGGCTTCAACGCGATGCAGGACGAGTACGAGGTCGTCCCGGTCTACCGCGGCAACTACACCGAGACGATGACGGCGGCGATCGCGGCCTTCCGCGCCGGCGAGCAGCCCCACATCGTGCAGGTCTTCGAGGTCGGCACCGCGACCATGATGGCCGCCCGCGGCGCCATCTACCCGGTCTACGAGCTGATGCAGGAGCATTCGGACGGCTTCGACCAGTCGGAGTACCTGCCGTCGGTCGTCGGTTACTACGCCGATCCGGAGGGCAACATGCTCTCCATGCCGTTCAATTCCTCGACGCCGGTGATGTACTACAACAAGGCCGCCTTCGAGGCTGCCGGCCTCGATCCGGAGAGCCCGCCGAAGACCTGGGACGAGGTCGCCGAGGCCTCGCGCAAGATCATCGAGGCGGGCGCCGCCACCTGCGGCTTCACCACCGGCTGGCAGTCCTGGGTGCAGCTCGAGAACTTCTCGGCCTACCACAACGTCCCCTTCGCGACGCTCGACAACGGCTTCAACGGCCTCGAGACCGAGTTCGCCTTCAACAGCGACCTCCATGTCCGTCACATCTCCAACATGAAGGACTGGGCCGACGAGGGCGTGTTCAAGTACGGCGGCCGTCGTTCCGACAGCGCCCCGCTGTTCTACACCGGCGAGTGCGCGATCTACATGAACTCCTCGGCCGCGCAGGCGGGCGTCAACGCCAACACCGACTTCCCGGTCGGCGTGGCGATGCTGCCCTACTACGACGACGTGGCCGGCGCGCCGCAGAACTCGATCATCGGCGGCGCCACGCTGTGGGTGCTCCAGGGCCACGACGAGGCGGAGTACGAGGGCGTCGCGGCGTTCTTCGAGTACCTGTCGCAGCCCGAGGTCCAGGCGCAGTGGCACCAGGAGACCGGGTACCTGCCGATCACCATGGCGGCCTACGAGCTGTCGCAGACGCAGGGCTTCTACGAGGCCAACCCGGGCACCGACGTGTCCGTCCAGCAGATGACGCTGAACGAGCCGACCGGCAGCTCGCGCGGCCTGCGTCTGGGCAACTTCGTCCAGATCCGCGACGTCATCAACGAGGAGCTGGAGCTCGTGTGGTCGGGCGCCAAGACCGTCGAGGAGGCGCTGAACGCGGCCGTCGAGCGCGGCAACGACATGCTCCGCCAGTTCCAGGCCGACAACAGCTGAGGCCTGGACGCCTCTTTCCGGACGCCGCCCTCGGGGCGGCGTCCTCGTTCGTCGGCTAGGCTCTTTCGCGCGAGCCGACGTCTCCCGATCGCGCTGTCGGGGCGCTCGCGACCGGACTCGAGATGCAGAAAAAAGTCACCTTCAAGGGCTTCGCCTTCCCGCTCGCGCTGCTGCTGCCGCAGCTCGTGATCACGGCGATCTTCTTCCTCTGGCCGGCGGGCCAGGCGCTCTACCAGTCGGTGCTGCGCCAGGACGCCTTCGGCCTGCGCACGACCTTCGTGGGGCTGGCGAACTTCACGCGCCTGTTCGACGATCCGCTCTACCTGAACTCCTTTCAGGTGACGGTCGTCTTCTCGCTCGCCGTCACGTTCCTGGGGCTCGCCATCGCGCTCCTGCTCGCGACCATGGCGGACCGGGTGATCAAGGGCGCGTCGGGCTACAAGACGCTGCTGATCCTGCCTTACGCCGTGGCGCCGGCCATCGCCGGCGTGCTGTGGTGGTTTCTGTTCAACCCCTCGATCGGGCTGTTCGCGCACAGCCTGCGCGCGCTCGGCATCGACTGGAACCACCAGATCAACGGCGACCAGGCGCTGATCATGGTGATCATCGCCGCCGTCTGGAAGCAGATCTCCTACAACTTCCTCTTCTTCCTCGCGGGCCTGCAGGCGATCCCGAAATCGCTGATCGAGGCCGCCGCCATCGACGGCGCCGGGCCGGTGAAGCGCTTCTGGACCATCGTCTTCCCGCTGCTCTCGCCGACCGCCTTCTTCCTGCTCGTCGTCAACGTCGTCTACGCCTTCTTCGAGACGTTCGGCGTGGTGCACGCCACCACCTCCGGCGGGCCCGGCCAGGCGACGACGATCCTGGTCTACAAGGTCTATTCCGACGGCTTCGTGGGGCTCGATCTCGGCTCTTCGGCGGCGCAGTCGGTGGTGCTGATGGCGATCGTGATCGTGCTCACCGCGATCCAGTTCCGCTACATCGAACGCCGCGTGCAGTACTGAGGAGCGCCGCATGGTCGAGAACCGCCCCGTCCTGGCGTTCCTGAGGCACCTCGTGCTGGGCCTCGGCGTCTTCATCGTGCTCTTTCCCGTCTGGGTCGCCTTCGTGGCCTCGACGCACGAGGTCACCGCGCTGACCTCCGGCGTCGCCCCGCTCTGGCCGGGCGACAAGCTGTGGGTGAACTACGAGACGATCCTGTCGCGCGGCATGCAGGGCGCGACCGGCACGCCCGTCGGCCTGATGCTTTGGAACTCCTTCGTCATGGCGCTGGCCATCGCGGTGGGGAAGATCTCCATCTCGCTGATCTCCGCCTTCGCGATCGTCTATTTCCGCTTCCCCTTCCGCATGCTCGCCTTCTGGGTGATCTTCGTCACCCTGATGCTGCCGGTCGAGGTGCGCATCCTGCCGACCTTCGAGGTGGTGGCCGATCTCGGGATGCTCAATTCCTACGCCGGGCTCTCGATCCCGCTCATCGCCTCCGCGACGGCGACCTTCCTGTTCCGGCAGTTCTTCCTCACCGTGCCGGACGAGCTGGCGGAAGCGGCGCGCATGGACGGGGCGAGCCCGTTCCGGTTCTTCAAGGACATCCTCGTCCCGCTCTCGCGCACCAACATCGCGGCGATCTTCGTGATCATGTTCATCTACGGCTGGAACCAGTATCTCTGGCCCTTGCTGATCACCACGAACGAGAGCTTCACCACCATCGTCATGGGCATCCAGCGCATGGTGAACGTCTCCGACGCCCAGCCGCAATGGCACCTGGTGATGGCGACCGCCACGCTGGCGCTGCTGCCGCCGGTGGTCGTCGTGCTCGTCATGCAGAGGCTCTTCGTCAAGGGCCTGGTCGAAACCGAGAAGTGAGAGAACGGCAATGGCCGGGATCGGCATCCGCGACGTCGTCAAGCGCTACGGCGACACCAAGGTCATCCACGGCGTCTCGCTCGACGTCGCCGACGGCGAGTTCATCGTCATCGTCGGCCCGTCCGGCTGCGGGAAGTCGACGCTGCTGCGCATGGTCGCCGGGCTCGAGGAGATCACCGGCGGCGAGGTCGAGATCGACGGGCGCGTGGTGAACAGGCTCGAGCCGAAGGACCGGAACATCGCCATGGTGTTCCAGAACTACGCGCTCTACCCGCACATGAGCGTCTACGACAACATGGCCTACGGCCTGAAGATCGCCGGGCTCTCGAAGGAGAAGATCCGCGAGCGCGTCGACACGGCCGCGCAGATGCTCCAGCTCCAGCCCTATCTCGACCGCAAGCCCCGCCAGCTCTCCGGCGGCCAGCGCCAGCGCGTCGCCATGGGGCGCTGCATCGTGCGCGAGCCCGCGGCCTTCCTGTTCGACGAGCCGCTCTCGAATCTCGACGCCAAGCTGCGCGTGCAGATGCGCCTCGAGATCAAGCAGCTGCAGCGCTCGCTGGGCACCACCGCCCTCTACGTCACCCACGACCAGGTCGAGGCGATGACGCTGGCGGACCGGCTCGTCGTGATGAATGCGGGCGTCGCCGAGCAGATCGACACCCCGATGAACGTCTATCAGCACCCGGCCTCGACCTTCGTCGCGGGCTTCATCGGCTCGCCGGCGATGAACTTCATGCCGGGGCGCCTCGGCGCCGACGGCCGGGCGATCACCCTCGACACCGGCGCCCACCTGCGCGCACTGCCCGAGCCGATCGTCGGGCATGCCGGCGAGACACCGGTGACGATCGGGGTGCGCCCCGAGCACCTGACCATCGTCGGCGCGGCCGAGGCGGAGCTGACGTTGCGTGTCGGCGTGGTCGAGACGCTCGGCGCGGACACGCTGGTCCATGGCGGGCTCCTCGACAAGGGCGAGGCGGTCGTGCCGGTGGCGGGCGAGGGCGGCGGCGTCCTCGCGGCGCGGCTCCCCGGGCACGTTCAGGTCCGCGAGGGCGAGGCCTTGCCCCTGCGCGTCAGCGATGGCGCGCTGCACGTGTTCGACCGGCAGACGGGCAAGCGGCTGGCGGACGTTTGACGGCGCGGGGTCGCGTTCTAGAGCAGATTCTCACCACTCGGGTTCATATCCTGCTGCGGTGAAGAAGTTCGCGCATTCCTCTGGCGGGAAGGCTTCGATGGCGTCGGCGACGGCGCTCCAGAGGGCGTCGCGCGTCCGGGCGGCGACCTTCCTGAGCAGGGCCTTCAGCTTGGCGAAGGCGTTCTCGATGGGGTTGAAGTCCGGGCTGTAGGGCGGCAGGAAGCGCAGCTCGGCTCCGGCCGCCTCGATGGCCTCGCGCACGGCGGGGGTCTTGTGGCTGGCGAGGTTGTCCATGATCACCACGTCGCCGGGGCTCAGCGTCGGAACCAGGACCTGCTGGACGTAGGCGAGGAAGCTCGCCGCGTTGATCGCGCCGTCGATCAGCATCGGCGCGTCGATCCCGCCGATCCTGAGCCCGGCCACGAAGGTCGTGGTGCGCCAATGGCCGTGAGGGATGCCGGCGCGCAGGCGCTCGCCTTCGGGGGCGCGGCCCCGCAACCGCGCCATCTTGGTGTTGAGCCAGGTCTCGTCGATGAAGATCAGCCGCTGCGGGTCGAGCTCGGGCTGCTCCTCGAACCAGGCCTCGCGGGCCGCGGCGACGTCGGCGCGGTCCTGCTCGCTGGCGTGGCCGGACTTTTTTTGAACGTCAGGCCGTGGCGGCCGAAGAAGCGGTGCACCGTCGAGGGCGCGAAGCGCTCGCCGTGCTCGCGCTCGAGCCGCTCGGCGATCTCGACGAGGGTGAGATCCGGCGCCTCCTCCACCATCGCGAGGATGACCGGGCCGAGCGCCTCGATCCGCCCGGACCGCGTGTCGCCGCCTTGCGCCCGCGGCGCGACCGAGCCCGTCTCGCGCCGAAGGTTGAACCACTTCACCGCCGCGGACGGCGCGATCCCGAAGCGGTCCGCCGCGGCCCGGCGGCTCATGCCGGCATCGACCGCAGCGAGGACGCGCTGCCTCAGATCCATCGAGAGGGGCTTCGTCATGGCGGCTGGCCTCCTCCGCCAGCCTCTACCGTGAATCACGAACTGGCCTCGAAGGGAATCCCCCGCGCGATTCCATCAGGAAGCGATCTGCTCTAGAGTCGCGCCATGCCCCGCCTGCGTCCCGCCACACGCGCCGATCTGCCCCGCATCCATGCGGTGCGCCACGGCGTCTCCGAGAACCGCCTGCTCGACCCGAACGTCGCGCCCGAGGCGGAGGTGCTCTGGTACATGGACGAGGCCATCTTCCTCGTCGCCGAGGACGAGGCCGGGGAGATCCAGGGCTTCGCCTGCGCGGATGCGCGCAACGGCTACGTCTGGGCGCTGTTCGTCATCGAGGACGCCCACGGCAGCGGCTTCGGCACGGCCCTGCACGACGCGGTGCTCGCCCGCTTCGCCGAGGCGGGATTGCGCCAGGCGTGGCTCACGACCGGCGACGGCACGTCGGCGATGCGCTTCTACGAGCGGCGCGGGTGGCGGGTGACGGGGCGGTCTTTCCGGGGGGACATGGTGATGGTCAGGGCCGTGGAACCGCCTTCTCCATGAACACCCGCTGGTAGGGCGGCTCCCCGCCGCGATGCGTCTCGACGAAGCCGAGGCGCGTGTAGAGCGCGACGTTCTCCGTCATCAGCGCGTTGGTGTAGAGCCGCAGGCGCGCGAGCCCGCGCCGACGCGCCTCGTCCTCGGCGACGGCGACGAGCGCGCGGCCGAGGCCGCGCCCCTGGCGGTCGGGCCGCACGGCAAGCGTGTCGAGGAGGAGCGCCTCCGGCTCCGGCACGATCCGGGCGAGGGCGTCGAGCGCGCCCGTCTCGTCCGCCACGACGACGACCTCGCCCGCCGCGACGTTGGCGGCCCAGTCCTGCAGCATCGGCCCGGGCGGGCGTCCGAGACGGGGGAGGTAGGCGGCGAAGGCGGCGTCGACGAGGGCGGCGACCGCGGGGGCTTCGTCCGGGCCGGCGGGGCGTGGCGCGCTCACCGCCCCTCGCCCCGCGCCGCCGCCTTCAACGCATACAATGCCTCCAGCGCCGCCTTCGGCGTCATCTCGTCCGGGTCGAGCGCCGCCAGCGCCTCGCGCAGCGGGTCGGGCTTCGCCTCGACCTTCGGCGGCGGGGGCGGGGCCGCGCGCACCGGCGCAGCGAACAATGGCAGATCGTCGAGCCTCGCGGCGCGGGGGTGCTCGCGCTCGGTGCGCTCGAGCTCGGCCAGGATCTCGCCCGCCCGGGCGACGACCGGCGCGGGGAGGCCGGCGAGCTTGGCGACCTGGAGGCCGTAGGAGCGGTCGGCCGCGCCCTTCGTCACCTCGTGCAGGAAGATCACCTCGCCCTTGTGCTCGGCGACTTTGAGGGTGAGCGTCTCGATGCGGTCGAAGCGCTCGGTGAGGCGGGTGAGCTCGTGGAAATGGGTGGCGAACAGCGCCCGGCAGCCGTTCGCCTCGTGCAGGTGCTCGATCGCCGCCCAGGCGATGGAGAGCCCGTCGAAGGTGGCGGTGCCCCGCCCGATCTCGTCGAGGATGACGAGGGAGCGCCGCGTCGCCTGGTTCAGGATGGCGGCGGTCTCCACCATCTCGACCATGAAGGTCGAGCGCCCGCGCGCGAGATCGTCGGCGGCGCCGACGCGGGAGAACAGGCGGTCGCACACGCCGATATGCGCCGCCTTCGCCGGGACGAAGGCCCCCATCTGGGCGAGCACGACGACGAGGGCGTTCTGGCGCAGATAGGTCGACTTGCCGCCCATGTTCGGGCCGGTGATCACCGCGATGGCGCCGGCCGCCTCGCCCGAGAGGTCGCAATCGTTGGCGATGAAGGGCCGGCCCTCCCGCGCCAGCGCCGCCTCGACCACCGGGTGGCGCGCGGCCTCCACGGCGAAGGCGAGCCCGTCGTCGACCTTCGGCCGCGTCCAGCCGCGGTCCGCCGCGAGGTCGGCGAGCGCCGCGGCGACGTCGACGCGAGCGAGCGCGTCGCCGGCGGCGAGGATCGCGGGCCGGGCGTCCGCCAGCATCGCGGCGAGGTCGGCGAAGAGGGCGAGCTCGATCGCCACCGCCCGCTGCGAGGCCGAGGCGATGCGGCTCTCCAGCTCGCCGAGCTCCACGGTCGTGAAGCGCATGGCGTCCGACATCGTCTGCCGATGGATGTAGGTCCCTTTCAGGGACCCGCGCAGCAGCTCCTCGCCGAAGGCGGCGGGCACCTCCAGGAAGTAGCCCAGCATCGAGTTGTGCTTGACGCGCAGCGTCCGGCAGCCGGTCTCCTCGGCGTATTTCGCCTGCAGCCCGGCGATGAAGCGGCGCGAATCCGTCTGCAGCGTGCGCGCCTCGTCGAGGGCGGCGTCGATCCCCTCCGCGATGAAGCCGCCGTCGCGCTTCGAGAGCGGCAGGTCGGCGGCCAGCGTCGCGGCGAGGCGGCCCTCCACCGCGGGATCGAGGGCGGCGAGCGTGTCGCGCGCGCCGGCGATCTCGTCGGGCAGGTCGTCGGCGCGCGACAGGATCTCGGCGAGGCCGCGCGCCGCGGCGAGGCCGTCGCGCACGGCGGCGAGGTCGCGCGGGCCGCCGCGCTCCAGCGCGAGCCGCCCCAGCGCGCGGGACATGTCCGGCGCGGCGCCGAGCGTCTCGCGCAGGCGATCGCGCAGGATCGCGTCCTCCACGAGGCGCGCCACCGCGTCCTGCCGCCGCCGGATCGCGCCGATGTCGGTGAGCGGGCCGGAGAGCCGCTCGGCCAGGAGGCGCCCGCCGCCGGGGGTGAGCGTGCGGTCGATGACGGCGAGCAGGGAGCCCGCGCGCTCGCCCGAGAGCGTGCGGGTGAGCTCGAGATTGGCCCGCGTCGCCGCATCGACCACGAGGACCCCCGTCCCGTCCTCCCGCGCCGGCGGGCGCAGGGCCGGGCGCGCGCCGATCTGGGTGCGCTCGACATAGAGGAGCACGGTGCCGGCTGCGGCGATCTCGGCGCGGGTGAAGGCGCCGAAGGCGTCGAGCGTCGCGACGCCGAAGGTCTCCTTCAGCCGCCGCTCGGCCGAGGCCGCGTCGAGCCCGTCGCGCGGCAGCGGGTAGAGCGGCGCGCCGGTCTCGCGCCAGACGGGCGCGAGGTCGCGGTCGTCGTGGAGCGTATCGGGGAGCACGATCTCGCGGGGCTCGAGCCGCGCCAGCGTGGGCCCGAGCCCGCCGCGGGAGGTCTCCACCACGGTGAAGACGCCCGTCGAGATGTCCACCGCCGCGACGCCGTAGACGTAGTCCTCCTCGGTGAGCTTGCGGCGCGCCACCGCGACGAGGAGCGAGGCGCGGGCGGGCTCGAGCAGGCGCTCCTCGGTGATCGTGCCCGGCGTGACGAGCCGCACCACGTCGCGGCGCACGACCGCCTTGGCGCCGCGCTTCTTCGCCTCCGCCGGGTCCTCCATCTGCTCGCAGACGGCGACGCGGTGGCCGAGGCCGATCAGGCGCTGGAGGTAGTCGTCGGCGCGCTCGATCGGCACGCCGCACATCGGGATGTCCTGGCCCAGATGCTTGCCGCGCTTCGTCAGCACGATGCCGAGCGCGCGGGAGGCGATCTCGGCGTCCTCGAAGAACAGCTCGTAGAAATCCCCCATCCGGTAGAACAGCAGGCAGTCCGGGTTCGCCGCCTTGATCTCGACGTACTGCGCCATCATCGGCGTGACCCGATCCTCCGCGCCCGCCGCCTTGCGGGCGGCGGCGGAGGCGGGCGCGGAGCGGAGGAGCGCGGGATCGGCGGTCATGCTCCCGGTTTAGCAGGGGCGGCCCGGGGAGGGGAGGGGCGCGGGTGTGGATAACGGGGAGGGCTCACCCCCGCCGGCGCGTGTCGCGGGGCGTCTCGCCGAAGCGGCGGCGATAGGCCTCCGCGGCGCGGCCGAGATGCCAGAGGCCCAGATCCAGCATCAGGTCGCCGACGGCGCGGGTCTCGGCGGGGTCCTTCAGCCGGGCGTGCAGCGCGTCGAGCCGGCGCTCGCGCACGACCTCGCCGATGGACCGCCCGAGCGTCCTGCGAAAGGCCGCCTGCAACGCCCGCAGGCCGATCCCGGCCTCGGCGCAGAGCGCGGCATTGTCGATCCCCTCCGCGAGATGCACGTCGATGAAGGCGAGCGCCCGGGCCACCGCCCGCGGCGGCGCCTCCGGCACGGGCGCCTCGGCGAGGCCGGCATCGGAGGGCTGGCCGAACAGCAGGGTCGCGAGGGCGGCGTCGAGCACCTCGCCGAGGCGGGGCATCAGCCGCGGCTCCCGCGCGCCGGCCTCGGCCAAGGCCGCCATCCGCTGCATCTGCGCCGCCACCGCCGGGCCGACGCCGCGCTCGAGGTCGAGGGAGGGCGCGAACACGACCGGGCCCTCGGCGCGGTCGAGGAAGCGCGCGGCGGCGCGCTCCACATGGGTGCGGTCGAGCATCAGGATGAGCTGGGCGCAGGAGCCGGACCAGCGCATGGTGACGGGCTCCGTCGGCGACAGGATCGAGGCGGCGCGGCCTGGGGCGGTCTCGGTCGCGCGCCGGCCGCACAGGATCGTCGCCGCCCCCGAGAGCGGCAGCTGCACCAGGAAGAAGCGATCGAGGCAGCCCGGATCGATGGCGACGTCGCCGCCATAGACGACCTGGTTGATCGAGCCCGCGCGGCGCTTGCCGATCGTCACCGGCGCGTTCTCGTGGCGGGCATGGAAGCGCCGCGCGCCGGAGAGCGCGCTCAGGCGATGGGCGCAGAAGATCCGGCCGACCTTCTCGGCGGCCTCGTCGACGTCGCGCGTGTCGACCTTGGCGTAGGCGGCGAGCCGGCTTCCGGCCATGACGCCTCCCTCCCGTTCCGGGATCCCGAGGCGGAGGTTAGCAGGCTCCAGGGCTCGTGTCAGGACACGCGTTTCGCTCGGCGGACAGTCGCTGCGCCCAGCGGATAGACGCGCGCTCCGTTCCGCGCTTCACTGCCCCATGGGAACACGAGGCTCGCGAGGACCGGAACACCGGCCCGGGGCCACGGGAGGAGAGAACATGGACAAGACCCCCGCCAACATGGCCCCCGTCATGACCGGCCCCGGCATCACCAAGGCCGGCACGGGACTGAACGCGGTCGAATGGTCGATCCTCGGCCACACCTACTGGCTCAAGACCGAAGGCCAGAGCTGCTTCTCCTTCGAGACGCTCGACCCGCCGGGCACCTTCGTGCCGCCGCACGTCCACCCGACGCAGGACGAGTTCATCTTCGTGCTCGAGGGCCGCTTCGACCTCTATCTCGACGGCGAGCATCACCAGGCCCATGCCGGCGATCTCGTGTGCATGCCCATGGGCATCCCGCACGGCTACTACAATCTCACGCAGCAGAACGCCCGCGCCCTGTTCTGGGTGAGCCCGGCCCGGCGCCTGCGCGAGCTCTTCGACAACCTCCACAATCTCGGCGACCCCGCCGAGGTGGTGCGCCAGTCGGCCATGCGCGAGGTGCTCTTCCTCAAGCCGGAAGAGATGGCCTTCGACCCGCTGAACATGAAGTGAGGGCGTAGAGCGCCGCGCGGCGGCATCTCCCCGCAGGGGAGGTGGGCCGCGGCGCAGCCGCGGACCGGAGGGGCGGGCCTCGAATCGCCCCACCCGTCGGCCTTCGGCCGCCGACCTCCCCTGCGGGGAGATCTCGCGCCCGCCCGCCACTCGTGAAAACCAGGAGACATCCCATGGCGACACGCAAGCGCGTGTGCGTCGTCGGGGCCGGCGTGTCCGGCCTCGCGGCGGCGAACGCCTTCATGCGGCGCGGCCACGCCGTGACCGTCTTCGAGCGCGCCGGCGATCTCGGCGGCGTCTGGGAGCCCTCACGCTCCTATCCGGGCATCAAGACCCAGAGCCCGAAGGACCTCTACCGCTACACCGGCCGGCCGATGCCGGAGGGCTATCCCGAATGGCCGACGGGGCGGCAGGTCTACGAGTATCTGCGCGGCTTCGCGGAGGAGAACGGCCTCCTGCCGCTGATCCGCTTCGGCCGCACGGTCACCCGTACCGACCGCCATGCGGACGGCGGCTGGAGCGTCGAGACGCGCGACGACGACGGCGCGAGCGAGACGACGGAATGCGACGTCCTCGTCGTGGCTTCGGGCGTGTTCAACGACAAGAACATGCCGACCCACCCGGGCCAGGACGACTTCGTGGCCGAGGGCGGAACGGTGCTGCATTCGTGCGAGTACACCGACCCGGCGCTGGTGCGCGACAAGGACGTCGTGGTGCTCGGCTTCTCGAAATCCGCCACCGACGTCGCGGTCAGCGCGGCGAAGGAGGGCGCGCGCTCGGTCTCGATCGTCTATCGCGAGCCGGTCTGGCGCATTCCCTACCGCTTCGGGAACGTGGTCAACTTCAAGCACATCCTCTACGCCCGCGCCTCCGAGCGGATGTTCCCCTCATGGGGCCTCTCGGCGGCCGGGCGCGCGGCGCACGTGCTCGCCAAGCCCGCGGTGTGGGCCAACTGGCGCGCGCTGGAGACGCTGCTCGACCGGCAATTCGGGCTCTCGAAGCTCGGCATGCGGCCGGACAAGCCCATCGAGGAGACGATCTATTGCGGGCTCCCCGTCGCGACGGAAGGCTTCTTCGAGCTCCTGCACCAGGGGCGGATCACCGCCTATCGCGGCACCTTCGACCATTACGAGGACGGCCACGTCGTCCTCACCGGCGGCGAGCGGCTGCCCGTCGACGTCGCTATCCAGGCGACGGGCTGGAAGCTCGGCGTCTCCTACCTGCCCGAGGCGGTGCTCGACGCGATCCGCGAGCCCGACGGCCAGTTCCGGCTCTACCGTCTGATCGTCAATCCGGACGTGCCGGATCTCGGCTTCGTCGGCTTCAACTCGAGCTTCGCCAGCGTGCTGACGAGCGAGATCGCGGCGGAATGGCTGGTGCGCTTCGTCGACGGCATGCTCGTGCCGCAGCCGACGAAGGAGGCGATGAACGCGGCGATCGAGGAGCATCTGAGGTGGCGCAGGCAGGTGCGGCCCGTGGCGCAGGCCTATGGCGGGCTGTGCGCGGCGCCCTATCATTTCCGGCATCTCGACGAGCTCGTCGGCGACATGGGCTGCCGGGTCCGCGCGCGCAATCCGCTGGCGAACTTCCTGCTGCCGCCGAACGCGGAGGCCTATGGGCGCTATGTCGCGAGCGCGCCGGATTACCGCGCCGCCGCGTGAGGGGCGAACCGGGTGGCCATGGCCGGCGTTGCGGGCGTAAGCTTCACCGCTCGCGGAGGCGGACGGCATGCGCACCCTCGTCGCCTATCACTCGCACAGCGGCCATACCCGCCGGGCCGCCGAGGCGCTCGCGGCGCGGATCGGGGCCGATCTCGCCGAGATCCGCCCCGCCGACGGACGCTTTCGCGGGCTGATCGGGCTCGTTCGTGCGATCATCGCCGCGCGCCGCGCGCAGCCGGCGCCGATCGCGCCGATGGATACGCGGCTCGAAGACTACGACCTCGTCGTCGTCAGCACGCCGATCTGGGCCTCGCACATCAGCCCGCCGGCGCGCGCCTTCCTGATGCAGAACAAGGCGCGTCTGCGCGACTACGCCACGCTCTACACCTGCGCCGGCGCGGGACTGCCGGAAGCCGGCGAGGACATGGCCCGCATCATGGGGCCGTCCCCACGGGCCGTGCTCGACCTCACCCGTCGCGACGAGGGCACGCCCGCCTTCCGCGAGAAGCTCGAGACCTTCGTGCGGGAGATCGGGGCGGGGTGACGAGGCCCACGCCGACCCCTTCTCCTTCCCTGTAGGGGAAGGTGTCTCGGCGAAGCCGAGACGGATGGGGCGCGCGGCACGCGCGTTCGGCGAAGCCGAAATGGACGGTCGATCCGGACGC
The DNA here is from genome assembly GCF_040111675.1 of Salinarimonas sp. Taxonomy (NCBI): domain Bacteria; kingdom Pseudomonadati; phylum Pseudomonadota; class Alphaproteobacteria; order Hyphomicrobiales; family Salinarimonadaceae; genus Salinarimonas; species Salinarimonas sp. The sequence goes on along the minus strand of NZ_CP157794.1, from coordinate 3,548,026 downwards.
TACCGGGGGGTCCGCTTCGCGGAACGCGCCTCCGGCGCGGCGCCACCTTCCCCTACAGGGACGGAAAGACGACGCGCCGCTCGCATGTGCGCAGCAGGCCGCATCGACCGTTTTCACGTCACGCGCCGCGCGCCCGCGTCTCCTTCTCCTTCGCCAGCTGCGTCAGCCAGCGCCTGGCCTGGCGCTTGACGTTGGCGGGCGCGGTGCCGCCGTAGCTGACGCGGCTCTTCACCGACTTCTCGACGCCGAGCACCTCGAAGATCGCCTCGGTGATCCGCGGCTCGGCCTCCTGCATCTCGGCGAGCGTGAGCTTCTCGAGCCCCACCCCGCGCTGGGCGGCGAGCCCGACGAGGCGGCCGGTGACGTGATGCGCGTCGCGGAAGGGCAGGCCGAGCACCCGCACCAGCCAGTCGGCGAGGTCGGTGGCGGTGGAGAAGCCGGCGCCGGCCCACTTCTTCATCGCCTTCGTGTCCGGCTCCAGGTCGCGCACCATGCCGGCCATGGCGGCGATGCAGAGCGAGAGCGTCTGGAGCGCGTCGAAGACACCCTCCTTGTCCTCCTGCATGTCCTTCGAATAGGTCAGCGGCAGGCCCTTCATCACGACGAACAGCCCCTGCAGCGCCCCGAGCACGCGCCCGGTCTTGCCGCGCACCAGCTCGGCCGCGTCCGGGTTGCGCTTCTGCGGCATGATCGAGGAGCCCGTCGTGAACTTGTCCGAGAGCTTCACGAACGCGAACTGGGGCGTCATCCACAGCGTGATCTCCTCCGCGAAGCGGGAGAGATGCACCGCGCAGATCGCGGCCGCGGAGAGCGTCTCCAGCGCGAAATCGCGGTCGGAGACGGAATCGAGGGAATTCGCGGTCGGTCGGTCGAAGCCGAGCGCCTTCGCGGTCATGGCGCGGTCGATGGGGAAGGACGTGCCGGCGAGCGCCGCCGCGCCGAGCGGGCACTCGTTGAGGCGCGCCCGCGCGTCGGCGAAGCGGCCGCGGTCGCGCCCGAGCATCTCGACATAGGCCAGGCAATGGTGCCCGAAGGTGACGGGCTGGGCCGATTGCAGATGGGTGAAGCCCGGCATTACCGCCCCGGCGAAGGCTTGCGCCTTCTCCGCCAGCGCCTGCTGGAGATCGGCGAGCTGGGCGTCGAGCGCGTCGATCGTGTCGCGCACCCACAGCCGCATGTCGGTCGCGACCTGGTCGTTGCGCGAGCGCGCGGTGTGGAGACGCCCGGCGGCGGGGCCGATCAGGTCGCGCAGGCGAGACTCCACGTTCATGTGGATGTCCTCCAGCGCCCGCGAGAACGTGAACGTGCCCGCCTCGATCTCACGCAGAATCGACTTGAGCCCGTCGGAGATCGCGCCCACATCCTCTCTCGACAGGATGCCGGTCTCCGCGAGCATGGCCGCATGCGCGAGGGAGCCCCGGATGTCCTGGGCCGCGAGCCGCTTGTCGAAGTCGATGGAGGCGTTGATCTCCTCCATGATCTCGGCCGGGCCGCTCTCGAAACGGCCGCCCCACATCCGATTGCTCACGCGTAACCCCTCGAGTTCGTGATCCGATGACCGACGAGACGCCCGATACCCAGAAGCCCCGCTCGCGCCGCGGCCCCGCCCTGATCGGCGCGGTCGTCGTCGTCGCGGCTGCCGTCGTAGCTTTCGCGCTCGCCTCCCGCAACACCGAAGCGGTCGCCGAGGCCTGCATTCCGGCACAGGAGACGCTCGCGCGCGTCGCGCCCACCGCCACGGGCGAGGTCGCGGCCGTCTCGGTGCACGGCGCGCCCCGGCTCGCGCCGGAGATCGCCTTCGCCGGCCCCGAGGGCGAGCCGCTGACGCTCGCCGACTTCTCCGGCAAGACCGTGCTCGTGAATCTCTGGGCCACCTGGTGCGCGCCCTGCCGCGAGGAGATGCCCGCCCTCGACGCGCTCCAGGCGGAGCTCGGCGGCGAGGCGTTCGAGGTGGTCGCGATCAACGTCGACACCCGCAACATCGACCGCCCCCGCGCCTGGCTCGAGGAGCACGGCGTCGACGACCTCGCCTATTACGCCGAGAACGAGGGCACGCTGATGCAGACCCTCCAGCGCTCGGGCCACGTGGTCGGCCTGCCCACCACGATCCTCATCGGCGAGAACAATTGCGAGCTCGCCGTGCTGAAGGGCCCGGCCGAATGGGCGAGCGAGGACGCGCTGGCGATGATCCGCGCCGCCCTCGGCCGTGATGGGTGACGAGGGCCGAGCGGCGGCGCGGCGTCGCAGGCGCGCGCCGGCGGCGATCGGATCGGCCCGCACGTGCGTAGGCGAGCGCAGGACGGAGGGATCGACCGATGACAGGCGCGGAAATCCTCACGCTCGGCAAGGCCGGGATCTGGCTTCTGCTGCCGCTCGCCTTCGGCATCTGGCAGCTCGTCTCGGTGCGCCGCGAGATCAGGCGCGACCGCGAGAGGTCCAGCTGATCTCGAACAGGCAGGCACGATCGCCGCGGCCCTCGCAGGCCGTCTGACGGGCGCGGGCGTCGCGATGGACGAGGGCGCGGAACAGCGCCTCGAAGGTGCCGGTGTAGAAGGCGCAGCCCGGCTGGCGCAAAGAGAGGCCGCGCACCAGCGCGCAGTCGGTGATGCGCACGAGCGCCGGGTTCGTCGAGAGCACCTCGAAGCGCCCGGAGCCGGCGAAGGTCCAGGAATGCTTCGCCACCGCCTGCAGCAGGACGCGGCTCGCCAGCGGCGCCGGCAGCAGCGTCAGCACCGCGCGCGCGGGCGCCGGGATGCGGTTGGCGAGGAGATAGCGCCCGGTGCGCAGCCCGGCCTCGAAGGCCATGGCGCCGGCGCGGGTCTCGCCGAGCGTCGTGCGCAGCGTCTGGTGGAGGGCGGCGACCTCCGCCTCGTCGACCATCTCGGCGGGCGGCTCGAACACGTAGGCCGACAGGCCGGCCTGGGCGAGGAGCCGGCCGGCCTCGCGCCGGCCGAGCTCCTCGATCATCACCTCGCGCATCTGGATGACGGCGTTGGGGCCGATTCGCGCGGATGCGGCGGCGGGGGGTGCGTCCGGGTTCGAGACGAGGGCCGTGGCGCTCATCGGTGTGGGATCTCCGTTCGAGGGAGGGGAGGGCGCCTCGGAGCGATGTCATCCCGGGCGCCGAAAGGCGACCCGGGACCCATACGCGCCGACGCTGGTTTCGCAGCCTTCAGGCTGTATCGCGCGGCATTCATCCACCGTGATCCGTCGTGCGACGACGTCGAGCGTATGGGTCCCGGATCGGCTTCGCCGTCCGGGATGACGGCCGGGCACGACATGGGATGCCGACGGACTCTCAGGCGTCCTCCTCCATCTGCTGCTTGCCGCCGCCGCAGGCCATCACGGTCTCGCGGGGCGCGTCCGCAACGACGCCCGGCGGCGCCTCGCGCACGTCCGCCCGGGCCGCCTTGGCGACGGCGGCGCGCTCGCGCAGGGCCGCGCTCTGCTTGGCCTGGCGGTGCGCCTTGGCGCGGTCCGCCGCCGCCTGCCACTCGTCCGCCTGGGCGGGCGCGATCTTGCGGGTCTCGTCGAAGTGAAAGTCGACCTTGCCCTTCGACTGCGGCCCCCAGTAGTTGACCTTGCCGAGATCGTAGAAGGTCCGCGCGAAGCCGGCCTTGAGGAAGGCCTTGAGGCAGCCGAGCAGGTAGCGCCGGCGGAAGCCCTTGCCCTTCCACGGGTAATCGAACAGGGCCTTCTTCATGTAGAAGCGGCGGTAATTGTTCATCACCCGGTCGAGCAGCTCGCCGCGCTCCATGGCGTCGGGCTTGATGATCGGGGTGACGAAGTTGTACTTGTCGAAATCGTAGATCTCGACCTTGTCGCCCAGGTCCTGGAAGAGCGGCGTATAGGGCCAGGGCGTGTACATCGACCAATTGGCGAGGTCCGGATCCCAGTCCCGCGCCATGCGGTAGGTCTCCTCCAGCGTCTCGGCCGTCTCGTTCTCGAGGCCGACGATGAACTGCGCCTCGACGAAGATGTCGGCGTCCCGCAGCGACTGGATGGCGCGGCGGTTGTCCTCGATCGTGGTCTCCTTGTTGAAGCGGTCGAGCTTCATCTGCGCCGCCGCCTCGGTGCCGAGCGAGACGTGGACGAGCCCGGCCTGGCGGTAGAACTTCAGGTCGTCGATATCGCGCAGGATGTCGGTGACGCGGGTGTTGATGCCCCACTTGATCTTCTCGGGGAGGCCGCGGTCGATCAGCTCCTGGCAGAAGGCCATGAACTTCTTCTTGTTGATGGTCGGCTCCTCGTCCGCGAGGATGAAGAAGCCCACGTCGTGGTCGCGCACCAGGCTCTCGATCTCGTCGACCACCGCCTTCGGGTCGCGCACCCGGTAGTCGCGCCAGAACTTCCACTGGCTGCAGAAGGTGCAGGTGAAGGGGCAGCCGCGCGCCATGTTCGGGATCGCGACGCGCACGCCGAGCGGGATGTAGATGTATTTCTCCCATTCGAGCAGCGACCAGTCGGGCGAGATCGCGTCGATGTTCTTGACGGTGGGCGCGGCCGGGCTCGCGACGATGTGGTCGCCGTCCCGGAAGGCGAGGCCGCGGATCGAGTTGCGGTCCTGCGGCCAGCGGCCCTGCAGCACGGCGGTGCACAGATCGACGATGATCTCCTCGCCCTCGCCGCGCACGACCACGTCGATCCAGGGCGCCTCGGAGAGCACCTGCTTGTACATGAAGGTGGCGTGGACGCCGCCGATGACCGTCACGATCTCGGGGTTCACCTCCTTGGCGATCTCGAGCGTGCGCTCGGCCTTGTAGATCGAGGGGGTGATGGCGGTGGTCCCGACCATGTCGGGGTTCACCTTCTCGATCTCGGCCCGGATCTCCTCGTCCGAGAGGTGGTTCGTCATGGCGTCGAGGAAGACGACGTCGGTGAAGCCCGCGGCCTTCAGCGATCCCGCGATGTACGCGACCCAGGCGGGCGGCCAGTTGCCGGCGATCTCGGCGCCGCCCGAATGGTAGTTGGGGTGGATCAGCATGATGCGCATGGGGGACCTCCCGACCGTTCTGTCAGGAAAAGCTGACACATCGCACTGTCAGCGCACGTTGATGTGGATCAAGGTGCGGGGTCGTGCGGAGGGGCTTGTGGGTCGGGGCGTCGCGCCGTGGACGCGGCTGTTATCGGAACGAGGACGCAGCCGTGCCGACTGCCGTGACGAAGAAGGGGCAAGTGAGGCTCCCCAAACCCGTTCGCGACCTGCTCGGCCTCGAGCCGGGGACCCCGGTCGTGTTCGAGCGCGCACCGGACGGCAACATCCTCATGAAGCGCGCTGACGGCCAGACGAACATGAGCCGCTTCGCCCGCGCCGTCGGGCAGTACAAGATGACGATGACGACCGAGGAACTGATGGCGCTGACCCGCGGCGAGGACGACGACGCATGACGGCCTCGCCTAACGCGCCCGCTTCTCCCGCCGCAGCCGCACCTGGATGCCGCCGCTCTTCTCCGTCAGCGAGACCTCCTCCAGGAAGCCGATCGAGCCGTCCGGCTTCAGGCCGCGCAGCTGGGCCTTGATCCGCGGGCCGTTGCCGGTCTCCTCGTCGATGTCGAAGAGGTAGTAGGCCGCGCGGTGGGTGATGGTGCCGCCGCGCGAGGAGGCGGAGGGCGCGCCCACCACCGGGACGACCGCCCCGTCGGGGCCGGGGATCGTCGCCACCGAGCCGATATGGTTGTGGCCGTGCAGCACGAGCTCGGCGCCCACCCGTGCGACCATCGCCTCGAACTTCTTCGCGTCGGTGAGGTTGCGGCCGGCCGAGGCGCCGGCGACGTGGGGCGGGTGGTGGATCATCACGACCCGCACCAGCCCCTCCTCGCCGAGCTGCGCGAGGATGCGCTCGGCCGCCTCCATCTGGCGCTTGCCCATACGGCCGCTCGCCACGAAAGGCGCGGTCGGGATCGCCGAGGAGAGCCCGACCAGGGCGACGTGCCCGCGCCGACGCACGTAGGGGAACTTGCCGAGCGCCCCGCCGTCGTCCTCCGTCCAGGGCCCGCACACGGCGAGCAGCCCCGCGAGCGCGCCCTCGATATAGGCGTCGTGGTTTCCGGGCACGAAGCTGACCTTGTCCGGCGGGCCGAGCCCCTCGAGGAACACCCGCGCCGTCGACCATTCCTCGGGGAGGCCGATATTGGCCACATCGCCCGTGCAGGCGATGTGATGCGGCTCCTGGTCGTGCATGTCCGAGACCAGCAGCGCGAGCAGCTCCATGTCGTGCGCCTTGGTGCGCCCGCGGTGCCAGTTGAAATAGCCCGTGAGCCGCTTGTTCAGCAGCTCGCGCAGGCGAGGGCGGGGCAGGGGACCGACATGGGGGTCCGTGAGGTGGGCTATCCGGAACATCGTGAGGTCGAACGTCTCCGCGCGGGGGAGAGTTCGCCCGGACGGGCGCGAAGGTCAACCGCTACGGACGTCGCGGGTGCGCACGACCCGCATCGCGCCCGGCCCGAACGCGCCGACGCCCGCCGCGCGGGGGCACCGCGGGCGGGCGTCGGCGGATACGCGCCCCCTCCCACCGGCGGGCCGGGGTGGCGCCGGCGGCGAGGGCGCGGATGCCGGCCGGCGATCAGCCGGCCATGCGGTCCTCGGCGGTCTCGGGCTCGCGCAGCACGTAGCCACGGCCCCAGACCGTCTCGATGTAGTTCTTGCCCTGGCTCGCGTTGGCGAGCTTCTTGCGCAGCTTGCAGATGAAGACGTCGATGATCTTCAGCTCGGGCTCGTCCATGCCGCCGTAGAGATGATTGAGGAACATCTCCTTGGTCAGCGTGGTGCCCTTGCGCAGAGAGAGGAGCTCCAGCATCTGGTACTCCTTGCCCGTCAGGTGCACCCGGGCGCCCGCGACCTCCACCGTCTTGGTGTCGAGATTGACCACGAGGTCGCCGGTGGTGATCACCGACTGGGCGTGGCCCTTCGAACGCCGGACGATGGCATGGATGCGGGCGACGAGCTCGTCCTTGTGGAAGGGCTTCGTCAGGTAGTCGTCCGCCCCGAAGCCGAGACCGCGCACCTTGTCCTCGATGCCGGCGAGGCCGGAGAGGATCAGGATCGGCGTCTTGACCTTGGCGACCCGGAGCGTCCGGAGCACCTCGTAGCCGGACATGTCCGGCAGGTTCAGATCGAGGAGGATGATGTCGTAATCGTACAGCTTGCCGAGATCGACGCCCTCCTCGCCGAGATCCGTCGTATAGACGTTGAAGTTCTCGGACTTGAGCATCAATTCGATGCTCTGCGCCGTCGCGCTGTCGTCTTCGATGAGAAGTACGCGCATCCTTTCATCCCCAGCCTGGTTGTGGAGCCCTGACGGGGGATCCCGCCTTCTCCCGGACGAACCGGAAGCGCTCCCACCATTTGCGACTCGCGACGCTACGCCCCAATGGTTAACAAACTGATTCTCCCGCGCAAGGGGGCCGCGCAAATATCTTCACGAATCGGCCTAATTCCTTGAGTCAGCGTTCGATTCAGTGCTCCATTCAGCTCACGTCGCGTGTGAAGAAACTGCCGTAAGCGACTCTCGCGACTCGCACTGGCGCCGATCGCCCGGACAGGCTTAATCTCGGCATGTTCCAGTCTTAACGAAGCGGGTAAACAGAAGGTTGACGCCGTTGAACGAACCCTCCGGATCCCCGACACGCCTCGAATCGGCCCTCAAAGCGCTCGAATCGGTCGAGCCGGTCTCGCTCTACGGCCGCGTCGCCGCCGTGCGCGGCCTGCTTGTCGAGATCGCCGGCCCGGTGGCGGCGATGACGCTCGGCGGGCGGCTCGAGATCGAGATCGCCGCGGGCGCGCGGGTGCCCTGCGAGGTGATCGGCTTCTCCGGCGACAAGGCGCTCGCCATGCCTTTCGGCGTGCTGGAGGGCGTGCGCCGGGGTTGCCCCGCCTACGTCCGCGCCGCGGCGGGGGGCGTGCGCCCCTCCTCCGCCTGGCTCGGGCGCGTGGTCGACGCGCTGGGCCGTCCCATCGACGGCAAGGGCCCGCTGCAGACGGGCGAGGTCTTCCAGCCCTTCCGCAACGAGCCGCCGCCGGCCCACGCCCGTCGCCGCGTCGGCCCGCCGCTCGATCTCGGGGTGCGGGCGCTCAACACCTTCCTCACCTGCTGCCAGGGCCAGCGGCTCGGCATCTTCGCGGGCTCGGGCGTCGGCAAGTCGGTGCTGCTCTCGATGCTCGCGCGCAACGCCGCCTCCGACGTCGCGGTGATCGGCCTCGTCGGCGAGCGCGGGCGCGAGGTCCAGGAATTCCTGCAGGACGATCTGGGCGAGGAGGGCCTCGCGCGCTCGGTCGTCGTGGTCGCCACCTCGGACGAGCCGGCGCTGATGCGCCGCAACGCGGCCTACCTCACCCTCGCGCTCTCCGAATATTTCCGCGACGCCGGCCGCTCCGTGCTGTGCATGATCGATTCGGTGACGCGCTTCGCCATGGCCCAGCGCGACATCGGGCTCGCCGCGGGGGAGCCGCCCACCGCCAAGGGCTACACGCCCACCGTCTTCTCCGAGTTGCCGCGGCTGCTCGAGCGCGCCGGGCCCGGCGCCGGCGCGGGCGTCATCACGGGCCTGTTCACCGTGCTGGTCGAGGGCGACGACCACAACGAGCCCGTGGCCGACGCCGTGCGCGGCATCCTCGACGGACACGTGGTGATGGAGCGCGCCATCGCCGAGCGCGGGCGCTACCCGGCGATCAACGTGCTGAAGAGCGTCTCGCGCACCATGCCGCGGTCCTGCGATCCGGCCTACCTGCGGCACGTGCAGCGCGCGCGGCAGGTGATGGCGACCTATGCCGATATGGAGGAATTGATCCGATTGGGCGCGTATCGGCCCGGTTCCTCTCCGGAAGTCGACGAGGCGATCGCGCTCAATCCCGATCTGGAAGGGTTTCTCGGTCAGGGTAAGGAAGAGTCAACCTCCATCGGCGATGGTTACCGCCGTCTCGCGGAGCTGCTCGACGCTCCGCGAGGATAGTCGTCCCCTGGAGAATGCAAGCGATGAAGTCGCGTGAGACGCTCATCCGTTTGAAGCGCTTTCAGCTCGACGAGAAGCGCCGCAAGGTCGCTCAGATCGAGATGATGATGGCGGATTTCGAGCGCATGGCCGCCGAGCTCGAGCGGGAGATCGCGGCCGAGGAGCAGAAGGCCGGCATCTCCGATACCGCGCACTTCGCCTATCCGACCTACGCCAAGGCCGCCGCGCAGCGCCGCGACAACCTGCGCCGCTCGGCCGAGGACCTGAAGGTCCAGCTCGACGACGCGCAAGGACAGCTCGCCGAGGCCTTCGAGGATCTCAAGAAGGTCGAGGTGCTCGACGACCGCGAGCGCGGCGCCGAGCGCTCGGCGGCGAACGCCCGCGAGCAGGCGACCCTCGACGCGGTGGCCCTGTCGCGCGCGGCGCGGCCCTATTGACGCGCCTCACGCGCTCGGATCGATCACCGGCCAGGCGTCGACGCGCGCGTCCCGCGGCAGCATCCCGGCGAGCCGCGGATCGTCGTGGATCTCGACGGCGCGCTTGGTGGCCGTGAAGCCCGAGCGCTGGTAGAAAGCCAC